>NZ_JAMZAN010000022.1:0-16357 GCF_024181865.1 Vibrio sp. Y58_MX_L22
GCAGAGTCCGTAGATATCTATAATCAAATGAGGCCTCATACGGCTTTAAAATACAAAACGCCCGATGAAGTACATCGAGCGTTTTAGTTAAAAAGTGTCAACCCATATCAGGACGGGTCATGATGGACAAATCAGTTCGTCGCAGTATTACTCGTATCTTCACTTGATACTGTGTTGATACTGGTATCGCGATAGGGTGAATTGGTTAAATTGACTTGTAGACGTACAACGTTATCAATCAATTGAACCAAAGGTCCCCATTTCACTTTTTTCTCTTTTTCAAAGACGTCATTGAAGTTTTCTGGCGTCCACTCCATTAAGTATTGAGGGTTGAGTGCTCGTCCGAGAAAGCGTACTTCATAGTGCAAGTGTGGCCCTGTGGAGTTGCCAGAGTTACCGCATTGAGCAATGATGTCGCCTTTACTAACAAACTGACCGCTTTTCACTTTGAAGCGTTGTAGATGAGCAAAGGAGCTCATAAAGCCAAATGAGTGACGAATGGTGACATAGTTACCATAACCACGCTTGCTCGGGCGAACGGTTTCCACCACACCGTCAGCCGGTGCCAGGATCTCTTCTCCTCTTTTACAAGTCAGATCGATACCAGTATGAACATGCCTCTTACCTGAAATCGGATTAATACGACTGCCGTAAGAAGAAGAAATACGTTGGTATGTGACTGGACTGTCATTTGGTATCAAACGGAACATCGTCGCGCGAACAGCAGAATCGATAGCGGCTGCGTCAATTCGCTCCTCTAACCCCATGCTGTTCTCATCGATCATCAACTCTTCGTCTGCGAGACCTAAAACCGATTCAACGTCGAATACCCGTTTGCCCAATAGCTGAATTTGATTGTTTTTGTCCGTCAAAGACTGGGAAAGTGAATGATTGGTATCAAGCTGCTCTTCGTAAAGAGCCGTCACTTCGGCCTTTTCACTTTCCAGTTTGGCGATGATTTGTGTTAGTTCGTCTTTATTGTGCATCTGCTGCTGATTAAGGTACCACGCGCCACCAACGACGGCGGGTAATGCCAATACTGAAGCAAATACTGCTAGGACCGAACTGCGGCCCAAATAGAACTGCTGATCGCCGTCTTTCGTCGGGATCTGCATGATGATTTTTTTAGACATAGTTATTGTTACTTAAATAGGCGTTCATTTATTTTTCTCCTAAAAACCAGAGAGGTGCTCTAACTCTCGATTCAGAAGGTCGTTATTGCCTACATTCAATTCTATAAATCGTTTTAGTTGGCTAATGCTTTCGATGTCTATCTTAGCGATCTTCAACCTAATCTCACACTTAGAGACATTCACAATTTGCGCTTTTAACGTAATCACTTGTTCGGATTGATCAAATGAAAAAGTCACATGGACTGGAAGGGTTGGATCCAAAGCCTCAGTCTCTTCCACTTTCATGAGTAAACCATGCAAGGAAAGATCTTGAATCCTAGCTTCAATTGCCAAGTCACGTTGTTCTATCTTAGCTGGAGCTTGATGGAGAATACGTGAAAAGCGTCGTCTCTCTGTCATATGAATATTCTCGTCAGGTCGTCAAACAGAATTGAATAGTATATCAATACGAACAAAAAGTGTTCGATTGTTGTTTGAAAAGTGTCGAGGTCGCTACAGAGTGACGTAAGTGCAATGTCATGTTCTTAACGAACGAGACGGGCTAATGAGCTCTTTTTATAACAAAGAAAACAAAGGCCGCTATGATAGCGGCCTTTGTACAAATTACAATCAAACTTTGTGGGTTGCGATTACTTCGCAATACGCTTGTATTTGATACGGTGTGGTTCTGCGGCTTCAGGACCCAATGTTTTCTTCAACCAATCCATGTACTCTGTGTAGTTACCTTCGTAGAAGTTAACTTGGCCTTCGTCACGGTAGTCAATGATGTGGGTTGCGATACGGTCAAGGAACCAACGGTCGTGCGAGATAACCATTGCACAACCTGGGAACTCTAGTAATGCTTCTTCTAGAGCACGCAGTGTTTCAACGTCAAGGTCGTTGGTTGGTTCGTCGAGTAGCAACACGTTACCGCCCGCTTTAAGCAGCTTCGCAAGGTGGACACGGTTACGCTCACCACCCGATAGTTCACCAATAATCTTTTGTTGGTCACTGCCTTTAAAGTTAAAGCGTGAACAGTATGCGCGAGCTGGGATTTCGAAGTTGTTGATCTTAATGATATCAGCACCTTCAGAGATCTCTTGGAATACGGTTTTAGAATCGTCCATGCTGTCACGGAACTGATCGACCGATGCCAGCTTTACTGTATCGCCCATCTCAATTGTGCCCGAGTCTGGTTGTTCAGTACCACTTAACATCTTGAATAGCGTCGATTTACCTGCGCCGTTAGCACCGATGATACCAACAATTGCACCTTTAGGGATGCTGAATGACAGGTCATCAATCAGAACTCGACCGTCAAATGACTTGGTCAGGTTCTTCACTTCAATAACCTTATCACCTAGACGCTCACCTGGTGGGATAAATAGTTCATTGGTTTCATTACGTTTTTGATGATCAGAGCTTTGTAGCTCTTCAAAGCGAGCCATACGTGCTTTTGACTTCGCTTGACGACCTTTAGGATTTTTACGTACCCACTCAAGCTCTTTCTCGATAGTCTTTTGGCGAGCACTCTCTTGGGAGGCTTCTTGTTGTAGACGAGCGTCTTTTTGCTCCAGCCATGAGGTGTAGTTGCCTTCCCATGGGATACCTTCACCACGGTCCAGTTCTAAGATCCAGCCCGCAGCGTTATCTAGGAAGTAACGGTCGTGGGTGATGGCTACTACGGTACCTGTGTAATCCACTAAGAAGCGCTCTAGCCAAGCAACTGATTCTGCATCTAGGTGGTTGGTAGGTTCATCAAGCAATAGCATGTCTGGCTTAGAAAGTAGCAAGCGACAAATAGCCACACGGCGGCGTTCACCACCTGATAGGTGCGCAATTTTTTGGTCCCATTCAGGTAAACGTAGTGCGTTTGCTGCACGCTCAAGCGCATTTTCTAGGTTATGACCATCTTTCGCTTGGATAAGGGCTTCTAGCTCGCCTTGCTCTTTTGCAAGTGCGTCGAAGTCTGCATCTGGTTCAGCGTATGCTGCGTAGACTGCGTCCAAACGTTTCAGAGCGTCAGCAACGTCAGCAACCGCTTCTTCAACAACTTCACGAACGGTTTTTGATTCGTCTAATACTGGTTCCTGAGGTAGGTAACCTACGTTTAGACCAGGTTGTGGACGCGCTTCACCGTCGATATCCGTGTCGATACCTGCCATGATACGTAGCAGTGTGGATTTACCTGCACCGTTCAGACCTAAAACACCGATTTTCGCACCAGGGAAGAAGCTCAGAGAGATGTCTTTAAGAATTTGACGCTTAGGTGGCACAATTTTGCTCACCCGCGACATGGTATATACGTATTCAGCCATTGCCGATCGTTCCTAAATTAACTGTCATTCAAACCCATCATTTTATACCAAGTGCTTTGTTTTTGTTACCGCATTGCAAGAATTTCCCTAACGAATGGATTTCTTATTTTGAGCTGACCGGAAACTTACACGGTTAGGGTATACACTTTTGTTATTCGTTAAGAATGACGAAGTGTTTTCTATGCGAGTTAGAAACGCTTTGTCTCCATCGTCTTAAAAGTTTGACGAGTACAATTTTTAATACACTAAGTTGCTTTACATGGACATCTGCATTCTGTGTAAATAGATGCATGTGTGAAAATTGCCTTAACATCACATGAACTCTAACAAAACTAGGCTTTAGGGCAGTATATGTCTGGGGAAAATGACACAAATGAGATTCAACGTATCTGAATTGGCTAAAAACGTATGCTGCGCCGCCGCGTTGTGTGCTATGAGTTTGAGTGCTAATGCCGCGCTGAGTTTGGAAAAGCAGCGCGAAGTATATGAGCAAGCTCAAGATTTATTAGATAAAAATGACATCGACGGATACCTTTCGATTCGTCCTAAAATTTCTGACTATCCACTAACGCCTTATGTGGATTACCGCACTTTTATTAGACAGTTACCGGAAAAGTCACCACAACAGGTGAACGAGTTTATTTCTGAGCACGAGTCTTTTCCATTTTCTCGTCGAGTTCGCGCTCCATACCTCAATCATCTTTATAAGCAAAAAGATTGGAAAACCATTACTGAGTTTCAAAAAGTCATTCCTAGTGGTGAGCGTTACCAATGTATTTTCTACGTCGCTCAATTAAAGCAAGGCAAGAAAGTCGCGGCGTTTAAAGGGGCTGAACATATGTGGTTACGTGGCATCAGCATTGCTGATGAGTGTGACCCATTATTTGAAGCATGGGACAAGGCGGGTGAGCGTACCGATGAACTGATTCTACAGCGTATGTTACTGGCGTTTGATGCTCGTAATGGCGGTTTGATGAGTTACTTGCTCAAACTGCCTAAATCAGCGCAGGCAAAGCAACAAGCCAAAGAAATGAAAGCGTTGTTTGATAATCCTTCAAGTGTTGCGGAATTCGCGAAGAAAAAACCTGCGAATGATTTTAATCGAGCGCAAAGTGAATATGCGTTAGAAAAGTTGGCTCGCATGAACACTAGCCAAGCACAAGGTGCGTACGATGCTGTCATTAAAGGACAGAAGTTTTCTCCAGAAAAAGCGCAAGAACTTGCCGACTATATTGCATTTCGATTGACTCGTACGGAGTCTGAGTCATTAGCTAAATGGCGCGATGATAAAACGAAAACCAGTCAGTACTTACCGTTGATTGAAACGCGCATCCGCTTAGCGATTCAAAATGCAGATTGGAAAGGCGTACAAGAGTGGATTGCTGTTCTAAATAAAGAAGAACAAGCCACGCTACGCTGGCAATATTGGCTTGGAAGAAGTGAAATAGCGTTAGGTGATGACATCGCGGGGAAACAGCGTTTAGCAACTCTGCTTGGGCAACGAAACTTCTACAGTGTGGCTGCCGCCAATGCAATCGGACAATCAATCAAATACCCAACGCATACGGTTAAGTTGGATAAGAAAGTTGTTCAACCCTATCAAGACTCGTTAGCTCGTATCGAAGAGTTGATCGCGACGGATAAAATCGCAGCAGCGAAGAGTGAATGGGCACACTTACTGCGCCGCGTAGGAAAAGATGAAAAGGCGATGTTGGCGGCTTATGCATCATTTAAGCGTTGGCATAACCTAACGGTGACCGCGAGTATTCAAGCGCAGATGTGGGATAATATCGAACTTAGGTTCCCAATAGCACACCGCTGGTGGTTTAACTTTTATGCGAAAAAGCACAACATTGATCCCGTCATGATGATGTCTCTCGCTCGACAGGAAAGTGCGTTAGATGTTGAAGCCCGCTCTCCAGTTGGCGCTCGTGGTCTTATGCAGATCATGCCTGCGACGGCGAAGTACACGGCACGTAAATATAAGTTGAGTTATCAAGGTACGCAGGATCTCTACAATGTAGGAAAAAATATCGAAATTGGTAGCCATTATTTGCAAGGTTTATTAGAGGATTACGATAATAATCGTATTTTTGCTCTTGCTGCTTATAATGCAGGTCCTAACAGAGTAAAAACGTGGCGAGAGCGTACCCAAGGAAAAGTGGATGCTTATGCCTTTATTGAGGCAATTCCATTTAAAGAGACTCGCGGTTATGTACAAAACATCTTGATGTTTGAAACATACTATCGTGATCTTTTGGGTATCGATGGCGCGTTCTTGAATCAACATGAGATCAATACCAAGTATTGAGTGAGGTAACTTGATGTCGCACGAACCCGAGTACAAAGACTGGCAACAGATTATTGAGCTAATTCGAACAAGTATGGGCACCCAGCAAGATGACATGCTGTTAACTATGCTGATGTCACGTGATGAGAGAGAGTCATTAATATCACGCGTTAATATAATTAACGAACTTCTTAAAGGAGAATTATCTCAACGTCAGATCAGTCAGATGCTTGGTGTGGGCATTGCCACCATTACTCGAGGCTCTAACGAACTAAAGTCGAAATCTGATGAAGAAAAAGACAAGTTGAAAGTCTTGTTAGAACAAGTTGCAGTATCTAAGTAGACAGTATATCCAATTTGCTTTTAGGCCTTGGTGTTACAAGTGACTAAGATAACGTATTACAAAGGGCGGAAATATCCGCCCTTTTGCGTATCTAGAGAATAGGCTGAGTGTTATAAATTTGAAGGAAAGTGCTCAGGGTTTGTGAATGGAATTAAAGCCAGAATCAAGGCTTGGTGATAGACCGAGCTTCGAGTTAGCTGGTTTTGGGTTAGCAGGCTAATAGCGCCACCTTTCTGTTTGATGTTATCAGTACCAAACACTTCGTCCATTACATCTCCCAACTCATTCGCATCCTTGAGTTTTTCCAAGACTTTTGGCGGCAACATTAAGCTTGCAGAACGAGATTCACCGCGGTGAGTCTCTGACTCAACCACCATCCAAGCAAACGTCACGTTTGCTTCAATTCCCGCTTCGAGACCGACATAGTAATCCGCGTTTGGCATCTCTACTTTTGCGTTTTTAACGCGGTTTAGCGCACCACGATGAGTTTCTTCATTCGTCATGGGCTGATCTGCGACCTCACTCGGTACACTGATGCCAACGAAGTTGAACTCTTGATACGGAAATGCATTACGAAATGCACTTTGAACTGCATTAATTTTGGCTGGGTTTAGCGATGCGATTACGACTTTTTGGGTTGCCATGATCTTTTTACTCACTGGTGTCTATTAACTCAATTTTACTTGCGTAGGCTTTACGTTCTCACTCGGGTAACAGCCTAATACTTTCAAGTGCTTAGTGATTTTTGTTAGCTCTTCAAGTGCCTGTTGCATTTCTGTCGAAGCAAGATGTGATGTCAAGTCTACGTAGAACATCTCTTCCCACGGGTTCCCCATAATTGGGCGTGATTCCAGCTTGGTCATATTGATGCCGTAACGTTGCAGCACTAATAGTGTTTCAACCAATGAGCCTGCCTCTTGGGAGGTCGACATGATCAATGTGGTTTTTGCTGGAATCTGAGTAGAAACTTCAACCGGTTTACGAGCAACCACGATAAAGCGAGTATGGTTTTCGGTTTGGTTTGCGATGTTGCCTTGAATTGCTTGCAAGCCATATAGCTTACCGCTTGATGCATTACCAATTGCAGCCACATCATCACGATCCATCTCTTGGACTTTCTGCATTGCATCTGCTGTGCTCGCGCAGGATTCCAGCTTTACCCCTTTCATACGGCTTAAAAACTCACTGCACTGTTGGTGTGGCTGAGGGTGAGAATACAGCGTTTTAATATCTTCCAGACGAATGTCTTTTTTCGCAACCAAGCAGTGTTCGATTGGTTGAGTTAGCTCTCCAACGATGTAAAGCGTCGTGTGTTGTAGTAAGTCATACACTTCATTAATAGAGCCTGAGCTGGTGTTTTCGATTGGCAGAACGCCATAATCAGCATGGCCAGATTCAACCGTTTGAGTCACTTCTTTAAAGTGCTCGCAGTTGAGCTCGATAAGCTCCGTATTTTTACGACTGAAGTATTCGCGACTTGCCAAGTGCGAATAAGAGCCTTTGGCTCCTAAAAATGCGACGCGAGCAAGTGGCTTACGGCTTTGCTGTGGGTTAACGAGATTTTGCAGATAACTTTGTTGAAGCAGAACTGAGTCTTCAATGATGGTATGGAAAAGTTTGGTGATGTACTGCGCGTCAAGTTCGTATTTATCTTGGCCATTAGAAATCAGCTTGACCAATAATTGCTGTTCACGGACGGCGTCGCGAACAGGCTTTGAGGTTTGTACTTTGCTTTTGGCTACTTCAATGCTGAGTTTACGGCGCTCAGACAACAAGCTGAGAAGTTGGTCATCCAACTCATTCAAGCGTAAACGAATTTCTTCGAGGGAAATAGGTTGGTCAGTCATCAATTCTTTCCTTATAAAAAAGCCTCCCGATTTGGGAGGCTTTCTGTTTGTTTTTGACTTTTCTTTCACAAACGAGTTCGCCCCTCCAACTATGGGAGGAAAAAGAAGTCAAAAATAAACAGTGAGGTTAAATGCATAAATAGTGCTTAATTTATGAGTGTTTAAACACAATAAGCAAGGCTGGGGAGAGCGTCAAGCAAAAAAATAGCGCCTTTCGGCGCTATTTCCTCAATCTGTTCAGTTTACTCTTCTTCTTCCACTAGCTCAGGCTTACTTGCACGTCGAGCTTCAGGTTTGTGGGTCAGCTTGTTCAATTGTCGTTCTAGTTTTTGCTCCACTTCGTTGATAGCTGCGTAAAGATCTTCGTGAGTTGCTGAGGCAATGAGCTGGCCTTTAGGAACTTTGATAACCGCTTCGAATTTCTTCTGTTTGTTTGGTTCCTCACTGAAAGTTGCTTGGCAACCAATTAGGTCTACTTGCCATTTCTCCAGTTTTTTAAATTTGCTCTCAATATGAGCTCGGATTGCAGAGGTGATTTCGATGTTTTTGCCAGTGATATTCATTGTCATAAGTGTTTTTCCTCTGTTGCATCCCTCATGGGTTGAGTTCAGATTACCGCTTTAAGCATAAAAAAATGTGATTCAGATCATTATTTTGCTCGGGTTTTTTATGATGAAAAATGAATGTGATCTCACTCAAGAACTTCTGAGATTTATCGTGAAATTGCTTGTTATCGGTTAGTAAATCCGTAGATTGGATAGAGTACTCAGCTGAAAACGGCCTCGTTTTTAGGGAAGTTTTACGGCCTAATATTTGAGGTGGTTAAAATTTAACTACACGTAAGGTGTGATGACGATCACTGAGTCTCTCCAATGAATCCATTTAAAAAGCCGCTTACTGCACAAGCGGCTTTTTACTGCCTGGCATTTGGCTGACTTTTCGTAGCGGTATCATGAAAATGGGGTCTTTTGGGGCTAGTGAAACCCTTTCTAGACTTTTGACTTGGTCCAAACTTTCTAGTTGTTTGTATATTATGTAGTAGCGATTAATGCTTGTGACGTACCCAACCGTTGAGCTTAAACTTTTCCGCATAACGACTTCCACGTTATTAAACCAAACATTAGGATCGTAACCTTGTTGGGCTGCACGCTTACGAATACGCTCTACATTGCCGGGGCCCGCATTGTAAGCCGCCAATGTAAAGTAGAGTTTATTTTGTGCAGTAATATCAGGATCACTGAAGTACTGCTTACGCAAAAAAGCTAAGTATTTCACTCCAGCATGAATGTTGTTTTCTAATTGTCGAACATTTTTGATATTGATATTCGGATCTTGAGCGGTGCTGGGTAGGACTTGCATTATGCCAACGGCACCTCGGCTTCCAACTAGGTCGTTATTAAATCCTGATTCCTTGTAAGCGATTGCAGCGATCAGTAAATAGTCGATATCGTATTTCTCACCATAGCGTGAAAATAGCGCTGCGAGTTTTTCTAGTTGAGCAATTTTCTTAGGGTTAAGAGCTCTGTTCAACCATCCCGTGTTATCGATGTATTTACCGTAAATAACGTTACCGAGTAGTGTCCCAGAGCGAGACTTCTGGATGAACTTATTCACGACGGCTTTTAATTTGGGACTATTTTCTCGCATTGCCCAAGCAATTTTGCCATTTTTGCGGATAGGGATTTTTTTGTGCACCCGAATATCATCCATCACTTTCAGCCAAAGCTTGGCTTTATGGCTATCGAGAACAATGGCTTTGACGTAACCATTGTTGAGCATTCCGACCAGCTCATAATCTTGAAGTGTTTCTTCAATAAAGTGCACGATAACAGGCGGTAAGCCTTTTTTGTTTAGTTTCTTATTTAGTGTCTGAATGCTTTCAAAGTAGCTAGAACTGGCGCGCACCCAAATCTCTTTGCCGCTCAATTGTTCGATTTTCGTCATCGTTGGTGTGCTTTTGTTTGTCACTACCCACTCTTGAATACCAGTGAGGATGGGTGAACTGAACTCCACTTTCTGTTTGCGCGTGTCGGTAATAGTCAGGTTGGCGACAACTAAGTCACCTGAACCGTTTTCTAAGGCTGGTAGTAGCTGGTCGCGGGCAACAGGAATAATTTGTACGTTAAGCTTTGGTTTGAGTTTACGAAGGTCTTTTTCGAAATGCGCCAGCAATTCCGCGCCTATGCCTTTTGGTGTGCCGCCCTCAATGTAGTAAAAGCCTAAATCAGCAGAAACTAAGACGCGCAGTACATTCTTCTCCTTGATGACATCGAGGTCCCCAGTATAAGGAGGCTGTTTGAGCGGCGAGATTTGCAGTGCGCAAACGGAAGCAGACAATAGGAGCAGCATAACTGCGCAAAGCTTAGATATCGTCACGTTCACATCCTTTTTATAAAGGGGGGAGGAGAACTTTAAGCATATGTGGAGCTAGGAAGATCATCAAGAAAGGGCTGAATACACTATTGAGAGTAATAAAAAACCGCCACGGTAAAAACGGTGGCGGTTCAGTTTAAAGCAAGTTCAATTACTTCACAGGGTTGAGCTCGATAAGCTTTTCAGTTCTTGCTACGGCGTCTTCCAAACCAAGTTGCTTGTAGGCCTCTAGCTGGATAGTCAGTGACTTACGTGCAGCTTCTGTGTCTGGATACGCTTTTTGTAGCTCTTGGCTGCGATTAATAGCAGCGACCCAAGCTTCACGGCGAAGGTAGAAGTCAGCAGTCGCTAAATCATAGTTCGCTAGACGGTTTTTCAGCGCAACCATACGTTTTTGTGAATCTTCTGCATATGGGCTATTCGGGTAGCGTTGAAGTAGTTTTTTGAAGTCATCAAATGCTTTTTTTACCGGTTCAGGATCGCGATCGCTTCGATCTACGCTGAATAAATCATGCATAAAGTTACGATCTTGCGCCATGTGGCTTAGACCTCGCATGTACAGCACCCAATCCATCTTTTCATGGGTTGGGTTTAAACGCATAAAGCGAGAAATGGTTGCCAAGCCCAAAGCAAGGTCGTCGTTTTTGTAGTACGCATAGATTAGGTCAAGCTGCACCTGTTCTGAGTAGGCACCGAATGGGTAACGTGAGTCTAATGCTTCCAGTTTCTCAATTGCAGAAAGCCAATTACCACTTTGAAGAGAAATCTGTGCGTCTGCATACAGTTCCGAAGGCGGCACATCAGGAACGATTTCTTCTTTGCTTGCACATCCAAACAGAAGGGATACCGCTAAAAGGCCTGTTAAAGTCTGACGTTTCATATCAGGAGTCTGTTCCTTGAATCTAAATATTTCTTAAGCTGCCGTTACTTTCTTTCCAGTAACAGATACAATGACGTAATAGTCTATTTTTTCACAGTCGTGAGCATTAGTCTCACAGTTTTTAAAAAAGTTCGATATGGCTCAGCAGATTGTATTAACAAATACCGTAAAAGATAGCCAGTTAGGTCAACGTTTAGACCAAGCTATCGCCGAATTATTCGCGGACTTCTCTCGCTCGCGCCTAAAAGAGTGGCTGCTTGATGGGAAAGTTCAAGTTGATGGTGAAGTTGTCACTAAACCTCGTACCAAAGTAATGGGTGGCGAGGAAATTACATTGCAAGCCGAGTTAGAAGATGAAGAACGCTGGGAAGCGCAAGATATCCCGCTAGATATCGTCTATGAAGATGAAGATATTATCGTTATCAACAAACCTCGTGACTTTGTGGTTCATCCGGGCGCTGGTACGCCTGATGGCACTGTGCTTAATGCGTTGTTGCATCATTACCCTGATATTGCAGAAGTACCTCGTGCAGGTATCGTGCACCGTTTGGATAAAGACACAACGGGTTTGATGGTGGTGGCGAAAACCGTTCCTGCACAAACTCGTCTGGTTCGCGCACTGCAAAAACGTAATATTACTCGTGAGTACGAAGCGATCGCTATTGGTCGTATGACTGCGGGCGGTAAAGTGGATCAACCTATTGGTCGTCACTCTACTAAGCGCACGCTTATGGCGGTGGCACCAATGGGCAAACCAGCAGTAACGCACTACCGTGTTGCTGAACGCTTCCGCGAACACACGCGTATTCGTTTGCGTCTAGAAACGGGTCGTACGCACCAGATTCGTGTGCACATGTCTTATCTTCAGCATCCGCTGCTCGGTGATATTGCATATGGTGGACGTGCTCGCATCCCGACAGGTGCGTCTGAAGAGCTAACGGCAATGATCCGGGGCTTCGATCGCCAAGCATTGCACGCAGTAATGCTGCGCTTTGAGCACCCAATTACGGGCGAAGTTCTTGAGTTTCATGCTCCAGTGCCTGATGACATGGTTGTGATGACTGAAGCGCTTCGTCAAGATACAGAAGAGCACGGCTTACCGGAAGAATTCTAATATGAAGACGATCATTCCGAACTGGCCAGCGCCTAAAAATGTCAAAGCTTTCGCCTCAACACGCATAGGCGGATTTTCGACAGGCCCTTACCAAGGGCTAAATTTAGGTACTCACGTTGGGGATGATTTGTCTTTAGTAGAGAAGAACCGAGCCTGGTTGGCGCAACAGGCAAGCATGCCAAATGCGCCAATCTGGTTAAACCAAACGCATTCAACCGTTGTGGCTCAAGCAAATGAACCAACAACACAGGTGCTTGATGCGGATGGTGTATTTACTTCTTCAAGCCATGTTGTTTGTTCAGCGATGACCGCCGATTGTTTACCTGTATTATTGACTAATACACAAGGTACGCAAGTAGCCGCTGTTCACGCAGGTTGGCGCGGCTTAGCAAATGGCATTGTCGAAAATGCGTTAGCGTTGTTTTCTGGTGAAGTGATAGCGTGGCTTGGCCCCGCCATTGGCCCTCAAGCCTTCGAAGTGGGTGAAGATGTTCTGCAAGCTTTTGTTGATTTTGATTCACAGGCGAATCAAGCATTTGCTCCACGCGATATCGACGGTAAATGGTTTGCTGACATGTCGGTGCTGGCAACGCAACGTCTAAACCGGGCTGGTGTGACACAAGTGATTGATTCTGGACTTTGTACTTACCAAGATAAAACCTCTTTTTACTCTTATCGCCGTGATGGTAAGACTGGTCGACAAGCAACCTTTATTTGGATCGAAGACTAGCTATAAGCACCAAAGTGCTAAGATGCATACTACTATTTTTGCAAAGCTATCTTTATTCATTCACTCCCTTGAAATTCCCCTCCTGAGTATCCATCTTTCTAACTGTCAAAAGAATTTCCTTTAGTTGAGGTTAGGAAGGTAGATATGCGTCTTGATCGATTCACAAGTAAGTTTCAAATCGCTATCTCTGATGCTCAATCACTAGCGTTAGGGCGCGATCATCAATATATCGAGCCAGTTCACCTCATGGTGGCTTTGCTTGATCAAAATGGCAGTCCAATTCGTCCATTGCTTACTATGCTGGATGTGGACGTAACGCATTTACGCTCTAAATTGAGTGAAATGTTAGATCGACTACCAAAAGTCAGTGGCATCGGTGGGGATGTTCAGCTCTCTAGCTCGATGGGCACATTGTTTAACCTGTGTGACAAAGTGGCGCAAAAGCGTCAAGACTCCTATATCTCGTCTGAAGTCTTCCTGCTTGCCGCTTTAGAAGACCGCGGACCATTGGGGCAATTACTCAAAGAGATCGGCTTAACAGAGCAAAAAGTCAGCCAGGCAATCGAAAAGATCAGAGGTGGTCAAAAGGTCAATGATCCGAACGCAGAAGAGCTTCGCCAAGCATTGGAAAAGTTCACCATAGACCTTACCGAGCGTGCAGAGCAAGGTAAATTGGATCCGGTTATCGGCCGTGATGATGAAATCCGTCGTACTATCCAGGTATTGCAGCGTCGTACTAAAAACAACCCTGTGATTATCGGTGAACCAGGCGTAGGTAAGACAGCAATTGTTGAAGGCTTAGCGCAGCGCATAGTTAACAATGAAGTACCTGAAGGTCTGCGTGGTCGCCGTGTGCTATCACTGGATATGGGCGCACTGGTTGCTGGCGCGAAATACCGTGGGGAATTTGAAGAGCGTTTAAAATCAGTATTGAATGAACTTGCTAAAGAAGAAGGCAACGTCATCCTCTTCATTGATGAACTACACACTATGGTCGGCGCTGGTAAAGGTGAAGGCTCAATGGATGCGGGCAACATGCTAAAACCGGCACTAGCTCGTGGTGAGCTGCACTGTGTTGGCGCAACAACATTGGATGAATATCGTCAGTACATCGAAAAAGATGCAGCATTAGAACGTCGTTTCCAAAAAGTGCTGGTGGATGAGCCGACCGTTGAGGATACCGTGGCGATTTTACGTGGCTTGAAGGAGCGTTATGAGCTTCATCATCACGTCGAAATTACCGACCCAGCGATTGTTGCTGCGGCGAGTTTGTCACATCGCTATGTCTCCGACCGTCAGTTGCCGGATAAAGCGATCGACTTAATCGACGAAGCGGCTTCAAGCATTCGTTTACAAATTGACTCTAAGCCGGAGTCCTTGGATAAGCTTGAGCGTAAAATCATCCAACTCAAAATTGAGCAGCAAGCACTAAGTAACGAGCACGATGAAGCGAGTGAAAAGCGTTTGAAAGCGCTTAATGAAGAACTCAATGAAAAAGAACGTGAGTACGCTGAACTAGAAGAGGTTTGGAATACAGAAAAAGCAGCTCTTTCTGGTACTCAACATATTAAGTCAGAGCTTGAACAAGCTCGTATGGACATGGAGTTTGCTCGCCGAGCTGGTGATCTAAACCGCATGTCGGAGCTTCAATATGGTCGTATTCCTGAACTTGAGAAGCAGTTAGATCTTGCAACCCAAGCTGAAATGCAGGAAATGACGCTATTGCGTAATAAAGTAACCGACAACGAGATTGCAGAAGTACTTTCTAAGCAAACTGGCATCCCAGTATCCAAGATGCTAGAAGCGGAAAAAGAGAAACTACTTCGCATGGAAGACGTGCTGCATAATCGTGTGGTAGGTCAAAGCGAAGCGGTCTCTGTTGTATCGAATGCCATTCGTCGTAGTCGAGCTGGGCTTTCTGATCCAAACCGACCAATTGGCTCCTTCTTATTCTTAGGTCCAACTGGTGTGGGTAAAACAGAGCTTTGTAAGACACTTGCGAGCTTTATGTTCGACAGTGAAGATGCGATGGTCCGTATCGATATGTCTGAGTTCATGGAGAAACACTCAGTGGCAAGGTTGGTTGGTGCACCTCCAGGCTATGTCGGGTATGAAGAGGGTGGTTACTTAACTGAAGCGGTTCGTCGCAAGCCGTATTCGGTAATTTTGTTAGACGAAGTAGAGAAAGCGCATCCGGATGTATTTAACATTCTGCTGCAAGTTCTCGATGATGGGCGTTTAACGGATGGTCAAGGTCGTACTGTTGACTTCCGTAATACGGTTGTGATCATGACATCTAACTTGGGTTCATCTCGTATCCAAGAGAATTTCGCAACATTAGACTATCAAGGTATCAAGAGTGAAGTGATGGATGTGGTTAGCAAACACTTCCGCCCAGAGTTCTTGAACCGTGTTGACGAAATCGTGGTGTTCCATCCACTTGGTCAAGAACACATTAAGTCCATTGCTTCTATTCAATTGGAACGTTTGGCGAAACGACTAGAGGAGAAAGGCTATCAACTAGAAGTTTCCGACAAAGCGCTCGATTTGATCGCTCAAGTTGGTTTCGATCCTGTGTATGGTGCGCGTCCTTTAAAACGTGCAATTCAGCAGAATGTCGAGAACCCGTTAGCCAAATCAATTCTGTCTGGTGAAATCGTTCCAGACAAGACAGTGCAGCTAATTGTTACTAATGACCAAATTTGTGCTCATCAATAATTGTATGGATACAGTAAAATTGAGATAAAAATCACACTAAAGGGGCCGTTTGGCCCCTTTTCTATAGTTTTTTAGAGTCTTTTGTCTGTTTTCTATACGAATAAACTAAAAAGGTGAGTTTTTTTTAAAAATGCACTTGTGTTCTTTAATGAACTCCCTATAATGCGCCTCCGTTGTCACGGGAAAGCAAGTGAAGCGGAACCTAAACAACTACGGTTAGTGAGTTAAAATTAACTCGCAGATAAATAACTTAAAAAAGTGTTTGACACGATAAGTTATCTAGCTAAAATAGCCGTCCACTTTGAAGAGAACTTCGAAGTGTGCTCTTTAAAAATATAGACCTATCAATCTGTGTGGGCACTCGTTGATGATAATCCAAATAGTTTCTTCGGAAACAATTTAGGTTTCAATGAAACGAAGTGACCATTGAATCTTCGGATTCAGCACAGTCAATTCAAACATTACTTCTGCTATTTATTAGCGAAAGGAATATTCAGTATTCATTGAGCCGACAAAATCTTAAATTGAAGAGTTTGATCATGGCTCAGATTGAACGCTGGCGGCAGGCCTAACACATGCAAGTCGAGCGGAAACGAGTTATCTGAACCTTCGGGGAACGATAACGGCGTCGA
>NZ_JAMZAN010000023.1:0-11723 GCF_024181865.1 Vibrio sp. Y58_MX_L22
AACTCAGAAGTGAAACGAAATAGCGCCGATGGTAGTGTGGGGCTTCCCCATGTGAGAGTAGGACATCGCCAGGCTTTAGTTTTATTTTCACTTTTTCGAAAAGTGAAGACAAAAGCGGACACTTGCTTATTAAAGCGAGTGATACCACTGCGGAGTGGTAGTTCAGTTGGTTAGAATACCGGCCTGTCACGCCGGGGGTCGCGGGTTCGAGTCCCGTCCACTCCGCCACTTATATTAAGCCCTAGTCCAAAGACTGGGGCTTTTTCGTTTGGTCGTGTCCCCTAGAAATGCATTTACACATTGAAGGCGAGACAATACGACTTTCTTTACCCTTTTGGCACATGAGTTTCTCAGGAAGATGAGCCTGCTGCCTGCACTTCCAATTACTCCGAGTTTGTATCCTGTCCTCGTTGAAAGATTGGTCATTTGAACAATGAGTCTTTATAACACTCGCCCTCAACCGTAATAGAATGAATAGTCTTCCGTACTGCGTGTTTTGTTAGCGTCTCTCTTAAACAATAATTTTCTACATCTTATTTCTCAAACATTCATTGCTTCCATGTTTAGAGCGGGACCGTCGTTGCGTGGATTACGCAATTTCCCGAAATATAGTGAGGAAGAGAGCTAAGTCTTCCGAAAATTAATGCCTTTTAGAAAACTTTGTTTTCTTTGCTGAACTTGCTAGTAGCGATTAACCTAAGAGGAGTTCTTGAGGAGTATGTTTGATGATGCAACAAATAAAAAATGAAACGCTGAAATCTGTATTTAAGCAATGGTCTTCCGATGAGGGAATTGTGGTCATCAACCCTGCAACTGAGCAAGAGTTAATTCGGTTAAAGCCTAGTACTCTTGATGAGTTAGATGATCTCATTGGTCAGTGCAAAACGGAGCAAGTCCGTTGGGCTAAATTAAGTGCCAAAGAGCGCTCTCGTCGTTTGAGGGGGTGGTATCAACTACTTCTTGATAATGCAGAAGACATAGCCACGATTATTACCTTAGAGCAGGGTAAACCTTTAGCTGAGAGCAAAGGGGAAGTGATGTATGGTGCCTCTTTTGTCGAGTGGTTCTCAGAAGAAGCAAAACGTGCTTATGGCGAAGTTATTCCTGCCCCCACGACAGATAGACGTCTATCTGCAATTCGCCAGCCTGTGGGAGTATGCGCTGCAATTACACCTTGGAACTTCCCTATTGCGATGATTACAAGAAAAGCAGCACCAGCCCTAGCGGCAGGTTGTGGCATGTTGATCAAGCCATCAGAGCTTACCCCTCTCACTGCAATTGCTGTTGTTGAATTAGCTTATCAGGCTGGTATCCCTAAAGAACTGCTTTCTGTCGTGGTGTCGGAGCAGGCTGCTGAGTTTGGTCAAGTACTAAGTACTGATCCTAGGATTCAGAAGATCTCTTTTACGGGGTCTACGCGAGTCGGGAAAATTTTGATGAAGCAAGCCAGTGATTCAGTCAAGGCGGTGTCGATGGAGTTGGGTGGTAATGCGCCTTTCATCGTGTTTGAAGATGCAGACTTAGATGCGGCTTCGGAAGGGCTTGTCGCGTCGAAGTTCCGTAATGCAGGGCAAACATGTGTTTGTACCAATCGGTTATATGTTCATAAAAATGTAAAACAAGCTTTTATTGATAAAGTATTGTCGAAGTTAAGCAAATTAAAGCTTGGCAATGGTTTAGAGAAAGGTGTCACATTAGGTCCTGTTATTACGATGGCCTCTAAGCATCGACTAGAGGCGGTGATCGATCAAGCTGTACAAGAAGGAGCCTCTATTGCTAACTCTCCACAGAGACGGCCTGGTCGCTTTATGGAGCCCGTTCTTTTGGATAGTGTGACGCAGAATATGTCGATTGTTCAGCAAGAGCTATTCGGGCCTGTGTTGCCTCTTGTTACCTTTGAAAATGATGATCAAGTTCTCGAAATGGCGAACGATACAGAATATGGTTTGGCTTGTTATTTCTATACGAATAGCTTGAAGCGTATTGTGACTTTTAGTGAAGGTTTAGAGTATGGCATGGTTGGAGTGAATGAAGGGATCATCTCTACTGAAGTGGCTCCATTTGGTGGAGTTAAAGAGTCGGGTGTTGGACGGGAAGGTGCTAAGCAAGGACTCGATGAATATCTGGAGACAAAGTATATTTGTCTTGGTGGTTTAAGCTGATTTCAGAGATGGCCGATTGAATTAAAAAGCTAGGTTTTTACCTGGCTTTTTTTTAGTTGAAAGGCATACCATTTGCCACGCGCGTTTGTGGTTAATATTTTCTGGTTACTTAGTGAGTCGATAGTTAGTTTGCGGTAAGCGGTTTTTAATAATCAAAGCGCTTATGTTATTTCGTTATGGGGTAGGAGAGAGCTTAGCTTTAAACTAATACAAAAAAGCCGCATCAAGTGATGCGGCTTCTTCTAATATGGCTCCTCCTGCTGGGCTCGAACCAGCGACCTGCGGATTAACAGTCCGTCGCTCTACCAACTGAGCTAAGGAGGAACAAATTTTAATAAGTGGTGCCGACTACCGGAATCGAACTGGTGACCTACTGATTACAAGTCAGTTGCTCTACCTACTGAGCTAAGTCGGCACAATGTCATTAATAAGTTATTAACTTAATAATGAAAATTGGCTCCTCCTGCTGGGCTCGAACCAGCGACCTGCGGATTAACAGTCCGTCGCTCTACCAACTGAGCTAAGGAGGAATTGTCTTTTTAAGAGAATAAATGGTGCCGACTACCGGAATCGAACTGGTGACCTACTGATTACAAGTCAGTTGCTCTACCTACTGAGCTAAGTCGGCACATTTTATTCTTTAACATTGTTCGTGCTAAGCACCAACAATTAATAAATTGTGGTGCCCGGAGGCGGAATCGAACCACCGACACGAGGATTTTCAATCCTCTGCTCTACCGACTGAGCTATCCGGGCGACGAGGTGTATTAAAAGGCTTTTCGGCTTTCAGGTCAACAATAAAATTAAAATAAAATATCATTTGATGAATTTGTGCTCGGAGTGGGCTGTTTTTATGCGTTTTTAGCAGCAATGCGCCATGCTTTAAGCGATGTTTTAACATTGATAGTGTGTTCACTTGCAAAATAAAGGCGATAAAAACAAAAAAGCACGTCTGAAAACGTGCTTTTTATTGAACAATTGACTTTAAACTAGTGCTTTACTGAGAACTTGTTTACCCAACCTTCTAGCTCATTCGCTAGTGAAGCTAAACTTTGAGTACTTGATTGACTCTCGGTTACGACAGAGTTGAGTTGGCCTCCGCTTTCCTCGATAAGGTTTATACGTAGCGCAATATCATCGCTAACCTGCGTCTGCTCAGCGGCAGCAGTAGCGATCTGCTGGCTCATTGTGGTGATAGATTCTAACGCCGTTACAATTTGCTGTAGAGCTTCAGAGGCATTCTTAGACTCTGTAACAGTGCTTTCACTGGTTTCTGCACATATTTCCATTGTGTGAATGGCATTGCGAGAGCCTTCTTGCAGATTGGAGATCATATACTGAATCTCTTTTGTGCTGTCTTGTGTGCGTCCTGCTAGGTTGCGTACCTCATCAGCAACGACTGCGAAGCCTCGGCCTTGTTCTCCAGCACGTGCTGCTTCAATGGCTGCATTGAGTGCCAATAGGTTTGTTTGCTCTGCAATATCACCAATCACATCGAGCACTTTTACAATATTATTTACATCCTGATCTAGATCGGCGACCGCTTTACTCGCAGTATTTAATTGAGAAGCTAAACCTTGAATGTTTTCAACCGTGTTATGAATGAGTTTCTGAGTATGTTGGCTTTGTTTGTCAGCCTCGTCCGTATTGTTTGCGGTGTCGCTTGCTGAATTGGCAACATGGTTGGCTGAAGATGCCATTTCAGTCATCGCAGTGGCAATCATCGCCGTTGATTGCTGCTGAGATACGGTAAGATCGGCAATCGTATTTGATCGAGCTTCTACGGCAGACAACTCTGCGCGCAGTGCATGCATAGACTTCTCTAGGTTTGTCACCATAGTAGCTAGTGATTGACTCATATCTTGCACGGCACGATAGATACTTCCTCTCGGTGCCACAGTATCAAAGCTGGTCTGAATGTCTCCTTGAGCGACAGCTTGAACTGCTTTACGCACGTCGTTAGGCTCTCCACCAAGTAGATTAAGCATTTTGCGAATCGAAATGATCAGGCCACTTAGAATACTTCCCGCGATAATCAGACACAGCACAAGCTGCCATTGTGCTGTCGACCAAAAACGTGCGTTAACTTCATTAAAGCCAATACCTGTACCGACAACCCAGCCCCAGTGTGGTGTTTTTTCTGCTATCGAGTGTTTTTCTTCAATGCTGCCATCAGCTTGTTTTTGGCTCCAGGTATATTCAACGATCTGACCTGTTTTGTGCCCCAATACATCTAGAATGAGTTGGCCTACGCTATTACCACTGCCATCTTTAAAGTCATGGAAGCTGGTTCCGTGCAGTTGAGGGTCTAGTGGTGCGGCGATGAACATCATATTTTCATCTGCGACATAAACGTATTCGTTGTCTTTGTAGATATTGTTACGAAGTAGGCGAGTGGCTAATGCTTTCGCTTCGTCTTCCGGCATTTTGCCTTCGATAGCCATCTTTTCTACTTCGGTAAGTATGCTGTACGCACTTTTAAATAGCTCAGTAACTCGAGCTTTGTTATCAAGGTTACTTGCGACGCGAAGTGTCCATAAGCCCGTTGCGGTCAGAGCTAGGAGAGCTAGCAATATGATCGCAGATAATAAATAGGCTTGAGTTTTTAGTTTCATATTTAGCTCACAAATAA
Source organism: Vibrio sp. Y58_MX_L22 (assembly GCF_024181865.1). Taxonomy (NCBI): domain Bacteria; kingdom Pseudomonadati; phylum Pseudomonadota; class Gammaproteobacteria; order Vibrionales; family Vibrionaceae; genus Vibrio; species Vibrio sp. Y58_MX_L22. The sequence continues at coordinate 4,795 of NZ_JAMZAN010000023.1, forward strand.
AGTGTTATCACTATGCAAGGCATAGCTAAAAGAAGAAATGTAATAACTCGGGCATCTTAGTGAAGATGAATATGCTCGGATACTAATGCGTATTGAAATTACGATGAGGATTAAATTTTTAGCGTGAAATAAGTGTTTTTGAAGAAAGGATTTAATGTTAGCTGATGTTTAGAAATGAAGTGCAGATAAATGGGAAAACGAGAAATGACGTATAAAGCAGATACAAAAAAGCCGCATCAAGTGATGCGGCTTTAAAAGTGGCTCCTCCTGCTGGGCTCGAACCAGCGACCTGCGGATTAACAGTCCGTCGCTCTACCAACTGAGCTAAGGAGGAATTATTCTTTTTTGTGTCTTACTTATGAAGCAAGTGCACCAAATATGGTGCCTCGAGGCGGAATCGAACCACCGACACGAGGATTTTCAATCCTCTGCTCTACCGACTGAGCTATCGAGGCAAAAGAATGGTGCCGACTACCGGAATCGAACTGGTGACCTACTGATTACAAGTCAGTTGCTCTACCTACTGAGCTAAGTCGGCACACTGTATTCTTTTTAGAAGAGATTATCTCTTCAGTTTTTAAAATCTCACTTAAGTAAGATTCTAGAAATTGGCTCCTCCTGCTGGGCTCGAACCAGCGACCTGCGGATTAACAGTCCGTCGCTCTACCAACTGAGCTAAGGAGGAACTATTCTTTTTGTGTCTTGCTTATGAAGCAAACGCACCAAATATGGTGCCTCGAGGCGGAATCGAACCACCGACACGAGGATTTTCAATCCTCTGCTCTACCGACTGAGCTATCGAGGCAAAAGAATGGTGCCGACTACCGGAATCGAACTGGTGACCTACTGATTACAAGTCAGTTGCTCTACCTACTGAGCTAAGTCGGCACACTTTATTCTTTGTGCTTTTGTCCGTGTTATAACATTTCGTTAATACACCAACAAATCAAATTGTGGTGCCCGGAGGCGGAATCGAACCACCGACACGAGGATTTTCAATCCTCTGCTCTACCGACTGAGCTATCCGGGCAACGGAGCGCTATTAAACGGATTTTCCCGCGTTGCGTCAACCACTTTTTTTAAATAATTTCAAAAAAGTGGTTGTTCGAACGCTTTTTATTCAACTGTCACTACAAAGTTTGCTTCGAGTTAAATTCCTTTTTGAAATTTGTAACTTTTTCTAGGTAGCGACGCGCTTCTGCGTTCGGGTGTTTCTTGGTTAACGCCCAATAAACTTGGTTGGGTTGCAATGAATTAAGATCTTGCATTGCGCGTTTGCGATCACTGCGATGAAATGTGTTTAAAACTCCTCCAGTACCGCCATTGTATGCTGAAATCATGCTGTACTCGAGAGAGGTAGGGTGGCGGACTTCTCTTAAATAACGATTTTTTAAGATATAGAAATACGCAGTACCAGTATCTATGTTGTTTTCTGGATTAAACAAATATTCAGGGCTTGGTTGGCCCGAGCGCTTTTTCACAAGTTTGAACACATCTCGTCCCGCGGTTTTAGGTACAACTTGCATTAGGCCATATGCATTTGCCCAACTTACCGCGTATGGGTTGAAACTGCTCTCGGTTTTAATAATGGCGTATATCAAGTCTTCTGGAATGTCGTATTTCTTGGAAGCTCGACGCACGATATCGGCGTATTGGTAGCTGCGTGTTGAAAAGTGGTCTTCAACCATGGGAATTTCGACGTAATACGCTTTCTTGAAATCTACATTTTTGGTTTTTATTTTATTTGCGATGAGGTATTCCGCAAATCGGTTTGCCCGCCAAGACCATTGAATTGGCTTATTGTCTTGGTCGACAACTTGTTTATACAGGAATGGTTGCCCCTCTAACGTGATACCTTTAGAGGAGAATAAGTCGACGTGCGCGGGATCGTCTGGTGTTAATAAGGTGGTGACAATCGCGTCTTTTAGGTGTTTTTGGGGCTCGGTCGGTGATACGGTCTCTATCGTGATCACGCCTTTGCGAAAGTCGACCTCGGCGCGGCTAAGGTAGTTATCGATGTACTTAACGTAATTACTCTTGCCAGCGTACTTGATTTCTTTTTTACCCCAGCGCTTTTGAATATTGCCTGAAAAGCTATTAATTAAGGCATCTAGCGCCGCAGTATCTTTTTCAAATTGTCCTGGTAGCTCAGCTAAGTTATTGGCAAAACGGTTTGTTGGCTCGTAGTTGACGTCATAAATCTTTTCGACGAATTCACGGCTACAGCCTGCCATTAAAAGTGCGGCAGCAATAAAGACAATTTTTTTCATAAGTATCAGAGTTATTGAAGGTAATAGAAAAATGACACCACAAATGGTTGTGATGTCATTGTTTAACTCAAGCGACTTTATTCGCTCGGCGGTGTGTAACCTTCGATATGAACGTCTTTTCCTTCAAAGAGGAAATTTACCATTTCTGTTTCGATCAGTTTGCGGTGTTCTGGATCCATCATGTTGAGTTTCTTCTCGTTGATCAACATGGTTTGTTTGTGTTGCCACTGAGCCCACGCTTCTTTCGAGATGTTGTCGAAAATGCGTTTACCTAGTTCACCAGGGTAAAGTTGAAAGTCTAGACCTTCGCCTTCTTTCTTTAGTCGAGCACAAAATACAGTGCGGCTCATAATGACTCCTTGTATTCAATTAACGAAGTTCGTGGGGTAGCGTTTCCAGCAATAGTTTTACTGGCGCGGCTAAACCGACTTCTTCAGGTTTAGATAAGTTATACCAAAGACCTTTGTTGCCTTCCATTATCACGTCCGGTTGCTTTGATAAATCAATCAAAATTGGCGTGATATCTAGGTGGTAATGGCTGAATGTATGACGAAAGGTAATCAGTGTTTGCTTCTGTTTGATATTGCTGGCTTGAATGCCGCGTTGATCCAGTAGCAATTCAATGTCGCTTTCTGCATCCACATGTTCGGTTTGTGGGAAGCAGAATAAGCCACCCCAAATGCCTGTTTGTGGTCTTTGCTCCAACCACACCTCATGACCATTTTCGGTGTTGTGGTGAAGCATCACGAAACGAGTTTGCTTGATTGGCTTATCTTTCTTCGGTTTTTTGCCCGGGTAGTCGAGCACATTACCTTGTTGTTTTGCCACACACAGGTCAGCAACAGGGCAGAGGCTACATTTGGGTTTGCTGCGAGTGCAAACCATTGCGCCCATGTCCATCATTGCCTGGTTATACTTATCTACATCCGTTTGTGGGGTATGCGTTTCGGCAATTTCCCACAGCTGGTTTTCAACCTTTTTTTGTCCTGGCCATCCTGCAACTGCGAAACAGCGGGATAGGGTGCGCTTCACGTTACCATCAAGAATCGCGTGTGGTTGTTTATACACAGACGATAAAATGGCGGCAGCAGTAGAGCGACCAATCCCCGGTAGGGCGTTCATTTTCTCTATATCAAGAGGAAACTCACCATTGTATGTAGAGGCGACCTCTTGTGCTGCTTTGTGAAGGTTACGGGCTCGGGCGTAATACCCTAAGCCAGTCCAAAGGTGTAGGACTTCATCTTGCTCAGCATTGGCAAGATCGATCACGGTTGGAAAGCGTTCCAAGAAACGTTGGTAATACGGAATAACCGTAGTGACCTGAGTTTGCTGAAGCATAATTTCAGACAACCAGACACTGTATGCGGTCTTATTTTGTTGCCACGGAAGATCTTTTCTTCCATATGCGTCATACCATTCTAGGATGGCACTGGCGAAAGGTGTCACGACTTGCTCTGTATTCTATTATTGGTTAGGTGCAAAATTGCACCACATAATGGGCAAGAAGTACAACGGATAAACAGTAGGGATATAAAGAGGTGTGTCGTTGCTTTTGGGTTGCCATAGACCAAGAGCTCAACAAATACTTGCACCTAAGTAAATTCTTTGGATAATCCCCGCTTTGATTAATCAATGTGCAGGCAAAATCAATGAGTGAAGTAACCACTAACGAATACAACGAAGACGGAAAGCTGATCCGCAAAATCCGCAGCTTTGTACGCCGTGAAGGGCGTTTGACTAAAGGTCAAGAGAGCGCGATGAATGAATGCTGGCCTACGATGGGTATTGACTTCAAAGCTGAACTTCTCGATTGGAAAGAGGTGTTTGGCAACGATAACCCAGTAGTGCTTGAGATCGGTTTTGGTATGGGTGCTTCATTGGTTGAAATGGCAAAGAACGCGCCAGAGAAAAACTTCATCGGTATCGAAGTTCATAGCCCAGGCGTTGGTGCTTGTCTTGCCGATGCTCGCGAAGCGGGAATTACTAACCTGCGTGTAATGTGTCACGATGCGGTAGAAGTATTCGAACACATGATCCCAAATGGCAGCTTATCGACACTGCAATTGTTCTTCCCAGACCCTTGGCATAAGAAGCGTCACCACAAGCGTCGTATTGTTCAATTAGGTTTTGCGGAAATGGTGCGTGAGAAGCTTATCCCTAATGAAGGTATTTTCCACATGGCGACCGACTGGGAAAACTACGCAGAGCACATGATTGAAGTGATGAACCAAGCGCCAGGTTTCGAAAACATTGCTAAAGATGGTGATTTCGTTCCTCGTCCAGACGATCGCCCGCTAACGAAGTTTGAAGCTCGTGGTCACCGTCTTGGTCACGGTGTTTGGGATATCAAATATAAGCGTATTGCGTAACCAGAGGAGTTCATGGGATGTACCATTACGCGATATTAGCGAATCCGGGTCATAACCGAATTTACTTTGATAGCGCAATGACCATTGCCTGTTCTGAGCTAAAAGCAATTTTAGCTTCACAAGGCGTGGATGTGACAGAAATTGGTAGTAAAGACGTTGGCTTACCTGCTGCGTTGGTGTTTTCTTGTCAGGAAGCGCTAACCGATGAGCAGGCGCGAAGAATCGCAGCCTCTTCGATTTACTATGCGCTATTTGAAGTGCGCGAAGATGGTTTACTTCGACCAGTTCAAGCGCCCGTATTTAACACTTTCCCGGAAAGTATGAGCCAGATTTTGCGCTACACCGGGAAAACAAACGAGCAGTTTACCCGTTTGATGGTGAATATCGGCATTAGTGCGTCCAATACGGGAAGTGAACAACTGACCTTAATGGATCCAATGTGTGGTAAAGGTACAACCTTATTTGAAGGCTTGATCCACGGTTTGAACGTGGTAGGGGTTGAGATCAACGCCAAGTGGGTGCAAGAGATCCAGACCTTTATTGTTAAGTTCATGAAGAATGGCCGCTTTAAGCACAAAGTGAGCAAAGAAAAGCGCACTGCGGGTGGCAAGAAAGTGGCGGATGGTTTCGTGGTTGAAGCTGCAGCAAATAAAGAAGATTACAACCAAGGCAATCTTCAGTTTATGAAGCTGTATTCGGCTGATACTCGTATCGCTGATCAAGTCGTGAAAAAGAACTCAGTTGATGTGATGGTGTCTGATCTGCCTTATGGCGTGCAGCACGGCAGCAAAAATGCCAAGGACAGCAAACTGAACCGTAGTCCATTAGAGCTTTTAAAAGAGGCTCTGCCTGCATGGAAAGTGGTATTGAAAAAGCAAGGTTCAGTGGTGTTGTCTTTCAATGAATTCACATTGAAATGGAAAGATGTCGCGGCATTATTTGAAGAGCAAGGTTGGAAGGTACTTTCAGAAGAGCCTTACATCGGTTATCTTCACCGTGTTGATCAATCTATCAACCGCAATATTATTGTGGCAGTAAAACCATAATCGACTTGAGTCGAACGAACCCTATGGAAAAGCCAACGACACGTTGGCTTTTTTTACCTCTGAGCTCAACGAGTTCTCTTGTAAATAGAAGGTAGAGAATGAAACCGACAGTGGAAATTTTGACAGATATTTTGGCGGAAGTACGCCCTTTAATCGGCCAAGGTAAAGTGGCTGATTACATTCCTGCTCTGGCAAAAGTACCCAGCAACAAGTTAGGTATTGCGGTATACACCAACGAAGGTGAGGTTATTAAGGCGGGTGATGCCGATGAACCTTTCTCTATCCAATCTATTTCAAAAGCATTGAGCTTGACGTTAGCGATGTGCTTGTACAAGCAAGAAGAAATTTGGTCTCGAGTGGGAAAAGAGCCTTCGGGGCAGGCATTTAATTCGCTAATCCAGCTAGAAATGGAGCAAGGTATTCCTCGTAATCCATTTATAAATGCTGGAGCGATAGTAGTGGCAGATTTGTTACAAACTCGCTTATCTGCACCTCGTCAGCGCCTGTTGGAATTTGTGCGTCAGCTTTCTGGTGATACCCATATTGTGTATGACAAAGTCGTTGCGGCATCCGAAATGATGCATGGTGACCGTAATGCGGCGATTGCATATCTCATGCGTTCGTTTGGCAACTTCGAAAATGAAGTGATTCCAGTACTACAAAATTACTTCCACGCTTGTGCGCTGAAGATGAGTTGCGTCGATTTGGCTAAAACGTTTAGCTATTTAGCAAACAAGGGCACATCGGTACAAACGGGTAAGCCTGTAGTTTCTCCTGTGCAAACCAAACAACTTAATGCACTGTTAGCAACGTGTGGCTTGTATGATGGCGCGGGCGAGTTTGCTTATCGCGTTGGTATGCCTGGTAAGTCTGGTGTTGGTGGTGGCATTATCGCGGTAGTACCTGGTGAAATGACCATTTCAGTATGGTCTCCAGAGCTTGATCCTTCAGGTAACTCGCTTGCGGGTACTAAGGCGCTTGAGCTGCTCTCAGAGCGAATTGGCCGTTCAATTTTCTAATATTAGAAATGTGTCAACCTTATTTAGGACGGCACAGTTTCTAAATAAAAAGCCTCTCAATTGAGAGGCTTTTTTTGTTTTGGGGTTGTGCCGTCCTAAATAAAGTTGACACTTTCCACCCCCAAAATTGGAGAGTGTTATGAAATCAACAACTAAAAGAACTCAGCGCGATTACTCCCTCGCTTTTAAACTCACTGTAGTTGATGAGGTTGAAAAAGGAAGCCT
>NZ_JAMZAN010000024.1:0-9245 GCF_024181865.1 Vibrio sp. Y58_MX_L22
ACAGATGACTGTAGAGCTAATCGCACCAATCGCAATGGACGAAGGTCTACGTTTCGCGATCCGTGAAGGTGGCCGTACAGTAGGTGCTGGTGTTGTTGCTAAGATCTTCGACTAATTCATAACGAATTAAACGAAATCTTGCACTGTTCTTCTTTTTGAAGAAAGCGCATCGAAAAGGGAAGCTTAGGCTTCCCTTTTTCATTTCTAGATTACATTTAGTTATAAGTGTTGAAATAAAAGACGTCACTTTTTCGATTTAAAAACAGAGTTTTACCGGCTTTGTTTCTTAACGCTTTTACTCACCCCTCTTAACCCTTTGATCTTTTCCTGCAGCGGTAAAATCGTTATAACCAAATATTCTGAGCGGACACCATAATGCGACTGGTAACAAGAACTATTCTTGTTTATATTGTTTGTCACAGATTAGTTTTATAGGTTTTTTGAGTATGTACGTTTGTCTTTGCCATGGTGTCTCCGACAAAAAAATTAGGAAGTTGGCGATAGATGAAGGCGTAACAGATATTAAAGGAATCAAAAAGTGCACGGCATTGGGCAGCCAATGTGGTAAGTGCATCAGACAGGCCAAGGAAATTTTAGCGGAAACTAGTTACACGGAATTTAAACAAGCCAGCTAATTGCTGTAAGTATGCAGTAATTATTTGCCTTACATTTTGACACCTTCTCATTTGCTTCTACATTTAAATGAAGCCAAAGAGGAGGGTTTTGTCATGAAAGGCGATCCAATCATCATTCAACATCTCAATAAAGTGCTCGGTAACGAGCTCGTCGCTATTAATCAATATTTTCTTCACGCCCGAATGTATAAAGACTGGGGCTTAAAGCACCTAGCAGACAAGGAATATCACGAATCTATCGATGAGATGAAGCATGCCGATCATCTAATTGAGCGTATTTTGTTCCTTGAAGGCCTACCGAACCTACAAGATTTAGGTAAGTTGATGATTGGTGAAGATACCAAGGAAATGCTCGAGTGTGATTTAAAGCTTGAAATGGCGGCTATTCCAGATTTAAAAGATGCGATTGCCTACGCTGAAGACATTCGAGATTATGTGTCTCGAGATCTCTTCCAAGATATTCTTGAAGATGAAGAAGAACATGTTGATTGGCTAGAGACGCAACTTGGCTTGATTGAAATGTCTGGTATTGAGAATTATCTCCAAGCGCAATACGTGGACGAAGAGTAACGATACTTTCTGAGTTTGCATACTCCAATAATAGTAAGAAGAAAGAGCACCTGACTCGAAAATCAGGTGCTTAACCCCGTTATCTGGTCTAATCTCTTTTATTATCGGCTTTTTAAGGATATTGCTCGCAATCTTGCCTATGAAGTTTGATTTCTATCCGATAGAATTTATGCCCCCTTACCTAAAAATAAAAAAGAGAAACGTCCATGTCTGAAGACAACCACCAAGCAGCCACTCCAGAAGAAGAACATCGCCAAAAAGCATTGGATTACCATGCTTATCCAACTCCAGGAAAGATTGCTGTCGAACTGACAAAGCCTGCGGAAACGGCGGGTGATCTTGCCCTTGCTTACAGCCCTGGTGTTGCAGAGCCAGTGCGTGAAATCGCACAAAACCCGGATAACGTGTACAAGTACACTGCAAAAGGGAACATGGTTGCTGTTATTTCTAACGGTACCGCTATTCTAGGTCTAGGTAACCTAGGTCCACTTGCATCTAAGCCAGTGATGGAAGGTAAAGCGTTACTGTTTAAGCGTTTTGCAGGTCTTGACTCTATTGATATTGAAGTTAAGCACCGCACGATCGATGAATTTGTTGATACTGTTGCGAGCATTGCAGACACTTTTGGCGGTATCAACCTTGAAGATATTAAAGCACCAGACTGTTTTGAGATTGAAAAGCGTCTGATTGAACGTTGTGATGTACCAGTATTCCACGATGATCAACATGGTACTGCTATTGTAACGGCAGCGGGTATGCTGAATGCAATCGAACTTCAAGGTAAGAAACTTGAAGATTCAACAATTGTTTGTCTTGGCGCTGGCGCTGCCGCTGTAGCGTGTATGGAGCTTCTGATCAAATGCGGCGCAATGCGCGAAAAAATCTACATGCTAGATCGCAAAGGTGTGATTCACACTCGTCGTGATGATCTTAATGAATATAAGCAGCTATTTGCGAACAATACAGATAAGCGCACACTAGAAGACGTGATTGAAGGTGCAGATCTGTTCCTAGGTGTATCTGGTCCAAACCTATTGCCAGCGGAAGCGTTGAAGTTGATGGCAGATAAGCCAATCGTATTCGCATGTTCTAACCCGGATCCTGAAATCAAGCCGGAACTTGCTCACGCAGTTCGTGATGACTTGATCATGGGTACTGGCCGTAGTGATTATCCTAACCAAGTTAACAACGTATTGTGTTTCCCATTCATTTTCCGCGGTGCTCTTGATGTGCGTGCAAGTGAAATCAATGATGAAATGAAACTTGCAGCCGTTGAGGCGATTCGTGAGCTAGCAAAAGAGCCTGTACCTGAAGCCGTATTGAAGGCTGCAGGTGTTGATAAGCTAGAGTTTGGTGCGGACTATATTATTCCAAAACCAATGGATTCACGTTTGCTACCACGTGTTGCAAAAGCGGTTGCTCAGGCGGCGGTTAATTCAGGTGTAGCTCGTATCGAGATGCCTGAAAACTACATGGCAGAGTAATATATCTTTCAGATGTGATACACAAAAATGGGACGCTATTGCGTCCCATTTTTTATGTCATTCATTTGGCTCGAGGCAAGAGTTATTACCTGAAACCTCTTATCAGGCTTTTTTATTCTTCGTCGAATGACTCAAATTCGATGCCCATTTCCGTCATCAGCGCTTTTACTTCTGTTGGAATATCATCAGGACGGTCTTTACGAAGGTCTTCATCTGTCGGAAGTGGCTGACCTGTGTACGCGTGCAAAAATGCCTCGCATAGCAATTCGCTATTGGTTGCATGGCGTAAGTTATTGATCTGACGGCGAGTACGCTCATCAGTTAGCACCTTTAAAACTTTTAGCGGGATAGAGACGGTAATTTTTTTTACTTGTTCGCTTTTTTTGCCGTGCTCTGCATATGGGCTAATGTATTCGCCATTCCAGTCAGCCATTGCACACCTTCATTTATGTAATCGGTTAAAAATAATTTAGGTGCTGATTTTAGCTGCATTTACCGCCATAAGCAAAGACATATAGACGTCTAGAAGTGTTGACGTCTCATTTTTTGACGAGTAAAGTGAACATAACAGCAAAGGAAGCGTGTTGATCACTTTATGTTACTCATTAGATATAGCGCATTCCTATTTAGAAGTCATTACCCGTGAAAGGATACACCCATGAGCACTCGCAAACCTGCGACCATTGCAGTACGCACTGGTATTGAATCAGACAGCCAATATCATGCTGTCGTTCCACCTATTTATCTTTCCACTAACTATGGTTTTCCTGCTTTTGGTGAAGTGCCCAAGTATGATTACACACGATCTGGTAATCCAAACCGCGGACTGTTGGAAAGTGCGCTATCTGAACTTGAGTCTGGAAAAGGAGCGGTTGTTACTAACTGCGGTACGTCGGCATTAAATTTATGGGTTTCCGCTTTTCTCGGCCCAGATGATCTCATTATTGCTCCTCACGATTGTTATGGAGGCACCTATCGTCTTTTTAATACCCGAGCTAGCAAAGGCGATTTTAAGGTTCAGTTTGTCGATCAATCAGACGAACAGGCTTTAGATGCTGCATTGGCACAAAAACCAAAACTCATTTTGCTAGAAACTCCGTCAAACCCTCTGGTTCGCGTAGTGGATATTGCAGCTACCTGTGAAAAAGCGAAACAAGTCGGCGCGTTAGTTGCGGTGGACAATACCTTTTTGACACCCGTGTACCAAAAACCTTTAGAGCTAGGTGCGGATTTTGTTATCCACTCCACAACAAAGTACATCAACGGTCATTCGGACGTAATTGGTGGGGTAATCATCACCAACACAGAAGCGCATGCAGAAGAGCTTGCATGGTGGGGCAATTGTATTGGTGCAACGGGCACACCTTTCGATAGTTACATGACACTGCGAGGTATTCGTACGCTTGGTGCTCGTATGAAAGTACATGAAGAGAGCTCACAGCAGGTACTGGCTTACCTACAGAAACAAGCGTTAGTTAAAACTATCTATCATCCAAGCCTGCCGGAACATCCAGGTCATGACATCGCTAAAAAGCAGCAAACGGGCTTTGGCTCTATGTTGAGTTTTGAGTTTGCTGGTTCGTTTGAGCAGTTAAAGGTGTTTGTGAAAGAGCTCCAACTGTTTTCATTAGCTGAATCATTAGGTGGTGTAGAAAGTTTGATTTGCCACCCGGCATCCATGACGCACCGTGCAATGGGTGAGGAGGCGCTGGCGGAGGCTGGGGTCTCTCATCAACTATTGCGTTTGTCTGTCGGTTTGGAAGATGCACAAGACCTCATCACAGATTTAGAACAAGCGTTCGCTAAAGCTACCCAGTAATAGGAGACGATAACAATGACTGTACAACGTCAGCTGCATAAGTTTGGTGGCAGTAGCTTAGCAAACCCAGAATGCTACTTACGCGTTGTGGGTATTCTCAAGGAGTATTCGACAGAAAATGATCTGGTGGTCGTCTCTGCTGCAGGAAAAACCACTAACCGCTTGATTGAGTTTTTGGAAGGGTTAAATAAAGATGGCCGAATTGCGCATGAAGCGCTTCAAAGCTTAAGACAGTTTCAAACTGAGCTAATAGAAAGCTTGTTGGAGAGTGAAGCAAAAGAAGAGCTGTTAGCTTTATTACATGATGAGTTCAGTACTCTCTCGGAGCTGACTGCACCACTCACTAATGCGCAAAAATCTGCGGTACTGGGACACGGAGAAGTATGGTCTGCTCGCCTATTGGCCGCGTTATTATCTCAACGTTCTATCCCTGCGGTTGCACAAGATGCACGAGCGTTTTTACGTGCAGAAGCGGGAACTCAACCAGAGGTTGATCGCGCTCGTTCATACCCTTTAATTAAAGAGATCCTCGCGCAGCATAACCATAAACGTGTGGTAATTACTGGATTTATGGCTCAGAACGAGGCAGGAGAAACCATTCTACTTGGTCGTAACGGCTCTGACTATTCTGCAACGGTCATAGGCGCGCTTGCTGAAGTCAGTACTGTCACGATTTGGAGTGATGTTGCTGGTGTCTATAGTGCCGATCCACGTTTGGTGTCTGACGCTTGTTTATTACCGTTACTTCGATTGGATGAAGCCAGTGAACTTGCTCGCTTAGCTGCCCCAGTGCTACACAGTCGTACGCTTCAGCCTGTGGCGCAAAGTACCATGGACCTTAATCTCAAGTGTAGCTATCTGCCAGAGTCGGGTTCTACTCGTATTGAGCGTGTATTGGCATCTGGTCGTGGCGCTAAAATTATTACTTCACTGGATGATGTTTTATTGGTGCAGTTGTCTTTCATGCATGGGCACGACTTCGAAAAAACACAGAGTGATGTATTACAAGCGTTGCAGCGCGCGCAATTAGAGCCACTGGCATTTGAAGCTCAATCCGATCAGCACACGCTACGCTTGGCTTACACCGCAGAAATCGCCGGTGGTGCATTGAAACACTTGCAAGAGCTTGCGGTAGAGGCAGAAATTAAGCTAAAAGAAGGTTACTCGCTCTTAGCTGCGGTAGGTGCAGGCGTTACGAAAAACGCCAATCATTGCTTTGGCTTTTATCAGAAGCTAAAGCACTCTCCGGTAGAATTTATCTCTGAAACAGACTCAGGACTGAGCCTAGTCGCTGTTTTGCGCCGTACTGATACCGAGGCGTTGGTTCAAACGATTCATAGCCAGTTGTTCCAAGCGCAAAAACGCGTGGCAGTGGCTTTATGTGGCAAGGGTAATATTGGTTCTAGTTGGTTAAATTTATTTGCGACGCAAAAAAGTGAGCTCGAAAAACGTCATGGTATGAGCTTTGATCTTGTCGCGGTTGTGGATAGCCAAACCTATTGGTTCGATGAGCAAGGTATTGAGGCGGCGAGTGTTGCTGAACGATTTGATGATGAAAGCATAGAAAACAATGGGGATTGGCTGGCACGTTTGGGAGCACTTAAAAGCTATGATGAAGCCGTCGTGCTTGATGTTACCGCGAGTAAAGAGTTAGCTCAGCGCTACGTAGAAATCGCACAGCAAGGCATTCATTTGATTTCCGCTAACAAAGTGGCCGGTTCCGCAGATAGTCAGTACTACCATCAGGTTCAAGATGCATTCGCTAAAATTGGTCGTCATTGGCTATACAACGCAACGGTTGGTGCTGGGTTACCGATAAACCATACCGTGCGAGATCTTCGTGAAAGTGGGGATGAAATCGTCGCTCTATCGGGGATTTTCTCGGGGACGTTATCATGGCTGTTCCAACAGTTTGATGGTTCTGTGCCATTTAATGATTTAGTCGATCTTGCTTGGCAGCAAGGGTTAACCGAACCTGACCCTCGTTCTGATTTAGATGGCTCCGATGTAATGCGTAAGTTAGTCATCTTGGCTCGAGAATCGGGCCTAGATATAGAACCAGACAGCGTTAAAGTTGAGTCTTTGGTGCCAGAAGAATTAAGAGAACTGAGCTTAGATGATTTCTTCGATAATGGAGCATTGTTGAGTGAAATACTTCAAGAGCGTCTGACAAAAGCACAGAGAAACGATCAAGTGCTTCGCTATGTGGCGCGTTTAGAAAAAAATGGTAAAGCAACGGTGGGAGTCGAAGCGTTATCTCGTGAGCACGCGCTCGCCAACTTATTGCCATGCGATAACATTTTTGCCATAGAGAGCAAGTGGTACAAAGATAACCCTCTGGTCATTCGAGGACCAGGCGCAGGCAGAGAAGTGACAGCCGGCGCTATTCAATCCGACCTCAACCGATTGGCTGGTTTATTTTAAAGTTGCGATTGACCTAAAAACCCTGGAATTAATCCAGGGTTTTTTATTCCCCTATCAGTGCCATACTGAAGTCATAACCCGTGCAAAATGGCGAGATGATGCTCAAGTAGAAACTTGAACTATCTTCATTATTAACTTGAGAAAAATTCATAATTACAAGGTTGACATTAAATCGTATTCAATACATTCTGTAGACATATAGACGTCTAAACGTCGATTTTAAGGATTTGTTTTCGTGGCGGAGTGCCGCAGGGAGAGTAAGATGGGATATACGCACGCAGGCCATATCGACGCCTTGAACCAGAATATTGCTGAGTTATCAGATAACATCAATGTATCGTTTGAGTTTTTTCCGCCAAGCAGCGCTAAGATGGAAGAAACACTTTGGAATTCAGTACACCGTCTTAAAACGCTTCAACCTAAATTTGTTTCTGTGACTTACGGTGCGAACTCCGGCGAGCGTGACAGAACACACTCCATCATTAAAGAAATTAAAGCCACAACCGGATTGGTTGCCGCTCCCCATCTCACTTGTATTGATGCGACTCGTGAAGAGTTGATTAATATTGCCGATGATTATTGGAACAATGGTATTGAAAATATCGTCGCTCTGCGTGGTGATATTCCTCCAGGTGGCGGTGCGCCTGATATGTATGCCTCGGATTTGGTTGAGCTGCTGAAATCACGCCACGATTTCGATATCTCCGTTGCTGCATTCCCTGAGGTTCACCCTGAAGCTAAAAGCGCTCAGTCTGACTTATTGAACCTAAAACGTAAGGTAGATGCAGGTGCAAACCGTGCTATTACTCAGTTCTTTTTTGACGTTGAGTCTTACCTGCGATTCCGTGACCGTTGTGTCGCAGCAGGAATTGACGTAGAAATTGTGCCAGGAATTTTGCCTGTATCGAACTTTAAGCAAGCTTCTCGCTTTGCGGCACAGAACAACGTGAAAGTACCAGGATGGATGAGCAAACAATTCGATGGTTTGGATGATGATCCGGTGACTCGCCAGCTTGTAGGAGCTAGCCAAGCTATTGATATGGTGCGTGTACTGAGTCGTGAAGGGGTTAAGGACTTTCACTTCTACACACTAAACCGTGCAGAGATGACTTACGCGTTATGCCATACGTTGGGTGTTCGTCCTCGCGCAGTAGTCGGTGCGTAAATCTGGTTTCAAAAGGATAAAAGGCTTGCCAAGTGGCAAGCCTTTTTCGTTTTATCAAAGCAAAAGGAGTTTAACCAATCACTTCAAGTTCAGTTAGAACTTCTTCTGCCCAAGTGATCCAAGTTTCACGTAACAGAAGGTTACGGCGAAGCGTTAGACGTTCTAGGCGAGCTTGTTTATCTAAAGTTGACGGCGTTGCGTAGTAAGCCGCTTCAATTTCTTTGTAGTGAGAAACCAGTTTGCGAGACTCTTCAACTAGCTCGGCGAGTTGGTCACGGAATGGAGCTGCAGGTTGAACGGCACATGCCATCAATTTCGCTGAAAACTCATCACGAACTGTTGGGTGTGCAGTTGGTTGATCAAACCACTCTCCTAAAGCGCTGCGACCAGCGTCTGTAATGGAGTAAACCTTGCGGTCTGGTTTGCCTTCTTGGGGTTCTAATACGCAAGTAACCAGTTCTTTCTCAGCCATTTTGTTGAGTTCACGGTACACCTGTTGGTGGCTTGCTTTCCAGAAGTAACCGATGCTAGCAGAGAATTCTTTAGTGATATCGTAACCGGTTGCGTCGCGAGTGCTAAGAACAGTTAAGATTACGTGTGGTAATGACATGTCTTCAATCCAAATGGTCAATAAACTTGTAAACAAGCTACTTATACTTTCAGCTGCGCTCTTACTGGCACTTGAGTTTTTTAATGTATAAGTAGCACCAACAATGTTGGTCCTGTCACCTTAAAGCCGTTTATCACCTAGAGAGATGGGGAGTCCCATCAAGGCTGGAGCAGGTATGATTGGATTTATGAGCTCTCAGCAGGCAAGTAGTATATAAATAATAAGCATGAAGTGGAATAGTAGGACAAAATTACCCTAAAAAACTAACATAATAATCAATAGTGTTAACTTGTGGTTTTTTGTTCTTTTATTTTGGTATTTTTTGGGTCTATTATGGTTTATTTTACTGCTTTTGTTTTGGTGCGATTATCCTGTGATAAAAAAAAGCTGAGCATTTGCCCAGCTTTTTATTAAAAATGTGTGCCGTCCTAAATAAGGTTGACACTTTCCACCCCCAAAATTGGAGAGTGTTATGAAATCAACAACTAAAAGAACTCAGCGCGATTACTCCCTCGCTTTTAAACTCACTGTAGTTGAT
>NZ_JAMZAN010000025.1:0-6444 GCF_024181865.1 Vibrio sp. Y58_MX_L22
CCGTAAACTTTAGCAAGAGTAGTACAGATAGCTGCAGTTAGAGTTGTTTTACCGTGGTCAACGTGGCCGATAGTACCAACGTTAACGTGCGGTTTCGTACGTTCAAATTTTTCTTTAGACATGAGTGGTCCCTCTAGGTACGGATTTAGGTGGCCCAAATTGACCACGCAACCAAAAAAAGATAATTGGTAAATCTAATATCAAAAGGAAATAAACTTGAGAGCTGGTGCTGATAGGCAGACTCGAACTGCCGACCTCATCCTTACCAAGGATGCGCTCTACCACCTGAGCTATATCAGCACTCAAATTAGAGTGGAGCGGGCAGCGGGAATCGAACCCGCATCATCAGCTTGGAAGGCTGAGGTAATAGCCATTATACGATGCCCGCAACACGTAACTCTGAGAGCTATTTCCTAAAGAATATGGTGGAGGGGGACGGATTCGAACCATCGAAGGCAGTGCCGGCAGATTTACAGTCTGCTCCCTTTGGCCACTCGGGAACCCCTCCAAATTTTCAAGCCATTCAGACTACTAAAGGAAAGAATGGTGCCGACTACCGGAATCGAACTGGTGACCTACTGATTACAAGTCAGTTGCTCTACCTACTGAGCTAAGTCGGCATAAGTGGTGCGCATTCTATTGAATGATTTTCTAGGTTGCAATAGTAATTTGAAAAAAAATCATAAATTTCGATTTTTTAGATTCGTTTGCTGCAAATTCGTACAAACTTAGCTTTTTTAAAGCAAACTTCGACCTTTGTCGTTTGCTTTGAAGTTCGCTTGATGTATGTTCTTGCTTCTATTAAACCAAGGATAAAAGAGACCCATGAGTCCATTTTTGTCATTTGACCGTGCAAATTGGGCCGAGTTAAGAAACTCTGTACCGATGACACTTTCTGAAGACGACTTGACTGCGCTTCAGGGCATTAATGAAAACCTAACCATGGAGGAAGCGGTAGAGATCTACCTTCCTTTGTCTCGTCTTTTGAATCTGTATGTCCAAGCTCGTCAAAGCCGCAATTCCGTATTACAACAATTCTTAAATACAGAGGAACATGCTCCCCCTTTCGTAATTGGTATCGCTGGCAGTGTTGCTGTAGGCAAAAGTACGACTGCTCGTATTCTAACGGCATTGCTTTCTCGTTGGGAGAATCATCCCAAAGTCTCCTTGGTTACAACAGATGGCTTCCTATATCCGAAAAAAGTACTAGAAGAACGCGGTATCATGCATCGTAAAGGCTTCCCTGAATCCTATGATATCAAGCGTTTAGTCGAGTTCATGTCTGACGTAAAGGCAGGAAAGCCCGATCTTGAAGTACCCATTTACTCTCACATCACGTATGACATTACTGATGAACTAAGAAAAGTGGATAGACCGGATGTTCTTATTATTGAAGGTTTAAACGTTCTGCAAAGTGGAATGGACTATCCACATGACCCGCATCGTGTCTTCGTCTCTGACTTTTTAGATTTTTCAATTTATGTCGATGCAGAAACAGAGACCATTGAACATTGGTATGTAGAACGCTTTTTAAAGTTTCGCCAAGGGGCCTTTACGAAACCAGGCTCTTATTTTAGCCACTACACACAACTCTCTGTCGATGACGCAAAGAAAAAAGCGAAGCAAATTTGGCATGATATTAATGGGCTCAATTTAGAATTGAATATTCTTCCAACTCGTGAGAGAGCCCACTTGATTCTACACAAAGGCGTTAACCACTTAGTTGATAAAGTCTCGTTGCGAAAGTAATCGAAGATTAGTCACTTTTACGCAACGAGATTTCACCACCAATATAAGTCTCTAGTCCTTGGGAGGTTTCGATTAATATTCCACCTTGATGATCGATGCCTCGAACGACGCCATGTACCTCTCTAGGCCCAATAAGCAGTTTGACCTGACGATTAAGGAAATTGTCTAACCGATTCCAACGTTCGATAAAGCCAGTAAGCCCTTTCATTTCATATTCGACAAGTGCAGAATTCCAATGCTTGATAAGTGTCATTGCTAGAACATTTCTATCGATCTTGAGACTCTGATTTACTTGGTTCAACGTGGTCCATGGCTGGTCAATCTCAGGCTGGTCGTCAGGCATTCCAATATTCAGGCCCATCCCAATCACTAGATGAGCAGCCCCACCGGCCTGACCCGACATTTCAACCAAGATTCCGGCCAGTTTTTTATCTTGATAATACAAGTCATTCGGCCACTTGAGTTTAACACCTTGCATGCCTACTTCTTCCAGAGCTTCCACTGCGGCAATCCCAATCACCAAGCTCAAGCCCATTGCCGCAGCCATTCCCGCATCCAGTCGCCAATACATAGAGAGATATAAGTTAGAGCCAAACGGTGAGACCCATTGTCTACCGCGGCGACCACGACCTTGCGCTTGATATTCAGCAATACAAACACGGCCCTTTTCCGAATCCGCGACTCTGTCGAGCAAATACTGGTTCGTTGAGTCAATCACAGGGACAAGTTCAACAAGTGACTCCGAGCTAGTGGTAAGGAGAGTCTCGTCTAACAACTGCAATGGTGAGGCTAATTGGTAACCGCGCCCTTGCACTCGATAAATATCAATACCCCATTCACTAAGACCTTTAATGTGCTTAGCGATTGCCGCTCTAGAAACATTAAGATCGTCGCCCAACGCTTCTCCTGAATGAAACTCTCCATCACTTAATAACTTTAAAATATGAAGTTTCGTAGAGTGATCTTTTCTCATCTAGATGCCTCGATCTGAGTCAAATTGGTCTCCCCGGTACGATTGAGAAAGCGTACTTCATGCTCAAGTATGATTTGGTATTTGTCCCATACCGTCTGCTTCACTAAAGAAGCAAGCGCGACAATGTCATCAGCACTACAATTATCTATGTTGGTCAAAACCAAAGCTTGCATAGGGTTGACCTGCGCACCATGTACAGACTTCCCCTTTAATCCACACTGATCAATAAGCCAACCAGCAGCAATTTTCATTCCTCCAGAAGCTGGGTAGGCCACTACGTTAGGGTATTTTTTTGTGAGTCGATCATAGTGATCTTGCGTGATCACTGGGTTTTTAAAGAAACTACCTGCGTTACCTATCTTGGTTGGGTCTGGCAGTTTTGCCTTTCGCACTTGGCATACTCGTTCGAAGATAGAATCAGGGCTGAGTTGTTCTTCTGGGATACTTTGTAAAGGACCGTACTGGTTAATCGGCTGCCATTGCTTCGCCAACTTAAGCCCTAATGCGGTGATAAAGCACTTTCCGTGCAACGCATGTTTAAATATGGAATCCCTATAGGCAAACTCACAGTCTTGGGCGTGCATTCTTTTGTTTTCAAACGTAGTTAGGTCAAGAACATCTACATAATCACAGATGTCTTTTAGCTCTAGGCCATACGCACCAATGTTCTGAATAGGAGCCGAGCCAGCACAACCTGGAATCAAAGCTAAGTTCTCGATCCCACCGATCCCCTGATTCACACACCAGGAAACCAATTCAGGCCAATCTTCACCACCGGCAATATGTAATAGGTAGTGCTCATCCGTTTCCGTGACTTCTTTACCCATGATTCGATTAACAATCACTAATCCCTCAAAATGTTCTGTAAAAAGAACATTACTTCCTTTACCTAAAAAAAGTTTCGGTAAATGGGTGAATCTTGGGTTTTGAAATAGCTCAATAACATCTTCAAGCGACTCAACGATAGCTAAATAGGAACACGATTGTTCAATTCCAAAAGTATGGTAAGCCTTTAGGCTCGCATTTGTTTTAATTTGCATAGTAGGTTTGCAACACCAGATAAGATTCTCTTAAACTGTCGACATTCTACATTAGTTATCTTTTAACCGCAGTGACAATACCAGACTCATTAATCATAGAAGTGTTAAATCCCATCAAGCTCCCCCTCATTAAGAAACTATACAAAGCGTATTACCCTGCGGGTCGAGCCAAAAAGGATGAATTGATCATTACAGCAAGCCATAAGGGTGAAATCATTGCGTTACTACGTTTAAAAAGTGTAGATAAAGTTCGTCTGTTGACAGGAATGTTGGTCATTCCGAAAGTTAGGGGAACAGGGATTGGAAAAAAACTACTAACTCATTGTAAAAACAATGTTTTCACTGATGGCGATTATTGCTTCGCGTTTACACATCTCGAATCCTATTATTCCAAGCATGGATTCACAACAATTGATTGCTCTGAGCTACCACACCCGCTAAAAATGGCATTTCAACGTTACGTAGATAGCGGTAAAGATCTCATTCCAATGCAATTCATCTCTTCAACGACATCAAAACGCGTGCTTTTGTAGCCAGGTAAATCATATCTTTGATAAAATGGCAGGTTCGCAATATTGCACTAAACTAAGGTACTCATACCGATATGATAGTAAGTAGGAATCCATTCGAACAGTTGCCAAGTCTCGCTGTCAATCCGGAAGACTTTGATGTTCTGTATTCAGCAGAATCATTCAGAACCCGTCTTTTAGATGCTATCAGCAAAGCAACGTCGCGAATTTACCTAGTCGCTCTATATCTGGAAGATGATGAAGCTGGACGTGAAATTCTCACTGCGCTTTATGAAGCGAAACAGCGCAATCCTGGGTTGGACATCAATATCTGCGTCGACTGGCATCGAGCGCAGCGTGGCCTGATTGGTGCGGAGACATCTGAGGGTAATTCAGCGCTTTACAAAGCATATGCCAGTAAGTACCAACACCCAATCCCTGTCTATGGCATACCAGTGCGTGGCAGAGAAGTTTTTGGGGTACTGCATTTAAAAGGCTTCATTGTCGATGATACTGTTATCTACAGTGGGGCGAGCTTAAATAACGTTTATCTCCATTATCATGAACGTTATCGATTTGATCGTTACCATGTGATTCGACATGAATCTTTAGCGAATTCAATGGTGCAATTCATTCAGGAAGAAATGATTGCTCACCCTGCCGTTAATGATCTTGCAGGAAAAGATAAGCCAGAAACCAAAGAAATAAAGTCGGCGATTCGCCAACTGAGGGCTTCTCTTGCTCAAGCAAACTATATGTTTGAAGACCAAGCAGCAACAGAAGAAAGCGTAAAAGTCACTCCGTTAGTTGGGCTAGGCAAACGCCGTAATATACTCAATCAACAGATTGTAAAGTTATTGGCAGCAGCCCAAGACGAAATTTTCATTTGTACGCCTTACTTTAACTTCCCTAAAGCACTTCATCGTGAAGTGAAACGAGCCATGAAGCGTGGTGTGAAAGTAACTATTGTTGTGGGTGATAAAACCGCCAACGACTTTTACATTGCACCTGAGGAAGACTTTAAAACCATTGGCGGACTTCCATATCTTTACGAAGTGAATTTGCGTCGCTTTGCGAAAGCCAATGAAGCGAATATCGCCGCACGTAAATTGTCAATTCACCTATGGAAGCATGACAATAACAGCTTCCACCTTAAGGGTATTTGGGTTGATAAACGCTATATGCTACTTACTGGGAATAACCTAAATCCACGTGCTTGGTCACTCGACCTAGAAAATGGGCTACTCATACAAGACAATTATGCGAAGCTCACTGAGAAGTTTGAAGACGAAGTTTCGCGTATTCTTGAGCATACTCACCTTATCTGTACTTATAAGCAATTAGAGAAAGTAGAAGACTATCCTATAGGGGTGCAGCGACTGGTCAGAAAAATCACCCGCCTAAAGGCAGATGGTGTTTTAAAACGTATTCTTTAGACATCATTTCTCGCTCTAAAGTACGTCGAGATTTTTATACTAAGCCAACCGCTTTAGCAGTTGGCTTTTTCATATAATCCATTTGGAATACTTAACTATTTTCTAGTACCGCTAGTGAGCACATAACCACTTAGATCTAGAGCGACTCTCTTAATGGGTTTGAGCTTTGACGTTTGTGAGTATTCCGCATAGCTTACAGCCTCGAGCTAAGCTACCCCTCTCTGTTCTGGCGCTTCTTACCCTTTTTTCTGAGACTCATCAAATGTTCAGCGTCGAAAATCATCACCTCGCTAATGAAGAGCTCCTTCAATCTTTCACCTTCCAATTCTTTTCAAGTCGTTTGATTTTTGAGCCAGGAGAGATTGGGGGTATATATGACGCTTTTCTGGATTATGCGCACAGTTCGTTTTTTCTTTCTCATCAAGATTCAAGCCGTTGAACGCCTTTGAATACCATAGATTACTTAGGTTTGTTTGTAGGTCATATTGTCTTTCCACAGCATCAACGGCCTATATTAATTAAAGCCTAGTGTGTAATCACGCAAAGTTCACTTAGTAGGGATTATGGGGAGTAGTCTAATTAGGTGTAAACACACTTCAGGGAAACGCCGCAGTAGAAACGAAAAAAGCCTCAGTCTTTCGACTGAGGCTTAATATAAGTGGCGGAGTGGACGGGACTCGAACCCGCGACCCCCGGCGTGACAGGCCGGTATTCTAACCAACTGAACTACCACTCCG
>NZ_JAMZAN010000026.1:0-6236 GCF_024181865.1 Vibrio sp. Y58_MX_L22
TAGCGGTGGTGTGGGCTGAGTAGTGAGAGGCTTAATGTTGTATCGTTTCTAAATCGCGGTTGAATGCAGCGTAAGCATCAAAGTAAAAACTTTCTAAGTCGCCTGCACAGTCGAAATCATAATAGAAAGTGTTGCACGCTAAAGAGCAGACTGCCCCTCCAAAAATCTCTAATAACTCACCTTTAGAAAGCTCTGAATTTGCGCTTAAATACGCATAAGCCTCGTATATTGATGGTGGGATGCCTGCCTCTGAGGCTAGGTCATACTCACAGCTAAACGTTTTTGGGGCCACTCCCTGCCATTTAACAGACGAGTTCAAGCGTACTGTAGTTCCACGTGTCGAACTAGATTGCCAATCCGTAGATATAATATTCATCAGGTCATAAACGCCGCTACAGGCATCCTGTCCGCACGTATAAAAACATTTCCCTGTGTTGATAACCATGCCCACAGCACAGCCGTTAAATTCAGGAAAAGAGACGGCTTCAGTGGTAGTATCTATTTCAATATCTAGTTTCTCACTCTTGAAGCTCGTTTCGTCTATTAGCCCCTTTAAGAACTTCATTTCATCCATAATTGCTTCTGGGATTGATTGTGTTTGGGTCATATTTGTCATGGTAGTCCCTCGAAATTAGTTGGTGCTTCGCCACTAGGCTTGAATGTATCCAAGCCCAGAAGCGTTGATTTAAAGATGTAATATGTGGTGTTCGATGCTTTTTCTAAAAGCACCGTTAAGGCTGAGTAGGAAAATGTAATTTAGAGGTGGTGTCAGCCAAGAAATGCAGATGTAGCCGCATCAGATTCAGCTTGCGTCATCTCATGCCATTTAGGTGCAGAGTCGAACTTGCTTATTATGCGATCATGCTCTTCCATCAACTGGTCCATCTCGCTTTCATTCAGCGGGTCAAAATCATCGTCCATGTCAACAGGGTCGAGTTCTGGGAGCTCTTCAACAAAGCGGTTAACTTCTATCGGAGCTGATTCTGGGTGCGTCAGCGGCTCAGAGAACGATGGTCCGTGAGGGATTATACCTTCGACATTCTGAGCTTTCTCGATTGCACGAAGCGTTAGCTTACGCCCGTTAGTACCTCGTGTACCACCAGATATAACCTCAACACCATGTTTTTCTAACTGCTCTTTCATACGGTTAAGCTTGGTACTTAAAGCTGACGCATTCTGAGGCCAGTTGCTTGGTAGACGGCGCATTTCTGACATGATGGCACTATGTAGCATTTTATGAACCTGCGTTGGACCACCAGTAAAAAGTTTCTCCTGCTGAACGATAGTTATAATGCTCGCCAACAACTCATCATGTTCTAAAGCCTGCATATTCAGGGCTTCTTCCTGCGCTTTGTTTACACCCTGCTGGACTGATTGATCGGTAATACCCAATACAGTTTCGAAGGCTGCTAGAAATGTATTGAAGTCACCACCTCGGAACTTGGCAATAGATGAAACATCGTCTAACATTGCCATAGCTTTTGCGGTCATACTGAGCAACCACGACTGGGCATACGGGAGGATTGCACTTAGCTTTTGGTATATCTCTGTGTCACTGGCGTAGGTAATTCGTGGTTTACCCGCTTTGATGAATATTGAACGAGTGCATAAATCGTATTGTTTAGGGAACTTAATCGCCGTTAATATCATTGGTTGGTGGAGGAGCGTTTCGACCAAATCTACATTCGTATAAAGTTTACGACCATCAACGGTGCCACCCGTTGCCACGCTACACATACCATTGGCTAACTCGTCACTAATGCGACCACAGTTATCGAAACACAACATGTAGTTGTGCGAAGCGGTAGCAATAAGATCACGAATATCTTTAGGCTGAGTCTTCACTTTCGTTCCATTTAGTCCCAGTAGCATAGCGACTAAGCGGGCGACTGTCGTTTTACCAGAGCCAGCATTCCCATGAAGGTAAAGAATCGGATAAGTAAGTCCGTCCGCTCTCGGGTGACTTAATATAAAGCCTGCGTACGCCATGATGGCTACAAACTGGCCATAGCTTAGATTGCTGAAGAGTTCTTGAAGTTTAGACGGTATATCTTGTTGCTCCCAGCCGGATACATATTGGAGGTGTCCATTATTTGGGGCGTAACGGAAGGTGATATCTGTTTCTTTATCGCTAAGCAGAACTTCACCGCCAGCTAGAACCAATCCTCGACCGTCGCTACTACGAGCATCGAGCGCAACACCTTTACTTTTGTTGTCAACGTCGATATAAGCATTGAAGATGTTCACATCTGCATCTGCCCCTTCCAAAACCGCGTCTAGGCTGACAGTTTCCAGAGCTTTCTCTACACTTTTTACCGTTAAACCTTTTACGCCTGCAGCGCGCGCAGCTTTAGCCACAACCGCCTGACTAATTTGACCGTTTAGAGACGTGCTGTAATTTGTTGTACCACCAGCCACGACAAGAACTGGCGTAGAATTGTCGAGCGCAACCGCAGCATTGGGAAGGTTTTGCATAGCTTGTGCAAGGCTGTCACCGAGCTTACCTTCGTTCTCTTTTAATGCTTGTGTCAACATCACCGTAAGGTGACTCTCCACTCGTTGAAAAGGTGTTTTCGGTCCAGTTTTGTTTTTACTGCTTTTAGTTCGAATACTTAATGCCATGATTTATCTCCTGTTTACTTGTTGGTTAGTAGTTATTGATTACGTGGTATTCGCAATCACACCGTAGGCGGTAGCCTTTTCCGAGCACTTCCTCGGAAACATCTGCCATTGCTTTTTCTGCTATGGCATACGTCTCTGAATCCGTTGCATGAGTCTGGACACCGATACAATCATGAATTGCAAAAATGAGTGAAATATTGAGTTGATCTAGCTTGATACAGAGCTTACGCAGCATGTAACTACACACCGCCTGTACATAGAAATTTCGAAGTGTGGAAGTTTTCGTGTCTGCGTCGACGGTTCGGCGAAATCCGAAGACTTCTGCATATCCTTGTTTTCTCGCTTCTCGGACTTTCTGATCGAGGTACGCATTCTCCCGAGGAAAAATGGCGCGCAACTCCCGATCCCAAGCTGCTGCTTTCAAGGGACTGACGCCATAATTCCGACGTATTCCCCAGGGAGTAATACCGTACAAGTGGGCATTACATAGACGTTTAAATCTATCTCGGTCTAGTTCATTAAACTCTTGGGAACGTGATTTTAGATGTAAGTACAAGTCCCCTTGTTGATAAGCCGTCCATAGGTCGTAGTCACCAGACAATGCTGCTAGTGCTGCTGGCTCTTGAGATGAGTAGTCCAACACGAAAATCTGATCGCCTTTCTTGGGGTGAAGCAGATGATTGCGGATCGACTTTGGCAGATATACAAATGAATCTCCCTTGGCTGCTTCTCTGCCTGTAGAAGTACCAAATGGATTCGGCCATTCATGGTGTCTCCCCTGAATACCGACATGAAAACGCAAGATCTTGTTGTATCGAACGTACATCATTGCTGCATACATTCGTTGGGCGAGATCTACTTTTACTCCTTTCAATTTGCGCCGCTCAGTTAACAACGTGCCATCTGGATTTTTCGGCCAGAGTTTTAGCTCTGGGCCAGAGAGAAAGAACGCAGGGTCCCCTTGTACCTGTACTCGATTCTCATCATCGATAGTAAGAAGTCCCATACCGATTAGATGTTGGAGATTGGCTTCTCCTGATTCCAGGCTTCGCTGATACTTCATTAGCCGACCGATATGTATCGGTATGCCTCGTTGATAGCGAAGAACACAGCTTTCTATGTAAGCTCTGTCGTCGCTGTCGCCGAGTACATCCGAATCTCCCACCAGTTCTTCCAGTTTTGTAGTAAGGAAGTCTGATGGAGGTTCGAAGGATTTGTATTGGTTTAACCAATCTTCCAACCGCTCGGCTTTGACCCTATTCTTTATTGGTTTACATGCTGAGATGTGTTTCGCTTTCGCTAGAACCATTCCTGAGCGGAACAGCTCCTCATCTCTTATTTCGGTTAGCATTTCTCCCCCTATATGTTGATTACAACAACTCACACTGACCACGGTCGTAAACGCTAGACCTTATCCAAATTTTTAAAGAGCAATTATAAAAAGTCTCCTTTTTGTTGACTTTTAGTGTGGTCATCATAATAGATACTATTTTGTAGTCAACGAAAAATATCAACTTTTTAGATACTTTTTTATATGAATGGGTTTTGGATACTGTTTGATAGTGGTAAGATTTGCCCATTCAATATCGACGAGAAAGGTCCCAGATATGGCGAAAGTAAAATCCACAAAGCTAACGACATGGTCGTCAGTTTGCTCTTTGCTATTTAGGCAACTACGGTTGTATGGTCCCGATTTCATCCTCTCTGGCGGCGACAAAAGCACAATCAATCCGGACAACAAATCCAGTCAGGAAGCCATAGCAAAAAAGCTTAAGATCACTAAAGCAGCCTACTCAAAAATTGAAAACGCGGACGTGGTTATCAATATCTTTCATATCAGCAACATATGCCCGATCTATGGAATTTCTGTCGTGGACTTTATGGGGATGGTTGAACAAGAGGTAAGACGTCTAGAAGACGAGGGTATAAAGGTAGAAAAAGGCAAGGTTCCATTCCGCGCGGACAATATTCGATGGCTCGAAAAGCTTAAAGAAAAGGCTTCTGCTAAATTCAACTCCAAAGTCAGAGAACTCAAAAAAAGTGGTTTATATTCAGCGTATGACGACGAAGAACTAGAAGCCCTTAAAAATGAGTGTAAACAGCTTGCCTATGAAGAGATTGAAGAAAAACAAAGTCTTGAAGATGCCATGAAGGAATACGAAGAATCGAAAAGAAAATAGTTTTTTTACTTGGCGCGACAGCGGCGGTTGTCGTCGCTGTCGAGCTACCCCAAAAAAAGCAGAGGTTATCCCCTGCTCACCTAGCTTGCCCGTCAATCATCTATAACCTCGTCGGCGACAACACCAATTACGAAGCCAGCTATACCACCGATTAATACGGAATATGGATATGGACCGAATCTAGCTCCGAGAGCAGCACCTATTTTCGCTGCACGAATACCTGTGTTCTTTTTGGATTGGGATGATGATTGTGAAAAGGTTTTGCTTTGCATGTTTGCTCCTTCGGGAAGTAAAGAAGAGCAATACCTATCGATACTGCCCTTAGTGATTTAATGTCCCAACTTACTTAACTGAATCGCATAGATGATTTGCGAAGCTACGAGTCATCATCTGACTTTGGTACTGGTTATTTAGCTTCAATGTATTGAGCCAGAACTCATCCCCATCAACTTCGAATTGCATAAATGCTTTCTGCTCTTGATTGCGGAAATTCACATCACCTTCAATATCCACGAAGATTCGACCCGATTTGGTTTTACCTGATTTCCATGTTTCATTGGTGAATGCCGAGTCGATCATGTCCCCTATTGCGTAAGGGCAACCATCTGGGCTGCCTTCTTTAATTGTCTGGATTGCATCATCTGTATCCGAACTAAATAGACCTGCTGATGCACCAAAGCTAGCTAGAACTAACGCACTGATTAGTAGTTTTTTCATTACTACATTTCCTTATTAGATTTACTGATTGAAAAATTTGATAGTGATTGCTGTCGGTGTCGTCGGTACGACGTCAACGACGATAAATGGAAGGGTTATTTTGTTTTCTTGTCTGCGAGTGCTAACAGCTCTGCTTTTAGCTTTTGGTATTCGTCGCCTAGTACGTGAAGATAAATTGATGATTTGGACTTTTGGGCTAGACCTAAGTCTCTAACTATTGAGGCGCAAAACCCTAGGTTGTTAGCTGAACCTGAGGGATATAGGGATTTATAGACCTGACTTTTCCACGGGTTATCACCTTGAGATTCGATCAACTGGAATAGTTCGTTAAGTGGAACCCAGTGTTTTGAATGCAATCCTGCCCCGCCACTTTGTCCGGCAATACGAAAGTAGAGTTGATCATCTTCACTGTTTTGAGCAACCTCGTAGAGCACCATTCCTTGGGCCTTTGCCCCTAGTTTGGGTGCTTCACCTGTTTTGAGAATGGTAGAGAATGGCTTGTCTTCTGGTGTGGTTTTAGATGTATCAACTCCTGCATTCTTCCTGCTGTTTTTGGGTTGGTTCATAGAAACTCCTTTATTTCATTGAGCTAGAAATAAGAAAGCCCCTACCGGATGGATCCAGTAAGGGCTCTTACAAATCAATAATATAAATTCGTTTTGCAGCTTGTTACGCCTAGGAATTTTTCCTGTCTTTTCCGGTACTGTTCCTGTCTTT
>NZ_JAMZAN010000027.1:0-5934 GCF_024181865.1 Vibrio sp. Y58_MX_L22
TGTGTTGGTGTCAGTTAAGATTTCGTAACAATAAGTACTCGATTACTTGGTGCTATTTCGTTAGCCTCATACTCATTAACTTTAAAGTTACGCCGTCTTATTACATGTCTAGAAAATCTCGCTGTCTTACCTTTACGCTTGCGCACAACACTTTCTTCTTGGGCTGCGCTATCTGCTGTAAGATTCCATAAAGCGTTGTTATTCATCTTAGCTCCCTAAGTGTTATGTCTTTTCGACCTGAGATTCAGCTGCCAAATCCTTCTTCAGGCATACCAACTCTAGCCTCAACGATACCAAAATTGAAAGTATGTAACAAATAGGTTCCGTTATTGTGGCGTAAGAACTAGCCATCCTTCTATTTTCAAACATTGAGCTCTTATTAACGTAGACGTTAAGTATGCATGCACATTGGTCGTCTAGTTTTCTAGGCCACTTAATTGAGTCGTCTTCGGGTTCGATTTCTTCCGGGATACTGAGATCAAATCTACTAAGAGGTATCGAAATTATAGAACCCGCAGAGTCAAACTGGTAGTACCTTCTCAAATCACTTTTAAACTTCTCATTTAGATAGGGACTGTGACTTGGTGACTTTTGAAGTTTTTCTAAAACCATATCCAGACCTTCAAACATATCCGGTAGATAGACCAATCGATTAAGGGAGCGAGCTAATGGAGCTCCGTGTAGGTTGGGTTGTTTAGGTGGATCATCAGCAGGTGATTCATTGGAATACGGAATGCAAAGAGGGGGATGAGGTTCTTTATTAGTTTGTTCAGGTAATGAGACGCTCAGGGATTGTTCGTTTATCATCACATAATCACATCGTTCTAGTTTCGCTTTCCAGTTGTCATTGAATAAAAAAAATGGTGACTGTTCGATAGCTTCTATATTTAGTTCATAGGGACCGTCGTCAATTGAAACTCTATTTTTTTCAAATGTATTCAGAAGCTTATGTGACGATACAATATTTAGTAAATTAGCATTGTAATAAATGTTAATTTCTGACGAATCATGCCAATTTTTGGCCACATCCGCCATCGCTTTCATGCAACCCGTTTTTGCTTTTTTTAAGTTACTTTCAAAAATATCGATAAATTCATCGATATTTTGACTATTTTCAGAGAGTTGTATGTTTAATTGCTCCCAATCAGCTAAGCATAAATGCAACTCAACCATGAGAGAGTTTATATGTGTTGACGCTGTCTGTGCTGCGATTATAGGAGGTGAAGCTAGTCTCTCTTTTTCTTTTCTTTGCTGGGAAAATAAATGTAAAAGCCCACCAATAACTACCAGTGACATTGAAAGTACAACTAATGTTGTTTGCCATCCCAAGGGGCTGCTTTCAAACCACTGCTCCTTGAGGGTATTACTAGCTACCGATACTGCTGTTGCCCAACAAATGCTCAATATAACAAGGGCTACATGACCATAACCACTGCTAACAGCATTTCCAAGAGCAACCACTATCTTAGAATTTTTGTATGTGCATATCAGATAAATAGCAAAAACTGTCAATACTATTAATAAGTAAAGCGCATTTGTGTGGGTAAATAAATCCAATTTAATGTTTGAGGTGCTGGCGGCGGAGCTTACAGTATTCACTTCAGTTCCATTAGGAGTTATACATTAACAAAAATATAGAAATTCAATTTAAGAACAGATTGTTGATATGCATTATTTTATAAATAAAAAAAAACAATGATTTATCATCATTTTGCTCTGTGTTTGATTAGAGCATGTAATCGAAATCACCGTCTAGTTCAGGTTTTGGCAACTCTACATTCCTTGTCGCCTACGCCTGAGTCACCACCGTTAACCAATTGGTACACAACTCGTAAGTGAGCCGAGCACGAGCATTACTGTTGATGAAAAAGTCAATCTCAATGCTAACGCCATGATTGATGGATCGATTTCAATGGTTAGTTTCATAGTTACCCCTTTTTATGTTTAGGAAAAAAAAGCTGATTGACCCGTCATAGATACAGAGTTACCCGACAAGGAACTCTAACCTACTAAGGAATTTCGCTACCTTAGGACTAAAAATCTCTTTCTAGCCGCCGTTTACTTCTTTCATCTGCTGTGCAAAAGCAAGCATCTGAATCGAAGCAACCGCAATCAATAAGCTTTTATAACTAATGTCTTGACCACGCCTACATTGGTTGGGATTACCGCAGACTTCAACAAATCCTTATGTTGCGCATATCATATTAATGCATAACAAGGACATTTGGAATTTTTAATTGAACTTGATGGAATTTGAAGCGTCCCCAACCAACTCAGCAACATTAGCACTTACCTCTCGCAACCTACTCGAAGCTAAGTGAGCATATCTTGTACTGGTCTGTGGCGACTGATGTCCCAGCAAATGCTGAACATCATAGAGCGTTGCATTACCACTATTGATTAAAATTGAAGCAAAGCTGTGCCTCAAATCATGAATTCGGAAGTTGTCAGTAATCCCGGCAGTTTTCTTGATTCGAGCAAATGCCTTCTTCGGATGGGCGATAGGTCTACCGGGTGCATCTCCGGCAAAGATATAGGGGTTCTTCGGTTGTTGAAATCGTCGTTGATCATGGATGATTTCCTTGGCTAGATGGTTGAGAAGGACCGTTCTCGACAGTCCCGACTTGGTGTGAGGTAGAAATAAGCTCCAATTGCCGTCGTCGTCGACGGTAAGACACTCCCATTTCGAACTGGTAATCTCCCCGATTCGCATCCCTGTTAGTAGCGCAAATTTCAATGCATTGGCTTGGGTGCGATTCGGTTCTTCGTTACATGCCTTGATGAAGGCAGAAACCTCAGCTCGTGATAGGAATCTCTGTCTTACGTTGTTTTCCTTCAATTTCCTGATGTACTGACCGGGATTAGAATCAACATAGCCCCATTCCATTGCTAACCGGAACATACGAAGAACTAAGGACCTCAGACGGTTCACCGTTGCAGGCTTTCTTCCCTCTAGTAATCCATCAAGTAATTTCTGAATGTCCTGCTGACCGATATCAGTGAGAGGCTTCTTACCCCACTTTGGATAGAAATGGAGCTTGAGACTACCCGCATCACTTTTAGCGGTGAGCTTATTCATCATGGCGTATGGTAAGTAATGTAGCTCCGCGAACTCCTGAAACGTAAGGACGTTGCGCTTTTCGTCTCGAATAGCCTTGGGGTCATTACCGAGAGCAATTTCCCGTTTATGGTCATTGGCAATCTGGCGAGCAGTGTTGATGTCTAGCGCTGGATACTCACCTAGTTGTATTGATTTTTTAACCCGATTGTAGGTGTACCTAAAGAGGAAACGCTTCCTCCCCTGACGGTTAATTATAAGCTTGAGCCCGCTACACAACTCGTCGGTATATTCAGTTTCCTTACTTTTGGTTGTCGGCGGCGTCGGTGGTAGTGAGTCGAGTTGGCGTTTATTGAATTTGAATTTTCGGGATTGCATCACTGCCTCCTTAGTCATTCTCGATGGAGAAGTATTGGCGTAATTCGGTGAGGAGTGTCTTAGGCATCAGTAGGTAAATGCCCTTGCCAGAGTCCTCGACAATGCTCAGGGTGAGTACGGCGCCGTACTCCAGATCGTCTTTGAATTCGGTGTAGGTAAGTGCTCGCTTTAGCATTTCGATATCGTCGACGACGACGGCAGAGAGTTCGGATTTTGATGTGAGGAACCAGAGTTCACATTGCAGTTCATCCCATGTTTGTTGGGTTTCCGCATCATCGTGAAATGGTTCAGTGAGTATGGATTTGATTTGTTCTTGTAAGGTTATGGTGATTGGTAAGGTTGAAATATGTTGAAGATTAGTTAGCTTAATCATAATTAACTCCATGATTATCAGTATCATAGTTTTAATATGTGTTTAATTTACAACCTAGTTCGGTAAGCTTTTTCGTGTACTTTAATTCTGGTACACGACTTTCCTTTATCCTCAAAAATTCGTGAAAGACATGAAAGAAATATTTATAGACGAGTATGTTAGCGAAACAATTTATAATCATGACAATGAGTATTACCTCGCTGCGCAGACTCTTTGTGGTAGTGGTATACCTCATACAGCTCCCGTTGCCACGTGTTACGCATTTTCTATTGAGTTATTTAATAAAGAGTTTAAGTGCCACCAAGAAGATCACACACATAGTCAGCATGTCTTATAAGCTTACTGACGAAACCTTGCTAAAGCCCAAGGGACCGGGTGCCGGACATAACTTGTTAGCATTGTTTGATTGCTTACATGCAGATACGCAAAAGGGCATCGTAGAAGCATGTGAGGTGCACTGAATTAGAGGGGGGATTTTGTTTCTGATTTAAAAAGAAATAGTACAGTTTTTTTCCGATTGGCGTTACCAATATGAGGGTAAGACAAATGTTCTAGAAACTACGACGTTGTCTAGCATTGCGGCAGTACTACGTAAATACGTGCACACAAGGCTTAAAGAGCAGTATGGATTAACTTAAACTCCCGGTTATTAGGAGTTGCCACTCCCAAATTAGTCCCGTCTTATTATCGGCAGAACTAAGTCGTGCTATCGTAGTTGAATTTGTTAGTTCTATGAATCGGTTACCATGTACTTATAGTGTTTATTACTGGGCCAATCGCCTAGATAAAATCTGTTATCATGGTTAGGCTGTCTATCAACATATGAACGTTCAGTACTAGGAGAATTAGCCTTGAAGATATTTGTTTGCAGTAGAACTGATGATGCAGAGAGTGCTACCAGTGTTTTGGACTCTCTACTGACGGCTTCAGAGGACTCTATAGCGATCATTCGAGAAACTGAACATTCTGACAATTGGAAAGATAAAGTTGAAAAACACTTTAAGGAAGTTGATTTTGTCATTTTTCTAATCGGGAAAGATACTTTTAAAAGTGATCCGATGAAGTGGGAATACGCCAAAGCTAAGAGCCTAAATAAACAGATTATTGGTATAAAACTCCATAATGCCAGCGAAGATTCCGTTCTCTTTTGTCAAGGCTTTCCAGTATTTAGAGAGACCAGTAACTGTTGGAAATACTTAGAAAAAACTTACGAAGAAGATCGTCAACTTCTTCTAGAACAATACAAAATCATGGTTGGTTCTACAGAAAAAGTAACCGATCAAAGAATGAGGGTTAACAACTTATTTTTTACCGTAACATCTTCTATTCTTTCTCTCTCTCTTGTTGTAGGTAAAGCTCTCGAATTTTCAGTTATAGGCGCTTTAGGCATGTTAATGCTGGCTTCTATGGCCTTCATGGTCACATTTCTTTGGGAAAAGCTTGTGCGTTCATATGGCAAGTTGAACACAGGGAAGTTTGCGGTCATAGACCAGATCGAGAAGCAACTCAGAACAAATATGTTTGAAAATGAATGGAACATTTTACAAAAGCAAGTTGGTTATACCTCTAATACCGAAACAGAAGCGACTGTTGTTAGTCGATTTAGAGTGTTTGTATCCGTCGTTATTGCATTAGAAGTTATATATGTGATTTCTAAAGTAGATTGGAAAGTCACAGTCTCCTATATTGAACAATTAATATGCAAATAATAGAAGTGAGACAAGTCCTATGCCAAAAAGAATTTTTACTAGCTTTGCTATCGAAGATGAACGCATGAGGGATCTTTTTGTCGGCCAAGCTAAAGCCGAAAGGGTTCCTTACGAATTAGTAGATATGTCAGTGAAACAGCCATGGAGCAGTTCTTGGAAAACTCAATGTCGAGCGAGAATTAAAGGTTGTGATGGGGTAGTAGTTCTGATTACTAAACATCTGAAAAATGCTGACGGCGCTCTTTGGGAAATTAAATGCGCTAAAGAAGAAAATATCCCCTTGATTGGGGTATATATCGGTGATGCAACTACGAATGATGCACCTTTAGAGTTAAATGGTGTAAGAAAAATATCTTGGACGTGGTCTGGTATTAAAACTTTTGTAGATGCATTGTAATAACAGTTCCTCCATACCC
>NZ_JAMZAN010000028.1:0-5487 GCF_024181865.1 Vibrio sp. Y58_MX_L22
ATCAATTACAGTGAGTTTAAAAGCGAGGGAGTAATCGCGCTGAGTTCTTTTAGTTGTTGATTTCATAACACTCTCCAATTTTGGGGGTGGAAAGTGTCAACCTTATTTAGGACGGCACACAAAGGAATTAAAAAGGGTCGCATCGTGCGACCCTTTTTTGTTTTTTTGCTGCCAAACGTTAGTGTTGAGGCTGTTTAGCGAACGCTTGCACGGCTGGGAAAGCTATTGGGTCTAAGATGTCTGCCAGGGCGCACAACCTACGGTGCAATTCTCCTGGGTAGTCGCCACACACGTTGATGTGTCCCATCTTGCGACCTGCACGTTTCTCTTTGCCATACCAATGAAGGTGGCAACCATCCATTGATAACAATGCATCTGGTAGTGTGTCTTCACCAAGAATATTGATCATTGAGGTTTCACGAACCAATTTCGTACTACCTAATGGTAAGCCGCACACTGCGCGCAGATGGTTTTCAAACTGACACGTTTCTGCACCTTGCTGTGTCCAGTGACCAGAGTTGTGCACGCGTGGAGCAATCTCATTCACTAAAAGTGCCCCATCGACATCAAAGAACTCAAGCGCTAATACGCCAACGTAATCTAGGCTATCTGCGACTGCCGTGAACATTTGCTTTGATTGTTCCTGTAACCCTGGCGCATCAATCGCAGTAGAAAGGCTCAATACACCGTTGGTGTGGACGTTCTCTGCCAGAGGATACACTTCCACACTGCCATCTTTGCTTCGAGCACCAACCAGTGATACTTCGCGGTTAAAAGGAACAAACTCTTCAGCAACAATCGCTTGAGTTGGTGTTGCCGCGATGCACTCTGCCATCTCAGTCCAAATGTCGTCGACTTGAGAAGCTTCTTTTAAGCGCCATTGGCCTTTACCATCGTAACCACCTAATGCACTTTTCAGAACCATTGGCATACCAACGTGTTCAATTGCGCGCTCAAAGTCTTCACGAGTTTCAATGACGTAGTATTTCGCGTTGCGCACGCCAGCATCATCAAGCAGTGCTTTTTCAATACGGCGATCACCACCTGCTTTGATGGCTTGCGTACTTGGTAGGAACTTGCCGCTCGCTTCGCAAACCTTGAGCACGTCATGTGGAATATGCTCGAACTCGGCAGTAATCACGTCAACTTGCGTAATCGCATTTTCCAAGCCATGGCCAAGTACCTGTTGAGTTAAAGGGTGAACGACATCACCGCTGCTGACATCGTAAGCTGAAATTTGAATATTCAGTGGCGCACCAGCCAGAGACATCATACGAGCCAACTGACCCGCACCAAGAACCAGTACATGCATCTGATTAATCCTCTGCAGGGTTTGGATTTGCGAGAACTGTTTCCGTTTGCTCATTACGGAATGCTTCTACCTTCGCCATGATGTTTTCATCATGAGTGCCTAGGATTTGCGCTGCTAGGATACCGGCGTTTGCTGCGCCCGCTTCGCCAATCGCCAATGTACCAACCGCAATTCCCTTTGGCATCTGTACAATAGAAAGCAGTGAATCCATACCTTTCAGTGCACGAGACTGAACGGGAACCCCAAGCACAGGCAAACTAGTAAACGCCGCCGCCATACCTGGTAGGTGGGCTGCACCACCTGCGCCTGCGATGATAACTTTGATGCCGCGTTCTTTTGCGCCACTGGCGTAGTCAGCCAGTAATTGAGGAGTTCGGTGTGCTGACACGACTTTTGTTTCGTAAGGCACGCCAAATTGGTCTAGCATGTCCGCTGCTAGTTTCATGGTTGGCCAATCGGATTTAGAACCCATGATGATACCGACTTTCATCTCAAACTCCTTTAAGCTGCAAAAATTAGGTGAGCTATAAATTTGTGCGCATTATACGGGGATTTTTATCTCAAGCAAACGTTTGCGTCTTGTTGTTGGCGCTATTGATACATTTTATAAAAAAATTGCTTTAGTGTCTGAGAATGAATATTTGTACACTTAGTGAAAACAACACAGTCAAACAAATAGGAAGTAATCGGTGGATAACTTTGAACAAGTGCTCAACGCACTCAAGCAAGGCGAAGTGATTGCCTATCCAACAGAAGGGGTTTTTGGTGTCGGATGTGATCCAGATAACCCAGAAGCAATTCAAAAGCTATTAGAGCTCAAGCAGCGTCCGGTAGAAAAAGGGCTGATTCTCATCGCGGCAAGTTATGATCAGCTCTTGCCTTATATTGATGAATCTCAGTTGACTGAAGAACAATTACAGACTGTTCATGCCACTTGGCCAGGCCCATACACTTGGATCATGCCAGCGAGCGATAAAGTATCCAACTGGGTTTCAGGGCAGTTTGATTCAATTGCGGTTCGTGTGACTGATCATCCTTTGGTGCAAAAAATGTGTAATGCATTCGGAAAGCCGTTAACCTCTACCAGCGCGAATCTTTCCGGCTTACCACCGTGTATGACCACGGAAGAAGTCGAAGAGCAGTTGGGTGATAAGCTGGTCGCCATTCTTCGTGGCGAGACCAGCGGTCGTGATAAACCCAGCGAGATTCGTGACGCCAAAACTTCACAAATATTAAGACAGGGTTAACCCTGCTAGCCAGCCATCATTAGGTTTCACGTAATAGGTAATAACGTATGTCAGCGATCGATAAGCACGCCGTAAAGCAGTTCTTGATGTCACTTCAGGATTCCATTTGTCAGCAGTTAGAACAAGAAGATGGAAAGGCCGTCTTTGTCGAAGATGCATGGCAACGTGAAAAAGGAGAGCGTCTGGGTGGCGGTGGTCGCTCACGTGTTTTGCGTGATGGCCTTGTTTTCGAGCAGGGAGGCGTGAATTTCTCGCATGTGGAAGGGAAAGAAATGCCAGCATCTGCGACAGCGCATCGCCCAGAGCTAGCGGGTCGTCGTTTTGAAGCGATGGGTGTTTCTTTGGTTATTCACCCTAAAAACCCTTACGTACCGACTTCACACGCCAATGTCCGCTTCTTTATTGCAGAAAAAGATGGCGAAGACCCAATTTGGTGGTTTGGTGGTGGTTTTGACCTAACGCCGTTCTACCCATTTGAAGAAGATTGCCAATCATGGCACGACACTGCAAAACAGCTTTGTGCACCATTTGGTGACGATGTTTACCAAGAGCATAAGGCATGGTGTGACAAATATTTCTTCCTACCACATCGTAATGAAACTCGCGGTGTTGGCGGTTTGTTCTTTGATGATCTAAACCAGTGGGAATTTGATAAGTGTTTTGCTTACATCAAAGCAGTCGGTGAAGGCTATTGCCAGGCTTATTTGCCGATCGTTTCTCGTCGTAAAGAGATCGAGTATGGTGAGCGTGAGCGTGAATTCCAACTATATCGTCGCGGCCGTTACGTAGAGTTCAACTTAGTGTATGACCGTGGCACCTTATTTGGTTTACAAAGTGGTGGGCGTACTGAGTCGATTCTGATGTCAATGCCGCCGCTCGCTCGCTGGGAGTACTGCTACGAGCCAGAAGCGGGATCGCCAGAAGCCGAACTTTACGAGCGATACCTAACGCCCCGAGAGTGGTAAGCACGGAATCTCCTTTTCTATATAGATAGATAGTGATAGGGTCATCTGTAATCAGGTGGCCCTGTTTTCTCTATATCTAAGTAAGGAACAAAGGTAAGGAAATGACCCAGCAAATCGATCGCTATGCCGTGTTTGGTAATCCTATCGGACACAGTAAGTCGCCATTCATTCACACCTTGTTTGCTCGTCAAACTAATCAATCTTTGGTGTACACCGCAGAAAGTGCACCTGTTGATGGTTTTATTGACGCGGCGAAGGTGTTTTTTGCTGAAGGTGGCAAGGGGTGCAACATCACTATGCCATTTAAAGAAGATGCTTATCAATTTGCTAGTCGATTGACAGAACGGGCTCAGTTAGCAGGCGCGGTAAATACCCTCAAGAAGTTAGACGATGGTGAAATCATCGGTGACAACACTGATGGTGCAGGTTTAGTGCAAGATCTGCTTCAGCATCAGGTTGTATTGGAAGGCGCGCGAATCCTAATTATTGGCGCTGGTGGTGCAGCTCGTGGTGTTATTAAGCCACTACTTGATCAAAAGCCGACCTCTTTAACCATTACCAACCGTACCTTTAGTAAAGCACAGGAGCTTGCAGAGCTGTTTGTCTCTCACGGTCCTATCCGCGCCAAAGAGATGGCAAGTATTGATGAAGAGTATGATGTCATCATTAACTCCACATCCGCTTCTCTAAGTGGTGAACTGCCGACTATTTCATCCTCCATCTTTGCCGCTAACAGTACAAGCTATGACATGATTTATGGCAAAGGGGTGACGAGCTTTAACTTATGGGCAAAAGATAATGGCGCCGCTCATGCGTATGATGGTCTTGGAATGTTAGTTGGGCAGGCTGCGGAAAGCTTTATGCTCTGGCGTGGCTTACGTCCTGGTGCCAAACAAATTCTCAGAGAACTAAGAAAGAATCTTGAAGGTCAATAAGCGATGAATCAATCCATCTTATTCCCAGATATTCAATCATGGGATGAAGTATCACAATCGGTAAACTTTTCGGCGCAACAATCAGGCGCACTAATAGAGTGCTTTGTGACGAAACAAAAGTTAGAAAAGCTCAGTGGTTCACTGATTGAAACTGAGCAAGCGGCAATTAAAGTGTTTACTGATTACAGATTCGACCTAGAAGAAATGGCTGAAGAGCTAATAGAAGATGAAGCCTTCAACGAAGAAGGCCATATCATCATCGGTTAACAGGGTTTTAGTTCAAGTCTTTTACTTCATTTAAGTAGTCGTTTTTGTTCTGCACATAGTTATTGGCAGACTTTTGCAAGAAAGCTCGTTCTTTTTCTGATAGAGGGCGAGCTTGTTTTACTGGGCTTCCAACATATAAGTAGCCACTTTCTAATACTTTCCCAGGTGGCACTAAACTGCCTGCTCCGATCATCACCTCTGACTCAATTACAACAGCATCTAAAACAATAGCTCCCATACCAACCAAAACACGATCGTGGATCTCACAACCGTGCAGCATCACTTTGTGGCCAATCGTAACGTCATTACCAATAATCAATGGGTAGCCGTTTGGGTTTTCGGCGTTCTTATGGGTGACATGCAAAACACTGCCATCTTGAATATTCGTTCGATCACCAATGTGAATGTGGTTTACATCACCTCGCGCTGCTACCAGTGGCCAAATGCTAGAATCATCGCCAATTCGGATATCACCGACTAAAACAGAGGTTGGGTCAACGTAAACACGCTCACCAAGTTCAGGCTTTATACCTTTGTAGCTTCTCATTGAGCTCATCTTTTTTCCTTATTCAGGGCGATTACAGGGTGTATGGAGGTAGAATAGTAGTGAAAACTCGCCTTTTAGAATAAAAAACACCCAAACGATAAAAAAATCAAAAAAAACGAGAAAAAGGGCTTGCCAATGTGATCGCAATCTCTATAATGCCACCTCGCTGACACGGCAACGCTTCGAAGCTTAAGTTTCGAAAGTAAGAAGCCAA
>NZ_JAMZAN010000029.1:0-2957 GCF_024181865.1 Vibrio sp. Y58_MX_L22
GTGTGAAGACCAGTTTTCCATCAATAATTTCGACTTTACCTTGGTCACTCGGCACAGACGCCGAGTCAATCGACAGCTTATCGCCATCAATGTCGGTGTCGTTTGGCAGGACATCAATCGTTACTGGCGTGTCTTCGTCAGTAACGGCATTGTCATTGGTCGCCACTGGCGCATCATTCACTGGTGTGACATCGACGTTCACCGTGGTGGACTCCGATACCCCACCCGACGTAACGATGTAGGTGAAGCTGTCAGCCCCGTGGTAGTTGTCGTTTGGCGTGTAAGTGACGCTGCCATCCGGGTTGACCGAGACCGTGCCGTTGGCTGGGCCGTTATTGGTATCCAGCGACACCACTTTGTCGTCGCCTTCAAACGTGTCGTTACCTAGGACGTTAATGATGGTCGGCGTGTCTTCCACAACCGTCGCGTTGTCTGCCACAATGTCAGCCACAGGCGCCACTGTGAAGTTCACCGTTTGGCTGACGCTTTCTCCGCTTTGATCGGTAGCCGTAAACGTTAGGTTTTCTGAGCCGTTCCAGTCTGCCGTTGGGCTAATAGTCGCAATGCCATTTTCTATTGAGACATTGACATTACTGTTGCCTGAGACGCTAAACGTTAACTCACCATCGGCGTTATCCACATCACTGAAGGCCGTATTCAGATCGATGGTGTATGGCGTAAAGTCTTCCGCCAAGGCTTGGTCTGCAATGCTGCTTTCAACCACAGGCGCGTCGTTCACCGCATTCACGGTGACGTTGACCGTCGCTTGGTCAGTCAGCGCACCATCGGTGACGGTGTAAGTGATTTCAGCATCGCCATGGAAGTTCTCAGCCGGTGTGAACACCAACTTGCCGTCAACAATTTCAACCTTACCTTGTGCTTCAGGTACAGACGCTGATTGGATAGACAGCGTATCGCCATCGATGTCAGTATCGTTTGGTAGGACATCAATCGTGACAGCGGTATCTTCTTGTGTTGTTGCCGCGTCATCGTTTGCCACTGGCGCATCGTTCACTGGTGTGACATCGACGTTCACCGTCGTGGACTCCGATACCCCACCGGAGGTGACGATGTAGGTAAAGCTGTCTGTGCCGTGGTAGTTGTCGTTTGGCGTGTAAGTGACGCTGCCGTCCAGGTTGACCGAGACCGTGCCGTTGGCTGGACCGTTATTGGTATCCAGCGACACCACTTTGTCGTCGCCTTCGAACGTGTCGTTACCTAAAACCTTAATGATGGTTGGTGTGTCTTCCACAACCGTCGCGCGGTCAGATTCAATATCTGCCACAGGCGCTACCGTGAAGTTCACCGTTTGGCTCACGCTTTCACCGCTTGGATCGGTAGCCGTAAAGGTCAACGCTTCAGAGCCGTTCCAGTCTGCGGTTGGAGTGAACGTAGCAATGCCATTGACGATTGCCACTTGAATGTTGCTGTTGCCAGAGACACTGAAGC
The DNA here is from genome assembly GCF_024181865.1 of Vibrio sp. Y58_MX_L22. Lineage (NCBI taxonomy): Bacteria > Pseudomonadati > Pseudomonadota > Gammaproteobacteria > Vibrionales > Vibrionaceae > Vibrio > Vibrio sp. Y58_MX_L22. The sequence continues at coordinate 1,450 of NZ_JAMZAN010000029.1, forward strand.
TCAGCTCGCCATCCACGTTATCCACATCACTGAAAGCGGTATTTAGATCGATGCTGTATGGCGTGAAATCTTCCGCCAAGGTTTGGTCTGCAATGCTGCTTTCAACCACAGGCGTGTCGTTCACCGCATTCACGGTGACGTTGACCGTTGCTTGGTCGGTCAGCGAACCATCGGTCACGGTGTAAGTGATTTCAGCGTCACCATTGAAGTTCTCGGCCGGTGTGAAGACCAGTTTTCCATCAACAATCTCGACTGTCCCTTGCTCACTCGGCACAGACGCCGATTGGATAGACAGCGTATCGCCATCAATATCGGTGTCGTTTGGCAAGACATCAATCGCCACTGGCGTGTCTTCGTCAGTAATCGCCGTGTCATTGGTCGCCACTGGCGCATCGTTCACTGGTGTGACATCGACGTTCACCGTGGTGGACTCCGATACCCCACCGGAGGTAACGATGTAGGTAAAGCTGTCTGCCCCGTGGAAGTTGTCGTTTGGCGTGTAAGTGACGCTGCCATCCGGGTTGACCGAGACCGTGCCGTTCGCTGGACCGTTATTGGTATCTAGCGACACCACTTTATCGTCGCCTTCGAACTTGTCGTTACCTAAGACCTTGATGATGGTCGGCGTGTCTTCCACAACCGTCGCGCGGTCAGATTCAATATCTGCCACAGGCGCAACTGTGAAGTTCACCGTTTGGCTGACGCTTTCGCCGCTTGGATCGGTAGCCGTAAACGTTAGGATTTCAGAGCCGTTCCAGTCCGCGGTTGGAGTGAACGTAGCAATGCCATTGACGATCGCCACTTGAATGTTGCTATTACCAGAAACGCTGAAGCTCAGCTCGCCATCCACATTATCCACATCGCTGAAAGCGGTGTTTAGATCGATGCTGTATGGCGTAAAATCTTCCGCCAAGGTTTGGTCTGCGAGGTTGCTCTCAACCACAGGCGTGTCGTTCACCGTATTCACGGTGACGTTGACCGTGGCTTGGTCAGTCAGCGAACCATCGGTGATGGTGTAAGTGATTTCGGCATCACCATTGAAGTTCTCGGCCGGTGTGAAGACCAGTTTGCCGTCAACAATCTCGACTGTGCCTTGTGCTTCAGGTACGGAAGCTGATTGGATAGACAGCTTATCACCATCAATATCGGTGTCGTTTGGCAGGACATCAATTGTCACTGGCGTGTCTTCGTCAGTGACAGCGGTATCATCTTTTGCCACTGGCGCATCGTTGACTGGTGTGACATCGACGTTCACCGTGGTGGACTCTGATACCCCACCCGACGTAACGATGTAGGTGAAGCTGTCAGCCCCATGGTAGTTGTCATTCGGCGTGTAAGTGACGCTGCCATCCGGGTTGACCGAGACCGTGCCGTTCGCTGGACCGTGATTGGTATCCAGCGACACCACTTTGTCGTCGCCTTCGAACGTGTCGTTACCTAAAACCTTGATGATGGTTGGTGTGTCTTCCACGACCGTTGCTTTATCTGCCACGATGTCCGCCACAGGC
>NZ_JAMZAN010000002.1:0-621092 GCF_024181865.1 Vibrio sp. Y58_MX_L22
ATGTTATTTGTCCTCTTTGACTTCTGGAAAAATCAAAGACGCATTTAGCATGAGTAGTTTTACAGGCAAAGCCGAAACGGATGATAACCACCTACTGAAGTAGGTGGTTTAGGGCTGAAAATGAAAAAGCCCAGTAGAAACTGGGCTTTGGTAGGAAGGGTGTTGCGATTACTTCAAAACAGAAGTGTTAGTGACACCTGTTAGTGCGTCATCCATTAAGAAGTCAGTGTTTTCCATCTGCATCTCTACATGATGATCAATATCAGACAAAGTGCCATTTGGCGAAGCAAAAGTACTGTGCGATGCAGTAGCGTTAAACTGTACAAAGCTCGCAGTTGCATTCACAGTAGTGTCCGTACTGTTCACAGTCTTCAACCCTAGCTTATTAGCAAGCGGTTCAGTACCCGCGAATGGTGCATTTGGAACGCTGTTTGGTACTGTGCTATCGCCATCCACTTCTGTCATAAAGAATGGTGTCGTTAGCGAACCAGATGCCACTAAATCTGAAGCGTTTGTGAACGGATCGACAGTGTCTAGTGTAGTCTGTGCTGCATAGATAAATTGTGAGAAACCTGCTTCTAGCGCTGCTACTTGAGCTTCCGTTGCCGCAGCCTCAAATGCTTCGTAACATGTTTTATCTTCTAGATCCGCACATGATGCATCAGCGTAATTCGCATAGTCTTTTGATGCTGCATAAGCGAGGTTATGTTTGATCTGAGGGCCGTAATTGTCTGAACCCAGTAACAAATTACCAATTTGTCCACCAGAGTTCTGTACTGATACAGAACTAAAGGTGTACAGCGCATCCGCAGTAGAGCTGCCCAATGTATTGTTTGCTGCTGCGACGGCAGATGTAGCGACAATACCGCCAAGTGAATGACCTAGCATTTTGACTTTTGAACCCGTCATTGGGTTGAAGCCTTGCAGAGGACCTCCAGCTAAAAGACCGCCTTGAGCAGATACTACCAAGCTAGCGCGCAAACCTAACACATCCAGAACACTTTGACGTAGGTTGTCACGCGCAACGGCTAAGTTGGAAAGATTTAGATAAGCCAGTACATTCGCATTTGCGGAACGTTGTTCATCTAAGCTGCGCGTACCATGAATAGGTAAGTCAATAGCGATAACTGCCACACCTGCTTTTACCATATTGAACGCGAACGCGTACGCATTCTCTTTCGCAGAAGTGATGCCGTGTTGATAAATCACAACGTCTGTCGCGACGCCAGATTTAGGTGTGAAGACCAGTACTTCGACATCTTCAACCGATTTCACTACGGGAACAGGCGAGTAGCGAGTAATAATACGCTCACTATCAAGCTGGGTACCATCGGTAAGAGTAAGCTTAGCTCCAACAAGTTTTAGCTGCTCTGTAGGATCTGTAGCAAGCTTTGTCACATCAACAGGATCATTTGCAAAAACGCCTGTTGATAGCTGCTGAACCATGTTTGCTTGCTCGTTCGGATCCGCTAATGCAGCGCTTAGCTTCGCTAGGCTTGGCATCGCAGATACCATTGGTTGCATGTTCCAGCTTGCGCCTTTTTCCAAGTAATGAGGCAGTCTTACCACACCTTGTGTCACGCTTACATCGGCACCTGATTGCATGTAAAGGCCTTTAATTGCCGTTTTAGCTGCGTCTAGATCGCTAATGTATTTACTAAAGTCATCGTCAGAGTCTAGCGCAGTGCTAAAGTCTTGGGTTTCACCGAGCGTTATTGTGTAGGCCGTTGATAAGTCTACTGAACCTTCGTTTGAGTCATTTTTGTAAACGGTATTTAGTGTGTTTGCGCCAGTAGAAAAACCAGTAGCGGTTACTCCTTTGACTGCCGCTAACGTATCACCTACAGACTGGGTACTGAACCATGAGGAGTAAACGATGTCGTTAGGATTAACTTGAGCTAGACCAAAAATGCCTTCAACCGCCTGAGTGACTGCTTGAACAGAAGCAAGGTCGCCAGTTTCATAAACGATTTCTTTCGATTTACCAGTCGCATAACTTGCTGATGTACCAATTGGCTCACCATTCACGTCAGTAACATCTTGTGTAACCGCAAAAATGTACTCGCTTGACTCATCAAGTGCAGCCAAGAACTGGATGTATAGAGAGCTACCTTTTGCTTGAACTACGTAGTCCTGATTCTGAACGAGTACCTCTTCGATTGGGTTAGATTTACCGTCCCACTCGGTTAAGCGTTGGTTAATCTTGATGACTTTAACACCAGACGACAGCATGCCCGTTGCAAAACCGTCGCCGTTGAAGTTAAGAACGATTGGCATAGACGTTGACCATCCATCCATCGTGTTCATTGAGGCTCTAGGGTTGGTTAAAGCATCATCGCCATCAGTTGGCAGACCAAGCGTACCATCGCTTGTGTCCATTAATAAGTAAGACGGTGCCGGTACATCTGCGTTCGCTCCTTGAAGCGTAAAACTGATGGATGTTTCGCGATCAAGCAATGCTTGGACTTCATCTTCAAATTGAACTTTGTCGGAAGTACCAGAGCTGGAGGTATCATCACCACAACCAGCAAGAAGGATTGCAGAACAAAGCATTGATAATTTAAACGTGTGTTTCATTGGTTTACTCCGTAATCCCATTATTTGAAGGTGTAGTTCATCTGTACCGCGCTGATGTAAGCAGTACCTTCTGAGTCAAACTTAATCTCTTCACCCAGAGCATTTGTCTCAGTGAAAGAGCCTGATTTACTCTTAACAAGTGCAAAGCCTGCATCGAAAGTTAAATTCTCACTCATTGCGTAAGTTAGGCCCGCGCTGTACCAAAAACGGTCACTGTCAGGGATACTCAATGTCGCTTCACCTGCTTGTTCGTCGTACGCAAAGCCTGCACGGAATGTCCAGTCTGTATTAAGTATGTAAGTTGCACCAACGGAGTAGCGATTGTTGTCTTCATATTTCTCAGGTTTAAAGAAACATACTCCGTCATTACATTCGTTACTGGTCGCTTTTAGTTCTTTAAATGTGCTCCAGTCGGTTTGTTGCCAGCCGTAATGTACAGCCCATTGTTCATTCAGTTGATGGAAAGCCGATAATTCGATAATTGAAGGGAGAGAGATTTTTAAACGGCCATCAACTTTTGGTGATGAAGCTCGACCAGAGTCGTAACTACTAAACTCACCGTCATCAAAATCTAGATCAACCTTAGAGCGGTAGCCAAAGCCAAAACGGTTGTTTTCATTTAGCTCAAATAAAGCGCCGACATTCCAACCCCAAGCGAAAGTTTCACCTTCCATGCCGACAAGGTTATCGGACTTATTACCACCTAAAATACCGGCAAGTGCGCCTTTGTGGCGAGTCAGCTCTGCTTCAGCGTATACGAGGTTGATACCACCACCGACACTGAAAGACTCGTTGATACGATAAGCGACATTAGGGTTGATGTTTACTGAAAGTAGGGAAGTGTCACCCGCCATATCACCTGCGGAAATATCATTTGGATAGTCGGTAGCAACACCGTATGTTGTGAACATACCGATACCCCAAGCCCAGTTATCATTGATAGGGCTGATGTAATAACCTGCTGGCACGATCTGTAAAGGAGCGACATCTTTCGCGTGTTCATTGTTTACAGTGTCGTACACATCGACTTCAGGGTCGATGATAGATAACGCGCCCGAAAATTGAGCTTCTTTGAAAAGTGTCATTGCTGCAGGGTTACGGGCAAGGACGCTGGCATTATCTGCGACAGCCCCTTCACCTGAAAATGCTCGACCAAGACCAGATGCCGAATGTTCAGCTACCTGGAAGCCCGCTGAGTGGGCATTACACGCAAACAATATTGAAATTGTAAGCAGAGAGCAGTGCTTCTTGTTCATCCTTGACCCTCCTAGGGTGTCATAATGCTGGACCGAAGTCCTTGTAATTGTTGTGTGGTACTTACACCAATTGTTAATACGCGAAATACAACGGTGATGTAAATGTAATGTTAATTGTATGTTTAATAACTTGTCAAAGTTTGAGCGTATTTTGCGTTTTAAATATGATGCATAGGTCAAACGATGGCTTGTAAGGGCATGTATTATCGTTATATTTTTGAAGAGAATGGTACGACCAGAATTGTTTTGCGAGCTTTATAGTTAAATAACGATCAAATCAAGAGATAGCTCGCTTTGCGGTTTCTTCACTTCACAGGCATAATTCGCGCTCGCTATGTAGTTATTCAATAGACGCAATAGGAACCGCATTGGAATTACTGAATGTTGAATTTTTAGGTCGTTCGCTAAGGCTCGAAGGATCGATGGCTGGGTGGCAGCAGTTATATTGGGATAATACGTTGGTGTCTCAAATCGATGCCAGTGACAATACCGCAGAGACTTGTCTACACCAGTTTAAGCTCTCTGCGGGTGAGGAAATCCTGAACTGTCATTTGGAGTGTTCTTTAACATGGCAACCGTTTGAATTGAGTTACAAGGTCACAATTAACGGTGAGCTCATCAATGAAGGTTGTCGAAATGAAAAAGACATCGAGCGCCAAGTGCCAGAAGTTACGCCACCATCCGAAAAGCGTTTAAGTGTAATAGGCCTCGTATCTCTTGGGATGAAAGCACTTAAAAGTGCGAAAGTTATTAAAGTGGCGTTAGCGTCTGCAAGTCTCGCTGCATATTCTTGGCTATTTTCCATCGAGTTCGCGCTAGCGTTGATCGCTTGTTTGGTTTTTCATGAATATGGTCACATTAGAGCGATGAAGTATTTTGGAATGAAGACCAAAGGAATCTATTTGATTCCATTCCTAGGTGGTTTGGCGCTAAGTGACGAAAAGATAAACACGCGCTGGCAGGATGTGGTTATCTCAATCATGGGACCATTTTTCGGTTTAGTACTTAGTATTGTTTTTACTTTGCTTTATTGGATGACTGGTGAGGTGATCTTCGCTGGGCTTGCTGTGTTTAACGCCTTGCTAAACCTATTTAATCTGCTGCCTATTTTACCATTAGATGGTGGCCATGTGCTCAAAAGTATTACCTTCTCAATGAATACTTGGGTCGGGTTAGTTGGCAGTATTGCGACCGCTTTATTGGGCATTTTTATCAGTTACTATTTCGGTCTGACGTTGCTAGGGTTTTTATTGTTAATGGGAATGTTGGAAGTGGTGATGGAATGGAGAGCTCGACATCAAAGCCATTTATTGCCATTAACCCGTTATGGGCAGCTATTCTCACTGGCTTGGTACTTGGTCTCTGTCGGAGGTTTTGTTTCTATCATCTGGTATTTTGCCACTCTCGGAGATAGTTTGTTAAGTTTGCCGCTACAGATATTGGGCACTTGATTAGAATCATTAAAAGCTCCCTAGGGAGCTTTTTTATTTGGCAAGCTTAAGTAGTAGACGATAGTAGCAATGAATTAGCCACATCTTGGTGCTTTCGCGTTATACGCAGGCAGCTTATTTATGGTTGCTTGTAAATCTTTAATGCGCGTACTGTGCGATGGGTGGGTTGAGAAGAATTCAGGTGGTTGAGAACCACCTGATGCAGCACTCATATTTTTCCATAAATCGACACTTTGACGTGGGTCGAAACCTGCTTTTGCCATGAATTCCAGCCCGACAATATCAGCCTCGGATTCCTGAGTACGACCGTATGGCAAGATAACACCGTATTGAACACCGACACCAAGTGCCGCCATCGTCATTTGTTGATACTGTTTGTACTCGGAAGCGCCAATGGCAACGTTTGCTAGAGACAACCCAGCATTTGCTAACTGACTTTGTGAAAGACGTTCATTACTGTGGTCAGCGAGGACGTGAGCGACTTCGTGACCAATAACTGTTGCCAACTGATCTTGGTTTTTCGCGACATCTAAAAGCCCGGTATACACGCCGATCTTCCCACCTGGTAGAGCAAACGCATTGACTTGTTCACTATCAAAAACAACGACTTCCCAGTCTTTAAATCCAGATTGAGCGGGAATGGTGTCAGTGATGTGTTTGGCAACGCATTGAACGTAGGCATTCGTTTTGCGATCTTTGCTGATTGGGATATCTTTCTTCATTTGTTCGAAAGATTTAGCGCCAAGCGATGACATTTCCTGATCTGAAAACATCAGGATCTGGTTGCGACCCGTCGGTGATGCGCTACACGCTGTTAAACCCGCGATAGTTAAAAGAGCAGAGGCTTTCATCCATACCTTCATAACAGGCTCCATTTAATTTTTTGTTTTGAAGCAATAGTATATACCCAAATAGTAACATGATGCATGGATCAAGTTATTCATCTGATTAATAAAGAAGGTGAGATGTTACGTCTTGAAGTTATGCCCAAGTAGCGTCTATGCTAGCTTCCTAGCACATCGTTACAACCTAACAAACCAGTTTGTGAAACTAAGAGTAAAACAATGAGTATATGGAAAAAGCCCGTAAGCATAGAGATTCTGAATGCCACGTCAAAAAATACCCTGATCGAGCACCTACAAATTAAATATACAGATTTCACTGACGACTCCCTTACAGCAACCATGCCCGTATGCAGCTTTACTCATCAACCTTTAGGAATGCTTCACGGTGGTGCATCAGTCGTGCTCGCAGAAACATTAGGCTCATTGGCTGCAAACTTCTCTGTCGATGAGGGCAGCTACTGCGTCGGTTTAGATATTAACGCGAACCATGTGCGAGCCGTGCGAAGTGGTCATGTGATTGGTACGGCAAAACCGCTTCATCTGGGTATTTCAACGCAAGTGTGGCAAATCGATATCACTGATGAGCGAGGCCGTTTAGTGTGTACCAGTCGCTTGACCATCGCTGTGAAACAACACAAAACAAAGTCGGTATAAACTAAGATGGTGATTGAGTTTTCATTAGGAAAAATCATTGCAACCCAGCGTGAAATAGTGATTAAGCTCTCCGGCAGTGCAATGGTAACCTTGCAAGCGCAAACCGATGCAATTCAGTTGCTGGGTAGAGGAGCGAACGTTGTTTTATCTCATGGAGCAGAGTGCAAATGGTCTATCAAGCTGGACAACGAGGTACAACTGGCTGAACTTTCGCGAGAAATTGGTATCGATATTCAATAATTTATAGTGTGATGTTTGCACTTTTTGGAAAAAATGAGGAAACTTAGCTTATCGACAACAAGATAAGAATTTCCTCTTTATGAGTAGCCCTCGTTTACGTGTTCAGTTCGAAACACTGTTTGAAAAATTTTCCGGTCACGATACGGACGTTCAGCTCGAAGACATCACCGAAGCGTTGTTTTGTACACGTCGTAATGCTCGTATTGTTCTAAATAAACTTGAAGAAGAGGGCTGGATTGAGTGGCATCCGGCAGCGGGTCGAGGAAAACTTTCGAAACTCGTTTTTAAACGTAATCGAAGCGACGTCAGCGAAAACCTCGCCAGGCGTTATCTCGATGAAGGGAAAATCGGTCAGGCTCTAGATGCGCTTGATAACGATGCGGCACGATTGACGCAGGTTATCCAAGGTTATTTAGGGCTTCAGCATCGACAGGGCGAGCAGGTCGTGCGTTTGCCTTATTATCGACCATTGTCGATGTTAAACCCGCAGAAACCGATGCGGCGTTCTGAACAGCACATCGCCAGACAAATTTTTAGCGGACTCACTCGCCTTGATGAAAATGAACAACTTCAACCAGATTTAGCCCACACGTGGGAAGCAATTTCTGATACACATTGGCGTTTTTATCTTCGTCGTGGAGTACGCTTTCATAATGGTGAACCGTTAACAACCAGTTGTGTTCTTGAGAGTGTGCTTGCGTTAAATGGCTTGAACTTGTTTTCTCACATAAAGCGGGTGTCTTCACCACAAGAGTGGACCGTTGATATTGAGCTCGTCCGTCCTGATCGCTACCTTCCTCTGGCTCTGAGTGAGTCGCAAGCAAAAATTTTGCTACCGAGTGCTTTGCGTTCTGAAAGCTTCGATAGACAACCGATAGGGACAGGGCCGTTCCAAGTTAAAATGAATGATGATAAGCGTCTTATTTTGACTGCTTTTGATGGCTACTTTGGTTTTCGCCCTTTACTTGACCAGGTGGAGGTGTGGGTAATCGATGAAGCCTATTCTTCAATGGTTTATCCAAGCCTGTCAAAGCCGAAGATGGATAAACAAGGTTCATCCGATGAAGTAGAGCTGGACCCTGGATGTACATTCCTATTACTAAACAAAAACACCGGGATTGCAAAAGATCCACGTTGGGCAGAGTTCCTCTCGCAAACCCTCAACAGTCACCAGATTTACGCGCATGTTCCACAAGATAAAGTGATGGAACTGGGAGTATTGCAAGCCTTTGGCCTTAAGCCCGGTTGGATTGATCTCAGGCCAGCGGAAGCGGGCAGCGTACCACAGGCTAATAAGGTAATTTCCGTAGCGTATCAGAAAAAGCATCCGATGTTTCCAGTAGTTGCCAAGGCCATCAAGACACTCTTAAAACCGCACGGTATAGAGGTTGAGTTTATTCGTTATGATTCTCAACCGCCCGCACCGGAGGAAGTGGATATCTGGGTGAAAGCTATGGGCATTGCAACGAACCGAAATGACGCGTTGGCGGGCTGGCTCCTGGATTACAGTGATATTGAGAAGTTCAGTTCAGGTTACGATTTTAGTGAATGGGCTAAACTTGTCGATCAATGGCGTGCCGGCATGCACACAGACTTTCCTGCGCGTGAGCTAGGACGACAATTAGTAAAAAGCTGTCAGGTGATTCCTATGTTTCACTGCTGGCTAGGCGTGAATAAAGACCACAGCGGTGCGTTACAAAATGCAAAGTGTAATGCCTTAGGTTGGTTTGATTTTAATAATGTATGGGTCAAACCGGATATAGAAAGTAACCATGGCGAAACCGAATAAAAAACAACCGACGAAAACCGTCGATATCTTTTGCTCTAAATGTAAAACTCAACTATTTAAGTACCGTAAAGGCGGGAAAGGAGCACTGGTTAAATGCTTCAAAGAGCGCATTGTTGACGATTTCACACAAACCCCATGTATTTGCCCCGCTTGCGGACAAGAGTTTGCAAGAGATACCCTAGTAAGAGGAACCCCCGCTTACAAAATGATTGGCGGCAAAGTGACGATGAAATAATAAAGGGCTAGAAAATGAGTATGAAACATGACTATTGCATGGTTTTAAGTACAACCAGTAATGAAAAAAATCGAGATCAGATCATTAAAGGTTTGCTAGATGCCCAATTAGCCGCGTGTATTCAAACAATGCCTATTGAAAGCCACTACGTTTGGAAAGGGGAGGTTTGTACTGACAACGAATGGTTGCTAGTCATCAAAACTCGTCGAGAACTTTATGAATTGGTGGAAGAGAAAATAGAAAACCTGCACGAATACGAGGTCGCTCAAATCGTACAGGTTCCAATTGTTGATGGGTTTAACCCTTATTTAGAATGGTTGAGAGAATCGACGTTGAGCCGACATTAAGAATAACGACAACACTGCACCAACGGTATCGCACAACATATCTTTCTGGGCGTCCCATATGTCACCTTGCGAGCCCAGAAAGGCAATTCCCTCATCGCCACCAGCCAACTCCGCATACCACCATTCGATAATCTCATAGCCAGCAGCAAGTGACATGATAGCAAACAAAGCAAACCAGCAAGAGAACGCTTTGTTGAACCGTTTTTTGTTTATCAAGTATTCAGCGATCGGATATGCGTAAAGGCCAATTGAAAAGTGCGCAACGCGATCAAAATTATTTCGCTCTGAACCAATCATGTCGTTAAACCAGTCAAACGGCACTTCGGAGAACGTATATTTCGCACCGATAGTGTGCAAACAGAGCCAGATGAACATTAAAAAGTAAGCCGTATTACTGAACTGATAGCGAATCGAAATCGCCCAAATAGCAACAAGAATACCAATCGCCGGGATAATCTCCGCAAACCAAACTGCACGTGAGTTAGGTTCCAACGCAGAAAATAAAAACACGATGGCATAAAAAATCGTTAATCCTAAGAGTGTCGAGGTGCTTTTCATAGAGTTATTTGATCCTTCAATTTATCTTACAGTGGGACTCCATAGATTGTGTTAATGATTACACTTAATTGAACGGTGTGCAATTGATATTTTAATGGGTTTTTTGATCACTGAAAATGTTGATTTATTGGCAAACTGCTCAACATTAAAACGTTTGCGCGTGCACTTTTCATTAAAGTTTGATTTACAACATGCCCATCCATAGAATCCATGATTCAGTCTAATAAAAAAGAAGTAAAGCCATGAAACTGGAAACTGTCGATTATCTTGCTGACGATGCTGCTCAACAGTTCGTTACCTCTTTACGCGAAACGGGGTTCGGTGTGTTGAAAAACCACCCGATTCCACAAGAGCTTGTAGAGTCAATTTACAAAAACTGGCATGAGTTTTTCTGTTCAGAACAAAAGAATGATTTTCACTTTAACGTAGACACCCAAGATGGCTACTTCCCACCTTCTGTGTCTGAAGTGGCAAAAGGGCACAAAGTGAAAGACATCAAAGAGTACTTTCATGTTTACCCTTGGGGTCAGATCCCAGAGCAGCTTAAAGCTGAAATCTTAGAGTACTACGAGCGTGCCAATGCATTTGCTCAAGAGCTATTAGGCTGGGTTGAAGCGTACGCACCTAAGGACGTTCAAGAGAAGTTCTCTATCGCGTTGTCAGAAATGATCAATAACAGTGACAAAACATTACTACGCGTGCTTCACTACCCACCGATGACAGGCGAAGAAGAGCCAGGCGCTATTCGTGCTGCTGCGCATGAAGACATTAACCTGTTAACGGTTTTGCCTGCTGCTAATGAACCTGGACTGCAAGTAAAGAGTAAAGAGGGTGATTGGATCGATGTACCATGTGACTTCGGGAACTTAATCATCAACATTGGTGATATGCTTCAAGAAGCGTCAGGTGGTTATTTCCCTTCAACGACTCACCGTGTAATCAACCCTACGGGTGGCCGTCAAGAAAAGTCACGTATCTCATTACCGTTGTTCCTGCATCCAAAGCCGGAAGTGGTGTTATCTGAGCGCTATACTGCACATAGCTACCTTATGGAACGTTTACGTGAGCTAGGGGTTATTTAACCTTTACGTGATCTCCTTACAAAGGCCGATGGTGAATGACTATCGGCCTTTTTGCATTTATGCTACAAAGTGGAAACTATGTTTTTTGTGCCGTGAATGGGGCCCTAAACTCGTGTCAGAGAGGATGAATGGAAGGACAACGTACTGTCAGTAGTATTGAGCCTCATGCAATAGAAAATCCGCTGCTTTGGCCAATGCTAGAAATTCTGAGAAAACAGCCCTCTAATTGGAAAGTGCACACCTTGGCAAGCTGGTTGGGTGAACAAGGTTATATTTCAAAGCTGGACGACTCTCCCGATAAGGATTTATTCAAAAGAAATTTCCTGATCATGAATGCATTATATCAACTGCAAGACACTCTGTATCCGGATAGCTGGCTTCAAGTCGAAGCCATGGATATTCAGCTCATGTCTTCGATGGAAGCTTTGAGGCATAAGATCGATATTCATGATCCTTTGCGTGATTATTACTTAGATTGGCGCAATTACGAAGCGGACGAAGATGAAGTGCGTCGATTGTTGAATGAATTTTGGACAACTTATCAAAAGTTCATAGGTGGTTCGTCAGTAGCCAGCGTAGATAAGACAAAGGCACTGTCACTATTTGAACTTAACACTGACGCTACGCCTGCGGAAATTAGAAAACAATGGCGAAAACTCGCGCTTCGTTGGCATCCTGATCGAGAAAATGGCGATGCAGAAAGATTTAGAGTTCTTTGTGAAGCGTGGAATGTACTGAGAAACGAATGATTCGCTAAGAATAAAGATAAAGGAAGGCAGCTAACTATAGCTGCCTTTTGATTGAACTGTCTCTGTCAGCGTATCAAAACTAGCATGATGACTTAAACTGAGATTTTCGCATGCGGTTGAGGGCAGCCATAACGTCTAGTGTGCGTGGTTTGGCTAAGTCGCCTTGCTTAGGAAGAACGGCATGCCACTCACCAGACAGCATTTCTTCAATCTCCTTCGCCGGATGATTACACCAACCTGGAAGTTGAGCAATTTGGAACCATAACCAGCCAATTGTGTTGACTTCATCGGCTGACTCTATCTGTTCCAAAGCGCTGAGATCAGTAAACTCTTTACCAAATCGAAGTGACTCTTTGCCTTTCGCATTCACACGGAACTTGCCGTCAGTGAGAATATTCATCAACGCAACGCGGTTCAGTGCTCGAGGTGGGAAGGTCTGTAAACGTTCTTCTGACTCGTTATGGCGTTGAGTAGGGTGCTGAGCGATAACTTCTTTCGCTTTTTCAGTTACATCAACGGCTTGGTAGTCGTGCATTTGAATGACGGTATCGGCAACGTCTAAGTAGTCGCCCGACCCACCCATAACGATAATGGTAGAGATATCAAGATCATCTCGTAATTGACCAATGCGGTCGACGAGAGGAGTAATTGGCTCATCACCTTTTGCCACCAATGCCTGCATACGCTCATCTCTAATCATGAAGTTGGTAGCAGAAGTATCTTCATCAATCAATAATGTGCTTGCACCCGCTTCAATAGACTCTTGAAGCCAAGCGGCTTGCGACGTTGAGCCTGATGCGTCTTGAGTAGAAAAGTCCGCCGTATCTTTACCCATCGGTAAATGGTTGATGTAGTTCGAGAGGTTCAAGTGGTGTACGCATCGGCCATCTTCGGCACGAATCTTCATAGCCTTGTTATCGGCAACAATGTATTCGCGACCATCTCCTGGAATATGATCGTAAATTGAACGCTCTATTGCATTTAATAAGGTAGATTTACCGTGGAAGCCGCCACCTACGATCAGTGTGATACCTTTTGGAATTCCTAATCCTGTGACATGGCCCTTGTTTGGCGCATGTAAAGTGACTTGTAGAGATTCAGGGGCTTTAAACTCAACGGCTTCTTTCATAGGAAGGTCGCAATTACCTGCAATTCGAGGAAGAATACTGCCGTTTGCGACAAACGCGACTAAGTTATTGGCCTCCAACTGTTCTCGCAGGGCATCTTGGTCTTCAACAACTTGGCAGTGCTTAATTAAAGCGGCTTTGTCGAGTTCACGCTCTAAAGTTGCTCGACGGATAAACTTAGGCAGGTGGAAAGTCAGTATGTTGTTGGCTTTTTTCCCCAATACTGAACGACCTTCGGCTGGTAAGTTAACTCGAAAACGCAGTTCAATACCTTCTTCAGTAAACAACACCGCGGTGCTATCCAGTACTGTTTGGCCTGTCAGTGAAATTGATACTGAGTTTTCTTGTTTAGCAAACTGCTCAAAACTACGCGCAATAAAATCACGTGCAGCTCTTTGAAATGCAGGAGACTCGTCTCTTAGCCACTCAAGACCAGTCAAAGACCATGAGCGAGTCGCACGAAAACGTGACGCCGATGCATAAGGGTCACCCTGTACATGATCGATAAACAAAGTGAAATCAGTGAAGTCGTATTGACCTTTGATTTGCTGATAAGCTCGGTAGTTCTGCTTTTCAATTTTCTTAAGCGTGGCAGTCAACTGATCCATGAAGATATTAGCCTTTTAATAGAAGCGGGCGGCGATTATAGAAACCACCGCCCTCATAGTAAAGAGAATGCTTAGGAAGAGTAGGCGTATTGCCCGCCAGAAAGGCGCTGATTAAACAAACTTTGCTCAAATTCATTACAAGGCATAGGTTTACCATAAAGAAAACCTTGTCCGATATCACAGCCCTCACCAATGAGAAACTGTTCTTGTTGGGGAGATTCAATGCCTTCGATCACGACTTGGAGTTCCAGTTTTTTCGCAATGTGTATGATAGAACAAATTATCGCGCGGTCATCGTCCGACTTTTCCATTTGCTGGACGAAGCTTTTATCAATTTTGATGGCATCAAATGGATATTTCTTTAAATAGCTGAACGAGGCATATCCTGTACCAAAATCGTCAAGTGACAGTGTCACGCCTAGTTTGTGCAGTTTATTTAATGTAGTGCGTGCTACGACCTCATCGGCAATTAAAGCGCTCTCGGTCACCTCGAGCTCGAGAAAGTGCGCTGGCAAGTGAAAAGACTCGAGTAAGTGTTGCACTTGTTCCGCAAAATTTACGTTTTGTAATTGAATGGGAGAAACGTTGACGGCCATTTTGAAGTTATCAATTAACTCAGACCATTGTTTTGCTTTGTCTATCGCGGTTCGAAGAACAAAAGAGCCAACTTCAAAGATAAGCCCGTTTTGTTCAGCCATATGTATTAAGGCTTCGTTGGATACGTCGCCTAGTATTGGATGCCTCCAGCGTAGTAATGCTTCTGCGCCAATCCATTTGTGGGTTTGAGGGTGTACTTTGGGCTGAAAGTAGAGCATTAGGTCGTCGTTTCTTACCGCTTGCAATAAGTAGCTTTCCAGTTGATTGTGGTTGTTGAGTTCATTTGAATGGCTTTCACAGAAATAACTATACGCTTCGCCAGATTCTTTACACAAAAGCATGGCATAACATGCGTTCTGGAGTAGTTGTTTAGCATTGCTGGTTCGGTGAGCTTGTACAACACCAATGTAAGAGTTTAGGTGAACCTCTGTGTCTTTTACATAAAAACTTCCCATACCAATATCGGTAATATCATTCAGTAGCTGATGCAATTTTATATCGATGTCTGTGCCCCAAACGAGCAATACGAGATCATTGGAGCTAGGCCTCCCCGTAACAAAATGTCTGGACTCCCGCTTACCAAGACGATACCGAAACTCTTTCAATATTTCGTCGAAAGCTTCAAAGCCATAACGGGTTTGGATACTGCGTGCATTGCTAAAACCAATGTTTATTACGATTAATGATTGCTGACTGTGATCTAACGTTCTGAGTGTGTCACTGACTATATTTTCGAGTGCTGCTCGGTTTAGGAATCCAGTTCCTTGATCGTGTGTTTTTTGGTAGCTCACCTGCTTTTCAGCGGCTCTGCGACGATCAATCTCTTGCGTTAGGGAATAACTTAACTGCGCCAAATCTGTAGTGCGATTCTCAACTCTATTTTTGAGTTCGTTGTTAAGACGCTGAAGTTTGTGTTGCTGATGCACGATGGAAAGCTGCGCTTCGATTGAATCTTTAAAAGTCCCAAGCAATTGCCGGTAAGTGTCGCAGTATTCATTCTCCTTAGAATCAAGCATGCAAATAGTTCCAAACGTCTCTCCATTTGGCCAGAATAGCGGTAAGCCGCAATAAGAGATCATACCTAGTTTGATATCAGGGTTATTTTGCCACTCTTCATCTTCAAGCGCGTTTGGGACAATAAGTTCACTTTTGTGTTTTATGACATGCTCACAATACAAACCGTTGCCAAGCAACTCAGTATCGCCAGTACGATAAGGATTACCTATAGTTTCGCTGGATGTATTTACTTCTATGCGATCTGGATGGATACGCATAATTAATGTGGTGGGTACGTGCGTTATTTGAGCCAGTAAGTTGACGATTTCCTGCCAACTTCTTCGCATAGACTCAGGGATTTCGTAGTCTAATGTTTGCAATCTCCCCATATAGGTCATCCTTTACGTGGTTTCACTTCCTGTGAATTAAAAATGCAGACTGCTCTATTTTGTTCTCGCTTTTTAATTAAGTATAGGGTGGCTAGGGCTCGAAACAAAAAAAAGTCCTGAAAAGTGTTCAGGACTAGGAATAGTTGTCACATATCTCATCCTTGAAACAGATAACAAGCATCAAGGCTTAAGCGACATTAACGATTCAATAGAAATGTCTTGCGAATAGTCGACATCCTCAAAGTTAAAGCCATTGAGCTTCATAAACTCATCTTTAAAACCTTGGTAATCACCAATCTCTTTAAAGTTATCAGCATTCATTTGTTCTAAAAGAGCGTGGACTTCTTGTTGAACTTGCGGTTCAAGTTCCAAGTCATCTATTCGAATCAAGCGTTCACCGTCAACTGGCACTTTCTCTTGATCGTATAACTTCGTAGTAAACAGCCGCTGCATTTGTTCAATACAGCGTTCGTGAGTACCTTTTTCCTTCATCACTCGATAAAGCGCTAGCAGGTAAGGGCTTAGAGCAGGGATGAATACACTGGCTTTCGTCACCAACGCCTTACACACGGTTGCGTAAGCACCGCCGTCAAAGTTGGCGAGTTTGAGGTTTAATGAATGACTGGTTTGGTGTAAATCGATTTTCGCTCGACCTAACGTACCATCGAGATAAATTGGGTGCGTAATGTCAGGGCCCATGTAAGAAAAGGCGATGGTTTTGCAGCCGTTTGCGATAGAGTCGTTATTGATGAGTGTGTCAATCCAGCTTTCCCAGTCTTCGCCGCCCATTACTTTAATGGTGGCATTGGCTTCCTCTTCTGTTGCAGGCGTTAAGGTGGTTTCTATCCACTTATCGTTCTCCAGCATGATAGAAGCGCCAGTGACAGGTTCACCAATAGGTTTAATGACACTGCGCCAAAACTCATCAGATTCAGGTTTAGGTCGAACACCGGTTGCCAAGCTATAGATGACTAAGTCAACTTCACCCTCAAAGTACGTTTCAATGGCTTCAATCACTTGATTGCGCACCGAACCAGAGAATGCATCGCCAACAATATTTATTGCGGTACGCCCGGCTTGATTTGCTTCTTGCTTAAAAAAGACGTTGTTATACCAACCCGCACTCCCAACCCCTTTCTCTGAAGGGCCACGCTCAAATGAGACGCCAATGGTATCGGCGTTAGCGCCACCGAACGTTAGGGCTATTCGTGCCGCTAGGCCGAAACCAGAGGAGGCACCAATAATCAAAACCCGTTTTGGGCCTTTTTTGATCTGTGGGGCGTGCTTTACGTATTCAATTTGCTCTTTAATAGATGCATGACACCCTTTGGGGTGCGCAGAGCGAGCAACAACACCTTGAATTAACGGTTCTATTCGCATGTTGTTATCTATCCTCGATGAGTGGAATTGAAAATAGATTAACGTAAAGTTACGTAAAACTTATTGAGCTAGACCATTAAAATTAGAGATGTTTAATTAATTCTTGAGCAACGAAATCAGCGATCCAAGGTTGTGCATCTGGTTTTGGGTGAAGGCCATCATCCATCATCCATTCTGGTTTGGTGACAACATGCTCTAAGAAGAATGGCATCAAGGCAACTTGTTGATGCTGTGCAAGCTTAGGGTAGATATCGTAAAACATATCGCTATAGCGCTTACCATAATTAGGCGGAACCCGAATTTGCATCATGACAACGTCCGCACCAGAATCTTTTATCATGGTAATCATTTTTGAAAGATTTGACGTAATAAGTTTAGGAGGGAAACCTCTTAGGCCATCGTTGGCACCTAACTCAATAAGTACCATGTCAGGGCTATGCTGAGTTAGCAACTGAGGTAACCGTGCTAAGCCATTGCCAGTGGTATCGCCAGAAATGCTAGCATTAATAACTGTTACATCTTGACCATGTTCTGACAACGCATCAGGGAGTAAGCTAGGCCAACTCTCTTCGATCGGCATCTGATAGCCTGCACTCAAGCTATCACCCAAGACAAGTAGCTTTTCGCTCGCATGTGCAGTAGCGGAAAAACAAAAAAATAGAACTAAGGAAAGTATACGAATCATGCAAACACCTGTACTTAATGCACCTATTGTTCAAGCCAATTTGGTTTCTAAACAAGTCTCTACTAATCAAGAACAATTAACAATCCTCAAAGACGTAAATGTTGACATCCGAAAAGGAGAAAAAATCGCCATCGTCGGAACTTCCGGTGCAGGTAAGTCAACATTGATGACGTTGCTAGCTGGTCTTGATACGCCGACATCAGGCGAAATTACTTTATTAGGTCATGAATTATCAAAACTGGACGATGAAGCTCGTGCGAAAATCCGGGCTGACTCTTTAGGTTTCGTTTTCCAAAGTTTCCTGTTAATCCCGAGTTTGAGTGCATTAGGTAATGTCACGCTTCCTTGTCTTTTACGTGGTGAAGCCGAAGATGAAGCAAGAGCAGCGGAATTATTAGCTGCTGTTGGATTGGAAAAACGTGTCGACCATTTACCAAGCCAGTTATCTGGTGGTGAACAACAGCGAGTTGCGCTAGCGCGTGCATTTATGACACAGCCTGAGCTGTTGTTCGCAGACGAGCCTACCGGCAATCTTGACCATCAAACCGCAGACAAAGTGATTGAGCTGCTATTCGATCTTAATGAACAGCACGGGACAACTCTGATTTTAGTAACACACGATGGTCATCTAGCAAGCCGATGTGACCGTATCTATCGTATGGAGGCGGGTGAGCTTAAGGAGGAGATATAATGTCTGCAGTATCATCAAGTGAAGCAACATCCACAGAGCAAAACAGTACAACACAGCACTCGTCGAATAAAAGTTTGATACGCTGGAGTTTCGGCGAAATAAGGCAGGGGAATCTTTGGCCTATTAGCGTTGCTCTTATTCTCGTGATTGCGAGTATCTTTGCGCTTTCTGCATTAGCAGAACGAATGGAGCAGGTGATCGTCAAGCAGGGGAAGGACGCATTAACGGCAGATGCGGTGTTTGTGTCTGCTAATCCCATTCCGGACATGTTGTTAGCCTCGACTGAAAGCCTTGAACGTTCGACGATGACACGCTTTGCCACTATGGCATTTAGCGATAATGGTATGCAGCTTATTTCTGTAAGGGCGGTGGATGATAATTACCCTTTAATGGGAGAGCTCGTTCTTGAAAGTAATCCAGCCGGTCGCGTTAAAGAGAACCAACTCTGGCTTGATGAGCGGATTATGACTCAACTAAACGTAAAATCAGGTGACAGCGTCACGATAGGCGATGCCGAGTTTACTGTATCAGGCGCAGTATTGATGGAACCAGGCTTGAGCTTTAATCCATTTCAGCAAATGCCTTCTGCATACATTCATCAAAGTGACGTAGATAAAACAGGAGCAATTCAAGTTGGGAGCCGAGTTCAATACCGTCTGTTTTTACAAGCCGATGATAAAACACTAAAGAGCTTGCAAGATGATACGCAGCTTTCTCCGAGCGATCGCTGGCGCACGCAAGATACTGCCAGTCGTAGTAATGAGGTTTTTGAACGCACGACGCAGTATCTGTCGTTGACCGTAGCGATTGTCATCATTATGGCGGCGACAACATTGGTTCTTACTTGTCAAAATTACGTGAACAGCCGGACACAAACTATCGCGATGTTGAAAAGTCTTGGTGCGAGCCGCCGATGGATTGAAAAGTGGTTATTTATTCAAGTCACAATCCTTCTCATTAGTGCCAGTGTCGTCGGCCTACTGCTAGGGAGCGGGTTGGAGTATTTATTACGCATTCCACTCAAAGACTTATTACCCGATCCACTCCCTAGTTACGGTGTCACACCATTTTTGGTGGCATTTATCTCTGCAGTCTTGATTACTGTTCCCGCTCTCGGTATACCATTGTTAGGCTTGATTAAAACTCCCGCGTTAGAAGTGCTACAGCAGGGCAAAGCGCAACGTTCCTGGAAGCGAATGTTACTTGTTCTAGTTCCCGTTGTTCCATTGCTTTTACTGTATGCAGATAACACCTTAGTTTGGATCGTGCTCACTGGTATAGCGGTACTGTTTGTGGTACTCGCAGCAGTTAGCGTCACACTCACAAAGCTGTTTGCACGTGTGTCAACCCATCCTGCAATGAAGCTTGCGTTGAGTCGTATCAACCGGACGCCAGTAACCAGCGGTCTACAGTTTGGTGCTTTGGCATTATCTTTGATGTTGCTGTCTATCATTTGGCTTGTGCGCAGCGATATTCTCGCTGATTGGGAGAGAACCTTACCTGCAGACGCGCCAAATGTGTTCGCTTTAAACATTGGTGATTATGAGCTCGATAACTACCTAGAAACCCTAGATAAAAATGGAGTTACGCGGTCACAAGCTTATCCAATAATTCGTGGACGACTAACAGAGATTAACGGTCAAAATGTTAAAGAGGTTGAGTACGAAGGAGAAGGTTCTGACGCGATACGTCGAGAGCTAAACCTGACATGGGGAGATACCCTACCAGAATATAATGACGTGCTTTCGGGTGAATGGACAAACAAAGGGAGTGTATCTGTAGAAGCGGATGTAGCAAATGACTTAGGCATCAAACTCGGTGATACGCTGCGCTTTGTAATAAACAGCCAGAATTACGATGCAGTAGTAGATACCATCCGTTATGTCGAATGGCGTGACATGAAGCCTAACTTTTATTTTATTTTCTCATCTGACGTGATGGCTAATTTACCTGGTTCTTACCTCATCAGTTATAGGATTGAAGAAGGAAATGAAGCGTTGTTGACGTCAATGTCACGTGCTCACCCAACGGTCTCTGTTTTAGATATCCGAACTATGGGCGAGAAAATTCAGGCTTTGATTCAGCAAATCGTATCAGCAATCACCATCCTTGCTCTTTTAGGCGTTGTTGCTGGTCTGCTGCTCATCTTTACGCTACTGAGGTTAAGCTTGTCCCAACGCCAACAAGAGATTCGTTTGTATCGCACATTAGGTTCAAGTAAGAAACGGATCAACACAACCCTGTGGGCCGAGTACGGAATTATGGCGTTGATTGCTAGTGGTGTTGCGGTATTCGCTGCGGAAGTTTGTGTGGCCGCAGTCATGACATATGGGTTCGATCTCAATGCACAAATTCACCCCGAATTGTGGATAGCTTTACCGCTTGCAACATTTGTTACGTTGGCACTTGTAGTGATGAGTTTGTTGAAAAGATTGTTAACGCCAGTAAACACTTAATCGCAGCGAGTGTTATCAAGTTTGGAACACTCCATGACACTTTTATTTTAGTTATCCACAAAAACAGTGGATAACTTTTGGGATAACTAAATGGGGTAAAAAGTGGGGTGTTTCTGCAGGCTTTGCGCCATGGGTCTTACAGTGAAATTCTTATTCACATAGACACAAAAAAGTGTCTTCTTAACCATGTCGTCAAGTACTTTTTCGCAAATTTTTTCTACTTTAATGCACTTTACTGGCGCTGTTGGATATTTCGCAAACCCATGAACTTTTTGTGATTTTAATCAAGTCCAAACACGAGTAGAATCCACCGTTAGTAAAGAATTTTCCTTATAAAATTTTTAGTGAAGCAATGAAGTCTGAGTTTCCAAGTTATAAAGATAAGCATATCGCTGTTGTTGGTGGCGGTGTAGCAGGTGCAACAGCAGCAATTCATTTTGCGGAGCTGGGTTTTAAAGTTTCCGTAATAGAGAAGGGCGTATCACTAGTAAATGGTCCACCCATTTGTCATTTGCATGCTGGTGGTAATTTATATCGAGAGATTTCCGAGCAACAATGCTTAGACTTGTTAGCACAATCTATTGATACTGTTCGCCTGTATCCGCTTTCACTGAATATTCGTCCGACAATCATCGCGGTTCCTCATTCCGATGGTGGAGACCCATCCACACTAATTCCGCGATTAGAGGTTGTGAAAAGTGCTTATCAGACGCTCGTTGATAAAGATGAGAGTAATAAAGTGCTCGGCGAACCAAGCGAATACTACAAACTGTATTCAAAAGCGGAGCTAGAAGCTCTCGCGCAACGTACTCAACCAAGTCATCCTACAGACTTCGATGAGTGGTGCATTCCTTTTGCTCAACATGCTGATCTTGAAGCGCTAAAGTATCCTGTTGTCGCAGTTCAAGAATATGGTTGGAGTGTTTTTCGCCTCGCCGCAATTGCCAACTTAACACTAGATACGCTTCCTAATGCTTCGGTCTTCACACAAGCAACGTTTAAGCAAGCCGATTGGATGGGGGAACACTGGCAACTTGGCTATGAACGTGAAGGTATTGATTACCTGATGACATGCGACTACTTGGTTAACGCGTGTGGCTTTGAAACAGGCTCAATTGACAACACAGTTGGTGCCAGGCGAGACAGGTTGGTGGAGTTTAAAGCCGCTTACGTTACGAGGTGGGCAGACTGTCAACAACAATGGCCAGAAGTTATTTTTCATGGCCCGCGTGGAACCGATAAAGGAATGGCTCAATTGACGCCTTATGGCGATGGTTACTTTCAACTTCATGGTATGACAAAAGGAATCACGCTGTTTGAAGATGGTTTAGTGGAGAGCACGAACTCATCTGCTCAACCTGAACTGCCTATGCCTTTACTCTCGAAGATCCGTAACGGCTGGAGAGAAGAAGTGCTAGAAGAGCGAACGAACAACGCCATCAAACACATGGCACAGTTCATTCCCGACTATCACTCTGCTGTAAAAGGAGGAAAAGCATTATTTGGCGCTCAGCAAATTCCCGGAACAGATCCAGTACTCAGAGCGGCAGATGTGACTTTTGAAGATAATCACTACGCGAGAATAGAGGTGGTAAAAGCGTCATCGACACTACTCGCAGCGCAAAAAATGCTTCAATTCTGGTTTGACATCGATCCTAACCAAAATGTGGAAACACAGCATCCGGTCGCTGTAAAGTGGTCTGAAAAAGAGGTCGAGCAGTACGCGATTAAACTCACTCAAGAGCGAGGCTATCCTCAAGCTTTAGCAGTGCGTTATGGTATGCCTGCATAATCGGCTGTGTTTGGGCTCAGTGGTTGTATTAATACCCAAAAAACTGAGCCCATTGGCACCATACTTCTTGCAAGCCTAGTCTGTCTCCTTTAACAAAATTGACTTTTTGTCCGGGTTTCGCCTGTGCCAGTCTAGGTAAATCAATACGAGCTACGCAGCCAAATTTAGGATACCCGCCAATAGTCTGGTGATCGTTGAGCAGCACAATAGGGTTACCATCGCTAGGTATTTGAATTGAACCTAACGCAATTCCCTCTGATAGTACGCCTTCGTAAGGTGGACGAATGTTATTGCCCTTAAGACGGTAGCCCATGCGATTCGAATTGGGGGAGATGATGAATGCTTTGTTGTAAAATGCTTGGCGAGCGTCTTCATCAAAGTCCTCGTTCTGATAGCCTTCAATCACTCTCAACTTAATGGGTAAGTTGTAATCTGGCTTAAAGCGAAACGTCATTTGCCTCGGCTTACGTTTCGGTAAGTTATGAGGGACAAAGGGAAGAATATCGCCAGCTTTCAAAGCGCCACCATTTGAATCATAACCACCTAGAGATTCTCTCGAGACGGTCGATGCGCTTCCTAAGTGCTGAGCAACATTGAATCCACCTTTAACCGCTAGGTAGGAGCGAAGTCCATTCCTTGCGACTCCGAACTGAAGCTTCTGTCCTTTTTTCAACGTAAAGTCAGACCAATTTGAAATAGGTTCACCATCTATTTTTGCATTTAAATCACCGCCACATATAGCAAGGTGGCAGTTATGCAAGGCAATAAAACAAGCGTTACCCAGAGTAATTTCAATCGCAACGCAATTGACTACGTTACCAAGCAAATGGTTGGCCCAACTGTAAGCATAGTCGTCGACCGGGCCACCTTGAGTCACACCGACATGCGCTAAGCCAAAACGACCAAAGTCTTGAACTAAAGAGAGCGGTCCTGGCTTTTCCACCAGTAATCCACCGTAACTCATAGTACGCCTCCTAAATCGATAAACTCTTGTTTTGAAATAGCATTAAAGGTGACCTTGTCACCCACTTCAAACGGTATAAAAGGAGGAGAGTCGGAGAAGAGCGCAAGCGGGCTTTTACCAATAATGTTCCATCCGCCAGGACTATCTGATGGATAGACGGCCGTTTTAGAGTCTGCGATTCCGACACTTCCGGCCGGCACTTGAGTTCTTGGTGTGGCAAGCCTTGCCATGTGCAATTGAGTATCAACGTCAGAGAGAAATGCAAAGCCTGGAGCAAAGCCAATTGCAGAAACCGCGTACTCGGTTTTCGTATGCAGGGTAATAAGATCGTCTAATGACAGACCTCGCTTTTGAAAACGAGATAGATCTAACGCGGTTTCTTCAGAGTAATACACAGGGATAGTAATGTGATTCGGCTGGGAAAGCTTAAGTGATTGAGTATCAAACTGGCTCACGATTTGTTGCAGCTCATTGGCTAAGTTCTTTTCGTTGATTCGAAAAGGTAAGTAATCAATGAGAATAGTTTGATAGGAGGGGACAACGTTCATAACAATTGAAGCGAAAGTTTCTCTTATGCTGCGAGCAAGCTCTCCGACTGCATTTTCAGAAATACTCTCATCAAACTTAATGAAAATACTGCACTCGGAGATCAAAGAGATATTAAATTTCTCTTTATGCATTAATTTCCTCCAGCGTATAGGCTTTGGCGGATCTTTTGGATCAGCGCGATCGACTCTTCATTGTCACCATGAACACAAATTGTGTCGGCTTCCAATAATATGTAACCGCCTGAAGCGGTTTTGACACGCCCAGAGTCAGCTAAGGTCCGGACTTGCTCAAGTATCGCGTGCTCGCTTTTTAACACGGCATTGGGCTGTGTTCTAGGAGTCAGTAAGCCGTCATCTTGGTATAAACGATCTGCAAATGCTTCAAATAGCAAGGGAACATCATAATCGTCTGCGATTTCTAAGTATTTTTCGTTTTCCTGTGAAGCTAGGATCATTAACGGTACTTTGAACAGTGCTGCCGCCTTTACTACCGCTCTAAATATCGCATCACTTTTCATCATGTCGTTGTATAGAGCACCATGAGGCTTTATGTAACTGATGTCTGTGTATTGCGCCCGGCATAATGCTTGTAAAGCACCAACCTGATATATAACCATGTTCGTAATTTCATCACCCGTCATGCTTATGCTTCGTCTGCCAAAGCCTTGTAGGTCGGCGTAACCTGGGTGTGCGCCAATATCAACATCGTTGTCATTCGCTAGGGTGATAGTGTCGTGCATGACATTAGGGTCGGAGGCATGAAAACCACACGCGATGTTCGCCATATCAACATGGGGCATCACGTCTTCATCTGCGCCCATACTCCAAGAGCCAAAGCTCTCGCCCATATCACAGTTCAATGTAAGTTGCTGTTTATTCAATGTCATACGTTTTATTTCTACACAAGCAATGGGTTTACGATGCAGGAAAATGCATCTAGGTTCAGTGACTCACTTCATTCTTCTATCATGAAAACGAGGCTTTTTGAGCAGATAGGTGACGAAAAAGATCACGTTAGTCCATAAAGATGTTGCCGTTATTTGAGTTGATCCGAATTTTGAGGTATTTCGTTTCTTTTCCATCCAATTTTTGAGAATTTAAGGTTATTTTGCATTAGCATCGTGTTAATCTTGTCGCCCTTCATGGGTGATAGATTGCATAATGGTTCTTCTGTCATTTTTGTGGTTGTCTGCGACAGGAATATATATGTCATTACGAGCGAAGCTTATTTGGCCTCTTCTGGTCTTTTTAACGGCTATCTTTGTTATCTCAAAAGGTTACACCTCGTATACTGTATACCAATCGTCTAAGCATGAACTGGTCGAGCAGACAAGAAAGTTGATTAACAACGTTTCTTTCTCAATTAAAGATGCGCTGACGACAAAGGACAAGCAAAAAGCTCAAACTATTCTCGCCAACTTTTTAAACCAGCCAAATGTAACGCGGGTCAAACTTTATGACCAAGATGACCAACCATTCGCTGTTATGGAGATAAGTGGGGCACTAGCACCCGTTCCCAGTCAAACCGAAAGAAGTAGGTTGCACGCTCTAGGCTATGCCTTATCAACCAAATTTCTTTATGTTCTAGAGCCGATTATCCATGATGGCTATGTCATTGGTAGCATTAGAGTCACGCTTTCTCATCGCCCAATTGTAGAAGCCATACAATCTTTACTTCAAGATGGCGCTTTACTTCTTATGTTTCTGATCGCTGGTGGCACTGTTTTTTACATAAGTATCGAGAGGCTTGTTCTCAAGCCCGTTATGGAGCTTAGCCGCGTAATAGAGAATGTGACACACGGACGAAGCACGGAAAATCAAGCACGCTATTACGCCAACGATGAAATTGGAGAGCTCGCGAGATCTTTCAATCAAATGATGAATAGGTTAACAGTACGTGAGAAGCAGCGGCAACATTCGCTAGACACACTAGAACAAAAGCGCGCATTTTCAGAAGAGGTTATCGAATCTGTTCAGCATGCATTAGTTATTACAGACAATTCCGGACGTGTTATTCATTGTAATACGGCGACCCAGCAAATATTTCAAAAAAAATTAGATGAACTTAAATACGCCAATATTCGTGATCTAATTAAAACCAAAACACCGAATGAGCTGAGTCAGATCCTGAGTCGAGGCCTAGAGTGCGATGATATTCACCTCAAAAATGCAGATAACGAACAGCAGTTGAGCCTAACCAGTCGTCGCCTCTCGACACATGAATACTTACTGTTTTCGATTCAAGATATCACCGAAATTGAAGAAGCCATAAACCGGCAACGTGTTGCGGGACGTGTCTTTGAAAGCAGCCAAGATGGTCTCATTGTTCTTAATCATCGCGGTGTCATTACGATGGCAAACCCTGCCGTCACTAAGTTAGTCGGCTTAGAGGTGGATCAGCTTATTGGGAAGTCATTCATCCAAACGCTAAAGTGGCGCAAGTTACAGGAAATGATGCCTAGTATCATCGAGTCGATAGAAAATTATGGCGTTTGGCAAGGTGAAGTTATCGAGAAGAACCATATTGGTCAGTTTGTACCGATGTTTGCTCGAGTCAATCGTATCGTTAAGTGTGAAGACTATGGTTTCTATGATCTGGTTATTGTTCTTACCGACCTTTCCGGCGCAAAAGAGATGGAACGATTAGAGCATTTAGCTCATCACGATGCTTTAACGGGGTTAGCCAATCGATCTAAGTTCCATTTAGAGTTGGAACAACTAGTACAACGCTCTGGATACTTGCGTGACGAATTTGCAGTTTTGTACCTCGATCTGGATGGATTTAAAGAAGTTAACGATACCTACGGTCATGATGCAGGTGATGAAGTTTTGAAAAAAGTTTCCGAGCGTCTAACATCTGCGACGAGACATAGTGATTTAATCGCAAGACTTTCTGGTGATGAATTTGTCATGTTGGTAAATCCCGCCAATCAAAAAGTGGTCACCCGAATAGCAGAACAGTTGCTCGAGAGCATATGTGCTCCAATTGAGTACAAAGGTCACTTACTCAAAGTTGGCGTTAGTATCGGCGTAAAATTAGTCGGCGTAAATGAGCGCGATGCTACTCGAGTTTTAAAAAGTGCGGATACGGCAATGTATCAAGCAAAGAAAGCCGGAAAAGGCCAAGCAATATTAATGGGATGCGAATTACAAGAGACAGTTTAAATCGTAACGTCAAAGCTTTAAACTAACCCAATTCGCGTCAGAAGGAATAATAAAATGAAAGTACTCGTTACGGGTGGTATGGGCTATATCGGTAGTCATACGTGTATTCAAATGATCGAAGCTGGCATGACGCCAGTGATTCTTGACAACCTGTACAACAGTAGATCTACGGTATTAGATCGAATTGAAAAGGTATGTGGTGTAAAGCCAACCTTCATTAAAGCCGATATCAGAGATAAATTGGCGATGGTAGAAGCACTAAAGTCGCACAATATTGAAGCTGTTATCCATTTTGCTGGTTTAAAGGCCGTCGGTGAGTCTGTAGCAAAACCTTTAGAGTATTACGACAACAACGTTAATGGCACTTTAGTATTGGTTGATGCAATGCGTGAAGCCGGAGTTAAATCGTTGGTATTTAGTTCATCAGCGACTGTATACGGTGATCCTGCTTCTGTACCCATCACAGAGGACTTTCCAACTAGCGCAACTAACCCATATGGGCGCAGCAAATTAATGGTAGAAGAGTGTTTAACCGACTTCCAAAATGCGAACCCTGACTGGAGCATTACACTTCTTCGTTACTTTAACCCGGTAGGTTCACATCCAACAGGCGAGCTAGGTGAAGATCCTCAAGGTATTCCAAACAACTTAATGCCGTTTGTTTCTCAAGTTGCGGTAGGGCGCAGAGAGTTCCTTTCTGTGTTTGGTAGTGATTATCCGACCAAAGATGGCACAGGCGTACGTGATTATATTCATGTAATGGACTTATCTGATGGTCACGTTGCTGCATTAGAAAAAGTAGGTAGCAAAGCTGGCCTTCATATCTATAACCTCGGTACTGGTAACGGCTACAGTGTACTGGACATGGTGAAAGCATTTGAAGCCGCAAGTGGTAAAGATGTCCCATACCAACTTGTTGAGCGTCGTCCAGGTGATATTGCAGAGTGTTGGGCGGATCCATCAAAAGCGATGAATGAGTTAGGTTGGAAAGCAACTCGCACTCTAGAAGAAATGACTGGCGATACATGGCGCTGGCAGTCTACTAACCCTCAAGGTTATCCAGATGCCTAATCTTTAATTTACAAAATAGTAACAAAAAGGCGCGTAATTGCGTCTTTTTTGATCCAAATCGGAAAAAATCGTAAATTACTGGTTAAAAGGTAGCAAGTATATATAGAGCTGTTAAACTATGCCCGACTCTTAATTTGGGTTATAAATTTTCTCATAGCTATTGGGGTAGTTCATGGAACTCGGTCTGATCATCACTTTCATCATTGCAGCAGCAGTAATGGTGAAAAAAGAGATGGCAAAACAGTAAACTTTCATTTTTCATACTTTTCTTTACATTTTTGAAATGAAAGCCATAAAAAAAGCCAGCATTACGCTGGCTTTTGTGTTTTTAAGGTTTAGAACTCGTATTTAACACTAATGTTATAATTACGCTCAGCTTGCGTTTTGTCTCGACTTAACTCAGTCTTACCGCGAACATCGTTCCAAAGATGGTATTCTTCATTCGTTAGATTCATAACACCAGCACGAATGGTTATATCTTTCATTGGTTTGTAGTACGCCGTTAAGTCAACGACTGTCGCAGACGGCAAAGCAACTTGGTCTTTGATTCCGCCTTTATCACCATCAGAGTTGATATCACTGTTCGATTTCTTAGCCGTGTAGTTTACTTTTAGGCTTGTCCCCCAAAGTGCATTTGGTGAATCGTAATTTACAGCAGCTACGGCATTCCATGGGTTTACACTGTTCAAAGGATTACCATCACCATCTTCACCTTCTGTGTATGCTGCAACAAAGCGAGTTGTCACGCCTGATGGAAGACCAGCAATGGCATGCCAATCAAGACGGTTAGAGAGCTCAACCCCTTTAATGTTTGCTTCACTAATATTGATATTTGTGAATTCAGTTAAACCACCATTGTTTGATGACGTTTGCTCAATAAAGTCACTGTAATCACTGTAGTAGAACGCTACTTCAGTTGCAGACGCTGCAGTGTTATGACGGTAACCAAGTTCATAAGACAAACTCTTTTCAGATCCCAAATTTGGGTTAGGGCGGTTGGTATAGCCATGAGCCGGATTATCGTAAGTGTAGTAAAGCTCGTCGAACGATGGCGCTCGGAACCCTTGGCTCACTTGCGCGAAGATCGTGCCAGGTTGCGATACAGAGTAAGTCGCTCCTAAACGACCAGTTAATGCAGAGTCGCTAAACTTCTCGAATGACTCTTCAGAAGTATTTGAAGGATTAGTAGAGAAGTAATCGTAACGCACACCTGGAGTCAGAATTAGCTTGTCATTAAGAAGCGAAATTTCATCTTGCAAGAATAAACCAAAGCTTTCTTCTTTTGCATCCGGTGTGTAAACGTAAACAGTATCTGGCGTGCCAGGATCGGAATTAAACTCGCGATTGGTATTACTGATGTCACTATGTTTGTACGATATTCCGTAAACAATATAGTGATTTTGAATCTCTTTATCTAACTGAGTTTCGAATTCAAATTTGTCTTCAGTATATTCGTAATCTTTTTTCTGTTGGTTGTCACCACTAGGCGGTACGTAAGGTGGGTAACCTGGGCTGGCTTCGATAAAGCGATTAGACACGCCGTTTTCTTCTTTACCAATCCATGTAAGCTTGGACGTGATCGTATCCGAGATAGCTGCATCTGCAAACCAAATGTGCTTGAGCCCAATGCGATTTTGCTTGGTTGTGTCTTCAGCGTTGAAGTTTTTGTAACTTTTATGTGCGATCTCTGAGTCAGTCTCGTTGTAAATAACTTCTCCCAAGAACTCCAAGCGATGAGCGTCATTCAATTGAGATTGAAATTTTACCAATAGATCGTTTTTGTAATAATCTTGGTTGTCCACAGAATAGTTATCGTAAGGCGCCTTAGAGAAATTTTGTAGCTCTGCACCATCACGGCGTGTAAAGGCTATAAGTGCTTCTGTATTACCGAAACGCTTTGCTAAAGCTACATGCTCACTAAAAGAGTTATCTTCCGATGAATAAGAGAGTTTAGCTTGACCACCAAAGTCTTTACCATCTTTGAGGAAATCCTTCGGATCTTTTGTTTCGAATGCGACAACACCGCCAATTGCATCACTACCATGTAGGCTAGAAGCTGCTCCTTTAACAATTTCGACACTCTTTAGCATATCGGGGTCGACAGTAACGGCACTAGAATTGATAAACGAATAGGGTCCACCGCTGAATACACCTGGTTGAGATGCACCGTCTACTAAGATTTTAACTCGTTTACCTTCCATCCCGCGAATGTTAATACTTTGGACGCCTTGGCGTTGAGTGCCATTAACAGTAACACCTGGCGTATACTCGAATAGATCATTCAAGTCCTTTACCATGTTTTCTTCGATGTCTTTCTCTGATACAACAGCAACAGAAGCAGCAACAGTGTTTATGGTTTGGTTGGTACGGGTGGCCGACACAACGACTTCTTCAAACTTAGAAGCTTCTTCCGCATGAGCAGTATGGGAAAGGGCAACTAAAATGGAGGCTGACAAAATTGATTTTTTATACATTGGCTTCAATACCTTAGATCCATAATAGGTAACAACACGCGGATATTAATGGATCTAAATGGTAATTACTATCATTACCATTGTTATTTATTGGTTTGTATTGAATCTTATTCTTAGGCTATGAGCATTCCTAGTCTTTAGTTATCAATATGTTATATTATTTGTCGTTAGTTCTTGATAAGTTCATCCAAATACAACGAATGTGATGAATATCACATTAAGGGAGGCCATGTGCAGAGTCCAATTACGTTAGAAGCACTCCATATTCTAGATGCTATTGATCGAAGAGGGAGTTTTGCTGCTGCTGCGAATGAGTTAGACAGAGCCCCGTCATCGCTGAGCTATCAAATCCAGAAACTCGAGCAAGACTTAGACATTATTATCTTCGATCGCTCTGGTCACAAAGCCCATTTTACTGAAGCAGGTAAGCTTATTCTTGAAAGAGGAAGAGCCATTTTACAAGCCAGTGAAAAGTTAGTGAACGATGCAACGTTATTGGCGAATGGCTGGGAACTGGATATTACCATTGCCTTCGATGGCATTATTCCTATATCCAACTTTTTCCCGATGGTTGATGCGTTGGCCGAGGTCAGCTCAACTCGAGTCAGACTGCAAGAGGAGATTCTGGCTGGTAGCTGGGAGTCTTTGAATACGGGGAGAGCTGATTTACTAATTTGCCCATCACTGGATACGCTTCCTCAAGAAGTTAAGTCAGAAAAAATTGGTAAAATGAGTATGTATTGGGTAGCTTCCGCTGAGCACTATGTTCACAAGCGTAGTGGTAAGTTTGATGAAGCAGCACGAGAAAAGTATCGGATTATTGCTATTGCAGATACCGCACGTGAGCAACCAGCACTCTCAATTAATATCATTCAAAAACAGCCTCGCTTGACTGTCACCAACTTTACGGCAAAAGTAGAAGCGCTCACTGCAGGTTTAGGCATTGGTACATTACCAAGCCAAATTGCGCAACCTCTTATTGATAGTGGTGTATTGAAACGAATCGAAGGCACTGAAGAACAGCCGATGGATATTATTTTGGCATGGCGCCGGAACACTATGGGTGAGGCAAAATCCTGGTGTATTCAGTACTTAAAAAAGAATTGGAAACTAAAGTAACAACGTAACTTTTACTTCTTAGATTCCCATTGATTATCGAATGTAAGAAGTAAAAGTCATCGCTAATGCTGCGCTTTTCAATTTAAAGGGAGCACCATATCTGCCGTACCGTCTGCAAACTGGACATCGATCTCAAACCCCAAGTTCTGAGCCAACATCAACATTCCTCTGTTTGTTGGCATGGTCATTCCAGACATTTGCTTTGTGCCTTTAACTTTGCAATAGCTGATTATTTTCTGCATCAGCACTTTGCCTAAACCTTTTCCTTTCAAATCTGAACGAACCAAAATAGCAAACTCAGCGTCACTATTGTCTGGTGTAATCAATGCGCGGGCTACCCCTATGATAGACGGTCCGTCAGTATTAAACGCTACCGCAACAAACGCCATTTCGCGGTCGTAGTCGATTTGAGTAAAGTTTGCCAAAGCCTCATGGTTGAACTCTCCAACTTCAGAAAAGAAACGTTTATAGAGATCTTCTTTCGATACGCTATTAATGAATTGAGCATGTAGCGGCTCATCCTCAGGCAAGATAGGACGAAGCAGGATAGGTTGGCCATCTCGAAGCGTTACAGTTTCGACAAACTCTGCCGGGAAAGGGCGAATCGCTAGCCGTTTTTGGGCGTCTCCTTCGTATTTACACAGTGTGACATCTGCATCAAGGATAGTTAAATCGCTTCCGGACACTAGCACTGGATGGATATCCAGTTTTTGTATTTCTGGTAACTCAACTGCCATTTGGGAGATACGAACCAAGAACTTCGACAACTCAGTAATATCGAGCGCATCTTTGTGTTTCTGCAGGCGAATCTTTCCAGACTTTAGGGCAACAACGACAAGGTAGCGCGCAAGCGTCATGTTCAAAGGAGGAAGTGCAGCGACGGCATCTTGGGCGATATTCCACTCAGAGCCGCCTTGACCAAGCAAGATCACTGGTCCAAAGACTTTATCTACTGCAATACTAATCCGTAGCTCTTCAGCGCTGCCGAGCTTTGCCATCCCTTGTACCAACAGCCCATGTA
The DNA here is from genome assembly GCF_024181865.1 of Vibrio sp. Y58_MX_L22. Lineage (NCBI taxonomy): Bacteria > Pseudomonadati > Pseudomonadota > Gammaproteobacteria > Vibrionales > Vibrionaceae > Vibrio > Vibrio sp. Y58_MX_L22. Next base: position 32,867 of record NZ_JAMZAN010000002.1, read on the forward strand.
CATTGGCGGAAGGGTAACTGAGCTTTACGGTATCTAAAATGGATAGCGCTGCGTTGGAAACTTCTCGACTGTTTCTTAAATTTAGAGCAACACCGTGAACATCCGATTTATGAGGAATGTCTGGAGAACGCAATTTTACCGCAACAGGATATCCAATATTTTCTGCCATATGAACAGCTTCAATGTCGTCAGATGCAATCCACGTAGGCAAAACGTTAAACCCGAACAGCTTAAATAATGGGCTGGTTTGATGCGTATCTAAGGTGACTGTATTTTTATCCAGTAGTCGTTCATTTGCCCACTCTTTTGCTGAACTCACACTTCCAGAATGTAATGGCTCTGCCGTCGTTGGCGTTTCCATTAGTTGTTTCTGGTTTCGTCTGTATTCGACCAAGTGCATGTATGCTACAACCGCACTTTCAGGTGTTCTATAGGTTGGAATACCCGCTTGAGTAAAGGCCAGTCGCGCTTCTCTCGACGTTTGTTCTCCTGACCAGTTGGTCAAGATATTAAAATGCTTATGCCGAGGGTGAGATTTGATGGCATTAATAACGGCTTGAGCAGTTTCAAGAGGATCAGAAACAGCAGAAGGACTATGCATAATCAATATCGCATCTGCACAGTCGTTATTCATCAGTGCGTTAATGGTATCAATATAGCGTTTTTGGGTTGCGTCACCAGACAGATCAATCGGATTTCGAGCACGCCAGTTGGATGGAAGTACTGCTTGTAATTGCTCAATGGAAGCGTCATCAAGCGTTGCGAGTTGGCCACCACGTTCAATCAAAGTATCAACGGACATAACAGCAGGGCCGCCGCCATTGGTGATGATCGCTAAACGCTCTCCACGAAGTGGCACAGAATGCGTGAGTGTTTCTACCGCGGCAAAAAGCTCATGCGTATTGCTGACTCGTAACATACCAGTTCTGCGAATAGCAGAATCGTAAATTACGTCAAGTGTATCTCCGTCTTGCTGCTCAAAAGTATTCATCTCTTTAGAGCGGCCCGCTTTTAGCACCAATATACGTCGGTTACGTGAAGCGGCGCGCGCAGCAGACATAAATCGGCGAGCGTCTTGGATATTATCAACATAAAGCAGAATAGCTTCAGTGTTTCCATCCATACTCAAATAGTCGAGCAAATCTGCAAAATCGATATCTTGTCCGCGCCCAATCGAAATGAATGAAGAAAAACCAATGTTCTTATCATTTGCCCAGTCTAAAACCGTGGTACAAACCGCCGCGGATTGTGAGATGAAAGCAATTTTTCCGGGTTTAGCTGCAACAGGGGAAAACGTGCAGTTAAAATTGTGCCAAGGAAGGATGATACCTAAGCTGTTTGGGCCTAAGACTCGAATGTTCAATGATGAGATATCTAAAGGATTAGGGTCATCAGAGATAACAATCGCAAACGGTGTGCCTCTCTCATCTAGCTCTTTAAGCAATTGCTCGTTACGTGAAACGTTCGTACACAAAATTGCAATATCTGGCGTATAGGGCAGGGAAGCTACATCAGAGTAAGCGATCACGCCAGATACGGCTTTATATCGCGGCGTTACTGGCATAATCGCGCCACCAAATCCACTTTGTAGAAGGTTGCGCATCACAACATGTCCTGCTCGCAATGCTTTTTGAGATGCCCCAATAACGGCCACAGAGTTGGGTTTAAAGAGTTTATGTAGTTTATTCATGCTGACTCCTGGCCGTTTGTAAGTCACGTTGGCTTCTCGGTTTCATATCAATCATAAACGAATAATTTACTGATAAAACATCTTCAGACCAGACATTGCAGAAAATGTGTACGATGCTTATGGAGTTTGTGTTATTCATCACATCAAAATCACAGATTATTGTATTTGATGCTTGATAAACGGCCCTGCTATCGGCATGATTTATCGTAATATTTATCCAGAGCATTTGTTACTTCATGAAAAAAATCGCAATCATCGGCTTGTCAGTTCTGCTTTCTGCTTGTGCATCTGAAACTTACATCACGGATGTGACCTCAGAAAGTTACCGAGAGGACTACAAATCAGATCGTATCTCTAAACCAATTATGGCGTCTGAAAACGCTGTAGTAGAAAAAGACGTACAACCAACTGTTGTGAAAATGACGGCAAAGCCTGAAGAAAAGAAAGTAGTCAAGCTAACGCCAAAAGAGCAGGCGAAGCCAGTTAAGATCGTACCACCAAGTAAAAAGCAAGCTGGCATTCAACGATTCGGCTATACCATTCAAGTCGCAGCTGTGGGTAGCCAAGCTAAAGTCGATCAGTTTGCAAATAAGCTGCCACAGAACGGTCAGCCAATTTGGGAAAACTACAAAGTTGTAAACGGTACTAAGTGGTTCTCAGTTTTATACGGAGACTACGCAACAAGCGCAGAAGCCAAGCAAGCGATTTCGACTTTGCCAGCTCAATTTCAGCAGTTAAGACCATTTGTTAAAAGCATTGATGCAATCAAAAACTCAGCTTACCCAACGCTTAACAAATTAAATTAACACATCAAATAAGGGAGCGAATAGCTCCCTTATTTATTTGCTCAAATCCTATTCGAACAACATTCCTCACATTAAAATTACTGTACGTCACACTTCAAAGGTTTATCATAATAAATAGTATCTTTTGTAGGTCACGGAAAGATGGATTCATGATTAAAAATATTCTTTTACTATGCGGCGGTGGCTCTTCTGAGCACGAGATTTCATTATTGTCTGCAAACTTTGTCGAACAACAACTAAATCTTATTGAAGACGTTCACGTTACACGCGTAGAAATAAAAAACGAAGGTTGGATGACCAACCAAGGTGAGTTGGTTTACTTGGATCTCAATACCAAGCAGTTGTGCTCAAGTGAATCTAATCAAACCATTGATTTCATCGTGCCTTGTATACATGGTTTTCCTGGCGAAACAGGCGACATTCAATCTCTGTTTGAAATCGCAGGTATTCCTTATCTTGGCTGCGGGCCAGAAGCGAGTAGCAATAGTTTCAATAAAATCACATCTAAGCTTTGGTACGACGCTATTGGCATACCCAATACGCCATACTTATTCTTAACGCGAAACGATGAAGAAGCTCACGTTCAAGCTCATAAAGCCTTTGAAAAGTGGGGAAAAGTTTTTGTTAAAGCCGCTCGCCAAGGTTCTTCCGTTGGCTGTTACAGTGTCACAGAAAAAGACAAGCTTTCTAATGCAGTAAATGATGCTTTTGGGTTTTCTGACCAAGTGTTGGTTGAGAAAGCAGTAAAACCTCGAGAACTTGAAGTTGCTGCATATGAGATGAATGGCCAACTACATATCACTAAGCCAGGCGAGGTCATCGCGCCTGATGGTGCTTTTTACTCGTACGATGAAAAGTACAGCAGTTCAAGTCACTCGCTCACAGAAGTTGAGGCGAAGAATCTAACTCAAATACAATTAGATTCCATCCAACACGCGTCAGAGACGGTATTTAAACAAATGAATCTTCGTCATTTATCTCGTATCGACTTTTTCCTAACGGAAGATGATGAGATTTACTTAAACGAAGTAAACACATTTCCAGGAATGACTCCGATCTCAATGTTCCCTAAAATGCTTCAAAACAACGGGCACAAATTTCATGAGTTCTTGGAAGATTGTATAAACAGTGCAAAGTGATTAACGTTATCGAGACGCGTTTTATGATACAAGTTGTTTTCTAGAGCAAGGATTATTCAAGCCGTATTTGAATATTGCTCAGTAGCAATTATGATTATATCAACGCATTAAACAGATGACTCAGTGGTATGGCGATTTCAAATTATAGAGGTTTTAACCTGCAGTCAGTCGGATCAGATGGCAGTGTTTGGAAGGTTAAAATCAAGAACCACGTTTTACAGGGCAGTTTGACGGCGGTAAAGAAAAGCATTGATTGGTGGTGTGACACCGCATCGATTATTGATCCCAAAGAGTTTGCTTCACTCGGACAAAGAGTGCAGCAAACTGGTGTTGCAAAATCAGAGGTCTTTAACGGCTATACTATTCAAAACGATACAGGCCAACCTAACTCTTGGTACTGTATGTTTAATGGTAAACTGATTAAGGGCAGTAAAGCCGCTATTCAACGCCATATCGAAGCTTATTTGGTTGCAAAGCAAAAAGCGATGCAAGCTCAACAACAAAAGAAACAATAGAATGACTCTGGTGTATTCAACAGAAACCGGTCGAATTAAACCGGAAGAAGAAAAAGTATCTCGCCCTAAAGGCGATGGTGTTGTTCGGATTCAGCGCCAAACGAAAGGCCGTAAAGGTAAAGGCGTATGCATTGTTACAGGTTTAGACTTGGATGATGCACCTTTAAAGTTATTAGCGGCAGAACTCAAAAAAGTCTGTGGCTGTGGTGGCTCTGTAAAAGATGGCAATATCGAGATTCAAGGTGATGCTAGAGACAAGATCAAGGCACATCTTGAAAAGAAAGGCATGACAGTCAAATTAGCCGGTGGCTAATTTAATATTTCCAGTAAACAAAAATGGCGTCTAAAGAAATAGACGCCATTTTTTATAAGTTGCTAATTGAAGAGCAAGCAATCGTAGATTGATAGATCGATATTAGCTATTTTATGGTAAATAACCATTATGTTTAATACTTACAGTAAGGCCCTTAAATTTAAAATCTGCAGGGGAATAGGAGTATACTCAGACAACATTTAGCGTATGGCAATAGACAATTTAACATAATATACATAATGCGCACTGGAGGGTGGTTTGTTAACAAAGGTTAACTCTTTGATTAAGCGTTTCATAAGTGTCTGATAACCAAGCCGTAATTTTTTATTTTGTCGATTTCCATAACGCAAGTTACTTGTACTATTCGTGACGTTCGTTTTGTGCAATCAACGAAAAACCACTAAAACCCTGACCGCCACATAATGTTGCGTTCGGTAACGCCCAAAACAACAAGAAAAATATTTTTAGTCAGTTATTCAATATGCGAGCGTTGTCATGTTTCACGAATCATTCTGCACACTCTTTTGGCGTGAGTTTACCTCCATCAAGCAAGGCGCTGAATATTTTCACGTCTCCAAACCGACGATTACTCGTTGGCTCGATGGCACGGTTCCGGTTAATCCGATGGCAGAAAAACTACTGCTCATCAAATCACTTGGCTATTTGCCTAATGATATTCGTTGGTCTGGATTTCGTGTTGATGAGAAACGCGCAGTGTTAATCACGCCGTCTGGTCGTGAGTTCAACCCTAAAGAATTGGAAAGTTTTGTGTTTTGGCGTGACGAACACCGTCAGTTTGTGGAAATGTACGGACACTTTGAGCATCCCAAGGTTTATCCTGCTAAAGAAAACGTCTTACCATTTCGTGGCGGCCGTCGAATGAAAGCCGCCGAATGGATACCAACGAAAATTAGAAACGATAAGTAAATAAGGCGGCTTAAATCACCTTAGTGACAATCAAAGCCTTATACTTTCATCAAATTTCTTTACCGTAATAATTTCTTTATCATCATCTTTGCTCAACATCCACCTAGCCATGATTTTGATTTTCGGGTCAAGGAATCTAAATCTTGTTCCTTTAGGTGTTTTTCTGATTAAAGGGCTTTCACCACTTGCTAAATCATTGAGGTTTGCTGAAACATTTAACACTTTTCCTTTCGTGCTGATTGGAAATAATCTCCTCAAATTCTCCTCCACCTCTTGGACAGAAAACTCATTACTTAGAATTCGACCAAGAGTGAAGATAACTTGGTTTCTTCGACCGTGCTTGGTTGTTTTGGAGTTGATATGAGTTTCCATGCGGGCGTTTTCGCTTATTAGCGCATCTTGCACCCAATTCCTTAATGAGCACTTATAAATATCATTGGTGATAATGCCACCGTTATCTTCTGCCTCCAGAGCTAACTCCAAGCAAAAGTCATGGACATACTGAGGCACATTGGCAGAAAACCAAGATACTGCATTCAATAGATATCTTTCATTAAACCCAGTATTAGAATCAGATAAGCATTTAAACTTCAACATCTTAAATAAGCCCCTCTCAGCGAGAGCTGACACATCTTCTGTCTCTAATACAGATACTTCTGGAATCTCTTGAACGCGATTGATAATAGTCTGACTAGAATCTGCGGATGCGAAGTAGTCTCTCAAGTTGCTAGGAGTTCCCACCAATAGAATGCGCACCCGATACTTAGCATATTCATCATCATCGAGATACATCAGTATGGATGTCAACTCTTTAACGAGTTTTTCGTCTTTGACTATGTGCTCTAAATTTTCCACAACTAAAAAAGACTCGTCAGACCCAGCTTTTTTAAATAGCGCTCGTACTAGTTCGAGGTATGGTTCTGGTGAAGATGACTCATATTTTCTTGTGTGCTTTAATCCACCCTTTACAACACCTACGCTTGCGCCAGCGTCTTTGCTTTCTTCATACCCTTTGTTCTCAAATGGGGTTAATCTCGCGTTCAGAGCTTTGATTGCAGCAGTAATGGAGCCCGTAGAATTGACCGTGGCGGAATTGAGAACCTCATACGTCACCTTTCTTTCAGCAAAAATTTTTTTATATAGCCATGTTTTGCCGCACCCACTTTCACCATGAATAATAACGTGTTTAGGTTTTCTCAATGCTCTTTTAAAGGCATTTTCTAGCTCTTGACGATGTATGTACATTTGCGTATTTACGTATTTCCCTTTGGGAGTAAATACGCTTTCAGGTTTCACTCTGTTGATAAACAAACCAATTTCCTGTTTTTCTTTTTAGTAATTGATTTGATTATACATTAATTTAATTTGCGTTAAGAATATAAAAAGCCGAACCCCATCGCTAAGGGTTCGGCTTTTTTAGGCTTCTGCTTTGGTGGCATTCGTTTGAAGCCCGTCGAGGTCAATCGACCCGCCCAAAGTATCGGCTCCCTACTCGCTGTGTAAATCGTCATTAATAACGATTCGAACCAGTTCGCAAGGTTTAAGCCTCGTTTATCATTGTTGCACTTGTTCACCGTCGTGCTTCGTTTCAAAAGTGCTCCACGTGTCACCTTTTAATAGAGTTACGAAAGTGGTTTCTTCGTCGCTGTATTCTTTGACCACCGTAGAGTTAAGCATTTCTTCTTCAGTTGGCTCATTGTAGAAGTGGCAATGCCTCTGGTTTTTTGGCACTCCCCATTTATCACAATTAGTACGACAGTAATGGCAACCATCTGATGCTGTTCTGCCCGGATGGCTATAAGAGGAAAAGCTTATAACTGACAGTAGTGCAGTAATGCAGAATAAAGAAAGCTTCATTGCTATTGCTCCGTTTTGTTATCGCGTTATTGCATATTGAATTATCGCTCATTAAGTAACAAAGCGCATATTGGCGCATCAAAAAACAAACATTAAACACTCTGTGAGTTTTAGATTTATGACCATAGCGACAAAAAGCCGAACTCTATCACTAGGGCTCGGCTTTTTTTATTGTGGCTTTACTTGATTGCTTACACTAGCGGCGGTGCGACATCGAAAAAGTTCATGTATAGGTTTTGGCTAAAGAAACCACGAACCTGCGCGTTTGCCGTTGAGCTCACCATACCGATATTCGACATCGTGACGGTGCCATCATCACCCAAGCTGAAATCGGTGTCTCGCGCTTGAAACTCAAACTCAAAACCTTGGTTGCCCATGATGATAAACGACAGGTGTTTATCAATTGGGTAACAGCCCTCAACGCAAGGTAGGAAAAAGGTTGGGTCTGCTTTTGAGAACTTCTTGGTGATAATGAACTCTTTCCCGATGCCTTGATTGGTGTAATTGAGTTTTGGTACTTGTCCGGCTTTACCGTAGTACACCCCTGCACCTTCCACGGACAACACGCCCCGCGCGGCGCTTTCAATGAAAAACGCACGTTTACGATAGTTAATGGTCGCGCCACCTTCGGCCAGACTTGGGATTTCAAGCCAGAACTCTTTTACATCGTACAAGCCCGCCGGAAGTTCAACGGTGCGTGACGCTCGGACACTGGTTGCGTTGCCGTCTCCGTCCAAATCACAAATACCAAAGCGAATCTTTTGCGGGCCACCTGCCTGACAACAGCGCACATAGGCGTAGTAGTTTTGCTCGCCATCTTCAATCAACGTTGGTGTATCAAACTCTTGGAACAACACCGCATTGGCACCGTTACCCGTCATGCCAAGACCACCAAACATAACGGCGTTACCATCCTTGTTTTGGTGCAGGTCGGCTTTGCTATATCGGCCGGATTTCACTTTGCAATAACTGATACTGCCGCCGTGTTGAACCTCAATGCTCCACGATGGACAAATGGGTTTTGCAATGCCTTTCATGAAGTTAAAAGATTTGGCTTTATCTACCGCGTGGCCGTACAAAATATCATTCGAAAGCGTTGCGCTGTAATACTCCGCAAAGCTTGGGTTTCGCAATAGGTTGTCAGGCGCATTGCCAGCAAGCGCCACTTCTGCCATGGCGCGCTCTAGATAGTCGGCAATGTGCTCGACTTTTTTATCCGTGCTTCCCGTTGGAAGCGGTTTAACTGAATCTGTCATGATAAATACTCTTTAATCTGTCTGTTTGGCCGTGAGCACCAACACGCTTTCGCGTACATCTTGCAGCCCTTGGGTAAGCTGTTTATTGATGGCGATTTGGTACTTCAGATTCATGCCGATAAGCACAAACATGACCAGCGACTCGGACGAAAACCCCAGACCCGATAAGGCGTTAATAAGGGCGTTTTCCATCCAAGCCCCCTACTTTTTTGCTTGGTTTCCACTTGTCCGGCAGCGACTCATACGCGCCAATCACGGCGGGAATGGCTAAGCCAACCGCGCCGCCAAAATTCACGCCCGTATCAGTCAGCTCCACGCTGAATAAATGGCCGTAGCCCGTCGCCGCAGCGATAACCGAGCCAAGCAGCGTTAAGCCCTTTAATGTTGAACGTTCAAACATGTTGTGTTTCTCCCTAAACCAGATTGACGCCTTTCAGCACCGTGTTTTTGCTGTAGTGGCGACCCACTTCCATGATGCTCATCGCGTGAAGCACTTCGACCAACAGCGGCTTGTTGTTCACCAAGTCAATGCGCTCATCCATACCCACACCAACGCGACCCGCGACAAAGCGTGCATAGTTGGCCGTGTGGTTTTCGTTTGGTGGTGCAAAGCGGTGAATGATTTCCGTCAAGGTGTGCAGCTCATGGCGGCGCTGATAGTTACGCAGCAAAATGGCGCCCGCACGAAAGCCCCATTCGGGCGCTTGAAAGGTTTCAAAGGCCTTATCACGTGACGGTGTCACCTTGCCTTGCCATGCATTTGGTGCGATGCGAATGTTGAGCGGGTTATTAATGCGAATCCCGCGAACGCTTGATGTAGTTGATGTCGTCATGGTGAACGCTCCAATTCCAAAAACAAAAATAATTAAGATAAACAACGGCATGGTTACACCTCCAACAGTGTGACGCTGTCACCCTCCGCGCCCGTTAAGGTCATGTCGGCCGTGCTTTCAATGGTGATGCGCTCGCCCGCTTCCAGTTCAAACGCATCAATGAACACCGAGGCGGTGTTGGCTTTCGCTGCCTTAATCGTGATGGCTTTACGCGTGGCGTTTTGCGCAATGTTGTGCGGGAACACGCTCACCGCTTCGGTGATGAGGTTGCGACTGACTTGCGCATCGACGTTGACCACTTGCGTTGCTTCGAGCGTGACCGCGGGCAGTGCAGACACTTCCACCGATGGCAACGATTGAACCGTCACGGGTTGCGGCGCTTTGAACTCAACAGGCGGCAACGTCGTGACGCCGAGCTGTTGATTCGCGGCCAATTCAACCGCGGGAAGTTGATTCACCGCCAGTTGTTGATTGGGCGCGATTTCTACCGCGGGTAAGTGTTCCACCGTCACCCCTGGCATGCGCTCAATCACCACATTCGGCAGTGCTTGCACTACCACGCTTTGACCCTCAACGGGCGGCGTGAACATCCCAAAACCAAATTGAATTTCAATCTGGTTATCGGTGCGGCTTGAGATAAGCAAACGCCCAAGGTGTTTACCCTCGCCCACGTTAAACACTGACGACTTACCAAGCGTGACGCGCTCGCCGGACGATTCACGATAGACTTCAATCTCAGCTTGCGCCGATTTCAGATACAGCCAATTGCCATCTGGCGTCAGCGGGATGGCTTGACCCGCTAATAGTTGCGTGTTCATCGTTTTTTCACCATTACGTAGCCAAGCACCAACACAAGCACAATCGCGAGAACGACCATCATCTTGCTCGTTTCGACTTGCCCGCCGTCTTGTTTGAATTTCGCCAAGTCCATCATGGCTTGTAGATTCTTCGAGTTCTGCGCCGCTTGGTTGCCCGCCAGTCCTGCCAACATATCGAGGTTTTCACTGTTGGTTGAGGCATAGGTCGCCAAGGAATCGCCAGCAAAATCGGCCACTTCATCAATGGCGGTTTCGGCAATGTCGTGCGTGGTGTCCATCGCTTCAAGCGAAATACGCTCATTGCTGTTGAGCATCTCGCCACCAAACGCAAAGGCTTCGTCAAACGCCTTTTCGCCAAGCTCCATGGCGGCATTCACTGCGCCGTGGTCGGTCATGGTGGTGTTGATGGTCGAGTTGTTCACCCCCGAAATCGCCACACCGAGGTTATCGCCACTAATGGCATTCTGACCGCTGACGTTAGTGGTGTTACTGGTATTACTCGATTTTGATTTAGAACTACCCATCTACTGCACCCCCAAATCCAAACGAATAAAATCACCGTCTTGCTTGGCAGTGACGCCAATCGAACGCACTAAACGGGCAACGCCATCAAAGGCGGTGTCGGCGGTCATGGATGACATGCCCGCCGCTTTCACCACTTTGCATAACTGGATAATCCCCGAACGCAGACCGCGACCCGCAACGCCCCACAAAAAGTAGTTATCCCCGTCTCGCTCACCCGCAATGATGAGATCATTTTCATTGCTGATTAGGCGATACAGACTCACGCGGCCATCCTTGACCGCTTTGCACAATTCAACGTACGCATCAGGGCAAGCGCGAAACGCGGGCTTGAGTTCACCAAGCGCGCGTTTCGATTGCGTCACGACTTCAATTACTTCTTTTTCCATAGCAACACCGCCGCAATCACAATCACTACAAGAATCATCAACGTGGTGGAATTGCCGCCGCCCATGTTGATATTGCCTACCGATAGGCTGCCACTTGATTCACCATCGGCACCGCTGACCGCGGGACCACCGTTGGCGCTAATTGGCATCGAGCCGGAATTGCCTAAAAGCCCACCAATCATAATTTGAATCCTTTCTTGTACAGGACATAACACACCAGAAGCAGACCGAGCACCCATCCGATGCGGTCAAAACCGCCCGAGACTTTGATGCCCGCCCATACGCCCACCGCACCTGCAATCAGGTATGGAATAAACGGCATTACTTCTTCCCCTTAGCGACGTAGAACATCGCCAATAACAACAGTACGAACAGCATTCCCATCATCATGTGCGTGGTGGTCACCCCCGCAAACGCGGAGGTGTACACAGGCTCACCCGTGGGTTGTTGGTAGTCGTTATTGTGCTTTCGCTGTTCATCTGGATTGCTGGACTCGACGCGTTGAGCTTCGTTCTCAATCTTTACGCCGAGCCAGTCCTTGCCCAAGTCGGTGACGTCGGTCATCAGTTCGCCGCCCGTTTCTAAGACGCCATCCCAAATGGAACCCCACATGCTTTGCTCTTGCGCCATAACGCCCCCTTACTGCGCGGTAGGCACCGCCACTTGTTCGATGGCTTCAATCAGCACCGGAATACTACCCGCCGCCGTTTTTTCCACTTCAAACGCCAGTTGTTTCATGGCCGCCGTTGGTAAACGTGCTTCGCTACCAAAACCGCAACGCGTGAAGTCCATCGAGAAGAAGCCCGCATTCTGCTCACGACCCGCCGCGGCTAAGTCGTAGGCGTTATCGGCCTTGTTGACGTTGAGCTCTTCACGTTCATCACGCAGGACGCGAACGCGTTCAATCGTGTTGTCTTTGAGGTGCAAACGCTTGATAGACAGCGCCGCGCTACGCTCGGCAAAGTCAAACGGTGTGCGACCACTTGATGCGGCGTACCATGTTTGGGAATAGATGCGCGGCATGTAAATGCGCTGGCTTTGCGCCGCCGTGGTATGAGCACGAGCGCGAATCATTGGTGCCGCGGCACTCGCTTTGGCTTTTAGCTGGATGTACATGAACCAGATTTCGCCTTGCAGCGTCACAAGCTCACCTGTACGGATACCCAGTTTGGTACGCATCGACAAATCCGAGAAGTTCAACACGTAGCGACCCGCTTGCACGTATTCTTTCTTGTGCTCTTGCAAATCGAACAGGTCTTGACCCGTCACGTTGACGATTTCACGGCCGTTCACTTTCACTGTGATGCGCTCAATGTCTGCCGCATCGAGAATGTCCGTCACCAGTTCAATGTTTTGGTAAGTTGGACCCGATACCAAGCGCAGTGTGGCTTGGTTGCCCCAGTTCACACCCTCAACAGGGTCAAGCTCACGTGGACGCGGGTTAAAAGGTTGTTTTAGTGCTTCCATTAGAACCACCCATTTTCGCCGTTAAGAGTTTCACGCACTGGGTTCAGCACGCTGATGTTGTTGATAGCGGCAATCACGATTAACGTGATAATCAGTGCCATCAATAGGTTTTTGTGTTGCTGTTTCATGTTGTCCCTTTCGGTTGTACACGGTTAAAAAGTGATTTCATGAAACAGGGATTTGAGAGGAAGCGAAAGCGGGCGCAACCTATAGGTTAAGTGATTAACCTATAGGTTGAATGAGCGTTGAAATTAACGGTGAATGGTGCCCGTCAGGCAGTTAAATGAGGACTTTTCCACATTGCCGATACCATCCCGAACCAATAAATATTCGGCAATCGGCTTGCCAATCGCGGCTTTGTTGTTTTTGGCTGACTTCAAGCCCGCCAAGGTATCGACGCACAAGCCTTTTTTATCGGCGAGCCATCGCGCATCGGCCATCGAGTTCACCGCACCAATCCACCAAACAGGCGATTGCTCGGTGACGGTCTTGGGCACTTCCTGCCCACGTTGGAAAATCGAATGCAGCACAAGCCCATATTGACGCCCACCGCGCCATAATTCGCCCGCTTTGCCTTTGAGTTTGCCGGACGTTTCCACGCAGCTTGCAAGCTCTTCGATGATCACATGCAGTTGTTTGGCGTCGCCATTACCCACCGCCCACACCGCCGCACTGAAGAACTCCAATTCTTCCGAGCAAGCCCCATCTTTGGGGATGTACGCTAACTTGAACGACTTGCCGCGTTTACGTGCCATCACCAACGCTTTGACAAACGCCACTCGCGAGTTGGTTTCAAGGCATTGTTGGCCGCGAAATTTCGCCCCCGCGTAGTTGCGGTAAGGGTCAAAAAAAACCGCTTGCGCGGCTTTTGGCACTAACCCCAAGTGCTTAACGGCGGAGGTTTTACCCCCGCCCGTGCCCGCCACATAGATGACATGCTCGGCATCGTGTGACGGATTGGAGTTGACCGGATTGGGGAATTTAAGCGGCGTCTTTTTCTTTTTGCTCACGCTGTTTTTCCTCCTCTATCGCTAACAGCTCTTTTTGATATGCCATGGTTTTCTTGGCACTGTAGACCAGCGACAACACCGCCAAGCCTAAAACGGCTTCTTGCATGTAGTCACCAAACAGCGACGACACGCTATCACTGTGTTTTTCCAACACAGGTAACGCCGCATCAATCACCGCCGCTTTGCCTTTTTCATCAAACTCAAAGTCGACACCGGAAATAATCGACGTCGCTTGTTCGGCAATGGTGAACAGCACAGACAATGCGCCCTCGAACATTTCGCCCGCGGGTTGGTGGTTGTCGTCGTTGGCCGCTTCGGTTGGTAAGTCGGTTAACTCACTGACTTCGGTTTGTTCCAGTCCACTGATAACCGCTGAAAAGTCGCCCCAATCATCTAATTCTGGTTGGTTTTCCATTTCATCCTGCATTGATTGGCTCTCCTTGTTCGGTATCTGGTTCGTTTGGTTTCTTGGTTGGCATCAGTTGACGAATTGCCCAAATCAGCAAGGCGACGAAGGCTATCCCCGCTAAGACTTTTTTAACCGGAAACGGCGGCTTTTTAACGGGCGTTGGTGCGGGCTCCGGTTCGGTTACTTGCTCGCTTTCAACGCTTGGCGCTTCCACCTGCTCAATCACTTCAACACTAGACGTATCAGTGCTTACAACGGTTTCGGTCACTGGTTCAACCGTTGGCGATTCGGCCTCAATTGTGACGGCGTCACTCGCTTCTAACTGTTCAACCGATTCAACCATGTTGGATTCAACAAAGGCGTTAATGCTTTTGCTCATTGGGCTGTTGCCACAGCTCGGACACTTGTAATACAGCAGTCCTAAATTACGCCCGTTTTTGGTGGGTTCGCCCTCGGCAATCAGCTTGCCTTCACCCACTCGGTGAACGGTAGAAGCCGAACTACAAACGGGGCACGACACGTGCCCGCGAATTGGGTTTGGGTGTTTACTCATCGGCGGCCGCCTCGACTGTTTCCAATTGCTGCATGTTGCCTTTGACACAACCGCGATACTTTTCACGCACCTTGTTATTGAGCTTGGTGAGCTGCTCAATTTGGTCGAACAGCGTCGGATTTAACCCGAACGCTTCAAGCGAAAAGTTGCCCGTCATGAGCATCTTGCTTGCACGTTTGATAATCGCGTTGGTGTCCATGTTTTTGAACTGGCTCAACTCCTTTTCCACACTGGCGTTGAGTTTGTCGGCCGCATCGAGCGCGGCCATTGCTTGCTGACATTCTTTAAGAGATAGCATTTCCATTGTTTAAGCCTCGGCTAGTTCTTCATCGGTGTTCGGTTTGTTCTGAATCTGTTTATTGACTTCTTTCATCCAGACCAGCAATAGACGCCAAAACACGCCGCCTTTGCTGCGCTTCACTTCGGCTTCCATTTCTTGGGTGATTTTGTCGATGGTGCTCATTGGGTTGTCCTTACCTAGTTGCTGAAATCGTTGTCGCAAGCAATATCCCAAACGGGTTAATGAACGTAGTGGCAATAATCATGGTAAATCGCCATGTCATTGCTCTTGATTATGTTGATGTCCGGCTCTGGCGGCCGCTCTTGTGCTAACTGATTTTTCCAGTCGGCTTGTCGTAGTTGAAATCGTTTAAACTGTTCTTTGTAAAGGTCGGTGGCGTCGTCACGAGTTAACGTCAAATCATTACCATCACGCTCGGCGGTACACTTCATCGACCAACCACGCGCACCGCGAGCCCAATACAAAAACGCCCCCGCCTTGTGTTTGGATTTTTCGCCCTCAAACACGATAGAAAATTGGTTCAAGCTACTGGCGAACGCGCCGCGGCTCTTGATTTGATTGCGAATCTGGCGCGCTTCGTGGTCTAGCTTCTTAATCAGATGGTTAAGCTTTTGCACGGCATCGTGATTGCCTTGTTTGCGGTTGATGTCAATAGCGCGAATCGCGTCTTGCTTTTTGGTTTCTTTGCGTCGGATTTCTCGCTGCATTGGCTTGCGCCATTGCTCCAACATGTAACCGCACTCTTTGATGATGCCCGTCATATTGTCCACTTCGAACGATGCCAATACATCCCAATCAGGGGCACGGCTACAGCGTGCGATGTTGTAGCGGTTGCCTTTTATCAGTCCCTGGTCGGCGTTATCGCCCTTAGCCGCATAACCCACGGCTTTGATGAGATAGCCCGCCGCCGCTTCGCTGAATTTGATTTTCTCCAGATGCGCCATGCCATTGCCCCAAAGCTGCTCGATGCGGTTCGCCCATCCTGCAAAGTGGTGCTGTTCCACTCGCCAGTTCAGCAACACATGCACATGGGGATTAGGTTCGCCATCTTCATTCGCCGGAGATTCCGCGACCCAAATGTAATGAAAATCAAACGGGTTGGCGGTTGGTCCATGAATTTCTTTAACGTGCTTGATGCCGTCGTCATCTTTCCAAGCGGCTTTAAGCGGGCGGCCAATTCGGCCATTTACTTTGACTTTGTCACCATCTAACCCAAGTGACCCCGCCTCGCTTGCGGAATATTCAAACCCGCGTTGGTACATTTTCTTGAGGCCATTTAGAAAACGGGATACCTCGACACCAATCGTGGTTTGGATTGGGCAATATGGCAGCCCCTCATCGGTGACCGCTTCGCCACCAAAAATGCGTTCGCGTTGCTTTTGAGTAAACGTCAGTGTGAGAAACGTGCTGAATCCACCATGACACGCCGCGACATACGCGCCCGATTCAAAGATTTTCTTCACGGCGCGAGGGTTTAATTTGTCAGTGAAACGTTCACCACTTTGCGGCGCGGGTGCTTCGGACGGGCTTGGGTGGTATTTCACCTGCATTTTCATCTGTTGCGCCCAACCACGGGACATCAAATATGCTCGGCTAGTGCCAATCGGTTGCCATTCAAGACGGTTGTTTTCGTTACGAATCCAACCTGTTTGCGCTTGTGAGCGTGCCCGATATTCATCGGTCACGTTGTCGCCACAAAACGATTCCGTTTTATGGCGCGGCGGCAGACGTCGAGAACGGGTCATTAAGCGGTCTATCTGCTTGCGCTTTCCGTGTCCGACTTTTGCGCCCTTTGACGAGCCTAGTCTTTTCTGGACTTCGTCCAGCGCTTCGCGCCCAAGTTCAGCACTTTTTAAGGTGCGTAAATGGTGGATTTGGTCAAACGATTTGAACTTTTGCAGTTCACTTTCCATCCAATCACGGTTTGGAGCACTAAAAAAACCGCTTTCGACAGCGGCAATGTTTTTCTCAGTAACGGTAACGTCTTGCGCTAACGCCGTAATAAAGCCCACATCATGCGGGCTTAAAAGTTGGGTAAATTCGCGTGGCGATTGCACGTCGTACAGATGTTTCATACACCCCCCAACTGAGAGCAATCAGGGCAAACAACGTGGTCTTGTTTGAACGTGTTTTTACAACCGTCGCAAAGCTCGGTGGAAGAATCCGCGCCCACTTGGGGCGCTTCATCTTGCTTGCGGATTTCGTGTAGTGGTTGGCCGTTGTTTTGCGCGCCAAGTGTCGCCATACGATAAGCGGCGTTAGTAATATCAGCGAGCGTGGCATCTTTCGCTTTAACGCAAGCAACAAGCGTCATACCCTGATAAAGCCAAAGAGAGGCTTCAACGGCTTCAAGCTCAAAACTGTCGAAGTAAATATGAGTTCCGTTGCACTGGGATGCAACAAGTTGGCGCTGATTGCGGCGCGTTTTCCAGATACTCAAATTCATGCTACAACCCCCTGACGAAAGCGTGTAGGAATGTAGGTTTGTTTCTTCTTTGGGAATTGTTCAGCGAACTTTTCGCGTAATTGTGCAATCTTAAGAAGTGAGTTTGCTGTTTTAGCTGGGTCAGGATTGGTACACCCTGCCATATCTGGGCAAGGTAAGTGAATTGGGTCGGTAACGATACGTTCCATGTTGTAGCCTCCGCAAGCTATTGATTTCCTGTCTCAAAAATAACGTTAAGGAAATCTTTTTAAGCACGCAAGTGGCTTGCGGTAGTGAAAGAAGCCAGACTATCCACTAAAATTTAACAATATTGCGAAAGGATGCGGGAACATGACTAATTACACAAATGTGCTTTTAGATAGACTGAAAACCCAGTTAGAGCTTACCTCTGACTATCAGTTAGCTAAAGTTTTGGACGTTGGCACAAGTAGAATTAGCAATTACCGCAATGGTCGCAGTGTTCTTGATTGGGAAATTGCCTTTAAAATCGCCGACTTATTGGGGTTAGATGATCAAGATGTGGTATACGGTTTACTCGAAGATAAGTCTATAAACCCCCGCCTAATCAATGCCTTACAAGCAGGGGCGCCAGCCTAACCTCTCATTTACCAGCTTATACATAATACGAACTTGAGAGTTAGAAGATTAGCATTGGTGAAGTCAGCTTAGTTACGCCGTATTTGGCTTTTGCTTCCTTGCAAGCTTCATCAGCTGTCTTGTATGGGCCATGAACTTCGATTCCACCACAGCGACCACTTGAACTGTATCTTTGGTTACGTCCGACACCATGCACGTTGGTTTTGCATCTTGCTCATTCAATATGAGTCAACATAGACACGCATTTGCTTAACCCAAACGTATAAGTACTAGATTACCTTTATAGGAACAAGGAATCTAACAGATGTAAACTCTCTACTTTTCAATCTATACCTAGATCTTTCTTCATATGCTCACTCAACTCGTTAGTGGTTCTTACATTAATCTTATGTTTGCAATGATGGATTCTCAACTCTTCACCAAATAATTTTACTAGTGATTTGGTATACAAAGCACTAATATTATTTATTATTCTATACAATGTATCTTTCTGATAAACAGATCTTTTCGAATTTTGTATTGCAGTCTTCATATTTTAATATCCTTACACGTTTAACTTTATAATTTAAAAAATCAATTTCAACTTTTATTATTACTTTTTTAGATATGTAATGAGTCATTATCAATGATGCACAATCAACAATTAAATCACCCGAATCCAACTTAGTAATTTCACGAGACAAATTCTTTATTTTTAAATCTTTATTTTCTATATTTAATCCGATTGAGTTAATTTCTTCAGGATATCGGTTTAACTTAATATCCAATATGGTTTTATTAAGATAGTAGTCTGCCATTATTTCATGGCGGTTTTTAAATATCATTGTCCCCCTCCGATGATGCAAGTTATACTTTCCCACCAGTTAAAAGACAACGTGACTCAGAGTTGCAAAAAGGTAACAATCATGGAATTGATGAACAATGAGCTGATCTGCTTTGCAGCCATTTGTAAACACCTCTCTCTTACAGAGGCATCAAAAGAACTTGGAAAGTCTAAAGCTCAAGTCAGCAGGCAGCTAGCAGCATTAGAAAAACAACTTGGCGTAACACTCGTCCACAGAACAACAAGGAAACTCGTTTTAACTGATCATGGCGAAAGCATTAGAGAGCTTGCTATCAAGACGTTAGAGAGTTTGCACGAGTTAAATTACAGAGCTAGCTCGTTGAGTGAATGCATTGATGGAAAGTTTAAAATCACAATGCCCAACTCTATAGCCTCTTCTATTTTTGGTTCTGTTCTTAAAGACTTAAAAGAACGATATCCAAAAGTTGATTTTGAAATATCGTCAAGTAACAATGTAGAAAATTTATTAGAAAGCAACGTAGATTTAGCGATTAGGCTTAATAATGTTATTGATGACACCCTTATTGCACATAAAATTGGTGATTATAGTGATGTTTTGATATCTAGGGTAAGTAATGCCAACCACAAAACACTATTAATCTACAAACATCATTCGAATAAGGAATCAATTAAAAATCAATATACTGATGTTATCGAAGTTGATAACACCTCTATTTTAATAAACTTTGTTTCTGAGGGAGTTGGGGTTGGTGTCATTCCAAACTATCTTATTAAAAGTAACTATATAGACAAAAACATCCGAATATCGCAAACTTTTGATATAGAACGTTCCATGTATATTGCCTACCCTTATCAAAACCCTTTGCCAAGAAAGCTAGCTGAGATATCTACTTTTATTAGGTCTGAGTTATCACAAGTATTGAAGAGTGAGTCATTTTAGGGCGGTTGTTCAGATTTAGAATTTTGCGTTGTCTACTCAACTAGGCCTAACGCTAATATTTGTAACATATTGTTTCGGCGGTATTTATTAACACCCCCATCTTTATGCTTGCTATCACAATGTGAGATGCTCTGCCGTCTTGTTATCAAGGTTTTGCGTGGAATAAATCACGTGGGGTAAACGATAGATAGACTTACATTAAAATTTTCATCAAAAGCAACTTTATATAAAATTGATTTCATACCAATCTATGTGTATCTTCTACCCATATCCCCACAATAACCAAGGAGAATGCCATGGATAAGCTACTCGCGTCTGCATTAGAAATTAAGCAGCGAACTATGGTGACTGGCTTTTTTGCTAGAAATGGATTCAAAATAGCTATGACCGATTTTGATGATGTCACTTTTGAGCGAGAAGGCGTGCAAGTTAACGTACATTTTGATCTGCAGTCAAACGCGGAGTCTGCATCTGTTTTATCTCATGAGGCATCAATCATTCCTGGCTAAAAACTTTTATTATCACCGATACACCAAGCCGAACATAAAAGTTCGGCTTTTTAGTGACAAAAAATGATGAGTGCGAACAAGAGTTGTCGATCACTCGTCTAAATAGACGATTAATAAATCAGCTTCAACTTCGTTCACAACCTTTGGTATCGATGAAAAAAAGCGACTCAATAAGTTGTGATGATGACCACAGACAACTAAATCTATCCCCTCTTTTTTGACGATTCCCGATAGTTTTATATGAAGATCGCCGATTACTACCATGGTCTCGTGTACTGGGTATAAGCATTTATCAGCGAGCTCTTGCAGCCTTCTTTCCAATTCTTGCTCTTCCTTCGCTTCCATGACTATGCGATCAACATCTACGTAAACAAATGAGAGTTTGCTGCTTGAGTTATCTGCTTGCATTATTGCTTTTTCGATAACGGCTTGGCTAGATTGAGATAAGTCGACAGCAACCAAAACGTGCTTGTAACCCATCATTCCTCCCTTGGTTAGTTTTTGTTCTCATATTAAGTCTAGTCCACATAGAGCGAACACAACATCAAAACTACTGCTACATGATAGTTAAAGGAGTTTAGTGTAAAACAGGCAAATAGTTTTCATTGCAACCTTGTTGCTTCCTCTCATCCAAAGATCAACGATGTTTTTCCAATTTCTTCTCTAATTATCGGACTATTTAACAGGAAGGATGCTAAGAAACATTACGTTGTAACGCTCGTCACTGCTCTTTATTTCTACTACTCTTGAGGTTTCATATTACCCACTTCAACGTCGCCTAGTTTAGTAAAACTACTTTAGGTTAAGCGTGTTCAATATGTAACGCTCCGCTCAAATCCAGGAGACGTATTTCGGCTAAAAAAGCAGCTAAATAAGATGAACTTCCGATTCATCTATTACATATGTCTGCGAGTGCTTACTGTTCTTATATCGCGTATTTAATAAGTCTAGTTTAATTACCGTTATAAGTTACGGTGTATCTTTTTTCTTTTTTCAGCATAATCCTCTACCTTGGAACGAAGCCCTCTCGCACTTTGTAATTAAATTACAAGATCAATCGCAACCAATATGGTTGGCAGATTAAATGCCCGAGGTAAATAATTGATATTATTGAGTTTAATTTATGATCTCTTTAAAAAAAGCCTAATTGCCTGTGCTACGAAAACTAAGGTTAACACGATTAGGTAAAATTTTACTAACTCGCTATTTAATCTTAAAGGCAATTGAACAAGATTAAAATCATATAGGTTTAGTAAATTGTAGTTACAGCGTAATTAGGGTGGTGTTTGGGAATGTAAAGGAATAGAAAATAGAAAGGCAAAAAAACAGGGCGTATGCCCTGTCCATGAATTGATTAGTTTTGTTGTTGTTGTTTTTCTGCGTACTCAGAACGAATCCGTTCGGCAACAATTTTGATAGCTTCTGCAGTACTTGTGCCCTTCGCCATCAATTCTTGAATTCTCTCTACAGCTTGTTGTTGCTCTTGGTGGGATAGAGGGGGTAAATCGTCAAACATAAAAAGCTCCTCATTTTGAGGAGCTGACTATAACGATTCAACTAATAGGTAGCAAGGAAATTAATGGATGCACCCATAGCGTTCTCGTTTGTGTACTGAGCTGCGATATCCAATTCGAACAACTTAAGTGGGGACAACCCGATGCCAGCAGTAATGGTTCCTTCGTCATTACTTCGAGCTAAGTTCTTCATATACCCTGCTCGTAATGCCATTTGACGCAAAATATCAAATTCAATACCAGCTCGAATCATTTGCGTATTATCATCAAAGGATGAAAAACGTTTTTCTTCGTTAAGATCGTAGTCAACACTCATCGTAAAGTAATCGGCAACAATCCCTGCCCCAACGGTGTATACAGGACGCATGCTATATTCGTATGATTTTATCGTATCGCTGCCATATTGGAATGATTTTGTTTTAACGTCTCTTCCGATCAAATTTTTCGCTGAAATACCGAGACGATATGGGCCAAAGAACCAAAGTGCGCCTGCGTCTAAGTTAAACATCGTTTCCGCGGTCTCATTTTCACGTAAGTCTTTAGTATCAAAATTCTGAAAACTCGTGGCGTATGAGTATGTGTATATACGCTGAAGTTTAGGAGTAACACCAAAAGAAAGGTGTTGATTCATGAAATTAGTGTATTTAGCAAGTGAAATACCTGCTTCAGCCACGCCAATAGAAACACCTTGTACATAGCTATCATCTAATGGATTAGTACCTGAGGTATCAACATTTGGTTGTACGAATGATTCAGTGTATAGCTTACCGTATGCAGTTGCAGATAAGAATTTGTTGGGAATACCAATGGCAACGACACCACCAAGATCAAAGTCTGTCTTTTTCCCATCGATAGCATCCATCGATTTTTTGATTTCATCGACGTCTGTCAATTTGCTGATGCGTTCGATCTCATCAACTAGATCATATTGATCATCGTAGCTGCCACCAAAACTTGGCACGATCATGCCTGCATCGTCATTTCGGCGATAAATCGCAGTAAGAGCGGGGTTGAAAAAAGGCGCAGTTAGATAAGTTGCTGATACGGTACCAACGCCACCCATTGCATCACTACGAGCCTCTATCGCATAAGTAGCAGCAGAAGCAGCATTAGCGAAAAGAAGAGTAGCAACAGAAGTGGCAAGAATTTTATATTTGTTTTTCATACTACACTTATGATTTTAGTTCGTCCTGAACCTTTATCGGCACAAGTAGTATTTCTTTAACTATTCTTCTTGGGAAAGATCATAGGTTCGGCTAATAGTTTGAGCCTGCTCAACAATTATATCGCCCTGCCAACGGCGACTATTGATACTTACCGCCAATACGTATCTATCGTTTGGGACACCCGCTAGATCCAATGAATTTGGATAGTTAGACTCGTAAGTCTTTTTCCACATTTGCTCGTACTGGCCATCAATGTAGTCATACAAACCGACTTCAAGTTGCGGTAATGGACAATGGGGATTACGAAGTGCGCTCTTTTCTACTTTCCAATTCTCTTTAGATGTCCAACGAACATATTGAGAAGAGTTTGAATCTCCAAGTATTACCCAAGTTCGATACTCTTGTTTATCAGTAGAAACAACGGTTAAGTGATATAAACCAGCTTCAAGCTTACCTGTTAAGTTATAGCGTTTCGAGTAACTACGCTCGTTGGCAAGTTCTGTCCCGTTCGGCTGTTGTTCATAGCTGAATGAACTGTCCGCGGATATAGAATCATCCACCCATCGATTAAATGAAATATTTTCGATGTCAGTTGTAGCTCTTAGCTTGATCACCAATCTAAATGTATCTCGCCCAGGGCTTTGAATAGTCTGACGAATAACGTTCACACCACTTATCCAATCAGGCAGCGTTACACCAGTGAGAGCCTTGCCACAGTTTTTAGATAGTGACTGACCAAGAAGATCATTAAGGTGAGGAGTCAAATCTTTACTTGGTTCAGTTTGCCAGAGTTCAACAAGAGAGTTGAACATACCCGCAAGATCATCTTCAAGTAAGTGTTGATGTGCCTGTGTTAAAGGCGTGTTAGTTTGAAACCAGTCCATCGCATGGACTGGTTTCACTAACGCTAATGAGAGAACTACAGGGAGTAGTATTTTCATTACGACTTATGCTTTCATCTTGTAGCCAACACCACGAAGTGTTTCAATTTCCAGTCCTGGCAGTTTTTGACGAAGCTGCAGTACATGTGTATCAACCGTACGTGTTGTCGGGAAGTGATTGTAACCCCAAACGTGGTCAAGTAGCTCATCACGAGTAAACACGCGACCTAAGTTTGACGCCAAAAATAGCAGCAAATCAAACTCTGTTCGAGTAAGCGTAATTAGCTCGTCTTTATAAGTCACTTCACGAGTCGAGCGGTCAATCTCTAAGTCTTTCGTAATCACTTTATCAGCGTTGCTTTGTTCTGCTGAATCCGGTGCTCGTAGCTGTGCACGGATTCTCGCAAAAAGCTCCGCTTCAGCAAAAGGCTTTGTTAAGTAGTCGTTCGCGCCGGAATCAAGGCCTGCAACTTTATCTTTTACGGTAACAAGTGCTGTTAACAAGATAACTGGTACGTCTTTAATCTGTTTCCATTCTGGGAGACATTGTACAGAGTCACCATCTGGGAGTTGGCGATCGAGAATTACCAAGTCAGCTTTTTTCCATTGTGGCTCTACGTCTGCAATACGCTCCACATGTAAACACTCATATCCTGCTTGTTCCAGGCTTACTAACAGGCCGTCAGCCAAGTTTTTATCGTCCTCAACGAGAAGCAGTGTCTGTTTCACAAGGTATCTCCAATATAAAAGTTGTAGGTGGTCCCATTAAGGACATTTTTCCGCCCATGCGGCCTACCATAGATTCAACGATTGTTAATCCAAGTCCTAACCCGCTCTTACTTACGAACGGTTTCTTCAAATTTGCCCAATCTTTAGCCGTTAGGCCTCCTGCATCTCGGACTTGGAATACTATTTTTTCTTCACTAGTTGAGACATCCAATTCAACCGGTGCGACACCGTACTTAAGCGCATTACGAAGCAAGTTATCGATACAAGTTCCTAACCAGTACACATTAACTTTAGCAGCCACATCTTCATTGATGTTAAAAAGCACGGCACTATCAAATTCTTCTTCGATCTTAAATTCTAACCAATCTGCAACGGATGGTACCCAGTCTGTTGCAAGCATTTGGTTATCAGATTGCAAATAATCTTTACTCGCTTCTGCCAATTGACGCAGGCGGCGCGTATCTTCACACAATCTACGGAATTCGTCATACACACTTTCAGGCAAATGCTCGAACTCTCGACGAAAGCCCTCAACCGTTAGTGACAGAGATGCAATCGGTGTTCTGAGCTCATGCGTTAAAATTTGCAACACGAGCATTCTACTACGTAGTTCTTCTCGCTTGCTATTCCAACGGTACACCGCCCAACCAATCACCAAAAGAATATTGGCGATTACCAGTATGATCATACTGATCCGCAAAACTTGCGAGTGATCTTCTACATCCCAACAAATATTACCTCGTTTAACAAAGCAACTTTTGCTTTGAGACGCTAGAGCGTATGACAGACCCGCATTCGCTACGTTCTCTTGCCAGATATCTTTCTCGAAAACAAAGTAACGGTCACCACGTCTTAACCAAAGTTCGTTACCTTCAATAAACATGCTCGCGCCTGCAATCAAAGCATTAATGGCGTCGTCATCCATGTTTTTCAAGCTTTCTAGCAACTCATCCCCTTCCTCGTTATCACGCTCTTTTATATGCATGTACTGAGATAGTTTGGGTTTGAGTTCTGGATACTTATCCACATAACGTGCCGCATACGTCCCACCACCAGGGTGAATGAGACCACTACGCGAGAACCAACGAGGTGTCAGCTGCGTCCCTTTACAAATCGCCCTTGTAAATACTAAAGGCTCAGTAATTAAAGGACTTAATGGTAATTTGCCACGACAAGTATTCGCCAAGCTGTAAAGCTGTTGGATATCTTTTAACGGATAGTCAGACGTTTGCGGCAGAAGCGAATCTGGCGCAAGTAACTTGGTAGGATAATTTGATTGCAGAATACGAATATCGTACGACTTAAGAGCTACTTCATAGTTAAATAGCTCTGTAAACGTATCTATTCTTTCTGGTAGTGAATCGGAAAATGCAGGTGCCGAAAAAAGCGGCAATACAGTTGCAAAACCGAGCAAAAACTTTTTAATCAAACTGTTACCGTCACTTGTTACATTAGCCAAAACTATACATCAATCTACAAGCAATTGACATCTGCTAACAGAAGGATTTGCATTACTATAACATTGAAACGGAACAAAAAAGGGCCAGCGATTGCTGACCCTGTATAGTTTTAAATCAAGAATGGTTAAAGTGCTTTAAAAATAGACTCAACACTTTCTTTCGCATCACTTAAAGTAAAATAGTGTGATACATTAGTTTGAAAAATGATGCATTGGAAGTAGGAATATCAATATGTTATATGCATACTGTCGGGTTTCCAGCGGGAAGCAATTGGAGGGTTTGTCCATGTCTCTCCAAGGTGACGAGGCACTTTTATCTCGAATTGCTAAAGAATATCACACTACGGTATCAGACAGAATTTACATAGATGAAGGCGTATCGTCTTACAAAGGCAAAAACTTAGAATCGGGTCAGCTTGGCGAAATTGTGCGCGATATCGAAAAAGGTCGCATCAAGAAAGGCGACATTATTGTAATGCGTGCTCTTGACCGCCTAAGTCGTCAAGAACTGACAGATTCAGAAAATCTATACAACCGCATCGTCGGGGCAGGTGTTAATATCTACACAACCATTGATAATCACCTGTACAAACCGAACTGTGTGCATAGTGCTATTCTGAAGACTCTTGCTCTGAATACTGCACATGAAGAAAGTGCAAAGAAAGCATATCTTACTAATCGATACGCTCTGCATCGTATAGAAGAATTTCAACGCGGAGAGAAGCCCGAAAACGGAACCGCATGGGATATCGGCGTCGGTAAACACCCGTTCTGGATTCAGCTAGATAATAAAGTCGTACAACCCCACCGTCTGTACTTTCAAGCCGCGAAAGATATTGTCAAGCTCATCATCGATGGTAAAGGTAATCGTGAAATCATGCGTTATCTTGAAGAAAATCATCCAAGGTATGACAAAGACGGCGAACGCATTGAGTGGTCATACTCTCTTGTTGCCTCGTTTCATCGTAAAGAAGCATTAACTGGCTTGCGTTCTGTCAAACTAGAAGATATTGAATACAAATTAGAAGACTACTACCCAAGAGTATGTACCGATCTCGAATTTCATCAAATGAGTTTGCGAAAAGAAGAGAAATACGTGTCGAACGGTAATAGAGCACGCCCTACTCTTCTCGGCGGTATACGTCGGCTTTACTGCTCTTGTGGTCGCGCTATGGGTGGAATTACTCCAAAAGATAGCCCTGCGTTTTATCGCTGCTTACATATTCTCAACCCATGCATAAGCTACATAAGCTTGAGAGTTGTTGATCGTATAGTTCTCGATGCTATTCAGACTCATGTATTCGAGTCTGAAAAGTTTGACGATACGCTATTGAACGAATTGCTATCTAAAGCTGACTTAATGCGTATCAAGTACTCTAAGCAAGAATCGATGTTGATGAGTGACCCTGATCTCTTCACGCCAGAGTTTAAGCAGCAATTGCGCAAGTCTAAGCTTGAGATAGAGCAAGTCGAGCAGGAGATCATGGCTGAACGTAAGAAGCACGCAGTAATTGAAGATGTAGATCTCAAGTCTTATGCCGAGTGGCAAGCTGCGATATCAGAATTTCAAGAACAGCGAGACGACGAAGAGATTATTAAATTACGTGACAAAGTACAGAAGCTAGTACGTCGCATAGATATTGACGGTCAACTGATAACAATCACTATGGTAGATGGTAAAAAGATATACCGTCATATAGTGAAAGATAACACACACGATACTGTCTACTGCAAAGTTCACGTAGTTGATTCTGAAACACTTGAAATGGTCACATTAACTAATCCCGCACTTTCAGATGTCTACTGCTTAGAAAGTGAACTAGAGCGATTCAAATCAGCGTGCAATATCAATCAGACTTTTATTACTCGTATTGCAATCAGGGAAAAAACCGACCATTTAGGCATTGTGCAACAAGCGGTATCTGACTACCTCGATGAACATGATGTGCTTCGTTGGCGACGTAGTGATGTGATGAAATTAGGCGTGACGACGACACAGTGGCAGATGTTCAAAGAGCCCGAGCATATGTCCGGTACTGGTGTCGTAATTGAAGAATTGAAGTACAAAGATAAGAACTACGCGAAAAAATCTGCTGTTGTTGCTTACAAACGATACAACGAGCAAGCTATATTAAACTTGCTCAATGCTCGTTCACTAATTTGATGTTTCAGTCTTCATCTTTCTTGTTTGCTAGATAGTAGCCATAACCACCCGCTACCAGTGCCGCTCCAGTAATGCCGTAAGCGAGATATTTGAACATCTCATTATTATCGGCGTTGGCCTTTACAATGTGCTGCGTGGTTGCGGCGTCTTGCTCTCTGCATTTTTCAGTTGCGCTGATAACTTTTTGTATCTGCGCATCCGTTTTTGCATTTTTCGCTAATTCTATGAACACATCATAAGCACCAGAGGATTCTGGGATCGCATCAAATGCTGCCTCGTGCGATTTTGACGCTGAAGCACCGAGTCCACCCATAGAATCAAAATAGCTTGGATATAATTGAGATTCGCCGCTAGCCTTAGTTGCTCTGAGGCCTTTACGTGGTAGTTTAGAGTCATCATCTTGCATACGTGTGCCCTACTTTCAAGATAAGTTAAATTGGATGCATATTGATATCAATAATACTCGCTTTGATGGAAAAGGACACTTTTTTTCAAGGAATTAGCTACATTGCAAGTTATACGGTTTACTCAGCGTAACCGATGATGTCAGACGCTTGATCAACTAATTCGATGATTTGTTCGGTTTGCTCATATCCCATGTAGTGAACCGAACCGCCAATTAAACATGCAGACAATAGCAAGATTGCTGCCCTTTTCAGATTGAATTTCCCGTCAGAAAAAATCCAAGTTTTTAATTTACTAGCAATCGGTGTGATGATGTTCATTGCCGATGCTATCGCTTTAAGATTGATTGCCATTAGTCTCTCACTATTGCTTGTTTGATTTCTTTGATGTCATCTTCGATGGTTGACATCTTTACTTGCTGCCGAGCTAGTGTTTTATCTAAGCTCGCGAGCGTTTTCTGCAAATCGATATAGATCGGACGCATCGACTCGATTTCTTTATCGTGTTGATCAACGTTTGATTTAATGCGAGTTAAATCAACTTGCTGGTTTTGTTGTATTGTCGTTATTGCTTCGACTTTGACATCGAGCCTCTTCTGAACTTCGGCCCCTTCAGTAACTTGTTGTTGCAAAACCCCGTAACCAACTGCGAGAGGGATTAGCCAAGCTAACCATTCTGTCTTAAATGACATTTTTCCCCCTTACCACACTTAGACGTGGCCGTTTTGTTCTGATAACTGACAAACGTTTTCTAGGAATTCGTACTACATACATATCGCCCCCTTATAAAACGTGTTCAGTAGTTGCGTCTGGCATTACTGTAATCGTTCCGTTGATCAGCGTAGTGACAATTCCATCTGCGTCTTTCACTTGAATGTCATAGACAAGCGTTTGTGAGCCGCCGTTGAGTGGAGTTGTTTTTGTCGGGGTAATTTCGAAGTAAAATCGGTCTGACTCTTTGATGATATCTAAGTCGAATATCTTTAGTCCGTCATAGCCACTACGAGCCATACCGGTTATCGTTAAGTCTGAGACATTGATGATTTTGTAAGTGCCATTAGCGACCGCTTCGTCTAACTCTTGAACGGAAAGCGTATCAGGGATTGAATCGTCGTAGATTTTGAAATAATCACTCTGAAAGGTATCGCCGCGGCACATCTTGATTGAATAGTGATGCATATCTTAACCTCTTAGTTGTATCTATTATTTAGAAACAAAAAAGGTCGCGATCATTAATAACAAAAAAGCTCCCGAAGGAGCTTTGTCATTAAAGTTCTAACTTAGCTTCGATAGCTGC
Organism: Vibrio sp. Y58_MX_L22; assembly: GCF_024181865.1. Classification (NCBI taxonomy): domain Bacteria; kingdom Pseudomonadati; phylum Pseudomonadota; class Gammaproteobacteria; order Vibrionales; family Vibrionaceae; genus Vibrio; species Vibrio sp. Y58_MX_L22. The sequence continues at coordinate 62,583 of NZ_JAMZAN010000002.1, forward strand.
TAGACGTTCTTTCAGTTCTTGGTTCTCAGCTTTTAACTGTTGAATTGAACCAAAAGACAATGCGTGAAGATCGTTACCGGTACGAAGAATCTCTTTCATACCATCTTGTTCACGTTCAGTAACCAAGTGAGGTAATACTTCTTCTACTTCTTGGGCAATAAAGCCATACTCAAACTTATGAACCACTTTATCTTCTTTGGCTTCCTCGTCCCACTCTCTTACTTCTTTCAAATAAGTTTTCACTGGAATTTGGTTCACAATCGATAAAGCATCTTCAACTGTTTTAATGTTTGACTTCAATCGTTCATCTGAAGCCACACCATCTACGTAATCTTTACGAGTCAGGTGGAATGAAGATGTTGGAGCACCGTTTTGCCCTACACGAGCATTTGTAACATCTAATGTAATCTGAGATGCCCCATTACCATTAACACCTGTAGAGTACTGAATAGTTGCTGAATTAAGACGTTCCCATACCCAAGCCGCTGTAGATGTTTCACGCATAGAACGCATAACCTGAGACGTACTACCATCACTAGGATTATCAAAGTCAAAAAAGATAGGTGCTTGGTTACCCGTATTTGGATAATCCCCTTGGAATCTGATAATAGAATCAGCAGGCATCAACATACCGTCTGGAGAGAAGTTAAAGTACGATGCACTTCCTCCTGCTGGGTATAAGCGCATAGAGTTACCACCTTCACCCAATGCCTGAATCTTAGCACCATCACTACCTACTTTTACTAAGTTATACGCAAGACCTGAACTAGTACCATCAAGGGTTAGAGCAGCCGAAGCAGAGTGCCCCCACGAACCACCGGTAGAAGCAGTAGAAAGGAATCGGTCACCGTACACACGACCATCCAAATTAATTCTATCAACTGAGCCAGTATTTACATCAATTTCGCCATTGTCTTTAAGAGCAATATTGTTTGTACCCTCATCATTGAACCACGTCATATTGTTATTAGCAGACGAGCCAAACCCAAGGAAACCTCGACGGGTATTGTCTAAGTGCATCCATTGCATATATGAGCTGGAATTATTACCGTCATTAACTGCATCTCTAAAAGACAAAAATGCACCACCGGAATGGGAATGAATAGTCGTACCTGTTGAAGACATTGATAGCCCTTTAGATGCATCAGACAATCCTCTAGGACGTAATTCAATATTACCATCATCACCAGTTAAGAAAGTACGACCATCTGCATAAGCAAACACACCATGCTTACCACCTGCGCGAGAAATACTAAAGTTACTTGCACCTTCATACTCAACTGTGCCATTTGGCTGAAAACTAAAGTAATCAGTGTCTGAAGTAACGTCTCGACCATTAGGACGTAATTGAATACCTGCTGCTGAACCTGTGCCACCTAGACGAGTTGAGCCGCCATTAAAGAGTAATAGCCCTTGATCAACACTTATCGTAGACGCAATAGATGTTGCAACCAATGTTTGACTAAACTCTTTTGTGCCAGAAATAGTTTGAGCACCTGAAGTCTTAACTACCTCACTATCAAGTGTATCGATTTGGTTTTGAAGTCCTGTTCCAATAGCATTAACTTCATCAGTTGTATATGCCCCTAATTCATTCGGAGTGGGTTTATTCAGGGAACTGTATAGATAATCCCAAGGTTGCCACTCGCCGCTGTAACGGCTTCTGATAGCAATGCGCCCTGTGCGAGAGCTAGTCCCATATGGAATGGCTAACTGAGTAATATTGCCAGTAGTTCCGTACGTGAAGTTTTGTACGTAAGCAAACCCGGTTTTGTTATCTGGTCTATTAGATGAGTCACTTCGAGCTAAGTTCTTGTATATACCGGCTTGTTCAATTTCATCAAAATCTATTGTCTCACTACCTGAAGTTTTACCTGTAGCTTTGTAACTCCCATCTTTAGGAATACCTACCACGGCATGTGTAGCGCGATTGTTGATTTGCGTTTGCAAACCACTTTGGATAACGTCTACTTCATATTCTGTATAGTAACGTCCGTCATGAGTGTGTGAGTCGTTTGCTACTGTGGCATTTAAAGTAACGTCTGAACTACCGTCAATCGACACAGAACCATTTACGTCACCAGTTAAATTTAGTATTCGAGCTTTAGTCCATTTGTCTGCGTTCGGGTGATAATTATCGGCAAATACTCGCTGACTTTCTCCCCAAGCTTCATCGCCCCTCTTTGCGGACCATAGCCGCAACCCACCATCTTTGACCTTATCAAGCGTGATTGCATTGACATTGCCGCCAGACGAATCGGTGTACGTGTCGAAAACCATGAGATCTTGATAGTCACCGCTACCAGCTTCACCGTTCATACCTCTTAGGGATGTAAAAAACACTTTAGCACCGTGTTTATTTTCGATTCCTGTTGTATTGGGTTTAACGTCGCGATCATCGATTGCTAGAATATCACTATGCGTATGGCTATTGTTTTTGACCGAAGCGGAGAGAGTGACATTAGTGCTGCCGTCAATATCAACTGAGCCAGTTAAGTCGCCGTTTAGAGTGATTTTGCGAGAATTAGTCCATTTATCAGCTTTGTTCGCCGTACCGTTTACAGGTAAAGCACCGATAGATGTTGGGGTGATTGTGTCAATTTGATTCTGTAATCCCGATTCAATTGCATTGACTTCTGCTTTTGTATATTTGTCGATTACGACATCACCCTGCATTCCGTCTACTGTGCGAACCAAATCAGTGTTATCAATTTTGTACCAGATGTCTTTCTCAAGATTCCAATACAATTGATCACCAACTTCGACTGAGATATCAGGCTGCGCTGCGTTCGAGTTACTCATCGTTCCCGCTACAGAAATTTGATAAAAATCTGCACGCTCTGGTGACATTGTTGGCGATGGAAATAGACCTGTCGAGGCATCCCAATCCCCTTTAGGTGATAAAGCACTAGCGGCTGCGTCCGCAGCGATTTCTGCTCTAATAGCATCAGCTCTCGCTTCAGATGCAGACGTATCGGCATTAGTCGCAGATGACTTTGCAGCAAGTTCACTTGTTTTAGCATTTGTTTCGCTTGTAGCTGCTGCTGTCGCACTTTGTGATGCATTTAGTTCAGACGTACGGCTTGCACTTTCTGAGTTCTTAGAAGCAAGTTCACTTGCTTTAGCATTTGTTTCGCTTGTAGCTGCTGCTGACTCACTAGTTTTAGCATTTGCTTCACTAGTGGCTGAAGCATTTTCACTATCCTTAGCAGCAAGTTCGCTAACTTTTGAATTAGATTCACTTAATGACGCTGCTGAAGCCGATTCTGCTGCACTTGTTTCGCTAGATTTGGCATTGGCTTCACTCGTTGATGCGTTAACTTCACTTAGTGCTGCCGCTTCTTCTGCGCTTTCTGACAATGCTTGTGCTTGTTCTGCTTTAGTTTGTGCAAATGACGCATCATTCGCTGCTTGACGTGATTTCAAGCTGTAATGCTTCGCTGAATATTCGTTTGGTTGAACTTCAACGTTTTCTGACTCTTCAGCCCATTGATGTGCTTTGTCGCGATATTCTCGCGATTGCTCGTTGTAGTAACTTTGAATATCAGCATTATCGAGCTTGTAAACGTTTGTAATTTCTTCTTTGTTGATCTGAGCCACTGAACCGAAGTTCGGAGACTTCACACTGACAAATGATGGCATGTCGCCCCCTTATTCTGTGTATGTGTAATCAGTTGTGATTGTTAGTTTTCCAGCGATCCAAGTTTTTACTGTGCCGTCCGCAATTGTTTTGAACTGAATGTCGTAGCCGTAGCTTTGATTTTCGTTTGTAAATGCTGCGGTGATTTCAGCGGGGATCGTGAATGAAAGCTTGTAGTCGTCTGTAACGACTAGCGGTAAGTCAAGAACGACCGTACCTTGGGGTGTTGCTCGAACCTGCCCTTTAATTTCGTATGCTGTTAGGTCAACTGGCGTATATGTGCCATTAGCAATACCAGTTACGATTTCTTGATAAGTTACATTTGGCGGTAAATCTTCGACAAGAATGAACCACGTTGGACTAAAAATGGTATCACCACGAGTTTCGGTGATATGTTCAGTAATCTTTGCCATTTGCTTGTTTCTCCTCTGATACGTTTATTTAGAAGAAACAAAAGAGACTCCCGAAGGAGTCTCTTAATTAGTGGATTTCATTACTGTTTTGGAACAACTGAGCAGTCAGTTTATGATTAAGTCTTCTGTCACCGTCGTAATCAATATGCGTTGATAATGTATCTCGCGATGTACATCTAAACTGAAGGTACAGTACACCCGCTGGAGTATTTGCAGGGATACTAGCAAATACTCTTCTAACTGACGGACTTGCTTTATAAGGTGGTGTGCTACCAGTGAAAAACTTATTATCTATTCGACTTTCGAAGAAAACGGTTCCGTTTTCATCAACCAGACGATAGATAGCATCGTACTGTCCATCTGAATTCGAGTAGATCGTGACAAAGATAGAATCGATGTTCATCGGTTCAATAATCAATGTTCGATCATAAGGTCTTGAGTTACTTATTGTTACTTGCGTAACATTCAACCATGAATATCTCGACACAGACGCATTACTGCTGCGGTAATTCATGTCTTTAGCTGTTGCAGAGACGATATCGCCGACAATTTTTTCTGCTTGTACTGTTCCGTAGAACTTCGCAGTGTTTGCGGCTGGGTTTACATCTAAGAAGTGACTTGAACCGTCGTTCTGATACCAAATAGTTCGTCCGTTATACCATTGACGAAGACGATACTTACCATCACTGACCATTCTGAATGACTCGCCGTTGGTATTCGGATGCTTGTTTCCGTACCACACAGTGTAATCACTAGAGTTGTTTCCAGTACCTACATACAAAGAACCGCTGATACGACCACCCGTTGCCGTTACCGAGCCTGAAACAACAGCATTAGTCGCGTACATCTTACCGTCTTTATCGACTCTAAACGGAGAAGACGACATAGATGCATTACCCGCAGCTATACGCCAAGTCGAGGCAGAGCCATTCAAACGTACAATGTCATGACCAGAACCAACAACGATATCGCTTGATGCACTGACATGTGATCCATTGATTGCATCAGCCGATATTTTACTTGCAGTAATAGCACCAGATGAAATCTTGGCTGCTGTAATAGCTCCCGTTGATAAGTGATTGGTTTCAATGGCATTCGAGCTGATTTTAGCTGCTGTAATGGAACCCGCTGCGATTTTATTAGCCGTTACCGCATTTGTAGCGATTTCTGAAGCAGTGACACTATTCGCTGCAAGTTGTGTTGCAGTAATAGTACCTGTAGCTATATCACTGGCAACAATCGAGCCTGCTGCAATATGACTTGATGTAATAGCGTTCGCAGCAATCTTCGAAGCGGTCACGGCATCTGCTGCGATTTCACTCGCAGTTACACTATTTGCGGCAAGTTGCGTTGATGTAATCGTACCTGTAGCTATGTCACTAGCAACGATAGAACCTGCTGCGATATGACTTGAGTTAATCGCGTTTGCTGCGATGTTCGAAGCCGTTAAGTTCTTGATTGTCGTATTGTTAATTAACAACTGACCATTCGAGAAATAGAAAGCAACATCATCGTTTGCTGCATTGCCATTATTACCACCAGCAACAATGAACTCATCTGCTGCAACAATAAACTGCGATTTGCCAGTATTACTAGCAAACAACCCCCAAGCGGCTGTTTCAGTCTTATCAGGCGAAGCTACGATGTTGATACGTGTATCAATCGGCGTTCCACTCGGTAAAGTTGGTGCGTTAGCTGCATTGCGTAGCTGACTTAGTTCATTTGAAACACTAGGTATCTGCTCGCTGAATGCTTGTTCTGCTGCATCTAGATCAGACTGCAAGTTGTTCATGGTCGTCTCATGTGCAGCAAGAGTCGTATCATGGTCATTCATACGCAAGTTGTGACTTGCTAATGTACTGTCATGACCATTCATACGTGCATCATGCTGTCCTAACTCAGCTTCATGTGCCGCAAGTACCGCATCATTTGCTGCAATTTGATTCTGTAAATCGGTATCATCAAAAGGCGTTGCATCATTATCGATGTGATAATTCTGAATCGCTTGTTCTGGCGAGAACTTGATATTATCTCTGCCGAAAGAGTCGAAGTGACCTATTTTAATGTACCTGATTTCGTTGTCTGGCGTTCCTTCTGGGTAATACCATGTCCATGATGTTTGTTTGCCAAGCACACCTGCTAGTGTTTGACTTGACGGTACAAAACCTGCTGTTTCTGAAACGTGAATTTCAGTACCAGACCAATCAGAATCTGCGCTCGGGTCGTAGTTGAACCAAATTGCACCCAATCGACCATAATTGTTTAATCCAGTAGGTACATCACACTGAGCGTTAATAGCTGTTGCTGTAGCTGAACTCGTGATGTTAGACATAGAACCGTCTATCGCAACGATTTCAACTTTGACTCTCAAGCTTCGTGTAAGCGACGCTGAGACGTTTTGTTCATAAGTCCAAGTAAACGTGTTATTAGCAGTTGTAAACGTATCTATCAGACTCTCGCCATTACTCACGTCGAACAATGAAACTCTATAATGGCTGAATACCTCGCGAACGAGCTTTATATCTTCAAAGTCTCCCTCTACTTTGCGGTCAAGCATATCGTCCCATTTGAATTCACAAACAAGACCATCGAACTCGCCTACCGCGCCAGTAACATTGGGCAACGTACCTAGCGATGACACAATATAATTGTCGATTTGAACAAAATCAGACGTACCGTACAGATTCGAATGCGTTGCGACACGGAAGTCATAGCTATCTGGGAATAAGCGAGCTACTTTCCATAGTCTATCTTTCGTTCTGCCTAGGCGCGTCCATGCAGATTCGCTTGAACGCTTGTAATCAACAAGAAACTCGGCATCAGCTTCAAACCAAGTTCGATTCCAAGTCAATGTTCCGTAACCACGAGATGTGTAATCTTCGATGCTGAAGTTTAAATTTGTAGGTGCAGATACTTCGGTCTTAACTGGCTTCGCCGAACCACCCCCACCATTTCTCGTTCCCAAGTAGATTTCGTCTGCATATTCGGTTAGAGAGATCGTAGCAATGTTGAATCGGTCACTTGATAGCGAACGTTCGATAGCGGTAACACGAAACTCTTTTTGTTCCCAACCTAACTCTTCATCTGTCACTGTGACGATATCAAAGATACGAACTGGTGTTTCATACAAATCTACGTCAAATCTTATTTGTTTCTGATACTTGCGACGAGCTAGTTCGCGGTTAGCAATCTTTTTCATCGGAGAGTAAGTATCGTTGCGTTTTGAGCCTGCATAACGAACAAGTGGCATTGATAGCGTTACCGATTCAACGAACCCATCTTCAATGATTTGCGGATCGCTATTTACATCTTCAGGCAATGTAAAGACATCTTTTTCTTCATCAAGCTCTGTGTTCTTAAACTCAACTTCTATGACGTTTGCGTAGTCACTTGAGTTTTGTTCAGTGATCTCTAGCGTGCCGTTGATGATGTTGTGCTCATCAAAATCTTGAACTGGCATTTCTACGTCTTCATAACGCAACTGAATGAAATCGCCGCCGTTTGTTAGACTCAAGTTCGCACATTTCAACATATCATCAATGTTCTTTGAGAACTCTTGCGTGTTGTCTAGCTGACCATCAATATGAAAGTCATTTTCATCACACCACGTCGCGGCAGCTTTGAATGATTCGATATCGAAGAATTCAAGCGGTTTACCCATGCCATAGTAGTCATTGGTTAGATAATCTAAAATTGCTAATGCTGGGTTACGGCCACATTCGCGATGATTTTCTGGAATATCAGGGGCTGTATGATAGAACTGCTTTTCGCCAATTTGATTATATCGCGGGTCGTAAAGAGGAAGACCATCTACAAGCATCGAAACCTTGAATTGGTCAGCCATAATACGAACAGCTTCTTCATCGACAATACGGCGAGATCGAATAGCGACTGCACACACGCGATCACCACGCATTGCATCTGTCCATTCACCATCGCCGTAATCAATCGCTAGTTGCATTGGAACACCAGTGTCTAACCCTGCACGCAATTGAATCTCACATTGTTTTTCAAAGCCATTGATCAAGCTACTGCTACCATAACGTAGCTGATTAGTGCCACCATCAGGGGTTTCTCTACGAGAAACTAGATCACTACCTAGTACTTCGACATCATCAATGTATAACTGTCGAATACCAGTAACACCGATACCACATGCAAATACATTTAATAGGTTTGCTCGGTTACGGTTCTGTACGTTGTTGTAAACAGGAATGCCATTTGCAACGCAAGTACCATAAACAGGGTTTCGTGCTGCACTTGTACCTGATTTATTAACCGATGTACCTGTATCGTTGACCGAGTTATCAAACTGAGATGCCATGTAAATCGAGATACCCGCACTTACTGCGGTAGCTACGACAAATGGTATAGCTGCTTGTCCCATTGTTACTCCCTACTAAAAACCAAACAGTGTTTGAAATGTCTGGTTTCGATTAATTTGAATACTTCACCGTCGAGATTGAACGTGTAATGACCAAGGCAAATAGCTACATGAAGTCCATTGATCAAGATGTCACCCGCCGATATAGCGTTGAATGATTTCTGCTTGTATTTATCGCTAGCTATAACGAACGATTTGACTGAGGCATGTCCCGTTTCTTTCTTCGCTACACGAGCACCACCTCTCGTTGTCGTGTAGCGACCTTGCATGATTTTGAATAACTCAGGTTCGAAGATTTCAAGAAACATTAGGTTGCAATCAAGCTCGCCATAGACGAGCTTCTTGTTTCGATAACGTCTAAGAACCGTATTGATTGCTACGAGATCCATAGTTCTTCTTGCTCCGTAGTTGCTACGAATTTGAAGAAATCATCACCAGGATGTCTTGCTGTGTGCGTTGCTTGACTTGTTCGACATAAGTCGGGGATTTTCTTCAGATTTCCGAGCATTGACTGTGTTGTGATGTTGATAACAAGCGTGCCTGTATCGTGGTCAATTGACGTATTTGGCGTATCGCAAGTGCCTCTGTGATAGAAAATTGCTGTGTTGTCAGGTACTACGTTCGTACCATCTGCCACTGTCGCAAGCAGCACTTCAATCGGCGCTCGTTTAAACCCATTGTTATCGATTTCTCTACGGTAAGCGGGGTCGATACCACCTAGCGTGAAACTTAAACCGATACTTGTTAAGTCAGCGGTCAAATCAAGATCATCAATATTGATGATGTCGCCAATACCGATATATTCGTAACCGTTGTAAGTTACGTTGAACGGTGCTGTACACATACGATGAACTCTACCCGCTGGGGCGGCTGTCATATCTAGTGAAATTAAAACGATGTCCATTAGATTGCCTCTATAAAGTTGATAGTTGTCTCTACGAGTAAGCCGTTTTCTGAGTAGTCGATAGTCGGTATTTGATCATCTAGGCGACACGTGATCTTCGGTGCTACGAACTCAACAGGTGATGTATCAAGTTGCGGTTTCATCAAAGCGGGATAGATTTCTACAACACCATCTCGCGTAACGTCATCGACTACGAAATAGGTCTTAGGATCATTAAGCATCGTGAAACAACTGCCTGCTGATATCCCTGTAAACAAACCACCAAGGTTTATCGTGTTAGCGCCGATATTTGCTGGGCTTGCTAGAGTCGGGTTTCTGTAAATGTCACTTTTGAAGTGCATCGGTAAGTCGAGATAAAACGTGTTATATCGACCACGTAGTTTGAGCATGAATGCTGTCCACGCTTTCTGTGCTTTCAACCCTTGAATAGAGACATCAAAAGAGCCTTCAATACGATGTAATCCACGATCACGAGAACGTGTTTTCAGAGATATTGATTCGGTGTTAAAGCTCGGCATGTTGTGCTTGATTTGCACGTTTGAAATTATGATTTCGTCAGGTAAATGTAGAGTTGTCATTTGTTTCTCCCTTATTGTTTTATTTAGTGAGAAACAAAAAGACTCCCGAAGGAGTCTTAGATTTATTAGCCACGTTTAGCGTCTCGGACGTTCGCGTTTAACTTTGTCGTTCATTGCAGCTATTAAGTTGCGGTGCTTAGAAAGCTCTGTAGCGAACCAAGCTTTATCTGTCACGTTACCGTTGATAGTCATTGGTGCAGATATAGTCGTAGTACCGTTATTACCGTCTTTCGCATTAGCAAGATATTCAGTCAAATCTTGGTTAGCTTTCGGCTGTACGACACGTTCACCAGCTTTCAATAAGAACGATTTGTTGTTCATGCTTTCAGGAACTGAGTCTGTACCACCGTGATACTGACCAGTAGCTAGACCACCGATTGTTGTACCAGCGATAATACCCGCAGATGTATAACCCATAGCTCGAATTGCTTGTTGTGAAGCTAGAGCTTGCGGTAATGTCATGTTCTCTGTGTAAGCAAGTGCTTTAGCAGCGGCAAGTTCTGTTGCGACAATAGTGTTCGCGATAGCAATGCCTTGGTTGGCAACGAATGCTACTTTTGCAAGTGTTTCGTTCTCTTTCGAGATATTGCCAAGCTTGCTCGTAATGTCAGACATACCAGACAAAAACGTGTTCATGTTGTTCAAGTCATTCATTGTCTGTTGACGACTAATCAATGACATCGAATCAGCATGTCTTTGCTGCTCTTGTTCCATCAACTGATTGATACGAGCACGTTCTGAATATTCCCATTGTTTGGTCATAGACAGTTCGTTTTGAAGTAACTCAGAGTTCTGTTTGAACTTCTCAAGTTCAATCTGTTCAGGAGTCATCATGCTATTGCGTTGCGACGCTATTTGCTTCGCTACGTCGTTTAGACGCTTGTTACGCTCTTCGATGCGCTGTTGCTCAAGTTTGACTAATTCTGCTGCTTGTTGCTCTCTGAAGCGTTTCTGCTCTGCTGCTGCTTTACGTTGTTCGCGTTGTGTCTTAGCTAGTTGCTTTTGACGCTCAACTTCTGCCTTTGCTGCATCTTTAACTGCTTTGGCATCTGCTTTCTGCTTGTCGATCTTGTCGTATAACGTATTGATATACTGGACAAGTCGCTCGCGCTGTTTTGGCAAGATATTAGAACCAGCTTCAGACAATGCATTTTCTATCGCTTGTTGACGTGCTGATTTATCTTGAATCTCTGAACGCAAGCGATACGATTCAATCATGTCTTCGATTGCTTGGTGTTTTCGGTTGATCGAATCTACATCGTCATCATTTGCAGCAGTCGAACGTCTTAGTACTTTGTTGTAACTATCATGACGTTCTTCTGCTTCTTTTAAGTCTTGTTCGTAGACGCTCATTGCAGCACGAGCTTGTTCATACTGCTTTTGGTCTTCTTTAGACAAACGACCAGTTTGCTGTACGCGACGGTCAATCGTTTCCATTACAGCTTTCTGTTTCGTGATTTGATCGTTCAGTGATTTGATCGTTGCTTTATCTTGCTTCTGTAAGTATTCAACTTGAACAGCATTGAGATACTGAGCTTCGTCAGCCATTTCGCGTAGCTTTTCAATGACAGATTTACTTGAACGAACAAGCGATTCGTTGCTTGCGTCTAAGTCTGTACCTGCTTTAGAAGCCATACCCATTGCAGACGCGATAGCAAGAGCTGCACCAGCAAGCGCACCCATTGGGCCAAGTAGCGATAAGATTTGTGGACCCTGTTGAGCTAAGATAATCAGATTGTCAGTACCCATTTGAGCCTGAACTGCAATATCTTGAATCTGATAACCCATGCCCTGAGCAGCCGACTTAATACGCTTTTGCATCGTATTGAATTCTTTGCTCATTTTGCCCGTTTGTTTTTTAGTCTCTTCTTGGGCTGCGACTAGCTTTCGGATATAGTCAATATTGTTCGCCGTCAGGCGAACGTTAACTTGACTTAATTGTTGCGACATTGGTTACTCCCTTAGTAACTTGTTCAACTCCCTGACCACGTACCAACGCGGAAACTCGTTTGCTTGCTCAATGTCGATTTCTTCACGAATTTTCTGTCGGATGTTTTCTAACGCTTTAACGCGAACGTTCTCAGGCATCATGACGGTCTGATTTACTAACTGGCGTGCTTTGAATACCCGTTCATCTTCTAATTCTTCAGGTACACCGTTTTGCAAATACGGGAACATTTCATGTGGCTGTAGACCTTTCTTGTAGACTTGATGAGACAATAGAGACGCGATCATCCCAAGCTGGTGTGCTTGTCGGTCATCAGTAAAGGGATGCCATGCATTCAATGCTTTGAACTCGGCAATTATTTCGAAAGGTAGTTGTTCGATGTATTCAAGACTCCAACCTGTAGCAATTGCCAGTTGGAGCATGAATTTGTAATCTGGTTCTTCGATTAAGCGTCTTGCGGCTTTTTTTCATCAGCGTTGAAGATTGCATTAACGACTTTAGTAACTAAGTCGATAGGCAATGCTTCTACTTCGTCTAGCTCTTCCATTGTGAAAATCGGTGAGCCGTCTTCTTCACAAGCGCATAGTGCAAAAACAGCACTGTTCATTTGTTCTGATTTACAGCTTTGAGCAATCGCAAGTTGCGGTGCAGTCATGTGTTTGTAGTAGTACTTCTCACCGTCGATTTCGACTGTGTGAATGTGATCTTTGAGTTTTAGTAAACGTTCTTTAATGCTCATCTTTTATCCCTCTTTAAAGAGCAGCCCAACGCAAAGAGAGAAACGAAGGGCTGCATATTCTGTGAAATTATTTAGTGGTTAATTAAGCGTTATCAGTCCAATCACCTAGAGCACCGTCTACTGACAGACTGAAAGTGATAGTTGTTACTGAGTCGAAATCACCAGATGCTGATTTACTCGCAACTTGACCGTTGAATGTGTAGAACGAACCTGCTGTACCTGATTCATCCGCAAGAACTTCAACTTTGAATGTCTGAATACGACCTGATTTGTACTCTGCAAGTAGGTATTGATGAGTCGCGTCTGCTGGGTTGAAGTTAACAACTAGTTCTGCTGCACCTGTTGATGCTGAACCTGCTAGTTTGCGTTGATACGTTTGTCCGTATTGCGGTACGTCGATAATGTTTCGTTCATCGGATGGGTGACTAAACGATTGCACGTTCGAGATCTCAGTTTCTGTATTACCAGAATCAAGATCTTCGTAATAAACCTTGGTGAAGTTACCAAGAGAAATGTCAGTTAAACCTGCCATGTTATTGTTCCTTGTGTTTCATGGTGATAGTTAGCGTTTTCGTGTAGACCATCATGTCGGGGTCAAAACCGTCTTGGCAGTCTTCTACCAACACAAGAGCGAAATCTGAGTCGCTATGCTGGTCTAACTTATTTAGAAGTGCTTGTGCCGCTGCATGGCACTGTGCATATTCTTCGTGCGCTACAAACACCGTGAATGAATGTGTTGAGATCGATGTAACTCGAAGTCGCGAATCTATATCTCTACTCAAAGCGTCTTGAGCGAATGCGTAAGCAGGGTAACTAGCATTTCGAGGGATATAGACGGGATAAGCACTGCCACCTGTCGTTGTATCAAGCAGTGCTTTGAATTTGTCGTGTACTAATGTCAAAGCCATTTCTTGCCTTTGCCGCCTCGTGTGTTGATGTAGTTTGTTCGTGCGCCACGCAACGATTTGTATGTCGTTTTCGCGTACAGTCCGATGTAGAAGTTCATTCTCTTCGCCCAGATGTTGACGACGCGATTTGCTGAAGTACCTAAGCCTCGATGCATGAATGCCATTGCCTTTCTTGGTGCTTTTCTATGAACCGTATGCAAGTTGCGATATGGCTCTCGGCTCATTCGCCCGTATGTCTGCGACGGCACACCTACTTCGTTCATGAACGGATAACGCAATGACTTACCGCGCCATGTTTTCGATCTGTTTGCTTGGTCGAACTTCGGTGAAAGAGTCGTTTCGATCATGTATTGATTCTTACTACTCTTATTTACCTTCCCTGATTTACCGACTTTTGGTTCATGGTTGTAGTAACCACGTGTCGCTGTTAGATATCGCTTGGTATTGCCTGTTCTTCCACGAGGTGCGAATGAGCGAGATGCTCTAACAACTGGCTTGAAAGCTTCAGTACCCGCTCTCATGAATGCATCTTTCATCCACTTTTTGCCACGAGTATCGTGATCTGCCATTCCTTTGAGTGCTTCGTTCAAATGGTCGAAGTTGATTGGTATTGCATTTACTTCAATACCGCTGTTAGTCATTGCCATTAACGACCTACCTTGACTTTCTTCGCTGTGATGATCATCGTGCGCTTCATGAAGTCAGGGTCTATTGCTGATTGAATCTCGTACTCTTCACCCTCGAACACGATATACATCGTGTCTCGACGACCTTTGATCTGTCGGTTGTATCTACAAAAGAAAACAACGGTTTCAACGTTTCGACGAAGCAGAGTTCCATCGACGACTTCTTTTTCGTGTTCAACATCAGCTTGAAACTGACCTACTTTGACTCTTGAATTAGTTGGCGCACCGTATTTGTCTTGTGCTTCTACAATGTCGTAAAGCTCGACTCTGTGCCTTAAACGCCCTGCTCTCATACGCTATCCCTCAAGTAACCAGTTTGGATAACTCGGTACTGCTCAAGTAAACAGTTCGTAGCAAGCGGGACTTCTTTTAGATTGATTGCGGTTGTAGCTTCGCGATTCTCGTACCAGTGACCAATTAGCATTAATGCCGCAAGTTTAATGTCATGGTACAAAGGGATATCACCCGTCGAACCGTCCCAGCGCACTTTCTGATTCAAGAAAGTATCGATGTACGACTGCGCCGCTTTTAATAGCATTTCTAGATAACGGTCTTCGTAGGTATCTTCGATTTCGATTCGGCACTGAAGCTTGATCTCTGAAAGTTCAATCATTACTCCGCCTTAGCTCTGCGCGTTCTCTTCTTCGGTGTTTTAGTTTCGAGTGCTACTGGTTCTGGCTTAGTTTCAAGTACTGGCGCAGAAGCAAAGTAATTCGGGTATTTGCTTAGAACGCGAACATCTTCCACTTCATCACCGACATCAAAAGAACCAAACTCACACGCGAACGATAAATTGCATTTCATGTAGTGCTCCTTAAAACAAAAACGCCCCTCCCGATGGAGAGGCATTCAGTTAGTTAACGTGTGATTAAGCCGCTGCTTCTAGTTGACCGTAGATCACGCCTTCTTTACGAGTAACCATCAGACCTACACGTTGGTTAGCACGTACAGTTGTGATGTTTGATTGGAAGTCAGTACCATCTGATTTGCTTGATTCGATAGTCATACCGTTGCGCGCAACTACAGATACGTAGCGAGTATCTACAAGCATGAATGAACCTTGAGCGATACCAGTTGACTTAACGATTGGTAGACCCCAGATACGAGCACCGTTTGCATCACGTACAGAAGCTGCAACAAAATGACCATCAGTACCTTTCGCTAGATCGAAAGCTGCTGCGTCGAGTGGGTGCATGATTAGTACTTGTGGGTTGTACTTACCAGCTTCAGCTTGTGCCATTGCTTTACGGATAGATTCGATTGAGCTATCACCCGCTTCAGGCGTGAACACGATATGGTTATCAGTGTGAGTCAGACCTTTAACTTGACCAGCAGTACCAGTACCGCTAACGATTTGGTCTTGAATCTTCTCAGCAACTTGTTCTGGTAGACGAGTGTTGATTAAAGAAACAACAAGTGCGTTGTCTTCTTGCATCGGACCAGAAAGTTTAGTGAAGTGACCAACTTCTTGAATATCAAGAGTTTGTTCGTCAAGCGTGTAATCAGTTTCTTTGAACGCTGCTAGTTCATCTGCACGAACGTCTGCGTTGCCACTGTCAAGTACTTCACGGAAATAACGTAGTGAGTGAGAATTTGCTGCTAGTGTTGGTAGCGCGTCAAGAATGCTTAGGTCTTGACGTGGTGCAGCTACAACACCCGGCAAACGTTGGTCCCAAGTAAGTGCAGAAGCGTTAGTTGCAGCTTTTACTTCAATACGTGAACGAGTTGCTTTACCTTCGCGAATAGCTTTGAATTCGTCTGATTCTACGAACTGTTCACCGATTGATTTAGCTTCAGCAATTGCGCCGTGTAGATCACCCGCAGATGTTTTAGCTTCGATATCACGAAGACGTGATTTCAGTTCTGCAACTTCTTCTCCTACTGGCGCGACAGTTGCTTCGATTTCAGATTTAGTCGCCATTTGACCAATAGCGTCTAGGATTTCTTTAGACATAGTTTTCCCTTGTGTCTTGAATTAAATTTGGGTATGATTTAAGAATTGTCAGAGTTGCATCCACAGCATCACGCAGGGAAAACACAGGACTGACTCGCCTGCATCAGATTTGTTTCTTGCTTGTATTTAGATCGGAAAAATCAGCGCCTTATGAGGCAAGACGCTGTTTTAGTAGAAGTGCTGTGAGAATTTCGGTTTCTTCTGCTGCTTTTTGCTCTTCAGCCGCGATTTCAGCGTTTTTGCGCTCGATTTCTGCTTGCTCATCGTTTGCAGCAAGAATCACGCTCTTAGCTTGTGCTACGAACGATTTAGCGACTTCACGCGAACAGTTAAACTCAGCACGACAAAACGCTTCTAGGGACTTCAGCGAATCAACTTCTTGCAGTGCGTCTTTCACGCTTAACAAGTCGATTTTTGCTTTGCGGTCTGCTGCGAATGACACAACCGAAACTTCCCCCAAGTAAGTCACGTTCGTAATCACTCGACCACCTTCTTCTTTCACTGCGTAATCTTCTTTCGATAGCGAATAACCGATAGATAGACCTTTGATAGTGCCGTGACCGATAGCTGCTTTTAAGTCTTCTGCAACTGAGTGCCCTTTTGTTAGCTCACACTCGATAAGCAAGCCGTAATCGTCTTCTTTCATTTCAACGATTTTGCCGACTGGCATTTCATTGTGCTTGTGACCAAACAGCAAAAGCGGCATTTCTGCTGTACCTGCTTTTACTGCTTCGATAACGCCAGCATAAGCACCGCGCTTGATCGTATCGTTGTACGCATCTTGCCCATCCCATACAGATGCATAACCTTTAAAACGGTAGCCATCTTTGCCAGTTGTCTGCATCTTGACTTCTGACAAGGCTAATTCTTTAATTTCCATTTGATTCCTCGGATTGATTTGAAGTTGAGCCGTCAGAAGCGACCATTTGCATTTGCTGACGAAGTTTGTCTGCTTCAGGGTCGTCTTTACGTGGCATATTCAGCTTTTCACGCGCTTCATTCTGCGTAAGTACGCCGTTCTGAACCGATTCGTTGACTGACTTTGATAACGTCGGAAAGTCATACAGTGCGCCAGTCTCGAACTCGACTGTGTACTTCTTGCGCTCTTCACGAGTCATGACATCGAACTGAATTGCATTGACGATTTTGGTCATCAGTGATTTCAAGTCTGTTTTTACCCATGAACGGTAAACGTCTTCGATTTTGTCTGTACGCGCTGCGCTGTTTTCACCCATGTTCAGTAGTGCTAATGGCACACCGAATACACGTGCGATTTCTTCTGATTGAAACTTGCGTGATGCAAGCGTGTTCATGTCTTCGGGCGTTAGCTGGATTGGCGTATAGTCCATTCCATGCTCTATAACCATCGTGGCATGATAACTAGCGACTGAATTTAGTGCTGGTAACACGTTTTTGACTAAATCAGCTTTTTGCTCTTTCGTTAAATTACGTTCAGTTTTCAATACACCACCAGGTTGACCGCCTGATTTGTAGTAATCACCCGTAAATTGATCTTGTGCAGTAGCGATACCAATAGATGAACGATGATAAGCAAGCGGTGAAAGCCCTGTCAGACCGTTACCCATTCCTTTGATATGTAAAATGTCTTTAAACTTATGTGTACGCTCTTCAAACGAACCATCAGCTTCATAAGTTTCCAAGTAAGTGATGTTGCCGAACTTATCTAAATTTGGTGACGTTCTTTGACTCGGCATTACCCACAATGCGACGGGCTCACCTACTGAGTTACGCGCAATACGAGCGTAAAAGTTACCGTGTAACATCAAGTTCAGAATCATCGTTTCTCTGAACTCTTGTCCCGTCATATGTGGGTTTGGTTTATTCTGAATTAAGTCCCACAAGTCGTTTTTAACTTGGGACTTGATACCGTTCTTTGTCTCGTAGACATTAAGCGGCATCGTACCAATAGCTTTCGCAGTCAAATCAATACAGCGATAGACAACGGCAAGTTGCAATGCCGTGTCTTCGTTAATATCTTTTGGCGACGGAAGGTATTGGTCTGGGTAGTTAACTTGACCACCACCTTGCACAGAAGTAGATTTACCCCCGAACATATTGGTAGCCCAACGGAAAAATCCCATGCTCTGACCTCTAATATACGATTATTGGATTGTTTAAGAAGTCGTTGATGTCACCTTCGTCGTTCAGCAAGGCGCGATTAAGCCCCATTAGCATTGCTACTGGTGCATCGATTTTTGCTTCTGCGGTTGGTTTAGCTGGGTAGCAAGTTTTCGCATCGGGGTGCTTCAGAATCACGTTTCCCATCATCCAGTTGAACGCACTGTTTTGTGGGTTTCGTAAGCGTCCAGAAACAACAAGTGCTTCAGTACGTACCATCGGCTCAGTAAATGTCTTCGTTGACTGCGAAACAGTCATGACATTTAAGCCTTCTTGATACAATTTGACTTGTGCGCCAGTTGAACCATACGGGTCAAATACAACTTCTCTTATCGAATATTTAGTAGCGAGATTTTGAACGGTTTGAACGATTGTCTCTTCGTCCATTACATTACCGTCAGTCAATATGATGTCGCCTTTCTCTACAAACTTGGCAAGTAACGATTGGTATGTTGATGAACCTTTGTGAATTGATTCTTCTGGCAACAACATGTGCGGTCTAATGTCGTAAGTACCATCACCAATATCGAATACAGCTACGATTGCGGTAAAGTCGGTTTCACGAGCTAAATCGATGCCAACGTAACAAGGGAAATGCTTCAACTCGTCATCTGGTAATGACTTAGGTGCCGCTTTCCACACGTCCATATCAAGCCACGATTGTCCAGAACTAACCCACATGTTTAAGTGCTTAGTCTTGAACTGAACCAGTGCGCTTGCTTGCTGCTTCGCACGAGTAGCTAAGTCTCTAAGGTCATCGATTGACTTTGAAATACCGAGTGCTGGATTTGCTTTGTACCAAGTTGCTTCGTCGAATACGTCATCACCGTCGTCTATGCCATACATCAATGCAAAGAACGAATCGTTTTCTGTATCGCCACGTAGTAGCGGTTCAAGATATTCTTTCTCTAATGAATAACAGAAACCGTTTAGATTGAATCCCGCAGTAGTGATCGATACTAGTAGTGGTTCTCGACGAGCACCCATTGATGTTTCCATGACACCGTAGATGTCTTCTGTATCAAGTAAGTGAAGCTCATCGATGATCGCTGCTTGCGTGTTCAAACCATCAAGAACGTTCGTATCAGACGACAATGGTTTGTAAAAGCTGTTGTCGTTGCGTTGCTCAATGATTGATTTGTTCGATGTAAAAAACTGCTTCAGAATCGGCGACTTGTTGATCATTTCTGCCGCATCACGCCAACAAATTCGAGCCATGTCGCGAGTACGTGCCGCTGAATAAACTTCAGCACCCGAATCACGCATCATTTCGTTAAGCGCAATACCTGCTGCCATAGTCGATTTAGCTGATTTACGCGGTACAGAAAGGTGTGCCTTTCGGAATCGACGTGTCCAACCTTTAGTGCGCTTTAGCTCGAAACCGTAGATATTGACGATGATAAAGCTATGAAACGGCATTAAGTGAATGCGTTTACCACTCCATTCACCTTTTACATGCGGTAACGAGCTGAAGAACGCGAGTGCTTCAAGTGCTTTTTGCTTGTCAAAGCGAATATAATCGGGTTGTTCTTCACAACGCTGAAGATCAGCTTTGAATCGCTTCATTGCGTTAATGACGTTCTTACAAGCGGGAATTTCGCCCGATAGGATCTGTTCTGCGTAGTCGAAAGCGTCTGAATACGCTTGCTCTGCAATCTCTCTTAATATGATGTTCATGCGATCACCTAAGAGAGTAAGAATTGAGTTACTTTGTCGTCTTTCGGCGCATCTAGTTGATTAGCTTCTGCTTCTAGCTTCTTCGCTTCTGCTGCCAGTTTCTTGCGACGTTCTTTACCAAGTGCAGTCTTGCCCTGCTCTACTTCGATCATTCGAATTTCTTGGTTAATTTCTAGAAAGACTTTCCAAGCGGGGTTTTGTTTTGGAACAGTTTCGCCTTGTGTAGACGTTGTACTGTACACAACTCCTTCTTCAGAAAGTTGTGCGTATAACTCTTCGAGCATACCGTACAGAATGTTAAGGCGAGTCTGGGGAGATTTAGTTATCTTCGCCATGATTACTCTCTTATTAAAAGAAAGTATTTAGATCAAAACGAAAAAAGCCCCGTTACGGGGCTATTTGGCAATAAGGTGTGATTGTAAGAATGATAAAAACAATATGCCGATGGCAGTGATGCTTAATTGATAGGCATAAAAAAAAGACGCTTATGCGTCTTTCGTTTTCATAGATATGACTCTATTTGTTTTAGCTTATCTGATATGACAAGTCTCGATTTGATCCGTATCGCTTCTACTACATCACACTCAGACCAGTCGTTGCTAATTGCTACGATTTCATGATCAATAACGATAAGACTACTGAAAACAGAAACACAGCCTTCCCACCAACCGTGAAATAACTTTAAGCCTGTTTCAACCGTTTCAGCACGACACACTTCATTGACTTCAAGTAATGACTTCAAGCGATCTATTTGTATCCCAGACACAACCCCAACC
Source organism: Vibrio sp. Y58_MX_L22 (assembly GCF_024181865.1). Taxonomy (NCBI): domain Bacteria; kingdom Pseudomonadati; phylum Pseudomonadota; class Gammaproteobacteria; order Vibrionales; family Vibrionaceae; genus Vibrio; species Vibrio sp. Y58_MX_L22. The sequence continues at coordinate 83,329 of NZ_JAMZAN010000002.1, forward strand.
TTAATTATAATTTTGTATTTTGCACAAACAATATATCAGAATTGTCTAACATAATGCAGTGCTCATACTGACATATCTCACACTAATGTCAGTACACTGAAAAAAATAATTCTGAAAATGTCATTTTTTCGCGAGGAAAGGGCACAGCGAGTTCTCAGAGGGATCGTCTCACCTGAAACGACCCCCCGTCGGTTGCGTTACATTGTCACTAGTTGTAAGTGCCTGATTTTGTGGATATTCGGTGAATGCTACCCTTGACGGGCTTCTTTCTGGTCTTTCGCTGTCTTTATTGCATGACACGCGCTGCACAGACATCTGATGTTATCAGCGTCCCAGAACTGCTCATTAGGTTCGGTCATGTTGATCACCGCAATGATGTGGTCGAACTCGTTGCCAGCTACAACTCTACCTTGTTCGAGACATGACTGGCATAGACTCTTATCACGTTGCCTCACGTGCTCCCTGAGTGCTCGCCAGCGTGCAGTGCTGTAGGGATTGTAACCGAACTTATCGCGTACTCTCTTCGCGTTAGCTGCAAAACTGTTAGCTACTCGCTCGGTGTGCAAGTGCTGGTGGTCATCACAGTAGCCATTGGCAACCCTGTACTTACTACAGCCAGGTGCACAACATGGTTGCTTCTTTTCTAATCTTGCCATAGCTGTTCCCTTTCATAGTCTGTCACGTGCTCAAGTACAACGTCCGGTTGATATAACAACCACTCTTCTCCGTCGCTGTAGATGCTCTCTGCCTGTTTCGTGTCGTACTCATATACAACTGCATTACCTACGACGTTGTGACGCACTGACAACGCTCTCAAGTGCTCACAGAATGCAGTCAGGGAATGTGTATCTGGGATGTGTAGCTTCAGCACTTCGATCATACGTCTGTGCCTCGCTGCGCTCGGTGGGATTCGATAGTAAACAGATAGGTATCGATATTTGTGGGATCAATCGACTGCTCAAACTCTGCCGCGATAAGCTGCAATCGGATATCGATTAATTTGTCTCTCAAACGCTCTGTAGACGGGTTTTCGAAGTCTAGCCCGTGTTTGTTCGTGTATGATGCTTTCAAGCGGAGAATGAAGCTCTCAAGCTCTTCTAGTGTGTTAAATCTCATATTGCTATCTCTTTGTTAGTAATATGAGTATTTATCGCTGTAAGTATCGCAGAAACGACAAAACCGCCATAAGGCGGTCATGTGTGTTGTTAGTTTTGATTAATCTTGCCAGATTGTAGTGCTGACTGTACGCACTTCTGAGAGTGTCAATCTGTACTCTGGCAACGGATAGTGTTCTTGCAACTGCCTGTACACTTCTTCTCTGTTCTCATAAGGCACTTCGATTCTGAAGTAATAACGGTACAAAGGCTTCTCACCTGTCCAGTCTTTGCCTGATGCTTTGGCGACGTTGATTTCGTATCTCATAATATTACCTCTATTCTAGAATCATGGAATTATTAGGCGTAAAAGCAAGCTGAAGCATAGGTGCTGCCATCAATGCAGTACTCAACTGCCGTTAGACCTTTCTCACCTTCTAGATTTTTGTAGATGCAAACACCTTCGTCTGTTTCTGAGTCGTGAACAGCCCAACCGTAAACTGAACCATTCGAGATAGTGATTTTGCCGTCGTAGTCTAGATCTGTAGCTGCTTCGATTAGATGCATGATTTCAGTTGCAAGCTCTTCAGCGACTTCACGCGCCATTGATTGTGATACGTTGTTCATTGTCGCGTTAGCTTCTGCCATAACTGCTTCTAGTGCTGTAGTGCAACGTGACAGATCAACTTCTTCTTCGTAAGCGTTGAATTCGTTACCAGATACGATTTCCCAAGCTTCGTGATAGTAGATCACGTCGTACGTATCCCATTGGTTATCTTGAGCAACGCGCAAGATTTCGTTTGTGATATCGTCGTGATCTAAGTCTGTAGTCAATTCGATCACATCGATAGCGTTAGACATGTTAACTTTGATAGTGTTGTAAACTGAGTTGATTGTAATGTTCATAATGTTCTCGCTTTCAAGTTGTTTAAGTCGTTGTTCGTTTCGATGAGTTAAGATTAGGCTCCATGACCGAAGCCAATCAACCGATTTATCTACGATAAACGTATATTTTATGATTCCTTTGCCACTTCCATCACTTTTTGTAATGTTTTCTTGAAAGCATCTAGACGCTGGCACATTTCTTCGCCGTGTTCGTCTGTTGCTGAGATATACCAATCTTTGTACTTGCCACGACGATCAAACGTGATGTTAGCCATTCCCATGTATTTCATTGCATCTTTTTCAATCTGCTGGCGAGCTTCTTCACCTCGTTGTGCAGATGCGGTTGATTTGATCGCATTACTTACTACGGCAAGATTGCTTACACGTGATCTACGTTTCGGCGTAGTTGCTTCGATGAGTTTCTGGTGTGTTTCGATGTAAAACGATTTGTAAGCGTTCAAACGCGCTTCAGTGGTACTCATAGCTTCGATCTCGTTAATCGCGCTCTGAATAGCTTCTGGCAAGGGTTCTGTCGCTTCGTTTTCTTGCTTCAGAGTTTCGACGACTTGATCAAGCTGTTTCAACTCTTCTGGCGTTGGTGGGTTATCAATATAGTCTTGCTCATCGGCATTTCGTTGCTCTAATTGCTTCGCTTTTTGATGTGCTTCTGGCTCAACCATGAAATACGCAGTAGTCGGTGAATCTAGTAGATCGATGACTTGGTCAAAGTCGTTGTATTCTCTCGGCGAGTATTCAAGACCAAAGTCACCGTATGACTCACGAATCGTAATTGGCGTGCCTAGTTCAAATAGTTCTCTCGCTCTCGATTCTGTCACGTTGTCGAAAGCTGTCTGTCTTTCGATCATTGCCATTTGTTCTTCGGTTAGTTCTGGTGACTCACACAAGCGCAATTTTGTATCTGTGTTTTCTTCTTCGTTGCTCAGAAGCTCGATCAAATCGTCGTATGTACCTACAAAGTCATTTTCAATAGCAAGCGTTTTGATGTCGTTTGCATTGTGTTCGATGTTGCGTAGTTCTTCTTTTAACGTCTCTTTTGCCTCTTTCATTGTCTCGCAAGATACTTCGGCAACGTGTACTGAAGCGTCGCTGTTTTCTTCAAGCATCACATTAGCAGTCAGAACAACTTCATCCGCTTCTAGCCGACCGTAGATGTCAAAGCCTAGAAATTGACCGAAAGTTGCGCCAGATTCTTTAATTTCTTTCATAGTTACGTTTTTCATAATGTGCTCACTTTGTTTAGTCAATGAAAGCGTGTTTCGCTTCGATGTAATGAACTTTAATAGCCAATACCGAATATGAGCAACCGGAAATATACGAATACCGTAGCAATATGAATTTAATGTGACCTTGATCGGCAATTAAAAAACGGTGAAAAAATGGTTAAAAATAGCTTCAACCATTGCTGCGCCTATGCTGAAGTGATATCGAGAAGTAAAAAAATAAGCACTTTTTACATATTTCACCGTCAAACCTTATTTTTAAACATATAGATAAGAGTACAGCGAGAAAAACAAAAACGCTCTGAGCCTTTGATATATCTAGCTTAAATACGGTTTACCCTACTCTTCTCTCTCTTTCCTAAAAAGTTCTAAAAACGCACGCCAAATTTTCAGATCTGCCGTACGATCTTTTAAAAAAAATTTTTGACCCACTTTTCAAAACCATTTTCAGAAAAATCTCTAAAATTCAATGACTCGGCATTGCCACGAATATACATAGAATGGGATTTTCCCTTGTGCTAACATGTCTAGATCAACATTACGGAGATGACATTAATGTTAAATGCCAGCAAGTACGCCAAATCTGTAGGGGTAAGTACTCTTAAAGAAGTTGCAGAAAAAAGCGGTATACCTGTCACAACATTGCACGAATGGGCAGCAATGAAGTCTAAAGTAGGTGCGGAAGGACGCAGATTTGCGTTTGAGGCGGTTTGTGAAAAAGTTGCTCGTGATTCACGAGTAGAAGATGCATCATCACTAGCTCTAGAAGAATATATTGATCAACGTATCCAAGCTGCAATGAAAAAGGCGACAAAGTAAAACATGCTTAGAAAAATGTTTTTAATTGCAGGATGCTCTTTAATGACATTTCAGTTGCAAGCTAGTCCTCTAGCTTGCATTGTAGAAAAAGAGCATGTTTTTAATGGTCTATCGTTTGAAAGAAGCGAACTCCACGAAAAGTCATCTAGTTTCTCAAAAGGTGCAGTCGGTACGATGTTTACGATTGATTTGGCAACTAATCAATTTCGCGGTCAAACTCTAAAACATCATACTTATGAGAGTTCAAACGATGGAACTGTTTATCAATTAATTTCAGATATCAATAAAGCTCTCCCTGTAGCGGTCATAACAGTTAAGAAAAACCTATTTAACGAAGCTGAGATGATCTTTGTAATATCTGAAGGGACAACTACTTACACCGGTCGTTGTCAAAAATAATCAAATAGATTTCCAAGAGTCGCGGTACAGCTTAGCTAGCTGCGACTTTGTGTATTGCTCCAGTACCATCTCAGGGTAAATTTCGTTCAGCAATTCGATCATGTCTGTCTTAGATAGTCGCTTGAACTTCTTCGTCATGTCGTTTGGGTGACTTGGGTATATAGCATTGTCGCTATAATCTGCTTGCCAGTACTGAATCAATCGTACCAACCACTGCACTTCTGCAATCTTAAATCCCTTGAGCCAACCGTGAACGACTCCCTCTACTCTATTGCACATTGAATGCAATGCACCTCGACAATGGCCAGTCGAATGATCATGGTCGCAAACTGCATCTTCTTCTGATAATGGCAAACCACATAAAGCACATTTGTAATCTTGCTTTTTAAGTAGTTCATTTCGGTATTCGTTAAGCTCTTTCGCCTTTAAAACTCTCATCCCTTAAATACTTCTTTTATCTATTAAAGGTGTATTTAATGGCATTCAGTTCAGAACATTTTTTAGTCAAAGAACTCGTATCTCGCGAGACTTATCAACGACACGGCGAACAAGCTATCTATATGCTCGATGACCGTCTTCTACGCACGCTAGACGCACTCAGAAAACGTTTCGGGCCATGTACTATCAACAATTGGTCTTGGGGCGGTTCGTTCAATCAAAGCGGTTTACGCGACGTTTCTTTCTATGGTTCAGTGCCGAAGTTCGAAGCAAGCAGATCTCAGCACAAATTTGGTCGAGCTGCTGACTGTAAGTTCAGAGACTATTCAGCAAGCGAAGTTCGGAAATACGTTTTAGAAAACCCAGACGAATTTCCGTTTATTACTTTCTTAGAAGTCTGCATTAATTGGTTTCACTTCGATGTTCGTAACGGTGATAACATTGTTTGTTGGTCGCCAGAGGATGGCTACGTGAGTAATGAAGAAGTGATTCGCCGGAATCTATAGACGAAAAAAAGCACGCTTATGCGTGCTTTATAGACTTCCAATATTTCAGTACATTGAATTTCCAATTCTGTACTTCCTCTAGATCTCCAATCATTTTAATCCGAGTTTCTAGTTCATCCTCTGTCGAGCGTAGAGAACGAAACATTGATTTCTCGTATACGTATAGCCCATCACCAAATCGACTACTAAACAAACGTTCGAAGAAACCGAGTTTTCGCTTTCGTTCAAACTTTAAACACAATACTTCATTGATACATTCAGGCTTTATGAAATTTAAGAATGCACCCTCAATGAGATAAAAGTGGTTTTCTACTCTATTTGCAGTTGTTTTCGCCCAGAACTCGTCTGACAAATGTTCTGTGTGCGCAAGTGTTATTTTATCAAGATGCTTATCCCAATTACCTTGCGTTAGTTCAACCCAGCTAATTACTTTTATTCGTTCGTTGTTCATTGTCGTCTCTCTTTATTTTCTTAATTTTAGTCTTATTACTTTTCGTAACATTGAACATTAAGCTGACCTGTATTGAACAGTTTAGTGCTTGATAAAAACATACATGTTTTATTTTCGTCGTATTGGGGCGTAAATTCATACACACGTACGTCATTAATACCGTCACCCTCAATTGTATAAGCTACATCGTATTTTATGGTCATATCAGTTTCTGGTTTCATGATAGTTCCGTAAAGAAGCGTACCAATCAGAAGCCCAATCAACATACCTGACATGATTGAACAAAAATAATCTAGTGGTGTTCTCATTGCTTTCTCTCTTTGTTTGGTTCACTAGTATTTAGACCGAAAAAAAGCACGCTTTGTAGCGTGCTTTTCTATTAATGAGTGCGAGTGTATTTGTCCCATACATCCAAACAATGCTCGTACGTTAGCTTAAAACCTTTGTGCGTTGATGCATTGTTAATTGCGTATTGGCGAAGCGTGATTTCAATTTTCTTCACCCACTGCTTGCATTCTAATTTGTTTAACAGATTGTCAGCGTTACTAATAACGAAATATCGAATGCCATCTTCGATACCACGAGATACTAACGAACGCATCAAGTCGATATTGGTTTCGCGTTGTTCTTTTTCCCATAATGCTTTACATACAGAAAAATCAATTTCATCAAGAACAAAACCCACTCGTTGATATTCATAACTGTCAACTGAGTTAACTCCAGATCCTAGCTCACTTTCAACGCACTGCTTTGTGCTATCAATTAGCATACTAATATTTTTGTTCATTGCTTTCTCTCTTTGTTTGTATTCACGTTTATTTAGAAAGAAAAAGTCATCGTGTTTTGCCGACAAAACTGAAAATTCACTGTGTTTGTTATGCTACGCAAGTAATAGTCACACCATACTTGCTCTAAAGATTCACCGAGTTAATATAGGCATCATATGCATACAGACAAATAGTACATTTTATGAACGCTCTCACTACTCCAAATCAAGCATTTGCAAATTGCGCGTACAAAGAAGTCCGAGAAAAGCAAGCAGAAGCCTTTACTAATTATCTAAATTCAAGACCTGGTACTTGTGGTTATGTAGCCAACCTAAATGGCGCATGGGGTACTGGTAAGACGTTTTTTGTCGATAACTGGTGTACAAAGCTCAGTGAACAAGGCTACGTTTCGGTCAAAATAGACGCTTGGGAGTCTGACTACCTAAATGACCCATTAGCAATTGTTACAGCAGAAATACTAACCCAGCTTAAAAAGCGTAGTGGAATGGTAGATTTTGCAGAGAAAGAAAAGCAAATTTTCAGTGCTGGATGGAAGCTAGCGAAAAACTTTTTGCCAGTATTAACTATGGCACTAGGTAAACACTATCTCGGTAAAGATTACGAGTCTCTACTGAAAGAGATAGGCGTATCGGTGAAAGGTACTATTGATGACAACTCTGCCCCTGCCCCAGATTTCGGTGAATTCGGAAAAGAGATGTTCGCAACGCATGAAAAACACAAAGAGTTTGTTCAAACGTTCAAGTCTAATCTGGGTGACTTAGTGAAAGATGCTTGCAAGATATCAGGTAAGGCTAAAGTTTATGTATTCATCGATGAGCTTGACCGTTGCAGACCGACATATGCGATTGAAATGCTCGAAGTAGTGAAACATCTGTTTGATATACCTAATATGGTATTCGTGTTGTCTACTGATACCACCCAGCTAGAGTGTTCTATCAAAGCAGTATATGGTGAAAAGTTTGACTCTGAAGAGTATCTAAGTAGATTTTTTCAACGACGATTATCGCTATCTGAGCCTGACTACCTATCTTTCGTCAAAGCATACGACATGTTTTCTCAAGTCCCTTTTGAGAATCTCAACGTCTTCCCCGAGATCTGCAAAGACTCTGCTCAAGAGGTCTTTGCTTTCTTCTGCGCTGCTCACACAACTTCATTTAGAAGAGCAGAACAAATCAGTGCTCGTGTTGAAGCTGCCTTACTAAGCCTTGATGAAAAAGTGGTGGTATCTATTTTCGAGGTTATGTCAAACATTTTTGGTTATGAGCTCTTTCCGAAGGAGACTTATGAGCTCGAAGAAATTTATACGCCCGTCTCAGGCGAAATAAATCCGAATCGGCGCATTCAACCAAAACATTTGGGGGATCAACTAGGTAGTTACTCATATGAAGTAATCAAAGCTTACGAAGAACTTTGGTGTTCGATAAGGATAATGTCTTATGAAGATGCAGGCTTGAGAAACGGACTCAAAGACGATTGTTTAAAGAGTCTAAATCGTCTAAACGAGAAAACCCTTCGATTTGAGTATGATATGTGGTTTGGTAATCTAGTACGCAGACACATTCGTACCGATGATTGTTTTTTTCAAACTCACTTACAATTAATTGAAGCAGTTTGTGATGGTAAATCTAGCCCCATGGCTCCCGTTGAACTTAACGAATACCTACATCTTTTCGACTCTTTTTCGTAACAAACGTTGCTGTCTCAGTAATGAGAAGTGATTCGTCGGAATCTATAGATCAAAAAAGCCCCGCTGACAAAACGGGGCATGAACTTAACTTAATCGTACACTCACACTCGACATCACAAAGCTCACTTTTGGACATTTCCGTGTCAGTAAATCTACTAAGTTAGATATTTGTGGATGACTCTGAGTAAGGAAAAATGGGACCATAGTCGATTTTATACCTTTATTGCGCGCCTCAATCCCTCAACAAACAACGCCGAGAGTAACGCTGCATTTAGGTCGTTTGACAATACATAAATGAGCAAATCGAAACTGATATTAAACGCTAACCATGACAAGTCATACACACGACGAAGTGCTATGAATTGATAAAATGTGGACTTATTTGCCTTGAATTTAGTTCTTGTGCAATTAATAACTTTTTCTATCTCATTAACTTTGGGGGGACTTGTTGGCTCCAATATCACATATTGAAGGCAGTATTTGTAATATAAAACCTCAAGTATTTTAAACTTAAGTTTTTTCGTAATGAATCCCATTGGTATGTGCATACTTAGGTGCAAGGGTAATCCGTAGCGCTCACTTTCTGATTTTTCACTTTGTAAACTCGGAGGCACTGAAGCCGTCACCAACAAACTTTCTAAAAGTTCAGCGCCGACTATTAGTTCCGTTAGTGTAACTAGAATCCACCTCATACGACTGATACGATCTCGAAGCTTGGGAGACCTGAAAAATACCAGTTTGATATACCCATCTTCATACGTTCTTGTTTTATCGACTACTCTATAGTTTCTATTCATTTGAGTTCTCATAAAGGTATAACGTAGTGCTAAGGTGGGAGTAATGCAATACCGAAACCGGCGCACACCATCTTAACCACTGAAGTCAACGCATGATGAAAACACCACGCGTTGCAAATCATTCTTGAGCAGTTTACCATGGCTCTAATTGTATACACTGTCTATGCTAGTTTTAGAAAAACTTCCAGCTCTGAAGTCATTTAATTCTTTTATCAGTACCATTGCACCTTGTGAATCGAGCATAATTGGCGATTTCTGTGAAGGATTACATGTGCCTAACGAGCAAGTTACAATCTCAAGGTAATGATTAAACTCATTTCCAGAATGGAATGTATACCTATTTTCAATAGTTACGCCCGAATTATCCCAAGACTTTGTAATTGCAATCTCTTTTGTGAACTGATCTTTCCTATCAAGTGCAATTGTGTTCCATTTTAAATACTTTTCTATAGCCTCGATGTTTTCATCGACATATTTACGAGCTATTGAGATACTCGGCTTGACACCGTCACTAGAAGCAAGATAACTATCCATTTTAATGTTTAGTACTTCCTCTCCATCACTCATTTCCAGAAGTGAGACGAATGTAGGACGTGCTTTATACTCTGATAACAAAGAATTGAATTCCAGAGATTGAACGTTAGATGACAGGCGATGCTGTTTACTTACACTTGCACAACCACTAATAGCAGCAACTATTGCCATTGAAACTAAAAACTTTTTCACTTTAATTTTTTCCAAACTAATCAACTAAACAAAACTGAGCCATAACGCTACTTAGGCGAATAATGTTCACCTTTCGTGTTTACATAATGCCGTCTTTGATACACCTCTTCAATTTTTAATCAATAGACTAGTGGCTATATTGTGAGTTTATCCTGCTGAATGACGTTTGATTTCGAGATATGTCTATTATCGGCAACAAATAGCTGCCGTTAAACACTAATCAAGTATATTTAGTATTTCTCTTTGCTGCTCTTGAATAACGTTCTGCGTTGTTTGAATCTCAGTAATACGATTGTTCAAGTTCTCTTTCTCAAGCACGTTGTACGTCGTCACAGCAACGCATACGCCAAACAAAACCCATACAACGATCTCAAGCAGCTTTTGCATTGTCTGCCTCCACTCTCTTGAATCCTTTCATACCGAATTTAATACGTCGTGAAATACATTGCGGCGTTACACCGTAGAATTTTGCAGCGGCTGTTAAGCTTTCAAATTCGCCGTCAGGCGTAGAAACACGGACTCGCTTTCTAATATTCGCCCCTTCCCACGGACGACGTTCTGCACGTTTCAAGTTCTCAGAGTGCGTAGTTGCTTCAAGTGAACTACGACGATTATCGAGCTTATTTGAGCGACAATGATCAGCAACCATTCTCGTCTTGCTACCGTAACCGAAAAGAACAACACGACTTAACGTTGTACAAGTCGATTTGCCAGTTGATTTGTCGTAAACAACTGTTTGTACGTATTCATTTTTCGAACCCTGTTTACGGTTCTTGTAAAGAGTGTAACGCCACAAGCAGTTAGCGACTGTGAACAAATCAGACAAGTCGATGATCGTGTACTTCATCGGCTGAGTCGGAGTTGAGATATCAAGCACACACCAGTTATGAATCGAATCGATGTAAATCGGCTTCTTGTGTTTGTTCATGCCTTTATCAAGCACTTTAGTTACGACGAAGTTTGCTTCTAAGTTTTTGATGCTCTCAAGAACAGTAATGTCAATATTGTTAGTCATTCAGATTTTCTCTCTTTTGTTGAATCTGAATGTATTTAGAAAAGTAAAAATGAGGTTATAACGCTAGATGTAAACAAAACCAGTTCAAAACCGTCTAGAAAGCTCTCTAAGCCCTTGAAGAATCTAGCAAGTACGATTTATCGAAATAATTTTAAAAATATCTCTGAAGAGCATACAAGAAGCATTTCAAGCTGATCTACCAACGATACTCAAGTCGAAATCTGTACAGCAACAAATGATTCATTTCAGCCAGTTAAAACCGCTTTAGAAGCTCTTACAAGCGATTTAGTTTGAATTGAAAGTTAAGCGAAGCGGCAGAATTTGGAGCACCGCAGGTGCGACGGGCGAAGCCCCAATTGAAGACCAGTCGAGAACCTACCAGTAGAACTACCAGTACCATCTACTTGAAAGAAAGCGAAGCGACCAAGAGATCTACTAAGCCGTCTCTTAATATTATTAATAACTTTCTTTTCGCTTCGCTCCTTTCATTCCTTTCATTAGCTATTTCTTTTGCGACTTGTACTATAGCTATAGCTAGTTAAAATTGCATTACGAACTGCTTACGAACTGCTATAAACTACTTACGAACTGCTGATTGATTAACGATTTTGCATCATGAACTGCTTGCGAACTGCTATGTCACATCATCGAATGTGGAATTGCGAACTGCTTACGAACTGCGTAAATTGATGTTTTGTTTAACGATGCCGCCATTGGCTTTAAAATAATTTCAACTTTTTTGCGAAAATCACCGGAATCTTGATTCTGCTCGATATAAATAAAAATGTAGAAACAAGAAACGAGAACAACATGAGAATCAAGAAGCCACGCAAAACGCCAGAACAGAAGCAAGAGATCTACGACGTATACACATACGGTGATATGACTGTGCTTGAGATAAGCAAGACTTACAAGATATCAACTGCGACCATCTACAAAATTGTGAGAGAACTAGAGAATGCAAAAAATGAGTAATACATCAACTGTCCGCGCAAAGTTGCGCAACGACTTACTAGAACAATTTCATGACAGCGGCGATAAACGTTCACTGTCACAACTACTCAATATTCTATTAGAGCGCCACTTGTGCGCAAAGGAAACACATGAAAAAGCTAACACTATTCGTTAACCGCAATAACTACACACTTCGATTCCAAGATTTCATCAGTAAGAAAAAGAACACGACACACGCTAGTTCGATCATTACTTTTTACGAATCATTCCCTGTTTCGCTGCTCAACTGCGGTGACAAAGCTAAAACTCAAACATTAAAACGTAGACTTGAACGCAACATTAGCTTGAGCGACGTATACGTAGCCGTTGATTCGAATCACTTGCTTGCCTTCGATCCTTCAAAAAGCATTGCTATTGCCTACGACTTTGAATCGCGCGAGCTATACGCTGCATCTTGCTCGAACGGCGATTATAACGATGAAAAAGATTCGTTCACGTTCAATGCAGATGCGAGCCTAGTTACTCGCGTAACTATTGATCGTCTATTCGCAACAAAGCCGTTCATCGACCCAAGAAAAGATGAGCTTTCGATACTACGTAAGCAAGTAGCTGACCTACAGAAACAAAATGATGAGAAAGATATTATGATTGCCGAACTACAGAAAATCGCTGCTGAGTACAAAGAGCTTGTAGCAGCAAAGCAAAGCTTACAACGCCAGCTTGAAGAAGAACAAGCACACAGTGCGTCTCTAAGCGAAGAGAACGCGAAACTTCGTCAACTAGCACAGTCACTAAGAAAGAACGAAAACGTTGAATCTGAAGCTGTACAAGAGCAAGTAGTTAGTATTCACGAAGAGTCGCATGTTGATTCAGATGTTGTAGAACTGCCAGCATTAGCAGAAGTACAAGAATGGTCTAAGCGTCTTCAGTGTATTCTTAACGGCGATTACGATAATGATAAAGACATGTCTAGCAGCAAGAGACTAGAGCTAGTTTGCGAACGATTGATTGAATTTAAGAACGCGCATTGTCTCCCAACTTCAGATCAGCGTGTACGTGAAAAGCCACAAGAAACTATCGACTTGCTAATCAAGCAGTACGAACTCGCTTAACCGACATTCTTCGCGAGTACCCATGTTTCGTTGCCAAACTTAATGATCGGGTACTGAATCGAGATATAGACTTCATAGCCACATCTAGAGCATTTGTGCGGGTATTGCTTGGTTTGATACGGTGATAGCACTTCCCTAGAATCGTCATAACGAAAGACACCACGACTACATTTCTCGCATGTCATTTCAACTACTTCGGCTTTAATTTGCTTAGATCTGGTGTGCTCACGTGATTTCATAGTCAATACCTCTTGTGATATTGCCATGATAACAAATACTGTATGTTTGTACAGTTCGATAATAAAGCCCCGTTTAAGGGGCTGTCGTTTCTTCGTCTGAGTCGTTACTAGCAAAAGCAAGTAGCCCGCTTTTGTCTTCAACTGGGTTCAGTTTTCGTGATACGCGCTCATAATGGTCTTGTGATAAAGATTTCTGGTATTCATAGATACCATTTGAAAAATACACACAAGCTACATTATCGCCTGCATCTTTTGTACGTCCAACGTGTACGGTGTAATCGCTTGGTACTAAGTCAGTAGGATCAACTTCGAATTCAACGTAGCTATCGATTTCACATAGTTCTTGCTCGACTTCAAGCATGGAACTGTAAATCGTCTTGATTAGTTCGTCAGTCGCTTTGATGTCTGTTTTGAACGTATGCGTTTCTTCTACCCCATCGACTAATAGATCTAATGTCCCACCTTTGATTACAACTTGTTTGCTGTGTTCTCGTTTAGGTTTCGTTAATTTGACCGATTTCAGATAAACTCGTTGATCATTAGCACATAGATTACCGCGCATCTTTCGTGCCATTTTGAGATCATCTTTTGTTATCTCACAAATGTAATCATCGTCAGCATCTTTCGGAATATTATAGCCGTAATTAAAGACATCACCGCGCTCCCAGAGCTTGCAATTGACTTTGTAAGTGTTTTCATCGATATCGAAATAGATCGCTTGATCTTGTTCGACAAACCTACCCTGTGCTTGAGTTCGTCTATGACGTGAACGTTTACTGAAGCCAAGACCAAGAATTTGCTTACAAACACTATCAAACTCATTGATTACGTACTCGCCGTGCTCTAAGCCGTGTTCGTAATAAACTTTTAGAGTGAACAGAATGCTACTGTCGTTTACTCGTTGACGTGAAGGTCTCTTGTAGAATTGTAGATATCCGTCGTTGGCTATGAAGTATTCAAATTTATGCTTACAAACAACTTTCGCTAGTTCTTCTGTTATCAGCACTGTTCTTCCTCAAATTCCCTGAACAAGTATTCTTGCGTAAATATGCCGTGTTCTGTTTCGTATTTGATCACATTATTCTCAGCATCGACTTTGCCTAAGCATGGGGTGAAGACTTGCTTGTGACTCGATAAGCGAAAGTTTCTACCCATTAGAAGATTCACTAAATCTGGAAAGTTAGGCAGTACGTAGTGTCCATCTGGCATACCTATCTCGCCGTGAAATTCTACTTCGATGTTTATTGTTGCGTAATCGTCACTCAAATACGTGTTATCAAGAATGAGCTTATTGCCACGTACATCAAAGTTTTGTACGTCATGTGCGATAATAAAATCGGCTAATTTACTCGTTATCAGCATATCTACACCTTGTACTTGCCAGCGGGTAATTCGTTTACATTGTTCTCATCACCTATCGCCCAATCAGGTTTCGGCTCTTTTGAGTCTTTGTAAACAATATCCCATTTTTCATCGATACCTTTTCGACCACCAAGAAACTTAGCGTAAGCGACGCGGTACTTGTTGATCTCACCCGACAAGTACAGATCACGCCACGGCTCTTTCTTGAGCGTATTTGCGTTAATTGTTCTCAAGATATAATCTTCGTAATAAAACTTCGGTTCTTGTGGCTGTTTTGGTGTTTCTGGGTTCAGTTCTGTAACTTGATTCTCTTTAGCGATTCGAATACCGAACGCTTCAGCTATCTGTTCGTTTGTAATTCGACATTTCTCAGCATCGATTTTGAACTGTTTTAATACATCGTCTTGCGCTTGCTTCAGTAACGAATCGATCTTTTCCTGTGTGTCTTGAAGAACGTCTTCTAGGTGTTCAAGTTGTTCTAATACGCTCAAATCAGACTGTTTGCTCTCTTCTTTTGCTTCCATTTGGCATCTCTTCTGTTCAAACCTGAAAAGCAGCCCGAAGGCTGCTTTTCTGTTCTGCGTAGCTTACTTGCTGTTCACAATCTCTGTTACTTTCGCTTGAAGTTCAGGGTTCGCAGCTACAAGGTCGCGCATTTTTTGCAAACCTGCTTGCTCTGCTTCTAAGTCCCACTCTTGTGCAAGTGCTTCTTCAAGCTCTGCTTCAGAGATTTCACCGTTCACAAAGTCTAGTGTCGTTTCTGCTGCAAAGCTGTAGTGACCGTGACTTGCGTACGGGTGTTCGCCGCCTTCAAGTTCTTTCACTACTGTGTCGAATAGTTCGTCGTCGTTGCTTTTCAAGAACAAAAAACCTTTACACGTTGTCGTTTCAACGTTGTATTTCTCTTCTACGTGCTTTTGTACCAAGCCTAGTACTGTTTCGTTTGCGTTGTAGTATACGTCTACCGAATAGCTCATTCTTTCTCTCTCTATTGTTACTACTATAAAATCAAAAACTTCGATTATCGTACACTTTAATACAATAAGCGTATATACATCAACGATAACAACTATTTTTAATAGCTAAGTCAATAAATGAGGTTAGGGTTAAGAAATGACTAAGAGAGATTGATATTGTTTTCGGTTATGCATAGTTACGTGGGGTGGCCGATGTAAATTTTTTCTACTTGTATTAAAATCAATATGACACTAAACACATTGCAATCAGGGACTTTAATATGTTTAAAAATTGTTTACCGCCTCTAATTTGTTCGTTGATTGTCGGTTGTTCATCTAGTTCGGCTGGTACAAATTTACCAGTTAGAGTGATCAATCAAACGATGGCAGAACAATGTAGTTTTATTGGAAGTGTTTCTGGTACTGAAGTCATGAGTTTGACTGTTGATCGGAATATAGAATTAGCAAGGCTAAATGCCGCAGAAGAAGCAGTAAGAATCGGAGCAAACTCAGCAGTCATAGTAGACTCTGAGGTTACAGCCAACGGCAACGCAGCAACTGTAATGATGGATGCTTACCTTTGTGAATAATAAACTCAATTAAGATATTGCCATTGAGACTATAGTCATGGGTTCTCATTTTTGAATGCAGCCGATCTTACGGAGATTACAATGAACACAAAGGTACCAAAAGTATTTCTGTCGTACTCACATGACAGTGCTGAACATAAACAATGGGTGCTAGATCTTGCGACACGATTGGTATACGCAGGTATAGATGCTCGCATAGATGCATGGGGGGTTGGTGGTGGTACCGATTTACCCCATTTCATGGAAACTCAGTTGGCAGAAGTTGACCGAGTAGTAATGGTGTGTACTCAAACTTATGTAGATAAAGCAAACAAAGGTACTGGTGGAGTCGGATATGAAAAAATGATTGTCACATCATCTCTAATGACGAGTATTGATGACAATAAAATCATACCGATAATTCGACAAAAAGGTACAAGACACGTCCCTACTTTTCTAAAGACAAAGCTTTACTATGACTTTTCAAATGATAACGCTTTCGAGTCTGTTATTGACGAACTGATGCGTGAAATTCACGGTAGTCCGTTGTACAAGAAGCCAGAACTTGGTAGTAATCCATATCAAACGGCACAGTCAAAGCCAGCCGAAAGCCAAATCGACAAAAAAATGCTATTACTCAAATGGATGGTCGAACGATATGAGAATGGTCACGAGAGATTTGCATTTTCGCAACTACATGACGCACTGGGGTGTTCAAAGATATTCGCGGAAACTTACGTAGCTAGCCTTTTTGAACAAGGGATGATTAAAGGTTGCAGTTGGTTTAACAACAAGAGTAGACGAACTATCAATGGCTACAAACTAACAAACAAGGCAAAGCTACTCGCAATTGATAATGGCTGGGTTATCGAACAATGATTGCTTACTAGAACAAAAAAGAGAGCCGAAGCTCTCTTTTGTCTTTATTGTATTAAATCAACCCATCTAAAGATGATCTAATATCTCACTAGTTTTGACTTTCGCATCACCAAATAGCATTGATGTATTTTCTTTGAAGAACAGTGGGTTCTGTACTCCTGCGTAACCAGTATTCATTGAGCGCTTGAATACCACTACGTTTTTCGCGTTCCATACCTCCAATACGGGCATACCAGCGATTGGGCTGTTCGGATCTTCCAGTGCGGCTGGGTTGACCGTATCGTTAGCACCGATAACCAATACGGTATCGGTTTCTGCAAAGTCATCATTGATTTCATCCATTTCAAGAACGATATCATACGGTACTTTTGCTTCAGCGAGTAACACATTCATATGCCCCGGTAGACGACCCGCTACTGGGTGAATCCCAAAGCGAACTTCAATACCTTGTGAACGAAGTACATCAGTAATTTCATGAACAGGGTATTGTGCCTGAGCTACTGCCATGCCATATCCTGGAGTGATGATTACTGATTTTGAGTTCTTCAACATCTCTGCAACTTCTTCAGCCGTTGTTTCACGATATTCGCCCTGCTCTTCGTCACCTGAAATCACTATCTCTTGACCAAAACCACCGGCAATAACACTGATAAACGAACGGTTCATTGCTTTACACATGATGTAAGAAAGAATCGCACCTGATGAACCTACCAAAGCACCTGTTACAATCAATAGATCATTTGCTAGCATGAAACCTGCTGCCGCTGCTGCCCAACCTGAGTATGAGTTCAACATAGAGACAACAACTGGCATATCAGCACCACCGATTGAAGCGACTAAATGGTAGCCGAATGCGAACGCGATCAAAGTCATCACAATAAGAGCGAACATGCTGCCATCTGCTTTTACGAAGTAGATCATAAGAAGCGTAGAGATAACAACCGCTGCGAGGTTCATTTTGTGCTTATGGGGCAGGTTAAGTGGCGACGAAGAAATCACACCACGCAGCTTACCAAATGCGACAATTGAACCGGTGAAAGTTACGGCACCGATGAACACACCCAAGAATACTTCTACAAGGTGGATAACATGCTCAGCATGTGTTGCTGCTTCTGGCGCATCTAGGTAGCTGTTGTAGCCAACTAAAACCGCAGCTAAACCTACAAAGCTGTGTAGAATCGCAACCAGTTCTGGCATCTCGGTCATTTCTACTTTCTTCGCATAGAAAATACCGATCGCACCACCTATCGCCATCGCGATAATGATCCAACCAAAACCTTGAGCATCTGGGCTAAAGATCGTCGCTATCAGCGCAATCGTCATACCAGCGATACCGTAGTAGTTACCATTACGAGCAGACTCTTGCTTTGAAAGCCCCGCCAAACTCATGATGAAAAATAATGCAGCAACAATGTAAGCTGCTTGTACTAATCCTGCAGACATTGTGACTCCTATTTATCTTTGCGGAACATTTCAAGCATACGCTTGGTGACGGTGAAACCACCGAAGATATTGATACTCGCGATCAATACGGCAATAAAAGATAGGAATGAAACGACGCCATTACCTTGTCCAATTTGCAGTAATGCACCAACGACAATAATGCCAGAGATAGCATTCGTTACTGACATTAGTGGTGTATGAAGTGCATGAGTAACATTCCATACTACGTAGTATCCGACAACACACGCTAGAACAAATACAGTAAAGTGAGAAAGAAACGCTGCCGGAGCAACCGATGCTACCCATGCAAAGGCTCCAACAGCCGCTGCCACACCAATAACTTTCTTCGTTGGAGACGTAGGTTCTTCTACTTTAGGCTCTGGCTTCACAGGCTGTTCTTGTTTCACTTGCGGCTGAGCTGAAACCTGAATTGGTGGCGCTGGCCAAGTAACTTCACCTTCTTTCACCACGGTAACGCCACGGATAACAACATCTTCAAAATCAATATTGATGTTGCCATCTTTCTCTTTACACAACAGTTTTAGAAGATTGACAAGGTTTGTCGCGTAAAGCTGAGAAGATTGTGTTGGCAAACGACCAACCATGTCAGTGTAACCAACAATTTTTACGCCGTTATCCGTCATGATAACTTGGTCTTTCACTGTATATTCACAGTTACCGCCATTAGCAGCTGCCAAATCGACAATAACACTGCCCGCTTTCATGCTGTCGACCATTTCTTTGGTGATCAACTTCGGCGCAGGTTTACCAGGGATGAGCGCGGTCGTAATAATGATATCAACATCTTTAGCTTGCTCTGCGTATAACTCTGCCGCTTTTTTGTTGAAGTCATCAGACATTTCTTTTGCGTAGCCATCCCCGGAGCCTGACTCCTCTTGAAAGTCAACGGTCAGGAACTCAGCGCCCATCGATTCAACTTGCTCTTTTACTTCTGGGCGGACGTCAAACGCACGGACAATGGCACCTAAGCTACCTGCAGCACCGATAGCCGCCAAGCCAGCGACGCCAGCACCCGCAACCAATACTTTCGCTGGAGGCACTTTACCGGCAGCCGTAATTTGACCTGTAAAGAAACGACCAAACTCATGAGCTGCCTCAACCACTGCACGATAACCAGCGATATTAGCCATCGAAGATAGCGCGTCTAAGGCTTGTGCACGTGAGATACGAGGAACGGAATCCATGGCAAGAACGTTAATGTTCTTACTTGAAAGTTGTTCCATCAACTCAGCATTTTGAGCCGGCCAAATAAAGCTAACCAGTGTTGCTCCATCTTGCAGTAACGCAATTTCGTCAATGCCTTGCTCATCATCCACAATTGGCGCATTAACTTTTAAAATAAGGCCAGATACCCAAACTTCTTCACTAGAAACGATTTTCGCACCAGCTGCTTCATAAGCGGCATCATCGAAACTCGCTAGCACCCCCGCTTGGGATTCAATCGCGACATCGAATCCCAATTTTATTAACTGCTCAACCGACTTCGGCGATGCAGCCACTCGCGATTCACCCGCGAGTATCTCTTTAGGTACACCGATTTGCAAAACGCATACTCCTTGTATACATATCAATAAATTAGTCCCAAAACAGAGCGTCGCTCTACTCTAATTCTTTTTTATTTCTATCTGTTTACCACGCAAGACAATTGCAAACGAAAGATGATGTTTGGGGACACCCATTTGCACAATAACACCTTGACTAACAGCCCTGTTATTATTCTGTTTGTATCGAACGCGTCTCATTACTTCAAGTCTTTTGTAATTTAAATACTAAATTTCATTACATATAACGCTAAGTAATGAATGATTGTCGCTCTGTGCTCGAAAAATAACAACGCAACACCGTACTAGACTGAGGTCTAACCAGGTAACGATTAAATACTGACTTAACAGAGATTTAAGCGTTAAAAAGAAAGAGCCACTAGCATATACACTAATGGCTCTTTTTAAGATGACTGGAATCAAATTGCAGTAAATTGCTAGTTGAAGATTTTATCGCCCATTTGATCAATAAACATTTGAGATTTCTTCAACATTAGGTCATTGGCATCTTGCTCTGAGCCAAGTAAATCGGAGCGAATAAACCGATGTGTTTTCACTTCATCATTGTCATGCTTTTCTATTCGACCAGCGATGCGATATTGTCCGCCCTCTGAAAGGCTCTCTGGGTAAATAAAGAAACCTTTATACTCAACTGGCTCGATAGTTTTAGCTTCAGCGGTTTTCTCACTACCACCAAACAAACGCGAAAAAAATCCCACGATTCCTCCTTGGGTCAGCTCACTAGTCAACTGAGCGACTCTTACTTAATATTAACGTTAAGGATCGGTTTTTCATACCAATCCAACTCTTTGTCATCATCATAACTAGTATGGGAAAAAATTACAGGCACATCATACTCTCGGTTTTTACGCCTGTCTTCTTTCACCATTTCTGCGGCGTTTTTCACCGCTATATCCGCGCTTTGCTTAAACTGGCTTAATTTTTGTTCAGGAAGTGAAGACAAAAAATCAATATCATGACGGATATAGACAGGCTTGAGCTGGATAAGCGCAAGGCAAGCAATATCGGCTAACTGTTCGTTGTCATACTGTTCTAAAAATTCGGGCAAACTGAGAACCTGGCCTACTAATGTTTCCATGTAATTGTGCACATCTGAGCTTATCTGCATCTGTAAATCTCCTTTTTCCTATGAAATGAGTATAGCAACGACTTGTTTATAACAACTTATTGATTGCTCTTAATTTAATCAATCTCTCTCTTTTTGCCGTAATGTCTTCCAAAATACTTGGGAAAAGGAACAAATAGACGTATTCTTGCTAGTTCTCAAAGTTCGAAATTCAATAACGGATAAATATCCATATTGATAAAACGATTTACCTAACCAATTATATAGTCAACTATTTTCAGGCAGTTTGTAATAGATGTCCTCATCGTCAATGACTTCATCAGGCTTCAGATTCTTATTCCCTTTTTTGCTACTGGGCATAGTGAGTTCGGGCATGGACAGCATTATTCAGATGACTCAGGCAAACTGGGGCATTGCCGCAAACTTGCCGTACATACTATTAGGTTGTGCGCTACTCCTTTGTTATTCATTTAAGCAAGGCAGAGAGTCCATGGTGTGCATGGCAATGTTGCTAGCCTACTTCGTGATACAGCATCGCCTACAAGTCCCGCTTCAAAGTGGTACCGCTTTACTTGAGCTAACCATTTTAGCCACGTTACTTCCTGTCTCGTTTCTTACGGTATTTTTGTTTAGTAAAGAAGGTTTTGACTCCAGAGCCATGTTGACTTACATCTTGATGTTAGCAATGTTCGTTCTTTGGTCTTATCTAACGCTAGCATATTACGTTGAAGGAGGGTTTGAACAATGGACAAGCGGTATTTTATTTATTGTACCGACGGTCTCTAAACTGCCTTTCATTCTTGTTTTATATTGCGTGGGTATTGTCTGTTTTCTTGGAATCCTTGTTTTAAAGAAGAATGAAATTATCCATGCGATGACCTACTCTGCCATGGTATTGGCGTCTGCGACGTTCATTTTCTTTGATGTGCAGTACATATCAAGCACCATGTTTACGCTAACAGGGCTGCTTATCATTATTTATGCCGCTTCCGCTAGCCATCAACTGGCTTTCACCGATAGCCTAACGCTGATTCCGAGCAGACGTGCACTTGATCTCGATCTAAAACACATGGGTAAGAAGTTCACGATCGCAATGCTTGATGTTGACCATTTTAAAAAGTTTAACGACACCTACGGTCACGATACTGGTGATGACGTTCTAAAAATGGTCGCTTCGCGCCTCACTAAAACCCCAGGCGGCGCAAAAGTTTATCGATTTGGCGGAGAAGAATTTACCATCGTTTTTAAAGGCAAATACACTGACGAATGTAAGAACTTTTTGGAAGAAGCTCGCAAATCGATTGCAGAATACGAGATGATATTACGCGATGAAGAATCTCGCCCTGAGAACCATAAACAAGGACAAAAACGTCGTGGTAGCAACAGTTCGAAAAGAAAGTCGGTTTTTGTTACCGCAAGTTTCGGAGTTGCTGATAGCCGGAATGGGCAAGCTCCTCTGGACGTCATTAAATCAGCGGACGAAGCACTTTACAAAGCGAAAAAGGCCGGACGTAACTGCATAAAGCTTCGTTAGACTCTCACCAATCGTGAAAGTTAACAAGCTTGTCTGGGTTTACAACAAAACCGAACTTCCCCATCAGCATAATAACTGCACTCATCGTTGCCACTATCCCGATGTTATCTATCTAATCAAAGGTATAAGGTATACGCCCGATTGCGACATTCCGTTCGCACTGTTTGCCTATCTTACTTTGAGTGAGCTTTAAAATAACCACCAAAAAGTGACAACGCAACAAAAAGAGTGGCGTTCATAAGGTTTTGTTTTTAAAGAGAATTAACTAAAGTATGTGTGTTTCTTCCCAAAGACTTCGAGGTATATAGCGCTTTATCAACGGTTGCATACAAGTCTGATTGCACTTCTTTCCCTGTCGGTTGAAAAACAAAAACACCCTGTGACACTGTCACTCTATTTGACACACTAGAATACTCATGTGGGTAATCGAGAAAATACATAGCCTCTTGTATACGCTCGGCTTCTCTTTCTGCTGTTTGAGTGTCGGTACACCCTAGCAACACGACAAACTCTTCTCCACCATATCGACCTACATATTCCCCAGAGCGACAAAAAGTAGCCTTGAGTTGATTCGCAATCGCTTGCAAGCAACGATCGCCTTCAATATGACCGTAATTATCATTAAACGGTTTAAAAAAATCGACGTCCAATAGAATCAAAGCCATTGGCATGTTGTGACGGCCATGCCATGCAACCATCGATTCCAACTTATGGTCGATATAACGGCGGTTATAGAGTTTGGTTAGGCCATCTTCATTCGCTTGTTGAGTCAAAAGTTGATTAACTTGCTCTAATTGAGCTGTCGCTTGTTTAAGCTCTCGTCTCATATGAGCAATACGCTGCATTGCGATAAGTTTAGAGTTCAGTACCAGTTTATCTACCGGCTTAATTAAATAGTCATCACCGCCCGCGTCTATGGCTTTAGCAATCATTTCTGGCTCTTCGTGACTACTCAAGAAAATAATTGGGATCCAATCCGGAAACGTTTCTCTTATATGAAGAGAGACTTCAAAACCGTTCATATCTGGCATTGATATATCGAGTAACACCAGTTCCGGATCAAAACTCTCGTAGGTATTTAACGCCTCTAGTCCACTACCTACGGCTTTTACAATATGTCCAAGTTGCTTTAGACGAATAGCCAACTGCATCCTGTCTAGCTGAACATCGTCAACCAGAAGGATTCGCATCGATGTCCCTGTCGGTTGCATAACGCGTTCCATTTTTAATTATGTCTTTATTAAACATATACCATACTCATAGAGTTGTTGCATTCGACTCATAATTAAGTGCTATATTTTTGTTTGAATATCACGGAATCCATTGCATAAAGCAGTTAGACTGAACGTTACCCTATCTAATCATGGCCTGTGAGCAGAAGTTCAACAAACTCATTCACTTTGGTCATCTTGCGGACTAATGGGTATAGCTATTTGATGCATTTGGTATTAATATTCCCGCCTTTTTGTAATGAGAGACACACCATGTCAGAAGCAACTAACAGCGAAAGCAAAAAAATCGATCTAGCCAGCATTTCTCCAGAGCTACGTAAAGTTATCGAATTTGACGAAGTTCCAGAGCAAATGTTCGAAATGGTTACCTCTATCCATGAAGTGTCTGAAGAAGCGGTACGTGAATCATGGGACGAAATGCCAGCAAGTGCACAGAACATTCTAGACAACTTTGAACAGTTTCATGCTCTAGTTTCTGTAGGCCAAGCATTCGCTGGTATTAATGTGATGGAAGAGTTCCCTACTCTTAATCTGCCAGAAAACATGACAGATGAAGATAAAGAAGAATACCGTGCTCAACTACTTGATAATGTGCTTCACAACTGCGTGAAAGACATGGTTAAGCAACTGAAGAAAGCACGTCGTGACCCACTTCTTAAGCGTGAATTCAAAGAAGTATTCGCGAAGTAATTCCGACATTCTTCTAGTAACAAAGGCCGCACTTTGCGGCCTTTTTTGATCATGAAGCGTAAATCAGTCTAAACGGTTAATGAGGCGCTAGTGCCATATCTTTTTGTGTCACACTGACACCTTTAATTTGTGCAAAAACACGGCTACCAACTTTTAGGTTGAGATCATCAAGGGCCCACGGTGTGATCGTTGCCCACAAATAACATTTCTCGTCTAGCTTGAGTGATACATTAATACTCTGCTTGTCATCGGCTGCGTTAAACGCCTCGATGGAATCGACAATAGCAGGCAAAATATTTCGAATCGACGTCGCCTTGGGTTGCTCGAGCGTGATAGAAACGTCGTTGGCACGCACTTGCAAGCGTATTGGCGTGTCTGGTGTTCCGTCAATCTTTTGCACCCACAGGAATACATTAGGTGCAAGGCTGATACAAGTCAGTGCATAACGTTCATGATGTTCAGCAATCCGGCCTTCAAATAAGCTGCTTTGATCTGAGAAAGATTGCCATGGACGCATAGCATGAGAAGCCCACACTTCCTCAAGCTTACCTGAACTCGAAATTTTACCTTGGTCAATAATTGCAAGGTGCTGAGCAAGCCTTAAAATTTCCTGGAGACTGTGTGTGACATAGATAATAGGGATATTTACCTTCTCCGACAACTCCTCGAGAAAAGGCATTACCTCACGCTTTCTTGGCATATCGAGTGAGGCAAGTGGCTCATCCATCAAAAGCAAATTGGGCTTAGATAGCAATGCGCGCGCAATCGCAACACGTTGCTTTTCACCACCAGAAAGTGATACCGGAAAGCGCTTTAGTAACGGTTTGATAGACAAGAGTTCGGTGACTGCATCAAAATACTCGTCATCTTTTTCTTTAACGCCATATAACAAATTGCCTTGAACCGAATAGTGAGGAAACAAACGTGAATCCTGAAACACATAACCAATACCACGCTTGTGCGTTGGTAGGTTGATTCCCTGTTCACTGTCAAACAAAACATGCTCACCAACCGCAACATACCCTTGCCTTGGAGTGACCAATCCGCTGATGATGTTAATCAACGTCGTTTTACCTGCACCAGATCGTCCAAACAAGGCACTAATTCCATTACAGGGTAACTTAAGTTTGATGTCGAAGTCAGTCTCACCAAGCATTTGTTTAAATTGGACTTTAATCGTCATTGCTTCGCACCCAATCTACTTGCCGCTTTACGATTTAGCCATTCCGAGATCATTAATGTAGACAAGGCTAACGCGATAGAAATGATACACAGACGAGCCGCCTGCATTTCTGCACCTGGCGTTTCAATAAAGTTGTACATTGCCAGCGGAATCGTTTGGGTCTCACCCGGAATGTTAGAGACGAAACTGATCGTCGCCCCGAATTCGCCAAGACTACGAGCAAATGACAGCATCGTGCCCGTAATAATTCCGGGAATGGTCAGTGGTAACGTGATGGTGAGAAACACTTTTAAAGGAGAAGCGCCTAACGTAGAGGCTGCGTGCTCCAATTTAGGGTCGACGCTATCTAAGCTTAAGCGTACTGAACGAACCATCAAAGGCAAAGCCACGACAATACAAGCGACTACTGCCCCTTTCCAATTAAAGCTAAATACTACCCCTAAATTTTCATAGAGCCACTTTCCAAGGAACCCTTGTCGTCCTAAAGAAATCAACAATAAATAGCCGATTACCACTGGCGGCAATACCAGTGGTAAATGAATTAAGCTATCGAGAATCGATTTACCAAAGAACGTTTTTCGAGAAAGTAGCCAAGCAAGAAAAACGCCGAGAGGAATCAGCCAAAGTACTGCGTACGCGCCTACTTTGAGGCTTAACATTAAGGCTTGGTATTCCAGTTCTGTCACGCTTCGTTCCTATAATTGAAGGCCGGTTTATTGCTGAAAGCCATATTGAGCAAAAACGCGTGCGGCTTCGTCCGATTTTAGGTACTGGAAGAACTGCTCCGACTCAGTAGAATCATTCACAATTGCAGCCGGGTAAACAATAGCCGCATGCGTATCACTCGCAAATTCGCCGAGAATTTTGACTTTATCAGTTAACTGAGCATCGGTTTTGTAGACCACACCTAAAGGCGCTTCTCCACGTTCAACCAACGCCAAAGCTAAGCGCACATTCTTTGCTGGTGCGACGTGAGTTTGAACCGCTTTCCATACACCCAGTGTAGTCAATGACTCTTTCGCGTACATACCAGCAGGTACTGACGTCGGATTGCCTAACGCAAGACGATTTCCATGCAATGCCTTCTCCCATGCCTTTGCATCAGAAAAGTTAAATGAGGTTAATTCTGAAGACTGAGGAGCAATCAACACTAAGCTATTGCGCACTAAATTTGTGACATTGTCACGATAAATGACATTTTTATCGACCAAATAATCCATCCATTTCGTGTTCGCAGAAATGAATACATCCGCTGGTGCGCCATTGATAATTTGTCGAGCGATAGAAGAAGAACCACCATAAACGGGAGTGATAGAAACGTCATACTTTTCTTCAAAGTTTTGCGCGATCTCGTTAATCGCATTCGTCATAGAAGAGGCTGCATACACTTTTAGGTTCGTTACTGCGTTTGCTGAAAATGAAATGCTTAATACTGCCGCAAGGCAAGCATGCTGTTTCCATGCTTTCATAGAGATACTCCAATACAAGGCAAGCGAAAGAACAGGTTATTTGAATATAAAGTTCAATCAGTTAATGTGCTATTTAAACAAAAAATCAAGGCGCATATGTTGTTCTATCGCATCTGCGATGCGATTAATGCCTTGCTCCTTTAACTCTTCAAAGTCTTGTTGTTTGATTTGGGTGCCGTTTACCCATTCTGATACCAGGCTTAAGACATCTGCCTCGTCAAAGAACCCGTGAAGGTAGGTTCCCATGATTTGGCCACACTCGCTGATCGCCCCCTCCGCTTCACCGGAACTGAATGTAAGAGGTTGCAGGCCCCGTACTTCACTTCGCCCTACGTGGATTTCATAACCCTTTACATTGGCTGTTTTGCCGTTAAGAGAAAGCTGTGCTTGTGTGTTTGTAAGCTGTTTGCTGTTAGTTAGCGTCGTAGTGATATCAAGCAAGCCAAGTCCTTCGCTTTGACCTGGTTGGCCTTCGACGCCGTTTGGATCATCAATCAAGTTTCCAAGCATCTGGTAGCCGCCACAGATACCAATCACTTTTCCACCAAGACGAATATGACGCAAGATATCTTTATCCCACCCCTGGCTTCTTAGATAATCCAGATCGTCTCTGACCGATTTGGTCCCAGGCAAAATAACCAGGTCGGCTTTATCTATTTTTTCGCCTTTACCTACATAACGTAGATTGATGTCTGGATTCAATCGCAGCACATCAAAATCAGTATGATTACTAATCCGGGTTAAAACAGGCACAACAACATTCAGTTTTACCTCAGAGTGCAACTCTTGCTGCGCAGTGATCGCGTCTTCTGCTTCTAAATTCAAACCATGAAGAAAAGGAAGTACACCAAGTACAGGTTTACCTGTTTTTTCTTCTAGCCAATCGAGGCCCGATTGCAATAAGCGAATATCACCTCGAAAACGGTTGATAACAAATCCTTTTACTCGCGCTTGTTCAGATTCAGAAAGTAACGCAAGTGTTCCGTACAAATGTGCAAACACTCCACCACGATCAATATCAGCAACAATGATCACTGGTACATCAGCGGCCTCAGCAAAACCCATGTTTGCAATATCGCCTTCTCGTAAATTGATTTCAGCAGGACTCCCCGCGCCCTCGATAATGATCGAATCAAATTCTTGAGTCAGACGAGAGAAGGAATCTAACACCGTGTCCATCGCCACTTTCTTGTAATCATGAAAGCCAGCCGCATCCATATTGGAAATCGCCTTACCCTGCAAAATGATCTGAGCACCTGTATCACTGTTAGGTTTAATTAAAACCGGATTCATATGTACGGTTGACTCAATATTACACGCCTGTGCCTGAACGGCCTGTGCTCGACCTATTTCACCGCCATCTTTGGTTACCGCACTATTTAATGCCATGTTTTGTGGCTTAAATGGGGCAACATTTATCCCTTTTCTTGCTAATACACGGCATAAACCTGCCACAAGGACACTTTTTCCGGCATCCGAAGTGGTGCCTTGAACCATTAAAGATGGGATCGCTGATTTCATGAACATTTGTAAGGAATAGAGGAAGATGAACAATCATAACGTCATCGTCCCCACTTACTCAAGCAAATGAATAGAATATGAATGTTGAAATCATCATTGGTTCAAACAAGCCCTGTTTTAATGAACCCATCAAAACAAACCGATGAGGATGTAACATGAAAAAGAATACAATTATCGCAACAATCGCCGCCTTAGCTATTGCTCCTTCTATCGCGTTCGCGAAAGATAACGCTCAAAACCAATCAAACTTGCAGTTTAACGGTCCTGTCACTGTGGAAAAATTGGATGCCTTGCTAAACGACTCCAATATGTTTACTGAAAAAGATGTGGTCGTTGAAGGTAACTTATTGCGTCAAGTTCGCTCGGATAAGTTTGTCTTTAGCGATGGTTCCGGTGAAGTGATGGTCGAACTCGATGACGATATTCAGCTAAATACTCCGATTGATCACACGACTAAAGTCCGTCTGTTTGGCGAATTTGAAGGCGGGAACAAACCAGAGATTGAAGTCGAACAACTCGTGGTCTTGTAAAACAAACCCCGATTGCTGTGCATATCAACATGATGTAGTGACGATTACAGCTAAATAGTGACGGCAAGCACTTAAAATGATAGCTTTATCAATCTTGGTCTGCTTTTTGCAGACCATTTTTTTGTTCATTTTAATCATCTTGCCCGGAGACACCATGCTAGGTAAAGCTCTAAAGGTTGCAGCCTTTGGTTTGTGTGCTATTTTGCCACTTTCCGCACATGCAAATAATTTCAACTACAACACGATGGAATTTCGCATGGGCACTAGCCCTGGTACATTTGGTGGCGAGTTCAATACCTACTTTACAGAGAATACCCATTTCATTGCTCGCGCAGACAGTGAATTCAGCGGAGACTGGGACATTGCTGGTGGTATAGGCTTTAATGGGCCAGCAGGCCAATTTGCAGATATTTATGGCCAAATGTTGGTACACAACATTAAAGAGAACGGCAGTGATAAAGTCGGCGACGAATGGCGCACGGAAGTGAATATTGGCACTCGTATTTGGTTTATGCAAAATGTTGAGCTACATGGCCGTATCGGCCAAATCATAGATAATGACGATTCGAATACCATTTACAATCTAGGCGCACGATTCCACTCAACTCAGCAACTATCGCTTGGTGCAGATTTTAAAAATAATGGTGTCTATGGCCAGCAAATTGTAATGTCTGCTCGTTTTGCATTTTAGTGGACATGACTACCAGGCATCACAAGCAAGCATATGATTCAATAAAAATAGCCTCCGATTTTGGAGGCCATTTTTTGCTAATCAGGAATTATTAGCTTGTAGCAGAAACTAGCTTTAATACATCAGTTTTTAGCGGTTTTTTTAGGTTTATCTTGCACATATTTTTTCGATACATCTACAACGGCGATATCTCTAAAAAAGCTTCGACCAAGCAAAATTGGAAACGTCATATGTCCGCGATCCGCTAACGTAAACTCTGTCTTTTCTTTGTGATCCCCAACGGTAATGTAGGCTTTTACCACCGCTCGTTTATCCACCTCTTCTGACGAAGACTGCTTAACTTTAGCCCAGCGCTCAACGGGTACTTTAAATTCTTTGGTGTCTTTGTCACCTAAATCTATCTTAAATTTAACCCAGTCTTTACCATCACGCTCAAACGGAACAATCTCAGTCGCACTAATTGATGATGTTGTCGCACCTGTATCGACTCTAGCCTTGAAAGTCTGGTCAATTTCAGGAACATAAACCCATTCTTCAGAACCAAGAATTAACATGCCATCGGGTGTTTTTGTGACCTTGACTGGCTTTTTAGGCTTTGGTTCCGGCTTTTTCTCAGGTTTCGCTTCTGGTTTGGGCTCCACCTCTGGCTTTGGATCTACCTCAGGTTTCACTTCTGGTTCGACTTTAACGGGCTCTTCGACCTTTGGCGACTCTGGCTCAACAGGTTCCTGCGTCGTTTGAGTTGACGTACAAGCAATTAAACTGCCGCTCATCATAAGCGGCAGAATCAGTTTCCAGTTTTTCATCCACACTCCAATTAAGCTTGAGATACTTTCTTAATTGCGTCCGCTACGTATGGAATATGAGTTTCGGTAAGTCCGGCAATGTTAATTCGACCATCGCCAACACCATAAATGCCATAATCTTCACGCAGTTGCGCCATTTGGTTTCCACTAAAGCCTAGCACAGTAAACATGCCTTTGTGACCCTCAATGAAATCAAATTGATCTGTATTATGGTTGTTTCTCAACTCGTTACACAAACTTTGACGAAGGCTAACCAAACGATGTTGCATTTCACTCAATTCTTGCTTCCAAACGGAAGTGAGATTGTCATCTTGCAGGATGGTCTTAACTAAAGCTGCACCATGGTCGGGTGGCATCGTGTAAGTCGAGCGAGCTAGAGTGAGGAGTTTACCTTTTGCATTGGTTACATCATGCATGTTCTTACCAACCACAATCGCTGCACCAGTTCGTTCACGGTACAGACCAAAGTTCTTCGAACATGAAGTAGTAATCAACATCTCTTCAACGTTATCTGCCATAAAACGAAGACCTTTTGCGTCTTCTTCTAGGCCATCACCGAAGCCTTGGTAGGCAATGTCCACAAATGGGATGAAACCGTTCTTCTGCGACAATTCTGTAATGGCTTGCCAAGCAGAGAAGTCAATATCCGCACCAGTTGGATTGTGGCAACAACCATGAAGAAGTACCACATCTGAAGGCCCAGCTTTCGCAAGATCATCCATCATTTTTGCGGTGTCTACTTGTTTCGTTTCCGAAGAGAAATAGTGGTAGAACTTAACTTTAAGGCCTGCTGCTTCCATTACTGGCTTGTGGTTTACGTAACTTGGGTTGGAAATCCAAACCGTCGTATCTGGCTGTGCGATCTTCATCAGATCACCGAGCATACGCAGCGCACCACTTGCACCTGGCGTTTGAATTGCTGCAACACGATCCATTGCAGACGTTCCCGTCAGTAGCAAATCGATCATGCTTTTATTAAATTCTTCGCAACCCGCAAGACCAACGTAAGACTTGGTTTTTTGAGTTTCAACAACGACATCCTGCGCCATTTGAATGGCTTTCATAATCGGCGTTTCGCCTGCGCTGTTTTTGTATACGCCAATGCCAAGGTCAACCTTGTTTGGACGTTCATCGTTACGGTATGCAACGGATAGAGATAAAATAGGATCTAATACGGGAGTTGGGAGATTAGAAAACATGAAAGTCATAACCCTTTGAAATTCAAGTACCGAACCTCACGTTAACACCATCGCAAAAAATGACGAAATGATTTTTCACTTATTTCATCAATTAGAGAACAAAATTCTGGCTTACGGTGAGTTTTGTGCGCTCTATCGTTCAGAAAAAGAACGATTCACTCCTTGTCGTACCAATCCACTCTACCGTTTTTTCTAAACTCTCTTGGTGTCATGGTCGACCACGCTTTAAAACGTGTACTAAAGTTAGCGCTTGTCGGATATCCGACTATTTCTCCAATATGCTGAATTGGCCATTCTGTTGAACGAAGTAACCTAGCAGCATATTCCATGCGCATACGCGTTAAATGTGCCATTGGGCTTCGACCAAACTGCTTTTGAGTCAGTCGATGCAAATGAGCCTCCGAACATGGATATAGAGCCGCCACCTGCTCAACGCTCCAATCCTTATGGAGCTGACGTTGGACAAGGTCAAATACACGCCGAAGCCTCAATTGGCTGCGTGATATCGACTCTGAGGGCGGCATGTTTAACATCAGCTCTAACTGAGCCACACTATGCTCACCTACCGCACCACCATAATCGATTGGAAGGTGAATGCTGCGTAGTAGTGTTTGGATACATGCATACATCACTTCAGGTGTAGATGAAAGCTGGTAGCGAACATCGCATTCTAATATCGGCCACTCTCTATCAGGAGCAAGAAAAAGCCACGCGATCTGCCAAGGTTCTTCTTCTATACCAAAACCGTTTTCAACACCTGCGGGTACTGTAATCAACGAGCCCGGTTCCAAATCGTATCGATAAGTCCCACTCTCTAGCCACCCTTTACCACGCACCGTATAGAGCAGCATGTGTTTCTTTTGGTTTTTACGATAAACAGAGAAGAAGTCACGACAAGTGGCAATGCCGCACTGCACAATGCCTCTCTCCTCAAGTGCTAATACTCGACTGTGATCAATAAACTCTTGATAAGTTTTTTCTGAAATCGCGTAGCGTTCTTGTTTATCTTCCATGATTTATTGGCTCACATGTGCGTTAGTAGAGAGTTTTACAAAGGTTTTGGATTCCTTTGAAAAATACACCGCCAAATCATGAGGATAAACTACTCGCATTAATCTTTAAGGAGAAATGCGATGCTCTTAACACGCGAATACATCGATAAAGTATTTTGGCAAAAACTGATTACGATTGGCCTACCTGTTTCACTTCAGTCCATGCTTTTTGCTTTGCTCGGCGTCGTGGATATTTTCATGGTAAGCCTACTCGGTGAATCTGCAACGGCAGCAGTTGGAGTTGGAAATCGTATCTTTTTCTTCAACCTAGCGGTTGTCTTTGGCCTATGCGGTGCAGTTACCGTACTTGCTTCTCAATACTACGGC
Organism: Vibrio sp. Y58_MX_L22; assembly: GCF_024181865.1. Lineage (NCBI taxonomy): Bacteria > Pseudomonadati > Pseudomonadota > Gammaproteobacteria > Vibrionales > Vibrionaceae > Vibrio > Vibrio sp. Y58_MX_L22. The sequence continues at coordinate 116,572 of NZ_JAMZAN010000002.1, forward strand.
TCAGGAAACCTAGCCGGAATTCGCAGAACGTTGGCGCAATCTTGGTTTATTTCCATTTTGGTGACGCTGCCGTTTATCGTTCTTTATGCGATTTTTGATGAAGAGATCGTCTCTTTTATGTCAGACGATCCTGAATACGTCACTTATGCACGTGATTATCTTGTGGTTACGGGCTTTAGCCTCATTGCTACGGCGATAGTAGTACCGATTGAAGCGGTATTGCGCTCCGTGGGCCAAACCAAACTGGCAACCAACGTTAGTATCTCCGCCATTGTCGTTAACGTCGCGCTTAATTATGTTTTGATTTTTGGTTTATTTGGTTTCCCTCAATGGGGCGTATTTGGTGCAGCCGTAGGTAGTTTTGTTTCTCGATTTTTCCAAACCGCCGTCTTGATTTATTTTTTCTACAAACGATATGCTTATCTAATTCCGACTAAGTTCGATTGGGTACAAGGCCGCTTAAAACAGTATCGAAAAAAGTACTTTAAGGTTTCTTTACCCATGTTGGTCCACGATGCGCTTTGGACTGGTGGATTGATCGTTTACAGCATCATCTATGGTCAATTGGGCGTTTCAGAACTGGCGATCATCTCATTCTTATCACCGATTGAAGGGGTACTGATTTCAACCTTTATGGGATTTGCGGTCGCTGCATCCGTTCTTCTTGGGAATGATATTGGTGCAAAACATTATGACCGAGTCGAGAAAACGGCGTGGTGGTATGTGTTAACCAGCGCAATCTTAGCCACCTTGCTGTTTTTCCTAGTGTGGTTGAGCTCGCCCATGATTCATCACCTATTGGTACTGAGCCCGTTAACCGATGCAGACATGGCACTTAACGTATGTTTAGTCATGGCGCTAGGTATGATTTTGAGGGTGTTTAACATGGTTGGGATTGGCGGCGTACTAAAGAGTGGCGCTGATATTCGCTATAGCATTTTCATCGACACGTTCGGTCAGTGGGCTATTGGCATCCCCCTTACTTATTACACAGGCATGGTGTTAGGGCTGCCTTTGCATTTTGTCTTGATGTCTCTGCTCGCGGAAGAGTTAGTGAAAGGCGTACTGACGACTTACCGTATTCAATCTAAACGTTGGATAAATAATATGGTTGAAGATGACCAATCGGTGACAGCGTAACCAAAAAGACATTAACGAACTCACACCAAAAGGGCTCACCCGTTCTGCACGCGTGAGCTCTTTTTATGTGCGGAGAATGCTTGATTAGATGTCCGTAAATCGATGAATGATTTGGTTTGAACTGCCACGCCATTCGAGATTGAGGTCTTTCTTGTCTTGTTCAAACTTACCATCAATCAAAACATCGATGTATTGCACCACTTCCCTTTGCGCGTCATTCAGTTCCGTCAGCGTGTAGCCAGTCCAAACCCAAATGTCTTTACCTGGGCACTCCTCTCTCACCCTTTTCACTATCTTCAAAATATGAGGCACATTAGCAGGGTGAAGCGGATCTCCACCCGACAACGACAAGCCACGGCGTTTGATACGCGTGTCGTTTAAGTCAGCGATGATTTTGTCTTCCGCTTCTTGCGTGAAAAGTACACCAGAATCCAAACGTTGCGTCGACTGGTTATAACAGCCACGGCACTGATGCACACAACCCGACACAAACAGCGTACAGCGCGTACCCGGTCCGTTAACAACGTCAATTGGATAGTATTGGTGGTAATTCATAATGCGTCTCTGTGTTATCGCGAAAGAGAAAATCAACCTGTTTAAAGTTGATTTTCAAAGTGTAAAACGAGTGGTAGTTAACCTTACAGGTGTTTAACTCGGCGCTTCACTTCTTCTTGCTTACCGAAGTTAAACGGGCGTGCATCTGGGCTGCCTAGGTAGCCACAAACACGACGTGTCACTGACACTTTGGTTGAATCATGGTTGCCACAGCTTGGGCAAGTGAAGCCTTTACTTGTACAGTCAAACTCACCGTTGTAACCACACTCGTAACACTCATCAATTGGCGTGTTAGTTCCGTAGTAAGGCACTCGGGTGTAACTGTAGTCCCATACGTTTTCTAGTGCTTCAACGTTACGTTGCATGTTCGGGAACTCGCCGTAACAGATAAAGCCGCCGCTTGAGATTTCTGGGTAAGGCATCTCAAAGTCGATCTTGTCGTATGGGTTCACCTTCTTCTCAACATCTAGGTGGAAGCTGTTGGTGTAGTAACCTTTGTCTGTTACGCCTTCAATTACGCCGAACTCTTTCGCATCGATGCGGCAGAAACGGCTACATAGGTTTTCACTTGGCGTTGCATATAAGCTGAAACCATAACCTGTTTCGTCAGCCCATTGATTCACAGCATCTTTTAGATGCTTGATGATCGCGACCGCTTTTTCACGCAAAACAGCGTCATCATAAACGTGCGCTTCTGTACCGAATAGCGCGTTAATTGTCTCGTGTACACCGATGTAACCAAGAGAAATAGACGCACGACCGTTCTTAAAGATATCTGCGATTGAGTCGTCTGCTTTCAAGCGAACACCACATGCGCCTTCCATGTATAGGATTGGGGCCACACGTGCTTTCACGTTTTCAAGGCGAGAGATACGTGTCTCTAGTGCTTTACGAGCAAGACGTAGGCGGTCATTTAGAAGCTCGTAGAATTTCTCTTCGCTTCCGTTTGCACGGATAGCGATACGAGGAAGGTTCAAGCTCACGACGCCAAGGTTGTTACGACCTTCGTGAATCAGCTCACCGTTTTCTTCGTAAGTACCAAGGAAGCTACGGCAACCCATTGGGGTTTTGAATGAACCCGTTACTTCCACTACTTTGTCGTAGTTAAGAATGTCTGGGTACATACGCTTAGACGCACACTCAAGCGCAAGTTGCTTGATGTCGTAGTTTGGATCTTCTGATTTGTGGTTCAAGCCATCTTTGATGCCGAATACCAGTTTAGGGAATACCGCTGTTTTACGGTTCTTACCTAGACCTGCAATTCGGTTCTTCAGAATCGATTTCTGGATAAGGCGTGATGCCCAGCTAGTACCAAGACCAAAACCAAACGTAACGAATGGTGTTTGACCGTTCGCCGTGTGTAGCGTGTTTACTTCGTATTCTAGAGATTGGAACGCGTCGTAACACTCTTTCTCTGTGCGTGCTTTTGCGAACTCTTCTGGCTCAGCAATGTTCCACTCTTTTGCGATCTCTAGGTGTTTCTCGTAGCTTGTGATTACGTACGGCTCTAGAACTTCATCAATACGGTTGATGGTTGTACCGCCGTAAATGTGGCTCGCGACTTGAGCAATGATTTGTGCTGTTACCGCTGTTGCAGTCGAAATTGATTTTGGCGTATCAATCTCAGCGTTACCCATTTTAAAACCATGCGTCAGCATGCCTTTAAGATCGATAAGCATACAGTTAAACATTGGGAAGAACGGTGCGTAGTCTAAATCGTGGTAGTGAATGTCACCCACTTCGTGCGCTTGAACCACATCGCGAGGAAGGATGTGCGTCTTCGCGTAGTGTTTCGCTACGATACCAGCCAACAAGTCACGTTGAGTCGGAATTACTTTGCCGTCTTTGTTCGCGTTCTCGTTGATTAGATCCAGATTACTTTCTTCAATCAAACCTTCGATTTCGCGAGTTAGTGCACTTTGCTTCTCACGAGCGATGTCGCGATCGTGGCGATATTCAATGTAAGAACGCGCTAGGGCTTTGTAAGGACCTTGCATGAGTTCATTTTCGACTAAGTCTTGAATCTCATGGATGTGAACTTCATCGTGTTCTCTTAACTGTAACTCGACAGCAAGAGCCACATTAAGAGCATAAATAGCGACATCCTTATCTTTGTTTTCCGCTGCTGCTTCAACTGCTGCTTGGATACGATCCCTGTTGAACGGAGCTCTTGATCCGTCGCGTTTGATTACGATTGGTTTCACTTTGTTCTCCTTACCCGAGCATACTCACAGAGTTATCCACAAACACACTATATGGGGTTATTTTTTATTCTGGCAACACAATATATTGTGGCGTATTTAACGAGAAGCACCACTCGAAAACATTGATTTTGATCAATAAAGATTGGCTAGCGAACAAGAAGAAATCGATCTTATTGGCGTTGATCTCAGTTGCGAAGAAAACCATGAAAATTGCAAAATTGGTACTAAATCTACTTGCTATTTTTGGAGGTCTTGTAGGATAAAGGATGGAAAGGAATACGCTAAAAGATAGGAGTGCAACAGGCCAAAATGCGATCACTTTTTGTTACGTTAATATTACTTTTTAGTTCTCTTTCATTTGCTCAAAACTCCATCAATCTAACCAGTTGGAACATAGAATGGTTATCTATAGATGGTGGAAAAGTGTCGAGAACACCACAAGATTTTGAAAAACTGACCCACTATGTGGATAAAACACAAGCCGACATTCTTGCTTTTCAAGAAGTCGAAAGCGTCGCTGCAATGCAAAAAGCTGTTGGCAATGACTTCACTATCTATCTTTCCGATCGTTCAAACGCCTCCAACCGACACCTTCAGTTTAACGACACCAACCAATACACAGGCTTTGCCGTGCGCAATGGCGTAAGCATATTAGACAAGCCAGACTTCTCTATCACACGAGGCAACAGCAAGCTGCGCTTCGCGAGCTACCTTGTTTTAAATCCAAACCAAGAAAACGAGACTCATCTACTCTCTGTACATCTGAAAGCGGGTTGCAGTGGCGCGTATCGTAATAACCGCGATTGTAAGATAGTGAAACAACAAGGACAGGCACTAGCTAAGTGGATAAAGGCGCGCGAGGACAACAAACAACATTATGTCGTGCTTGGCGACTTTAACCACAACTTGGGTTATCAAGGAGATTGGTTATGGGACGTGATATCGGACAATACTAGTGCAAAGCTAGTGACTAAAGACACTAAAGCGGAATGTAAAGTGCGTTCTAATCGTAATCCGAATAAAACCCACCAATTCCGCTCGGTGATAGACCACATTATTGTGAGTGGTGATTTAAAGGCGTCGTCTGGTGTTCAAACCGTTTTCAAAACACAAGATGTACTCGACTATAAACTGAGTGACCATTGCCCGGTTTCTACGACACTCACTTTTTAGCGTTTAAGTTCTCTGTTAACGTTGAGATACTCTTTTTGCGTTGAAGAACTCTTTAGCCACGAACCACTCTTTTAGCGGTGAATGACCCAACCAACATTGCCGCTATAAAGAGCAGAACTTGTACGTTGCCAGTAAAAAGGCTGGCAACCGCAGGACCAGGACACACACCCAGTAAGCCCCAACCAATACCAAACAGTGCTGCACCACCGACTAACTTTTTGTCTATCGTTTTAGAAGTTGGGCGTACAATCTCATCACCAAACACAGATTCGCTTCTTGGCTTTATTAATAAAAGATAAGCTGGAACGAACACCGCAAGTGCTCCGCCCATTACAAAGGCTAAGCTTGGATCCCATGCTCCAGTAATATCGAGAAAGCCAATCACTTTTGCCGGTTCAGCCATACCAGAGACCACCATACCAATACCAAAGAGCACACCAGAAAATGCAACAACGGACATTTGCTTAATACTTTTCATTACATGAGTTTTCATAACGGCACTATTCCTCACGATACTAGCAAGACGGTTAACATGGCTGTGGCCATAAAAGTACACGTCGCGACCACAGAACGGATTGAGAAACGCCCTATCCCACAAATGCCATGACCACTAGTACAACCATTGCCGATACGCGTACCAACACCGACTAACAAGCCAGCAACGATAACTAAAATAAGAGAACCGCTGTACTGATCTGGTACATGCCCGCCAAGAACATAAACAGCAAACAAGCCACCTAATACCATCGCAATTAAAAAAACAATTCGCCAAACGCGGTCTGCGCTCTCAACGGCACCGTTTAAGATCCCACTGATCCCAGCAGTCTTGCCAGTAAATAGCATCAGTGTTATCGCTGATACGCCAACTATTATGCCGCCCAAAAGCGACATCCAAGGAACTTCAAACATAGCATCCGCCAAACTAATTACTTACAGAAAACTTGCTTAAACGCTTCGACCAGCGGACCAACTCTTTCATCAGAAATTGAATAAAATACCTGCTGAGAAACCTTCCTAGCTTTAATGATGTCGTGCTTTCTCAATACGGTGAGATGTTGTGAAAAAGCAGATTGGCTTAATGATGAACCTTCAAACAGTTCACCGACCCCTTTCTCACCTTCAATCAGCTTACACATCACGATTAGGCGCTCTGGATGAGCCATAATTTTAAGCAGCTCACTCGCTTCGGTCGCACTTTGTAGCATACTGTCGCCCATTCTTATGCCTCTTCATTACTACATTACATTTTATTAGATATTACTAATTAATATTATTAAGTCAATGCTAATGTAGATTAAATAACATTAGACTCAGCTAATTTATTTAAGTAAGGTGTAGGCGTTTTCGATCATTCAGCAGGAGAAATCCATGAGCAAAATCGTGATTATTGGTGGGGTTGCTGGCGGTGCATCTGCAGCAGCTCGCGCTCGTCGTCTTAGTGAAGACGCAGAAATCATTATGTTTGAACGCGGTCCATTTGTGTCATTTGCAAACTGTGGCTTACCCTATCACATTGGTGGCGATATCCAAGAGCGCAGCAAACTGCTTCTTCAAACGCCTGAGAGCTTTCTAGCGCGTTTCAATGTTGATGTCCGTGTGATGAACGAAGTGGTTTCTATTAACCGTCAAGACAAAACGGTTACGGTTAACAATTTGCTTGATGGCTCGGAATACCAAGAGAGCTACGACTTTCTTCTACTCAGCCCTGGCGCAGGTCCAGTTGTGCCGCCTATTCCGGGTATTGATAACCCGTTAACGCACTCGCTGCGCAATATTCCAGATATGGATCGCATCATTAAAACGATCGAAACCAACAAAGTTGAACACGCTACGGTCGTTGGTGGTGGTTTTATCGGTTTGGAAATGATGGAAGCCTTCCACCAGCTAGGCATAAAAACCACATTAGTTGAAATGGCGGATCAAGTGATGACGCCCGTTGACCGTGAAATGGCTGGCTTCGCACATGCTGAAATTCGTGAGAAAGGCATCGACCTTAAACTTGGCGTCGCACTTGAGTCGGTGAAATTCGTACCTAACGAGCACGTGGCAAGTTTCGACTCTGGTGAGAGCGAAAAACACCAACATCTAGAAGGTGAATTGGAATTAACACTAAACAACGGTGAAAGACTCACCACCGATATTTTGATTATGGCAATTGGTGTTCGCCCCGAGACCAAATTAGCGAAAGAAGCTGGCTTAGAAATCGGCGCTCTTGGTGGTATTTATACCAATGAATACATGCAAACCAGCGATCCTTCGATCTACGCTGTCGGCGACGCGGTAGAAGAGAAAGACTTTGTGACTGGCGAGCAAACTCTAGTGCCACTTGCGGGCCCGGCAAACCGTCAAGGCCGAATTGCAGCAGACAACATGCTTGGCCGCCAAGAAACTTACCAAGGTACGCAAGGCACGGCGATCTGTAAGATTTTTGATTTAGCCGTCGCTTCTACTGGTAAAAACGAGAAACAGCTGAAACGTGAAAACATCGCTTATGAAAAAGTGTATGTGCATACAGCAAGTCACGCGAGTTACTACCCAGGTGCAGAAACCGTGTCATTCAAAATGCTGTTTGATCCAGTAACAGGTAAAATATTAGGTGCGCAAGCAGTAGGTAAAGACGGTGTTGATAAACGTATCGACGTAATGGCAGTTGCTCAGCGTGCTGGTATGACGGTAGAGCAACTGCAACACCTCGAGCTAACTTACGCGCCACCTTATGGCTCTGCTAAAGATGTAATTAACCAAGCGGCGTTTGTGGCAAATAACATCATCAAAGGCGATGCGACCGCGATTCATTATGATGAAATGGATTCACTGACAGAAGACCAACTGTTACTTGATGTTCGTAATCCTGGTGAATTGGAGTCCGTTGGTTATCTTGAAGGTGCAATTAATATTCCTGTCGATCAACTACGTCGTCGCATGCACGAACTTCCTAAAGACAAAGAGATCGTGATTTACTGTCAAGTTGGGTTACGCGGTAACGTAGCATACCGTCAGCTGGTCAACAATGGTTACAAAGCCCGCAACTTGATTGGTGGATACAGAACTCTCAAATTTGCTCGCTTATAACTTGATAATAAAAAAGAGAAAACCACGTGCTTGGTTTTCTCTTTTTTTGCAGGAAAGAAAGCGTAGATCATTCACCTTCAATTGCCAAACGGACTGCTGCTTGAGCATGGATAGAAGTGGTATCGAGTAGTGTAACATCGGTGTGACTTTGGTTTACAAGTAAGGCAATTTCAGTACACCCGAGAATCACAGCTTCAGCTCCGTGCTCTTTTAGTTTTTCAATAATTTGCAAGTATATCGTCCTTGACTCCTCTTTGATTTCACCTTGGCATAACTCTTTATAAATAATGTTATGTACTTTAGAGCGGTCGTCTTGATCGGGAATGACGACATCAAGCCCATAACGGTCGGAAAGCCTTCCTTTATAAAAGTCTTGATCCACTGTGAATTGAGTACCAAGGAGTCCGACCTTTTGAACCCCTTTCTCACGAAGTAACTCAGCAGTCGCGTCTGCGATATGTAGTATGGGGATATTAATACTGGCTTCAATTTGAGGCGCAACTTTGTGCATTGTGTTAGTACAAATAAGAATGAAGTCAGCGCCCCCTTTTTCTATTAAAGATGCAGCATCAGATAGAATGCTTGCCGTTTCTTCCCATTTACCTTGATGTTGAAGTTTCTCTATCTCCGAAAAATTCACGCTATACATACAAATTTTTGCGGAATTTAGGCCGCCTAACGCCTCTTTGACTCCTTCGTTGATCAATTTGTAATAACTAAGCGTCGACTCCCAGCTCATACCACCTAGAAGACCGATAGTTTTCATATAACTCTCCAATCGTTATACACCACCGTGCCAGGGGTGTTTTTACAAAAAAAATCAGCCACTTAAATAAGCAGCATTCAAGCGTCTTCACTATTGAGCATTGGGTAACACGAAAATAAAATCATTCCCACAAGGACCGCTACGCGATTCTCATATATCCTCGCAATATCGTTACTGCATTTCCAGAAAGCTTAACGTGCTCAGTGCTTAACAACTCTGTATGGACGACCCCACTTCTCTTGGAGGCTTGGAAGCCTTTCAGTTGCTTTTTGTTGAGCTCTTTAGCCCAGTAAACACATAAAGCGCAATGTGCAGAGCCTGTAACTGGGTCCTCATTAACACCTACCCAAGGCGCGAAGTATCGAGAGACAAAATCGGCGTCAGTGCTTGATTGAGCAGTGATGACGACGCCACGGCCCTTTTGTTTAAGCAGCGCACCAAAATCAGGGTCGAGCTGTTCAAGCACAAATTCATCATTAATGACGATCAACTGCTTATTATCAAACTGACCGTAGGCGACTACATTGGCGGCATCTAGCCCCAAGCCATGAAGTAAGTCTTTGTTAATACTCGCTCTCATATCTAAAGTTGGCGCAGGAAACACCAAATGAATTTCTTCATGATCGAGTTGTGCAGTTAAAACCCCAGATAGCGTAACGAACTCAATCGTATCTCCAGTATTATATAACCCCTGCTCTTTCAGAACGTGCGCCGTTGCAAGTGTGCCGTGTCCACACAAAGCAACTTCCGTCCTCGGTGTAAACCAACGAAGTTGCATTGTATTGAGTGACAGAAATGCCGTTTCAGATAACGACATCTCGGCCGCGATGGCCAACATCGTTTCCTCATCAAGGCTTGACTCTGTGATACAAACACCCGCGGGATTACCTTTGAAAACCTCTGATGTAAACGAGTCAACCTGAAAAATTTTAACTTCCACGAAATATCCTTAAGTTCTATCAAACACGTAATTCTGTATCACGTGATTTTTAATATCTGTTGTTTGAGCGAAAAAAACCTATGAAATTTTCTACCAACCTTATAGGTCTTGTTGGAAGCGCTAACAAACAGGAGAATGTAGTTAATTATGCAAAACGTAAAAAGCCATCATCAATGTGACTCAATTGGATATCTTATCGGAGTTTTCGGCGTTTCTTTAGTTCTAATATGGATTGGTATTTATAAATTCACACCTACAGAGGCCAAGCTTATACAACCGCTCGTTGAAAATCATTTTCTGATGAGTTGGTTGTATGATGTGATGTCAGTTCAAGCCGTATCAAACATCATTGGCGCAACAGAAATCATTGTCGCTATTGGATTAATCGTTGGCCTTAAAAACACACGAGTCGCTTATTTTTCTGGCATAGCCGCCGCAATTATTTTTCTTGCGACACTCAGCTTTCTAATTACGACACCGAATACATGGAAAGTGTCTGATGGGGTTTTGGTGACAAACTTCTTTTTAGTAAAAGATATTCTATTTTTAGCTATTGCGATTAGCGTCATCGAACGAAACAAGCCAAACAGAGAATAACTCTAAATAGTTCGAAATCTTGTTTTTCCAGAACGTAGCCTGAAAGGTGCAAACGACTTACAAGTCGAATGGTTCTGTCAATAACTCTAAACAAAGGCTCTTAAATTTAGAGTGTTTAAGAGTCTTTGCCTCTTAATTATGCGAAACAACATCCTAGCGTAAAGTGAAAAGAAAAGCCTTTCACTCTACTGCTAAGGTTTATTGATACTTTGCCGAAGTAATGAACTCACCGAATGTCTCGCACCATACAACAACCGTATTGTATTCAGAAATTGAAGTGCTTTGAGGAACCTCAACAACGAAGTTATCGAACGTTTTGACATCACCAATTAAGCTCATCTCAGATTTAAGGTCATTAAACTCTTGTTCCGTTTCAACAAACTTAGGAGATAGATAGAGTTTATAGTCTGGTCCGGGAGCGAGTTTTCCTACCAACGTAATGACTTCAGAACTCAAATGAATTTCTCCCTCTCCCCAATGAAAAGCATCGCTACCTTTGAGTTCCCTCTTAAACACTGCGCTGTATTCTGCACCTTGCTTGCTCTTAGCAACTTGTTCATCGGTCGGCGCAGGTGGTGCAATAAGGATCGGTAAAGTATAGATACCTATCGCAATGCCAATAGAAACTGCCACTAAGTGACTGATTGTTAATTTAATTATATTTTTCAAGGTCATAAGCATCTTCTTATTAGTTTTACTACTTGAAATTAGATTCAAATCGGCCTTATCTGTCTATTATCGAGCAGCATAATGTCATTAACATTATACACAAGCTATGCGCACTAAATGCAGACTGAGCGCAATTAAAAACGGCTGATAATTAATATCAGCCGTTTGCTTATCGGAAATGTCGTTGTGCCGGTTTGCTCACTATTCCGCTTCCACCAAAGCGATCTTATCGGATGTCGATTTTTCCAATTTTATCGCAATAAACTTAGAGGTTGGCGTAAACGTTCTATCCCCATAACTGTCCAAAGGAACTAATGGGTTTGTTTCTGGATAGTAAGCCGCCGCCTGACCTGCTGGTACATCATAGGCAACAAGCGTAAATCCGCTCACACGGCGCTCAACGCCATCTTCCCACAATGACACCATGTCCACTTTGTCGCCCGGTTCAAAACCGAGTTTACGAATATCCGCTTCATTGATAAACAGCACTTCGCGCATACCAAATACTCCACGATAACGGTCATTCAAGCCGTAAAGTGTCGTATTGTATTGGTCGTGTGAGCGCATGGTTTGCAAGATCAAATCTGGCTTTTGGCCTTTTTCGAGTATCGCTTCGCTGATCAACTGTTTCGGCAACTCGCTAGAGCTGAACTGTGCTTTGCCGCTTGGTGTATTCCATCGACGCTCGGCAGCTGGGTTTACCAAGTGGAATCCACCCGGGTGTTTAAGCTTATGGTTAAAGTCGGTAAAGCCCGGAATCGTGTCGGCAATCAAATCGCGAATACGGTCGTAATCTTCAATCGCCCACAACCAATCAATTGGTTTTGCCCCGAGTGTCGCATTGGCAATACCGGCAATAATCGCTGGTTCTGAACGCAAATGCTCCGAACGCGGTTTTAGCTGACCAAATGAGATATGTACCATGCTGAAGGTATCTTCAACCGTCACGCCTTGTGGGCCAGTCGCTTGCTGATCAATCTCAGTACGGCCTAAGCATGGAAGAATAAGCGCATCTTTACCTGTGACAAGGTGAGAACGATTTAACTTCGTCGAAATGTGTACGGTTAAATTACAGTTTCGCATCGCGTTGTGCGTACGTTCTGTGTCTGGCGTTGCTTGTGCAAAGTTACCGCCCAAACCGATAAATACTTTCGCTTGCCCTTCTTCCATCGCTTTAATGGCTTGCACAGTGTTGTGGCCTTCACCACGCGGGACGTCAAAGTTAAATCGACTTTCAATGCGATCCAACAACAGACCTGAAGGTTTTTCATCAATGCCCATCGTACGGTCGCCCTGAACGTTACTATGACCACGCACTGGTGAAAGACCCGCGCCCGGCTTACCAACGTTACCTCGTAACATTTGCACGTTTGCGACTTCTTTAATGGTTGGTACAGAGTGACGATGCTGAGTCAACCCCATCGCCCAACACATGATCACACGTTCTGCACGTCGATACATGCTCGCTACCATCTCGATTTCACTTAAATCAAGACCCGATTGTTCCGCGATGTGTTCCCAAGAGGTTGCGTCCACTTCAGCCAAATACTCATCAATACCTATCGTGTGTTGCTTGATGAACTCACGGTCAAATACCGCTTTGCCACCGTTTTGCAATGCCTCGCTTTCCCATTGCAACAAGAATTTCGCGATGCCACGAAACACTGCCATGTCTCCACCTAAAGCAGGACGCAGGTACGCCGTGTTGGTAGGCTCTGAGCCGTTACTCAACATCTCAATCGGCATTTGTGGGTTTTGGAAACGCTCTAATCCGCGCTCTTTGAGCGGGTTTAGACAGATAACCTGTGCACCACGTTTTACCGCTTCGCGCAGAGGTTCAAGCATTCGTGGGTGGTTCGTGCCCGGGTTTTGACCAATCACGAAAATCGCATCAGCTTCTTCAAAATCATCAAAGATCACTGTGCCTTTACCAACGCCAATGGTGTCTTTCATCCCGATTGCACTGGCTTCGTGACACATGTTGGAACAATCTGGAAAGTTATTGGTACCGAATGCGCGCACAAATAGCTGATACAAAAACGCCGCTTCGTTGCTTGCACGACCAGAGGTATAAAACTCAGCTTGGTGTGGTGAATCCAATTGATTGAGATGTTTCGCGACAAGTGCAAAAGCCTCATCCCAAGAGACTGGCACATAGTGATCGGATTCAGCATCGTATCGCATTGGGTGCGTGATACGGCCTTGGTATTCCAACCAGTAATCGGTTTGCGTTGAGAGAGATGAAACGCTGTGATTGGCAAAAAACTCAGGGTCAACCAGACGATTGGTCGCCTCCCAGTTTACCGCTTTCGCGCCATTCTCACAGAAATTGACTTTACCACTATCTGGCGACTCACCCCATGCACATCCCGGACAGTCGAAACCGCCATTTTGGTTGGTTTTGAGCATAGTGCGAATGTTTTTAACTGCATTTTCACTGCCCCACCAACTTCTGGTTACGGCTTTCAGTGCACCCCAACCACCAGCTGGACCTTTGTATGCTTTTATTTGTTCTTTTTGGCTCACGACTTTACTCCTCGCAGATATACCAGCAAGCAGGGTGCCCGTGAAAACAAGCGCGTTATTTATTGAGATAATGCGGAAGTATTGAAGGGCTTAGTTTCTAATCCATGTATTTTTTAATCCAAATAAGTAACCACTCAACATGCTCTCGCCTGTCCGAGCGTTTACTTATCTAGATTCTTGATATCGGATACCCGCCTACTGTTTCTAAGACTGTTAGATTCAATGTGCATTGTTGCGTCTTGATCTAAATCAAAGATTAAGTCGTTATTCAATATGCGTCCAATTGATAATCCTGACCGAGTGATAAACAAAATCTATGACGAATTTTTCCACTGACGGTCATCACATTTTTAATCAATACAATTTATGAGGTTAATCGTTTTCCCATCCGATTCCACCTAGTTCGCTTAACGAACTCAATAAAATCGGCACTCTTGATAATAGATAATATCTATCACACTATAGATACTTTAAATTTGACCCTAATTAATATCAGGAATAGCCTTGATTCAGATCAATTTTGAGTGTGGTTTTATTCTTGACTTGGTTTTGGTTTTCCATTCCCTAGTTAAAACGCTCCAGCGCTTAAAAAGTACGGTAGTGCTGTGCCCTTTTTAGGGAGTTCCCCCGTACATGTGACTCACAACGCAAGGTTAACAAGCCATTATGGATATCAAACAACTTAAATATCTCATCGCACTTGAACAGACCAAACACTTTGGTCAAGCCGCCGCATTGTGCCACATTACGCAGCCTACCTTGTCCATGAGGATCCGAAGCTTAGAGGAAGAACTCGATCTCGAATTAATCCAAAGAAGTCAACGATTTGAAGGATTTACTGAAGCCGGAGAACGCATTTTGGCTTGGGCAAAAACCGTCTTAGCAGCTCATGATGGATTGCAAGCCGAAGCCGCCAACTGCCGTGGTCAATTGGTCGGCTCTCTTCGGCTTGGAATGGTGCCACTCGCCAGCCAAAACCCTATGCAATTGCTCAAACCATTAGCTCAACAGTTCCCTGAGTTACGCTTTCAAATACTCTCCATGACGACCGAACAGATCATAGACCAACTCAATCGAAATCAACTTGATTTGGGGATGTGTTATGTCGATCAAGTTAACACCGCTTACTTCGATGTTATCGAGCTAGATTCAACCAAACTTGGCGTTTTATTCGATGAGCGTCATTTTGATTTTGCCGAATCTGAAGTGTTGTGGGAGTCACTCAATAACATTCCGCTAGGGCTGCTTTCGAAGGGTATGCACTATCGCCACTCAATTGATCTTAGCTTTGTGAGTAAAGGGCTGGTTCCGCAAACCGTCATTGAAAGTAACTCCACCTTTCACTTGATCCAAGCAGTAACCAGTGGCCTTTGTTGCGCCATTATGCCGCTGAACTGTGGATTGGAAGAGTTGAACGATACGCTTCGCATTATCCCTATCGAAGAAGCCGCCGTTCACGCCCCGCTAGGTTTGTTAAAGCGAAAACAAGAACCCTTCTCCGCGCTAACCGATCAGTGCTTCGCAGAAGCAAAAAACATTTTTAATCGATAACAAGAATCCACACGTCAATTTTTGGCATACATAACGGCTTATGAGGTGATTTCATGAGATGTACTACTCAATCTTATTTTGAACTGTCCGATTTCAATCAAGCACCACCTCAACCAAGTGCGTTCAATTACCGAGAATTGATTGATGGCCGCCCAGTGCAACAAATGTCGCTGGCGAGTGAATCCGCCTTAGCTATCAGCTACAACGGCATTAGCCAAGCGGTCATGATGGTGACGCCAGGCCATCTGGAAGACTTCGTGAAAGGATTTAGCCTAAGCACAGGCATCGTCCACGACTTCAAAGAGATCAAAGACATTGAAATTGGTGGCGATCACGAATCTCACTATGCGGAAGTGGAAATCAGCAACCGCGCTTTCTGGGCGTTAAAAACACAGCGCCGAAATCTTGCCGGCACAACCGGATGCGGCATTTGTGGTGTCGAGGCTCTGGAACAAGCTTTGCCTGATTTGGCGCCGCTGACACCGTCTCTTCCTCCGCGCTCCGATGTATTTGAAGGGCTGCGAGACAAAGTCGCACTGCATCAAGAAGCCGCACGTGAATCTGGCGCGTTACACGCCGCCTTATTTGCAGATTTACAAGGCAACATCAAGTTGTGCCGAGAGGATATCGGCCGCCACAACGCGCTAGATAAGTTGATTGGCGCATTAGCCAACAATCACATCGAGCCTCAAAGTGGCTTCGCTATCATGACAAGCCGTTGCAGCTTGGAGTTGATCCACAAAGCCGTTCGCGCGCGTATCCCCACTCTGGTTTGCTTATCTGCACCTACAGCGTTAACCGTCGAATGGGCAAGAAGAAACCATTTGAACCTAATTCACTTACCAAAACACGGCTCGCCGCGTCTATACAGCCCTGCGCCTTAACACGTCAACCTAGCCGAATTCCTAATATTTCTAACAGAGACCTCCGGGTTTCTGTTGTTTGCTTCTCATTCCCAATTGATACTTAGCGACAAGCCACTATTCTCTCCAACCAAACGTGCTCACCCCTTGTCTGCACTAAGCTTACGCATATTAACCCGCTTGCATTTGAACGCTTTCCAATCCGATAAGAACCCAGTCAAAACCCCATAGATTAGTAAGGATTTTGTGTGACTCTTTTCACGCTTTTCCTCCTTCCTAGGCATTTCTAGGAATTTTTCCTAGCCGATCTAGGCAACCATCTCATGTGCCTCACAAAACCACTCTCTAGAATTCCGCTCAGTCAAAGGTAACAAGAGCGCATAACGGTCTCCGTTGTGTTTCTAAAACAATTACAAGAGAGTTCATCATGTTAAAATTCCTCGAACAGGTGCGGAGGCCGACCCTCGATCTTCCTGTCGAAGTTAGAAGAAAGATGTGGTTTAAACCGTTCATCCAATCTTACTTGGTCGTATTTATCGGCTACCTAACCATGTACTTGATTCGTAAGAACTTCAATGTCGCGCAAAACGACATGATCTCAACTTACGGTTTGAGCATGACAGACCTAGGTCTTATTGGCCTTGGCTTCTCCATCACATACGGCATCGGTAAAACCGTTGTGTCTTACTACGCTGACGGTAAGAACACCAAGCAATTCCTCCCTTTTATGCTGATCCTTTCTGGTCTTGCAATGCTTGGTTTCAGCTTCAGCATGGGCGGCGGTAGTGCAAGCCTGTTCTTGATGGTGGCTTTCTACGCTCTAAGTGGTTTCTTCCAAAGTACTGGTGGCCCTTCTAGTTACTCAACCATTACAAAATGGACACCTCGTAACAAACGCGGCTCTTACCTAGGCTTGTGGAACATGTCACACAACGTTGGTGGTGCTGGCGCAGCGGGTGTTGCTCTTTTCGGTGCTAACTACCTATTCGACGGCCACGTAATCGGCATGTTCGTGTTCCCTTCTATCATCGCGATCATCGTTGGCTTTATCGGTATGCGCTTTGGTAGCGACTCTCCAGAAGCTTACGGTCTAGGTAAAGTAGAAGAACTTTTCGATGAAGCAGTGAGTGAAGAAGACACCGCCGCTGAAGAAAACCAGATGACCAAAAAAGAAATCTTTGTTGAATACGTTCTTAAAAACAAAGTTATCTGGCTACTTTGCTTTGCCAACATCTTCCTTTACATCGTGCGTATTGGTATCGACCAATGGTCAACGGTATACGCGTACCAAGAACTTGGTCTGTCAAAAGAAACGGCAATCTCTGGTTTTACTCTGTTCGAAGTCGGTGCGCTTGTGGGTACTTTGATGTGGGGTTACTTATCTGACTTAGCAAACGGTCGCCGCGCATTGGTTGCTTGTGTATCTCTTGGTTTGATCATCGTATCGCTTGAGTTCTACCAACACGCCACTAGCGAGTTCATGTACTTAGCCTCTCTATTTGTATTGGGCTTCTTGGTGTTTGGTCCGCAACTTCTTATCGGTGTTGCCGCGGTTGGTTTTGTCCCTAAAAAAGCAATCAGTGTGGCTGACGGCGTAAAAGGTACATTCGCTTACCTAATCGGTGACAGCTTCGCGAAACTTGGTCTCGGTATGATTGCAGACGGTACACCTATCTTCGGCTTAACAGGTTGGAAAGGTACCTTCGCAGCCCTAGATACCTCCGCCATGATTTGTATTGTTTTGCTTGCTTTCGTCGCTATCGCGGAAGAGAAGAAGATTCGACACGCGAAGAAGCTTCAACTTGCACAAAACCAAGCCTAGCTTCTCTGCGCGCTTTACTTCGGTAAAGCGCGCAAGATCATTAAAAAGCATGGCTCAATTCAGTATCATTAAAGATTTTTCTATTAGCTCCTGTTGGAGCTTATTGTTGTTAGTCGTCTGCTCTATTTGGTTGTAATAATGATTCATGTTGCTCTAGTTGATGATCACGTCATCGTGCGTTCAGGTTTCGCACAATTATTAAATTTAGAAAGTGATATTACCGTTGTTGGTGAATTCGGCTCTGTCGCCGAAGCGCGAAAAGGCTTGCCTGCGGTACACCCTCATGTCGTCATCCTAGATATCTCCATGCCAGATGAAAGCGGCTTAAACTTTCTTAGCGAAATACCAACTGGCATTGCCTGCGTGATGCTTAGCGTGCATGACTCCCCTGCGATGGTGGAAAAATCACTAAAGCTAGGTGCAAAAGGCTATCTTAGTAAACGCTGTAGCCCAGACGAACTTATTCAAGCCGTGAGAACCAGTGCGTCTGGCGGCTGTTACCTCACATCAGATATTGCACTTAAACTTGCAACGCCTAGCGACAACACCACCTCTCTATGCCAACTGACAAAACGTGAAAACGAGGTATGTCAACTACTTGCCAATGGGTTGGATGTGAAGTCTGTCGCGGCTGAGCTTGGCTTGAGCCACAAGACTGTGCATGTTCATCGTGCTAATGCCATCGACAAACTCGGCGTGAAAAACAACGTTGAGCTCGCCAAACTATTTTCTCAAGAGTCCTTTTAATGCGAGCTTATGCTGTTACCACCATTTGCGGACTTTTTGTTATGGCCTGCGCCTGGTTCTGTTTGTGGGTGATCGCCTACTACTTTGTCAATGATCCCGAGCTGGCGATCTTATTGTTTCCTTTCGCTTTACGATTAGGTGTCGCCCTTCACACTCGCACCGCTTATTGGCCGACGATTTACCTTTCGGAGTGGGGACTTTCCATCGCACTTGCGATGTTACTGGGTCAACCGCAGTGGCTTACCGTGCTGATTGCGAGCATTGCCAGTATCCCGGTCACTCTGATTGCGAAAAAATACTACTACGGAGACCAAAACCGCCATTTAGCCGTGATGGGCATTGTGATCATCATTACCGCCTTCATCAACGTAATGGCGGTCGGATTTCACGTGCCTTCTGTTTACATGGTATGGCTGGCTAGCATTTCTGGAGGCTTGCTCGTGGTGCCTATGTGCTACCTGTTGTGGAGCTATTTGTTCCAAAGTCGTTGGTCTCCGCTTAGCTCTCTCCTACTTAGTAATGCCGTTGTATTTCAGGTACGTCATATCGTGCTTTATGCGCTGCTTTTGATCGGCAGTATTTTGGTGCAAACCAGCTTGCCTGAAGAGCTAAAACGATTTGCGCCATTTTGTATGGCGATTCCAATCATCGTGCTTGCTCTGCGTTACGGCTGGCAAGGTGCTCTGCTCGCCACCATGCTCAACAGCATAGCGCTGATTGCGGCTCGTAGCGGCGTATCGAATCTAGAAATCACCGATTTGTTATTATCTCTCTCGGCGCAAACCATTACTGGCATTATGCTCGGTTTAGGGGTTCAGAAACAAAAAGACCTCAATCACAAACTGCGCGGTGAACTTGCGCGCAATCAGAATTTGTCTCGCCAGCTTATCAAAGCTGAAGAGTCCGTAAGACGCGATATTGCGCGCGAACTGCATGACGAAATAGGACAGAACATCACGGCAATCCGCACACAAGCCAACATCATTAAACGAGTGAACAACGCAGAAACACGCGTTGGTTGCGCGGACATGATCGAAGGGCTTTCCCTCAACGTGTACGACACCACTAAGCGACTGTTAAGCAAGCTAAGACCAAAAATGCTGGATGATTTGGACTTAAAAGAATCCGTCGAGCAACTGACGCGAGAGATGGAATTCGCCAATCACGGAACAACTGTTCAACTGAACTGGCAAGGCGATTACACCAGCCTGAGTGACACACTCAAAGTAACCCTATTCCGTTTATGCCAAGAGTCATTAAATAACGCTGCCAAGTACGCAGAAGCGCAGTTGATCAATATTGAACTGACAATTGGAGAAGCTGCGGTGTCACTGATGATTCACGATGATGGTGTCGGATTCAAAGTTCAGGACAGCATGAAAGGCATGGGCGTTCGCGGCATGCAAGAACGTGTGCACGCGTTAGGTGGAAAAATGGTTATCTACTCCACCAGCGATCAAGTGACCGGCACACAAATCAGCATTACTTTACCTAAGGTGTAACTCAAGATGTTTGGATTTTTACGTTCACCTAAATTTACTCAACCGAGCCTGAGCAACGAGCAAATCGACCAGCGTTACCACCATTGGCGTTTGCACATTATGTTGGGGATGTACATCGGCTACGCAGGTTTCTACTTTACCCGTAAGACCTTTAACTACGCCGCACCAGCGATGATTACCGATCTTGGCTTAGATAAAGGTGATTTGGGTCTTATCGGTACGCTTTTCTACATTACTTACGGCTGTTCGAAGTTTATTTCTGGCACGATTTCGGATCGCTCTAATCCTCGTTATTTCATGGGATTAGGATTGATTGCGACAGGTCTGGTCAATATCGCGTTCGGTTTTTCTAGCTCACTCGCGGCTTTCATTACTCTGTGGATCTTAAACGCCTGGTTCCAAGGCTGGGGCTGGCCTTCATGCTCCAAGCTGTTAACCACTTGGTATTCACGCTCCGAGCGTGGCTTCTTATGGGCCATTTGGAACACCGCACACAACGTTGGTGGCGCGCTGATCCCTATTTTGGTGGGCTATTTAACGTTGCACTACAGCTGGCGTGAAGGCTTTATTCTACCCGGCATCATCGGCGTATTACTCGGTCTATTCGTTTGTTGGCGATTGCGCGACAAACCCACAACAATGGGTTTACCAAGTGTCGGCCAATGGCGCAACGACGCACTAGAACTTGCGCAGGAAAATTACGGACGTGGCCTCACCTACCGAGAAATTCTGAAATCGTACGTATTTAACAACAAATACATCTGGCTGCTCGCGTTCAGTTATGTGTTGGTTTACATCGTCCGAACCGCAATCAACGACTGGGGAAACCTTTACTTAACAGAGCAGCATCACTACAGCCTGATTAACGCCAACGCTGCCCTTTCTATGTTTGAAATCGGCGGTTTTGTTGGTTCATTGGTTGCGGGTTGGGGCTCAGACAAACTCTTTGGCGGTAACCGTGGGCCAATGAACTTGCTGTTCGCGATTGGGATTTTCTTATCTGTCTCCGCGCTTTGGCTAATGCCTCTGACCAACTTTGCATTCCAAGCAGCGGGATTGTTCTCCATCGGCTTCTTTGTCTTTGGGCCACAAATGCTGATCGGTATGGCGGCGGCGGAGTGCTCTCACAAAGATTCTGCCGGCGCGGCAACAGGATTCGTGGGCTTGTTCGCCTACATGGGCGCAGCATTGTCTGGCTATCCGCTGGCGTTAATTCTTGAAGAGTATCATTGGACGGGTTTCTTCATCACCATTTCAGTTTGTGCAGCCGTCATTGGCCTTTTGTTGCTGCCATTTTTGCAAGCGCAGCCATCACGAAAACCTCTCGAACCAAAGCCTCGGTTGTAAATCGACTTATCGCCCTTCGGGCCAATTGGCGAGTGACCTAACCGCGCTCGCCCTCCTTATTTAACGTATCTCTGCTCAATTTTTCTTCCGATTCAGTTCGGAGGGTTAACTATGGGAAAAATTCATGAATTTGAACACTATTTCATCGCATAGCTTCTTTCAAATGAACAACAAAATCCAAAACTACGCTTGGGGAAGCACCTCTTCTATTCACGATTTGTTTGGCTTTTCTAACGAAACGAATGAGCCTCAAGCAGAAGTATGGATGGGTACTCACCCAAACGGCTGCTCTGAAGTTCAGGTTGAGCAAAACACGCTGCCTTTGTCTGAACTGATCAAACAAAACCAACCCGCTTATTTATCAGCAGAAACCGCAGCAAAATTTGGAGACCTGCCCTTTCTGTTTAAAATCTTAGCGGCCGAACATGCACTGTCGATTCAAGTTCACCCAAGCAAACAAGATGCCGAAATAGGCTTCGAAAAAGAACAAAGTGCCGGGATCCCACTAAACGCAAGCCATCGTAACTACAAGGATCCAAACCACAAACCTGAGTTGGTGTACGCGCTGACAAGTTACCAAGCCATGAACGGTTTTCGCTCGTATGCCGAGATTATTGAGGCATTTAGCCTTTGCGATATCGATGAGCTACGCGCGCCTCTTGACACATTCAAACGCGAAATCAACTCACAAGGTTTACGCGATTTCTTTGTGCACATTCTTACCATGGAAGGAGAAACAAAAGAGCGAGCACTGAAACAGCTTCTTGCCCACGCTTCACGTCAATCGGAGCAAGGCACTGACAGCGACGTTTTCCAGCTCATCTTGGATCTATCCACTCAATACCCTGGCGATGTCGGCTTGTTTGCGCCATTACTGTTGAATGTCATCACGCTGCAACCTGGCGAAGCGATGTTCCTGAGCGCAAGAACGCCACACGCTTACATTAAAGGTACGGGATTAGAGATCATGGCGAACTCAGATAACGTTTTGCGTGCAGGACTCACGCCGAAACACATGGATGTTGAAGAACTGGTTAAATGCACAGACTTTGTGCCTAAGCCGTTTAACAGCCTTGTTCTAGAACCCAATGCCGATGGTTGCCAAAGCCTTTATCCGGTCCCAGTGGCAGACTTTAGTTTCAGCATTCTTAACCAACCGAACAATGAAGTGGTTGATGCCAATAGCGCAGAGATTTTGATGGCGATTGATGCCGACCTGACACTCATCAGTGATAACGGTGAGACGTTAACCGCCGCGAAGGGACAATCTGTATTTGTTCCTGCTTACGTTGGCCATTACCGTATTCAAAGTGCGGGACGTGTGGCTCGCG
This sequence comes from Vibrio sp. Y58_MX_L22, assembly GCF_024181865.1. Lineage (NCBI taxonomy): Bacteria > Pseudomonadati > Pseudomonadota > Gammaproteobacteria > Vibrionales > Vibrionaceae > Vibrio > Vibrio sp. Y58_MX_L22. Next base: position 139,377 of record NZ_JAMZAN010000002.1, read on the forward strand.
CCTTCAACTAGTTTTTGAACAACCGATTCAAACTAACGTCTGACCCAAGGGACTGGGTTAGACAATTTATTCCTTTCATAGATTGAACCATTCCGCTCTTAAGGCACTCATGCTTACACCTTGTCGAATCAAAACACCTACAGGCCAGTTTCTCTAAAAGCCATAACCTCCCGGATCTACCATTTACTCAACATTCATTGTCAAAACCCATTTATGTCCGATAAATTCGTCGCTCCAATATCAAATCACTTGGATAATAAAGGCGCTTGCACAGTGGTATTTGTTGCAAAACGTATAATCAACGTTGTAATCAAAGCCTCAATCACTACAATCTCTGGTTCGATTTTTCAGTTAACGTTTGTATGCCGAAGTTAAACCAAGATAACCCTGTTCAAAGCTCCGCCCTTTCCGATATCGAAACCAGCAGTAAGATTCAATCGGCATTAGAACCGAAGTTTCACAAGCCAGAGAAACGTCTCTGCTTAAGCCCTGGCCTGTCGGATAAGCATTTGGCGCGCCGTTGGCAAGTATTGGAACACGTGACCAATAAAGATCATCTCCTTGATCCTTTCACGCAGTCACATTGCGATGCTTACTCCAACAACATCGAGCACTTCATTGGTACTGTTAATGTGCCGGTCGGCATTGCAGGCCCTTTGCGCGTCAACGGCTTGTATGCGAACGATGACTTTTTGGTTCCGCTCGCAACGACAGAAGCCGCGTTAGTCGCTTCCTACAACCGTGGCGCAAATCTTATCACCGCCGCTGGTGGCGCGAGCGCATTGTTACTAAGTGAAGGGGTGAGCCGAACACCAGTATTCGCCTTTAATCACCTTGCTGACGCCGGCCAGTTCGTCAGTTGGGTTGTGACCCAGTTTGACGTATTTCGTCAAATTGCGGAATCCACCACCTCACATGGCAAACTCAAAGACATCAATGTAAATATCGAAGGAAACCATGTTTATTTGGTCTTTGAATACGTGACTGGTGACGCTTCCGGACAAAACATGGTGACCATCGCAACAAACGAAGTGTTCCATCATATTTTGGCGACCAGCCCAATCAAACCAACTCAAGCATTCTTGGATGGCAACTTATCAGGCGACAAAAAACCAAACGCACACACACTGCGCTCGGTACGCGGTAAGAAAGTATCCGCCGAAGTGACCATTCCTGCTGAGTTGGTGGAAAAATATCTGCATACGACGCCGGAGTCTATGGTTCAATTTGGCAAAATGACCACGGTGGGTGGTTTACTCAGCGGGACAATTGGCGTCAACGCGCATTACGCAAATGCCCTTGCCGCGCTTTACATTGCTTGTGGTCAAGATGCCGCTTGCGTTGCAGAGTCTGCCATTGGAATCACTCGTATGGATGTGGACGCTCAAGGCAACTTGTACGCGTGCGTGACCTTGCCAAACATCATGGTGGGAACGGTTGGCGGTGGTACTGGCCTTCCAACGCAAAAAGCATGTTTGGATATTTTGGGTTTGCACGGCAACGGCAATGCGAAAGCGTTAGCCGAAGTCGCAGCTTCGCTTTGTCTGGCTGGCGAACTCTCGATTGTGGGCGCATTTTGTGCCGATCACTTTTCTCGTGCTCACCATAAGCTTGCCCGAAAATAACCTTTGTTGCTTTGTACAAGAGAACATCCGTGTGGTTTTCTCTTGTGCAAACCAATGGACTTTATTTATTGGCTCAATAATTTCTTGAAACTAACTTAAGCCTTAACAAACATACCAATCTCTTGTTAACCGTACTTTAGCTGTCCCCCTTCTATATCCATTGCGATATCTCTGCTTGTTACTCTTCATTGGCCATATTTAATATCAGTATCTTAGAAAAAATAGCATCAAAAACTTCTAGCACTATAGTACCAAATTCATCGTTTGAGTTTTTTGTTCACCACTTATAGCTACTATACTCGCCTATGCAGCTGCTTGATTTTCATAAATTTACTAAACAGCTCAAAAGAGCTTAATAACTCCCGTTAAATGGACTTAAATCGTTACTTCGGGTAAGCGAGTTAACTATGAGACGTCAGAAGCTAAATAAAATCTCTGCTTGGGTACTAGGATTGGCTATCTTATTGCTGAGCCATGTGCCTAATGTATCAGCACAAATACAGCAATCCCCATCCGATCAAACCGTTGCGCGTTTTCTCTATCAAACCTCTTTTGGACCAACACCTGCGTTAATTAATGAGGTTAGGGAAAACGGGTTAGAGGATTGGATACAGAAACAAATCAACCTGCCAGCAACCTACCATCAACCACTTTATCAAACGCCTTTTTCTAAAGGCCTACAGTCAAACCGCGAAAATGCTTGGTATCAAATTGTTGTTACTGCTGAAGATCAGCTTAGGCAGCGAACGGCTTATGCATTGAGTCAGATCGTAGTCGTTTCTCGTTATGGCGGCGTTCTTTCCAGCAAACCTACAGGGTTAGTGAATTACTACGATCTGTTGGTTGAGCATGCGTTTGGCAACTACCGAGACCTGTTGTATGACGTTTCCATCCATCCAGTCATGGGGAGCTATTTGTCTATGCTCGGTAGTGCAAAAGAAAATAGTGCGACAGGAACGCTTCCCGATGAGAACTTTGCTCGAGAGTTAATGCAGTTATTCACTATCGGTTTGTATGAACTCAATTTAGATGGCAGTAAAAAGCTAAACCACGCAACAGGCAAACCTATCCCCACGTACAATCAAACTGATATTCAAGAGCTCGCGCGAGCATTAACTGGATGGAAAAATTCCGACATCGCATTCGTGAAACCGATGCGAGTTATCAGTCAACGGCACGACACCGGCGAGAAGCGATTTCTAGGGAACGTGATCCCATCGGGTCTAACCGCACAAGAAGAGCTTTCAAAAGTGATTGATATGTTGATGTCTCACCCAAATGTTGCTCCATTTGTTTCAAAGTTACTTATCCAACGTTTGGTCAGTTCAAATCCAAGCCCAGAGTACGTCGCGCGTGTTGCTACGATATTTAACAACAATGGGGAAGGAGAAAAAGGCGATCTAACCGCCGTTGTTCGAGCCATATTGCTCGACCCTGAAGCATTAGGGATGACGGATACCCCGCCTATAAAAGTGAAAGAACCGATACTGGTCCTGACTAATTTTCATCGAGCATCAGGTTTTACGATTAAAGGATCACGTTACGAAGACGCAACAACGATGATGAACATCGCTAATCAAGGGCCGCTTCGTTCTCCTTCCGTGTTTAATTTTTACTCTCCAGACTATCAGCCGTCTAACGAGTTTACGGAGTCTGGTATTAACTCTCCAGAGTATGAACTTCTCAATTGGTCTGTTTATACCGATTTGGTCAACTATATGTTAACCAGCACTCGTAGAGGAGGTGGTGATTCCTACCACTTCGATCTTAACGAGTTTTATCTTCTTCTGGACGATCACCGTGCCTTAGTCGAATTGGTTAACGAGCGTTTCTTTGCTGGAACGGCTTCTGATGAATTGAAAGAGCTCATGCTCACCGCCCTGAATGATTATCGTGGGGACTATGTGCCAACAACAAAACTCGCTCTAGTGATATTTACCGCCATTTCTGGCGACGAATTCTATATTCAGGATTAGGAGTGAATTATGGATATTTCACGACGACATTTTATACAAAGCACGCTATCGATGGGCGCACTAGCCTCTCTTAGTCTGCCAGGTTACTCTCTCGCAGCGCCATCCAATGACTTTCGAGCATTAATATGTGTGTATTTAGCAGGCGGAAACGATGCATTCAACACCATACTGCCATTATCGGAGGCGCACTATCGTCAATATTCCAAAGTCAGAGGGCCACTCTCTGTCGCCAAAGAAGACATACTCCCTATCAATTTAAGTGCTGTCGATAGCTCAAATCACCCAGTGAAGCTCGGCTTACACCCAAAGTTAAATGCGTTAACTTCCGTTTTCGAACAAGGCGATGCCAGCATCGTGCTCAATAGTGGCATTCTCAACCATCCCGTCACCAAACAAGCTATTGAGCAAGGTGAAGCATCACTTCCCGAGCAACTGTTTTCTCATAATTCTCAAACAGACGCTTGGTTACTTGGTGGAATGAGCGAGTCTAAAAATCTTGGTTGGGCTGGCAGAATGTTGGATGTATTAAACTCTGAATCAGAAATAACACCGCTATACAGTGTGCATGGCAACTCGCTTTGGTTACGGGCAATGGAACACCGCCAAACCGTCCTGAAAAAAGATCGCGCAGTTCAGCTTACCGCGATTGATAACCCGCTATACAAGGGGATCTATGATCGCCTTCTCTCTCATCAAACTGACAATCCATTTAATGGTCATTTTAATTTGATGGTTGATGAGTCGATGGTAATGAGTAGTGTACTGAGCGAGCAACTCAACCACATTGCTGACGAGCCGCTGTTTACGTCATCGACGCTCGGCAAGCAGATGCAAACCGTGTACAAATTGATAGCAAGCCAAGATGTCCTGAAGCAGCAACGACAAGTCTTTTTCGTTAAACACTCTGGGTATGACCTGCACGATTCGCAATTGGCACGTCATCCAGTGTTACTTGAGGATCTCGCAACAAACCTTTTAGCAATGTATCGTGCGGTCGAACGGTTAGGGCTAAACAAGCAAGTCACCTCTTTCACTATGTCTGACTTCGGTCGACGGATGATGAGCAACGGAGATGGTACCGATCATGGCTGGGGTGGCCATCAACTATTAATTGGAGGCGCGGTAAATGGGAAACAACCTATCGGTACATGGCCGGAACTCATACTGGGCGGAAACGATGATTACTCTCAAGGCCGACTCATACCCAAAATTGCCGCTGATCAAGTTGGTTCAACACTAGCACAGTGGATGGGCGTGAGTGATAACGCTGCACTGGAATACGTGTTCCCGAACATCCGTAATTTTACTCATTCAAACCTGGGTTTTATGTCGTAAGATATTTTACAGGTAGCTGTAGAACACATCATCAAATAAGGGAGCCTCGCGCTCCCTTACTCATCTTATGTTTGCAAAGTGTCCGTTACACCTCGTCGCGACGGCGTTCGTTACACAGCTTAATGGCACGCTCAAGTAATTCTAGCGCGGATTGCTCACATTCAGGCAGAACCGCATCACTTTCGCCAATTGGCGTTACGCGGTCACCCCATTTCAATACTGCCGCACCCCATGTCAAACCTGCACCAAATGCAGCAAGAAGCATATTATCACCTGGGTTAACTCGACCTTGCTCTACCGCTTCACACAATGCAATTGGCACCGTCGCAGCTGAAGTATTGCCATAGTTTTGAATGTTAACAAACGCTTTGTCGTGTGGAATTCCAGACAGGTCACACAAGGTTTGAATAATACGAATATTCGCTTGATGCGGAATCACAACATCGATTTGTTCCGTCGTTAACTGTGATGCTTTCAGTACGGTTTTCGCAGCTAGCCCCATGCCTTTTACTGCACGTTTGAAAATTTCTTGTCCTACAAAGTTGAAATCCCAGTAACCGTTGTCTTCCGCAAAGCGATCCATACAAGTACCAAACTTTGGTACGGACAGAATATCGCGGCCTTTTGCGTCACAACCGATTTGAGACTGTAGTAAACCCGTTTCTTTTTCCGTTCTTGATAACACAACGGCGCCCGCACCATCACCAAATAGAACAGCGGTATCTCGCATTGCCCAATCGATGTAGAAAGACAATCTTTCCGCACCAATAATGATCGCGTTACGATAGTTACCTGATTGAATCAAACGTGTGCCCGTTTCTAGGCCATAGACAAATCCCGTACATGCGGCATTTAAGTCAAAGGCAGCGGCTGCACGAATACCTAGGTTCTGCTGTACCTTAGACGCGATATTTGGAATCAATGAATCTGGTGAACAAGTCGCCACAATGATTAAATCCACGTCTGTTGCATCGACGCCTGCTCGAGCTAATGCATGTTTAGCAGCAACGGTCGCCATGTCTGACGTGTTTACATGACTAATACGGCGGTTTTCGATACCAGTGCGGGTACGAATCCACTCATCGGAAGTATCGAGGAAAGTGCTAAGATCATCGTTAGAGAGCACGGCTGGCGGAACACATTTCCCCCAACCTGTAATTTCAGCGTAGTAATTTGTCATCGCAGACCTATTTATTGTTGTATTTTAATAAAATTTCTTAGAACCTTAGGCTCAAATACAAACCTGCGCTGCGTTATTTCGGCAGGTTAAAAAATAAGTATACAAATAATGAGGCTGACTGGTAAGTCATGTTTTCATCAATACGTAATAAAGGAAGAAGTCATGTCATCGTTTAAAACTCGCTGCCCTTCGTGCGGCGGTCTAAATCGTGTCCCTAATGAGCGCGTTGCCGAATCTGCAACTTGCGGTAAATGTAAAAGTGCACTTTTAGACGGCTCACCTATCGAAGGTACACAAGATAACTTTTCTGCTCTATTACAAAGTGATATGCCTGTTGTAGTAGATTTTTGGGCCCCATGGTGCAACCCGTGCGTTGGTTTTGCTCCTGTTTTCTCTGATGTTGCTCATGAGCAAGCCGGAACGGTTCGTTTTGTTAAGATTGATACCGAAGCTCAACAACAACTTGCGGCGCAATTTGGTATTCGCAGCATTCCTACCATTATGGTTTTCAAAAATGGTCAACGTGTTGATATGATCAATGGTGCGTTACCTAAAACTCAATTTGATCAATGGTTAAATCAAGCACTTACTAAATAATCTTCCACGCCAACCTTGTTTGTAGGTTGGCGTTTTTATGCAACTTATCAACCTATCTAGTTAATAAATATTATTTGTCGAAACGACTTAAATTTATCATTTTACTTGCCTAACTATTAGCCTCATATTCGCGCCGAATAACCCTTAGATTTCATTTAACTTATAGGCGCAAAACAGTGGAAAACACAGTCGTTCCTGCAGCATCACCACGAGTTACAGTTCCAGTCGTCGCACTGTCTCTTTATGCGGTGGCTTCGGGCTATTTAATGAGCTTGATCCCTCTCATGCTCGGTGAATACAACATCTCAGCAGATTACGCGAGTTGGTTGGCGAGTGTGTTTTATGGCGGCTTATTAACCGGTGCTATTTTTATTGAACGTATCGTACGTCAAGTTGGTCACCGTAACGCGTTTATTGGTTGCTTGGCCGTATTTTCGCTAACTATCGTCACACTACCCGTGTTTGCTAACGGATTGATGTGGCTTGCCGCTCGCTTTATTGCGGGTATCGCGGTTGCTGGTGTTTTTGTCATTGTTGAGTCTTGGCTAATGTCTGGAGACGAAGCATCGCGTGCGAAACGTTTGAGCTTGTACATGCTATCGCTTTATGGTGGTTCAGCATTAGGCCAGTTTGGTATTGGCGTGCTTGGCGTAAGTGGCGGCGTTCCGTTTATTGCGATCACGACGTTGATCCTAATGGCGATGCTGGTGCTAATGTTCATTGAGTGTGAGCAGCCAAACAGCCATGAATCAACCGCTTTATCATTTAAGCAAATTGCCAAACTAAACCATGCAGCAATTATTGGTTGTGTTGTTTCAGGTTTGACCTTAGGTGCAATCTACGGATTAATGCCAGTTGAGTTAACTAACCGTAAAATTAGCCATCAAGACATTGGTACATTGATGGCGCTAGTGATTCTAGGTGGCATGCTAGTTCAACCAATGGTGACCGCGTTAAACAAATACATGAGCCGCACAGTGCTAATGGCGTTTTTCTGTATTTTGGGTATTTTTTCGATCGGTATGACCTTTATTTCCTCGTCAGCCGTGGTATTGGCTGCTGCATTATTCTTTTTAGGTGCAGCTACTTTTGCCTTGTACCCGATAGCAATCAACTTAGGTTGCGAAGGACTTGATGAACGCTTTATTGTCTCTGCGACACAAGTCATGCTGTTTAGCTACAGCATCGGCTCTGTTGCTGGTCCTGTTGTCGCTGATAAATTCATGGGCCAAGAACACGGCTTGCTAGGCTACTTGTTTGCCGCTTTGGTTGCGACTGGCGTATACATGCTACTTGCTGCGAGCAAAACCAAGCAGCGTATGGCCGCTGGCCTCTAACCACGCCGCTTCTACTCAACGAAAACGAGGGCATGTCGCCCTCGTTTTTTTATTCTTCGCATTTTTGTTTAGATAAACGCTTGTGACGGTTTGACGCGTTCGCTGCAGGCTTTTCCGGTACCATGCGCTTTTCATGAAGCAAATGACGAACCGCCAAGATGGGATGTTTCAGTAACATTCTGGGGCCAGAGTAACGCATGACCAAACGCATTTGTTCTTTCGGCTCTGGTTTGTAGCAGTGAATCGGACATTTGTTACACGTCGGTTTATTCTCTCCATAAGGACAGCGGTCGAGGCGCACTTCTGCGTATTCAAGCAGCTCACGACATTCTGAGCATAAGTCACGTTTTGTTCCATGATGGTCATGACAGTAAACCTCTACCATGGCTTTTACTGTCTTAAATTCAGTGGCGAGTTTGCCAAGTAAAATATCGCTCATGCGCTATCCAAAAATCACAACATCATTGTGTAAAGTTCTAACGTGCGGCCATTATCATATTGCTGCTCAACTCGTTCAAACTCAAAGCCCAGTTTTTTGAGCAAACTTATACTACGAATATTGTCATTATTGGTGATGGCAACCAAATTATCGAGTTTCATTTCCTCTCTAGCGTATTCCAGCACTGCGGTTGCAGACTCCGTTCCGTAGCCGAAGCCATAAGCGGAAGGTAAAAATCCATATCCGAGATCATAGTGTTGTAATGTGTCACGTTTAACCAACCCACAAATCCCGATGGGTTGCCCATCTTCTTTCTTCTCTACAACGAGTAAACTCACGCCTTTAATTTGTTGCATGCGTAGCATGTTTTCTTTTATGTAACGCGCCGCTTCATATTCAGTACGAATTTGTTTGTCTCCGACAAAACGGTAGAAGTCTGGGTGGTTATAAAGTTCTAGTATAAATGGTGCATCATCTACACTCACAAGACGCAGTATCAAACGTTCGGTGTACAGTGTTTTCATTTGGGCTCCATTAAAACGCGATAGATGATTGGACATAGGAACGTACTTGAATTTTGCGACCGATACCGGCGCTTATTTAGTTGTAACTTGATAAAAAAGTAACTATCCTGCCTCGCTAAATTAAAGGACCACCACCATGAACCGCAAGAAGAAAATCAATCAGATCTTGAAAGCGAAGCAGAAGAAGCATAACGCTAAGCTACATAAGAGCAATAAGCCGCGTTATATCTCCAAAGCTGAACGCGCGAAAATGGAAGCTGAAGAACAAAACCAAGCTTCAGAACACACGGAAAACGTTGTAGACACAGCGCAGACAGATCAAGCCTAAAAGAAAAGCCGCTTCAAGCGGCTTTTTTGATATTCGGAGAGAGTTAGCTTTAGTATTCGACACTGTAGTTCAGTGTGAATGTGCGACCTCTTCCTTTGTAGTCGTACGCTGCTGCATCGTAGTGTGCTGCATAAAGAATCTGCGCACGTTGTCCCCAAGCGGTTGTGTAGTCTTCGTCAAATAGGTTTTGAATACCAAAACCTAACTGCCCGATAGGTAGTGTTACGTTACCAAGAAGATCAAACGTAGTGTATCCATCTAGTTTATTGTTTGCGTCATCTTCGTAATCAAACATCGTCTGGCTTTGTAGACGTAGTGAATAGCCATCCTGATAGTAAGCCGCCCACGCGTTCGCTTTTGATGTACTTGCTTTACCCGCGCTTAGATCTTCCCACTTACCGTTGGTTTTCAGCTCAGAAACCACATAGTGACCTGATGCACCTAACAAAATATCACGGTTTACCCAGTAGTTAATGTTTGCTTCGGCACCGTATACACGTTGCTCGTCATCAACATTGGTGATTAGGAGCGTCTTCTTGTCATACTTGATTGAGTTATCCGACACCGAGTAGTAACCCGCCGCTTGCAGTGCGACAGTATCCGTATCTAATCGGTAACCAATTTCATAGCTGTCCGTTTTGATGCCCGACATTTTTGAGTCAGATACATTAATGCTATTGTTCAACGCGTAGTGACCATTTGCATCCGCGGCATCGTAGCTACCTTGGCCGTAGTACTTTGCAGGATCAGCGAGTTCGAAACCTTGAGAGAAGTTCGCCCAAAGCTGAGATTCATCGTTAAGCTGATAAATAGTGCCCAAATTAAATAAGCTCACAGAGTAGTCAGTGCTGCCACCTGGTACCGCATCCGCTGATACACCATTACCCGATGCGATCTTCTTTTGTATACTATAGGCAACAAAATCATCAATCTTATTGTCCATGTATTGGTAGCGGTAGCCTGCTTGTACTGACCAATCTTGATTGATTTGGTAATCCCCTTGGACAAACATTGCGTAAGACGCCACATCAACATCTGGGTAACGCCCCACTTCGGCATAGGTTCGATTAATTAAGTTCCCAGAGCTGTTCGCAATGGTTGGATCGAACAGAGCCTGGTTACTTTCAAAACGGTCTAAGTACGCATCGACACCATAAACAAGTTTGAATGACTCCCAGCTTTTAGCTAACGCTAAGCGCCCAGCAAAAACTTCTGTTTTTTGTTGAGAGGCACTTTGGTAATAAGGAGTAAAGGTTTGGTCTTCACTACGGTAAGATAACTCGCCTATCAGTTGATGACCGAATACGCTGTCGTGAGCGTAGTTCGCACTTAAGAGAACTCGCTCTGTACCATGTTCACGGTCGGAATCGAACCCCTCTCGTACATCAACAAATTTATTGTTAACAATGTACAAACCGTATGGCGAATCTTGCTGGCTGTCATAGTATTGTGCGACAAGGTTTAACTTGCTGGCATCGGAGATTTGAATCTCGGTCGATCCCATAACATCGAGCGTTGAATTATACTGCAAAGAGCCCTGTGAAATGTCTGGGGTGACAATGTCGCCATTTGCGTCAAATGCACCTTGTGTCTCGGTGTACACAACCGAACCTCTAGCGGTAATTCGCTCATTACCACCCGAGATAGACTGAGCGAGTTTGTAATCAAAGTCATCGCTGCTATTAAAACCTGTAGTGCCACTCACGTAGGATTCAAACGACAAGTCATCCGAGTACGCTTTCTTGGTGATAATGTTAATAACACCACCAGTAGCGCCTGCCCCATAAATGGAGGTTGCACCAGATAGTACTTCAATTCGCTCGATGTTGAATGGGTCTATTGCGTCTAACTGACGACTAATCGGGCGAGAAGACTGTAACGAGACACCATCAATCATTACCAACATTGCTCTACCGCGAAGGTTCTGACCATAGTTAGTTCGACCACCGGTGCCGACGTCTAAAGAAGGGATGGTTGCAGAAAGAATATCACCCAGTGTCTTCCCCGCACGATATTGCTGAGCAATCTCTTCTTGGCCAACAAACCAAACCGTTCCTGGAATATCGGAGATCGATTTCGGCATCACACTGCCTACAACAACCAATTGCTCATCGCTCGGAGTCGATGTTTGTTGAAGATTTTCTGCTGCTATTGAGCTAACTGCGTATCCACTGCTCATCGCAAGTACGATGAGATTGAAAGAAAACGTCCTTTTCATCATTGTATTTATCTTTTTGTTGTCAACAAGAGCATGCAATGATACTTATTCTCACTCTCAAATCGAGCACTGTTACACAAGTTAAATAAATGTTAATTAAGAACCTTCTTGCTCATAAGCTGTCGATTTTCCTCTAAACGAGGACAATCTGCACAAAGCTTTCTGCCTTCACACTTATAGACTAAACAACAACTTTTTCTTACTAACTTTAGCGGCTGATCAGATTCCGTCTCATGAAGTGAGCGGCTATTATCAACATCCAAACCCATTGCGCTTAGCCACAAGACCGCATGCTCCTGAAGTGTCGAGTTAGTCATTTGCGGAAAGCGCTGTTGGAGACGAATTAAACAAGCCATGATTCCGTCCGACATCAATTGATGGGTGAAGCCAGGACGAATGCGTGTCCATTGACTCATCTCCTTTTGATAGAAGTCGAACAGTTCTCGGATTTGACGCCCCGCCTCTTTTATCAACGCCTCTGGCTCGCCATGTATATGCGCTTCGTCGGCGAATCGGTACCCAGAAACAAAACAAGGTTTGAGGTGCTGCGCTATCTCGCGAATGTTTGGCAACGTGTGGTAACCGTAAATAGAGATGAATGCGACATAAACTGGCTGCCAACAAAGTAAATCCCACGTTCTTGTCAACCAATATGCTTTTCCCGCTTCCGGATGAGCCTCCGAGATTTGCTGGTAAAGGCCTTGGATGATCGGGTTGATATCATTTTCGATATGGATAGCTTCTTGCCCTATCTCGCCGATATCACCGTGTAGGTAAGGTGTAATCTCACTCGAAGTTTGAAACAGTTGCGGGAAAAATTGCTCAGACATGATGGCTTATTGTTGGTGTAGTCATTCTGACACCTTTATACCCAAGCACCAATCGCAATGCAAACTATTATCCTTTGCGTTTTCATAACAAAGAAGCACTCTTAGGGTTAGTTATGAATGTATTTCCGAGTTCTGTGAAGCTGTAAGGTCTGGTTACGTATGCGATGAATAGCAACAAACTCTTAAACCTCTTCGCATTTAACGCTCACATGATCGCAAAAATACACAGCATAAAAACACCCTGATAAAACTGTGTTAACAGTTTCCCTGTGTAGCGTGAGTTATTGCCAATAATTGAATATTGCTGTTTCTTATCCAGCGGATTGTGAACAACATGAAGTATTTTCTTTCTGAATATCGAGACAATACAAAGAGGTAATTTGGCTATGTAGCCCTCTGTTTTGAATAAGGAAATCCACATGTTGTATCTTGAGTTTCTATTTTTGCTCGTGATGCTGTATATCGGCTCACGTTATGGTGGTATAGGCCTTGGGGTCGTATCCGGAATTGGCTTGGTGATTGAAGTATTCATCTTTAAGATGCCGCCAACCTCTCCTCCTGTCACCGTCATGTTGATCATTTTAGCGGTGGTAACATGTGCTTCCATTCTTGAAGCCGCTGGCGGTTTGAAATACATGCTGCAAGTTGCCGAGCGTGTGCTTCGTAAGAACCCAAAACGCGTCACCCTTATTGCTCCGTTCGTGACTTACTTTATGACCTTCCTACTTGGTACAGGTCACGCGGTTTACTCTATCATGCCAATCATTGGCGACGTTGCGCTTAAAAACGGCATTCGTCCAGAGCGTCCTATGGCTGCCGCTTCTGTCGCCTCTCAAATCGCAATCACGGCATCACCAATTTCAGCGGCCGTAGTTTACTACTTGGCGCAACTCTCTGATATTCAACACGAGATCACTCTGCTCTCAATTCTGCTCGTTACTGTACCTGCAACGCTATTCGGTACGTTGTTGATGTCACTTTACAGCCTAAAGCGTGGTAAAGAGCTAGACGACGATGAAGAATACCAAGAGCGTTTGAAAGATCCTGTGTGGAGAGAAAAAATCCTCAACACAACTGCAACGTCTCTTGATGAAGTACTACCAACAAGTGCTCGTAACTCTGTATTGCTGTTCATTGCTTCTATCTTGGTTATCGTCGTTATCGCGATGTGGCCAGACATTCGTACCATCGTAGATGGCTCGAAGCCAATCAGCATGGCAGTTGTGATTCAAATGATGATGCTCTGCTTCGGCGGTATCATTTTGCTTGCGACCAAAACTGACCCGCGTGACGTACCAAATGGGGTGGTATTTAAATCTGGTATGGTGGCGGCGATTGCTATCTTCGGTATTGCATGGATGTCAGATACCTACTTCCAGTACGCTATGCCTCAATTTAAATCTGGCATCGTAGAGATGGTAACCAACTATCCTTGGACATTCGCGCTTGCGTTATTCATTGTGTCGGTTGTGGTGAACTCTCAAGCTGCAACGGCTCGCATGATGCTGCCTGTTGGTCTCGGCTTAGGTTTGGAACCTGCGCTGCTTATCGGCTTGATGCCAGCGGTATACGGCTACTTCTTTATTCCAAACTACCCTTCAGATATCGCGACTGTGAACTTCGATACCTCGGGCACAACTAAGATTGGTAAGTGGTACTTCAACCACTCATTCATGTCTGTGGGCTTAATCGGCGTGATTGGTGCGTGTTGCTTGGGTTACTTGCTAGGGCAAATGATCATTCCTTCGTAACTAGCCAAATCAACGATAAATTAGAGGCGAGTCATTGTACGTTTCGTACAGCCTGAGTGACTCGCCTTTCTTTATTGCACTATTACTACAGCAAGAAATCGTCATCAATCGCGACAAAATTGTCGGCACAATCAATCAGAGTTTGGGATGTTAGCTTAGGTACACCATAAACGGTCACCGTGTTATTGAAGCGCTGCTGAATTCTCTCTACTAGCAGACTAAAGTCTCCATCTCCCGAAACTAGAATCACTTCCTCAACTTCGGGAGCAATTTCAATTGCATCGAGAGTAATACCCACATCCCAATCGCCTTTCGAGCTGCCATCACGACGCTGGATGTAGGGTTTAAGCATCACCTCAAATCCAACACCACGAAGAATATGGTGGAACTGACGTTGCTTGGGATCATTGCTCGCAATTGCATAAGCACGAGCACTTACCACCTCTTTCCCTTGTGTGGCAACATACCAAAACTGGTTGTAATCAAAATTGCTTCGATACGCTTCGCGACAGGTGTAATACACATTCTGTACATCAACCAAAATGGCGATTTTTTGTTTGCTTTCCGAACTCATCTATTTCTACGCTCAATTTATTTGCTGCCTACCCTATGCCAGTTTTGGAAAAAGCACAATGAGCCAATTCCACTAAACTTAACGTATAAAAAGTTATTTGGGTTTCTAGGGGAACTGTCATGGGCGGAAAGTTACTAGTGATACTGCTTTCTTGTATCTTGTCATCGACAGCATTTGGTTATCCAGCGCACTCCAAATACTGGCCACATAGAAGTGTGCTCTACTTTGCGCCAGAAAATGATGAATACGTCAAACAATTCTTGCTAGAAACACTTATGAATGAGTGTGAGTTGGAAGACAGAGATGTCGTCACGCTGGTCATTACAGAACAAGGTTATACTTTTCCTGCTTGGCTTAAAGAAGAGTTCGACCTAAAAATGCTAGCTCGTCTTTATGAGGTCGAAAAAGGCTCTCATACCGCTATTTTGCTTGGTAAAGATGGTCTAGAAAAACACCGCTGGGGCGCAGAAACAGACTGGCCGTTTATCAACAACCTCATTGATCAAATGCCTATGCGTAAGCAAGAAATGCAGAGGCAACAAAGCCCCTGTAAAATATAGTCACTTCTGGGCAGTATTACGTTGCGAACCAATCCAACTTGTTGTGAAGTTGAGTCACGCTGCCAACCACAATCAATGCTGGGCTCACGGCTTGCTCTGCCATGATCGATAGCTCGTTCAAATTTCCTTGGAACACGCGCTGCTCTGGGCGCGTACCGTTTTCAATAATGGCGCATGACATCTCAGGATCTAACCCATGAGTGATCAGCTTATCCATAATATGGCCGCTTTGCTTCAACCCCATATAGAACACAAGTGTGTTGTTGGATTGCGCTAGTGAATGCCATTCAATCTCACGGCCATCTTTTTGTACGTGACCAGTAATGAACTGAACGCTTTGCGCGTGGTCACGATGCGTTAATGGAATACCTGCGTAAGCCGTTGCACCCGCAGCAGCTGTGATACCCGGAACCACTTCGTATTTGATGCCGAATTCTGCTAGCTCTTCTAGCTCTTCACCGCCACGACCAAAGATAAATGAATCGCCGCCTTTTAGACGTACAACGCGTTTACCTTCTTGCGCTTTTTGCACCAAGATTTGGTTGATTTGATCTTGAGGCACGCAGTGAAAATCGAGCTTTTTCCCAACATAAATCATCTCTGCTGATGCATGCGCCAACTCAAGAATCTCTTTTGATACCAATCGGTCGTACACCACAACTTCAGCCGCTTGAATGGCTTTTAAGCCTTTTACTGTGAGTAAATCAGGGTCACCAGGACCTGCACCAACAAGAGAAACAAAGCCGCTGTTTAAAGATGAGTTAACAGTTGTCATATCAACGCCTATCGAAAATTTGGACATAAAAAGTAACACTCAAGTCATTAACTCAAGGTTAAAATCACTCCAAGGAGTTATTACTTTTTATAGCTAAATCAATACAATACTTATCGAAAGTTAAATGAGTTGAACAGCCCTACCTACCATAGGTAGGGCCAGATAAAAGCGGTTTATTTTGCGATTGCAGGCTCTGTTTTTACTTCTTCTTCAACTACGTTGATAGAAGGCGCTGTTTTTGCGTGAGTTAGGTACAGTGGAATACAAGTCATTACTAGACCACCAACAATGTTACCTAGGATGGTTGGGATAAGGTTGAAGTTCAACCAAGTCGCGATACCAAAATCCGCACCTAGAATCATACCTAGTGGGAATAGGAACATGTTTACTACTGTGTGCTCGAATACTAGAGCGAAGAAGATGAAGATTGGGAACCACATCATTGCTACGCGACCAGATACTGAACGTGCTGTCATGTTGCCGATAACGCCTAGACATACCATTAGGTTACAGAAGATGCCGCGTACGAAACACGTGATCCATCCGTCCATACCCATGTTTTCAAAACCAAGGCTACGCGCGGTAGAAACAGCCACAAATTTCTTCGCTACTGCGTTCAGTTCTAGAGAGAAGTTACCTGTTAGAGAGATAGCCACTAGGTAAGCAACGATCAGAGAACCAATAAGGTTACCCAAGCCTACAAGACCCCAACAACGGAAGATACGACCCCAAGTGATGCCCGGACGGTTAGCAAACTTAGCCAGAGGCGCTAGACCAAAAACACCGGTTACTAGGTCATACCCCATCACACTTAGAATTACGAAACCAACGGGGAAAACAAGTGCTCCTACAAGACCGATACCCGTTTGTACAATCGCGGTAATAGCAACCACCACCGCAAGCGAAAGAATAACGCCAGCCATCGTACCGCGAAGCAGAAGGTCTCGCGTGCTTGTATTGGTTTTCGCTTCACCAACATTGATCATGGTTTGCACGAATTCTGCAGGCTTAAAATCAGTAGACATGAATGTGTCCTTATCCAAAATTGAAAGTTAAAAAGTTAAAGATTGAATAGAGAAAGGCTTCCCGTTGACACCTGAACGCTGTCTACAACACCTCGCTTCCCTGTTCCCCTGAGATGATGCTTGGAAAGCCTTTGTCTATTGAATCTAGGTTTCAGTTCATTCCCTCCCCCTAAGAGGAGGGAATGAAAACCAAGCTTACGCAGAGATTTCTACTTCGCCGTTGGTTACGCGGGTTTTGTACGCTTTCACGCTAAAACGCTCGTCTTCCATGCACGCACCTGTTGTCAGGTTAAAGCGTTGCTTCTTAAGTGGGCTAGCCACCCAAAGCTCGCCTTGGTGCTCACAGATCAAACCGCGAGAAAGCACGTTTGATTGGAAGAACGGGTCTGTGTTGCTGATCGCCAGCACTTCTTCTGCTTGTGTTGGGCGGAATACCGCAACTTGCTGACCATCAACCAGTGCACAAACACCTGTGCCCGGTACGATGTCGCTGATTTGGCAAATCTTTTCAAATGACATAATCAACCTTCCCTTATGCTTCAGTGATCGCTACGTGTAGGATGTCGCCTTTCGCTTCAGGATGTTTTTCCGTGAAGGTTGCAGGGCGGTGCTGTTCACGCTCTTGTACAAACACAACGTTTTCATCGCGCTTGTCAGAGTTGATGAAGTGCGCGAAACGAGTCAGTTGTGATTCGTCGTTGATGGTCGCAGTCCACTCACACTCGTACTCGTCTACAAGCTTCGCTACATCAGCTTCTAGTTGAGTGTTGATGCCAAGTTTGTCTTCAACAATCACTTCGCGTAGGTAGTCAACGCCACCTTCCATGTTTTCCATCCAAACTGATGTGCGTTGTAGTGGCGCAGCAGTACGGATGTAGAACATCATGAAGCGGTCGATGTACTTGATTAGTGTTTCTTTATCTAGGTCACTTGCAAGTAGGTCTGCGTGACGAGGTTTCATACCACCGTTACCACATACGTACATGTTCCAACCTGCGTCAGTCGCGATAATACCAAGGTCTTTACCTTGTGCTTCCGCACACTCACGAGTACAGCCAGAAACACCGAACTTCATCTTATGAGGTGTACGAATGCCTTTGTAACGGTTCTCGATGTAAGAACCCAGACCAACAGAATCTTGAACGCCGTAACGACACCAAGTAGAGCCCACACATGTCTTGGCCATACGAAGTGCTTTTGCGTACGCTTGACCTGTTTCGAAGCCAGCATCGATAAGCTTGCGCCAGATCTCTGGAAGATCGTCTTTTTGAGCACCGAACAGACCAATACGTTGAGCACCGGTTACTTTGGTGTATAGGTTGTATTCTGCAGCAACGTTCGCTAGCGCACCCAATGCTTGAGGTGTTACTTCACCACCCGCCATACGTGGGATAACAGAGTAAGTACCGTCTTTTTGGATGTTACCTAGGAAGTTATCGTTCGTGTCGTGCAGCTTAACCAGTTGTGGCTTAAGGATGTGCTCACCCCAGCAAGAAGCCAAGATAGAACCAGCCAGTGGTTTACAAACTTCACAGCCGTAACCTTTACCGTATTTCTCTAGAAGCTCATCAAACGTTTTGATCTCTTCAATACGGATTAGGTGGAACAGCTCTTGGCGTGAGTATGCAAAGTGCTCACACACGTCGTTCTTCACTTCGATACCAGATTTAGCAAGCTCAGCATTTAGAACAGACGTCACTAGAGGAATACAACCACCACAGCCTGTACCCGCGCCCGTCACGGCTTTGATGTCGCCCAATGTGTGGTGACCATCAGCAACCGCTTGTGCGATCTTGCCTTTGGTTACGTCGAAACAAGAGCAGATCACTGCACTTTCTGGTAGAGCATCTGCACCTAGTGCTGGTTTCTCAGCGCCTGCGTGTGCAGGAAGGATCAACGCATCTGGGTGTTCTGGTAGGTCGATTTCGTTCAACATAAGTTGAAGCAGGTCGCCGTAGTCAGACGTATCGCCAACCATAACCGCGCCAAGCAGTTTCTTGTTGTCTTTAGAAACGATAAGACGTTTGTAGACTTCTTGTTCTTCGTTCTGGTAAACGTAACTCTTACAACCTTCAGTACGACCGTTCGCGTCACCGATTGAACCTACTTTTACACCTAGAAGTTTCAGCTTCGCAGACATGTCAGCGCCTTCGAATTTGCTTTCTGTGTTACCTAGTAGGTGATCAACAGCAACTGTCGCCATCTTGTAGCCAGGAGCAACAAGGCCGTAGAACATTTCGTTCCAAGACGCACACTCACCGATAGCGTAGATGTTCTCATCAGAAGTCTGACAGTGATCGTTAATAGCAACACCGCCACGAGGTGCCACTTCTAGCTCCATTTGGCGTGCTAGTTTGTCTTGTGGGCGAATACCTGCAGAGAATACGATGAAGTCTGTTTCTAGCTCTGAACCGTCAGCAAAACGCATAACGTTGCGTGCGTTTGTGCCTTCTGCCGCAATCTCAAGCGTGTTTTTGCTGGTGTGAACGTTCACGCCCATACGCTCGATCTTTTGACGAAGTTGGTTACCACCAGCCAGGTCAAGTTGCTCAGCCATTAGTTTTGGCGCGAACTCAACAACGTGCGTTTCTACACCCAGTGCTTTCAATGCGCCTGCTGCTTCAAGACCTAGCAGACCACCACCGACAACAACGCCTGATTTGCTCTTCTTCGCACACGCTTCGATCGCTTTAAGATCTTCGATAGTACGGTAAACAAAACAGTCTTTGCTTTCGTGACCTTTGATAGGTGGAACAAATGGGAATGAGCCAGCAGCAAGAATCAGCTTGTCGTATTGAACTTCGCGACCAGTGCTTGAGTAAACAATGCGGTTTTCACGGTTGATGTTAATCGCGCGTTCGCCGATCAGCATGTTAATACCGTGTTTCTCGTAGAAGCCTTCTTTTACTAAAGAAAGTTCATCTGCAGTATGGTGAGAAAAGTAAGAGGAAAGGTGCACACGGTCGTATGCGACACGAGGTTCTTCACAGAAAACCGTAATGTCCATATTAGACATATCAGCTTTCTCGACTAAGTCTTCAATATAACGGTGCCCTACCATACCGTTACCGATGACTACTAGCTTCAACTTGCTCATTATAATTCCTAAGGGTTAGGTTCTTATCACTGAGCTCATTGTTAATTGTGAAAGAAAATTAATACATGATGTAAATCAATTACAATTTCAAACTACCCTAAAGGGGTAGATGAACGTATTTATCTGACTATTGCGAAATAAAAAGTAATTTATTAACGGATATTGGTAGTTTTAACAAACTGAGATAACCGAAGCCATGCTAGCAACGGACTATACCGTTTTGCTTTTATGAAGTTAGGCTGACCATCGAAACCGAGCACACCTACGATAAATCCTGCTTTGCTTCTAAACGACGCACTCACTTGACTTCACCGTTTCAAGGTGATCAGAGAACAATATCTGAAGTGATTGAAAGATTTAGAAAAATCAAGCTTCATAACAAAAATTTTTTACTAGCTAAGTCGCACTATAAAGACTAAAATCGGGTTTAGTTCATATGGAATAGCGTCCATATGATTGATACCGTAATTGACATATAGAGTGCCGTCCCATTTTTGTGAGGCGGCCTTTTATTTGGGAGTCATAAAATGTCAGAAAACAATTCTATCTACATCTCAAGCTTAGATATGAACCGAATCACGGCTTTGTTGGATAAAATGCCAAACATCGCAGCGGAGCTTGTGGAATTAGAAGCAGAGCTCGACCGAGCAACAGTTCTTGAGCCAGAACAAATGCCAGATAACGTGGTCACGATGAACTCGACTGTAGAGTTTAAATTTTCAGGTGAAGATAGAACCATGACAAAGACACTGGTTTACCCTTCTGAACTGAAAAGCAGTGATGATATCTCTATTTTTGCACCCGTAGGCAGCGCACTGATCGGTTTGTCTGTCGGCCAAAAACTTGACTGGCCAATGCCAAATAATCAAGTGAAGACAATTGAAATTGTCGATATCACATACCAACCTGAGCGTTGTGGTGCACTAAACCGCTAACCCTCAGTAGTCCCGGTGCAAAGGCCTCCATTTAAGACTTTGCACCAGGAGAGCCCCTCGCTTACCCCCTATTTCCTTCTTTGTTTTCCAAGCATTTACTTTACTGCTCTTAAGTAACATCACCGATTCTTTATTATTTACCGCATATTCAATATTTATATCTCCAAGCTCAATCATAGAAATTGCAAAGTATTTTTCGTATATTGTCGCTCCGAAAACGACGTAAATTATGCGCAAAATGGAAGAATATCTAACTCGAATTGCCTGCTTAGAAAAAGAAAATGAAGAGCTGAAGCGGAAGAATGCGCGACTACAAGAAAAGTTGAATGCTGCACTCGACAGTAATGGACTGTGTTTGTGGGAGCAGCATATTCCTTCAGGTACTTTGACGATATTCAATATGCAGTGGGGAAAAATGCTAGGTTATCAGCCCCATGAGTTAACCGCGACGGTTGAAACGTGGAAAAACAATCTCCACCCTGAAGATTATGATCTTGCGGTGGGTGCATTTGAAGATCACCTAGCTGGCAAAACCGACCTTTATGAGGTAGTTCATCGCATGATTCATAAAGACGGCAGTGATAGTTGGGTCTACGATCGAGGGCGCATCGTCGAGTATGGTTCTGATGGCGAACCACTGCGCATGATGGGCACTCATATCGATATTACAAAAGAAAAGCGATATGAGCAGCAACTGGCTAAGTTAGCTTCGAGTGATCCATTGACCGGACTGTTAAATAGAAAAGCAATTGAGGAAAACTTTAATCATCAACCTCAAACCAAGCCGTCTCAGCAGTCTGCCTTAGTGTTTGTTGATATAGATAATTTTAAAGCAGTTAACGACCAGCTAGGTCATCATACTGGTGATACTCTCCTCATTAATATAGCCAATAGCTTAACAGAGCTTGCGCCAAGCAAGTCTCAAGTCGGACGCATAGGAGGAGATGAGTTTGTCGTTTTAAGCTCTTATTCAAATCAAGAAGAAATATCTCAACTTTGTGATCGACTCTTAAGTTCCATCATTCCTGTGATAAATCAGGACTTAAATAAAGTAACGATTGGAATGAGCATCGGTGTTTGTCTATTTGATAAAGGAAAACAACAGTTTAATGAAGTTTATCAAAAAGCCGATCATGCAATGTATGAGATAAAGAAAAATGGCAAAAATGGCGTTGCCTATATCCAGATATAATAAGTCTCTTGTTTTTTGAAATTAATATTTCTTTAATTTGACAATTTTCTCTATGGAATTGATAGCGTCTTATTTTTAATAAGTAATTTATATATAAAGCAAAAGAAATAACAAACAATTAAGAGTGTTGCATACTACACGGTGTAATATTACTACTGTCTTTGTAACTACTTTTGTTGCATACAATATTGTCTCTTATTATTTTTATAAAAACCACCAGTAAAAATTAGTTAAACATTATAATTCATGGACTTATAAAAACCGAAATGCATGGTTGAATTTTAACCACCCCTTCTGATAATATCTCGCCTCGTGTTTAAAAGTAATAAACACACACAAATATAAAACAAACTTTATAAAACATAATGCACATTTGATAATTACTGGTTCTATTTGGGTAGAGCTCGTTATTTATTTTATTTAAAACATTATGAATTTGTAATTTCATTTAATATCAAAATATTAAGTAGGTATATAAATTGAAGAAGGTCATCCTCCCTCAATTGGGTTTTGTTGCGTCAAATTTACGCTTGCTAGCTCTTGGCTTTGTAACCCTCGTGTCAGCATATTCTTTTTCATCAGAGGCTTATGTTGAGCAAGTGGCTAGTGGTGAACAAAAAACATTAGTTGTACTCGTCAATTTCCAAGAAAACCCTCAAGAGATCCCGATCTCTAAAGAAGACGCCCATCATGTTGTTTTTAATACCGTTAGCGACTTCTATTCGCAAATGTCCCAGGGGCAACTTTGGCTAACTGGTGATGTTGCTGGAACATTCACCTTGCCGATATCAAACCAAATTTGCGATGATGATGCTGTAGCTGCGGAAGCCAACAAAATGGCTGAAACTGCGGGATATCAACTATCAAACTATGACCGTTTTATCTACTTAACAACCAAAACTGGATGTGCATCAGAAGGCTCTGGTAGTCAAGGATTAACTCCCTCTAGAGCGTCAATAAATGCGGTTTTCGAGCCTCGAGTTATCGCCCATGAATTAGGACATAATTTTGGATTGCATCACGCTTCCGCACTCGACTGTAAAGACGGTACGTTGGCTGGTGATTGCCGTGTCATAGAGTACGGTGATAGCTACGATACGATGGGTAACTACGATATGGGTTACTTTAGCGCCTTCCAACTGGAAAACTTAGGGTGGCAGACCTCCCCTGCTCAAATCATTTCTAGTGATGGTGTTTACTCTATTGATGCCTATGAAGACTTTGAAAGTACTTCATCAAAAGTTTTAAAAATCCCAAGAGGTACCGATCCAATTACAGGCCAGCGCCAATGGTTTTACGTTGAATATCGACAAGCTCTTGGCTACGACAGCTTTTTACGTGACCGTTCGTACATCGTATACCGCCAAGATGTGACAGAAGGTGTGGTTGTGCGCCTAGCGACAGACGGTGATCTTAAAAGTAGCCGCTTGCTACACATGAAGCCTGACTCCACTTTCAGACAATTATTTGGGAGTAATGACTGGGAAGACCCCGCTCTTCCAATCGGTGGAACATTCACCGATCCAAAAACAGGCGTGTCGATTACTTTGGAAAGTGCTAATGGTCAAAACGCACAGGTCAGTGTCATATTTGGTGGTGAATCAGGGCAATGCGTTGCGACATCGCCTCTACTCTCTCTAACCCCACTTTCAGGTTCTGATGCTAATGCCGGAGAAACATTAGCGTATAATCTAAAAGTGACGAACCAGAACAATACAGAATGTGCAGACGCGACCTATACAACAGCTTTAAGCGTTCCTGACGGATGGAATTATGACGCAAGTGCCTTGACGGTTCCTTCCGGCATGAGTGCAGAAACGACGGTCATGGTTACGTCAAACAGCGATGCTCAACCGAACTCTTACAGCATAGCCGTTGACGTTATAGATGCTGAAAATGAACAATCAGCCAAAACCGAGCTACCTTACACAGTGTTATCTGAGTCAACGTCACCACTTGAAGCGGTGAATGATAGCGTAACGATCAGTGATAAATCCGTCGTTCGCATCCAACAGTTAAATAATGACTCATTTGAACAATCGACTTCTCTTGCAATTACGGTCGCTAAGCCAAACAAAGGCAGCGCCCGTGTACTGAGCGATGGCTCCATTGAATACATACCTTCGAAGAAGTTTAAGAATAATGATTCATTTACTTATACGATCAGTGACGGTCAATCTTCTTCAACCGCGACGATTAGCATCACCTTACAATCGAGTTCTGGTGGGAATGGTGGTGGAAACGGTAAAGGGAAACCGAACTAAATCACGCAATTCAATATGAAAAAGCCTGGAGAATACTCCAGGCTTTTTATTCACAAGACGTCAATTAGTTGCTTGGTGCAGGACAAATGTCACAGTCTGCAGAAGCTGTATTCGTCGCTTGAGTATTATCGATTTTCAAGAAACCAACCGCTGTCACAGTATCACGGAAAGATTGTGTTTCTGCATTGCTAAATGCCGTTGGGATATAGCTACCAGTATAAGACTGACATTGATCCGAAGCGAGTTCGATATTATCTACCACTTTCACGTCATCAGAAGTATCCTCAGGCGTACCTGAGTCATCCACAACAGAAACATTCACTAAAGTAAGTCCAGGCGTTGTGTTACATACCATTCCCGAGAAGCTCACTTCTGCAATGATACCGTTTTCAGTAAGTTTGAAGCCGCTTTCACATGATTTCGTTACACTAATCATTGGAGACAAGCTCAATGACTCACATGGATCACTTGCTGTATCAGTAATGGTCGCTTGACCACCCGGAGTCGCAGCTGCTGTGACTCTTACTGTATTAGTTAGACCGTTATTTGTACTTTCAAAACTGCCGCTGTATGAAGCACTGTCACCTGAAGCAATGGCACCTAAGCTATGTGTAGTACCTGCTTCTAAATCCTCTACAACAACATCGTATAGCGTACCAACACCATCATTAATCACGTCGCCGCTGTATGAGTAAACGTAACCATCTTCTGTATCATTCACGACCGCTTGATTACATGTTTTGGTGATATCAACACTACACAACTCAAAGTCACCAACCACGAAGTCTTTCAACTGAGCGGTAATACTGCTTGATGCTCTTGTTTCGGCTGCAAATGAGCTAAAACAGGTGTCTGTTTGTAGAAGTTCAGTAAGGTTTACACCACCTTCAAAGAAGGTTTCTGGAGGGAAGACATTTTCGACACCACTTTTTGGCGTATACGCCCATGGTGCAGGTGAGTCAGTTGTATTGGTTGAAGCACACACATCTTGCGCGCCCGGTGAACACAGTGCATTTGTCTTAACTTTCAAACGTAAGTTTGTCGCAGCACACTGACCATCTTGTGGATTATTGTTATCAGCTTTCGCACAAGTTGTGTCCCATTCAAGAACCAAAATTTCTGGCCCCTCATTTGCCCCTTGCAAATAATTCACCTGAATCAAAAGGTCGCCAGCAATATGTTGACCAGTGAATGTACCGTCTGGGTTTGTACTGACTGAGTCTTGATAAAACCAAAAACCTAAGAAGGCATCACCGCTGTTACCAAAGCGGTCTGCACCAAAGGTGAGTACTAGGTCATTATTAATGTTGTATGCCGCTGCATACGCATGAAGAATATCCCCTTTATCAAGTACCGTCCCAGTCTTCCAACCGAGTTCTGGTATGTCTTTGATGTCTTTATTACCACCAGTAAAGATTGTATCCGGTGTTGCCGTGTCATTCTCAAAGCTAAATACTAATGCTCCACCACTGTTTGGCGGCGTTGACCAGTCATCTGGAGCTCCCACTCCAGAGTCATCTATCGCATTAGCATTTGCTTCTAACTCAAATACGCCATCTGTTGGTGTTGCAAATGCAGAGCTACCTATTAGCAAACTTGTAAATATTGCATAAAGAAAGCTCTTCATCGTATGCCAGATACCTGACTTACAAGAATTCATAACCTACTCCTTAGAACGCTTCTAAAGCTAGACGAAGGTCCCTATGTCATTAATTGCCTTTTAAGAAAGAGTGAAAGCGAGATACAACTTTCGTTTCGGCTTGTATAACGCATAGAGCATGCCACTACTTAAGGTTATGATTTTATTAAACTAAATATTTTCAACAGCGAAGAGAATGAACAGAGTGTTCAATTTTAAAGAAAGAGAAAGAAAACAAAAGAGACAAAAAAACCTACGATAACAAAGATATATACGTGTTCTAGGATAATGTTACAGATTGACACTTTATTGTTTACACCTGTGACAGGTGCACAAAAACGACGGTATTGAAACTGTCCACTATGAATATGAAATAGACGCTTACTCACCTGTTCCAACTAATGTGAAGGTGATGTGTAACACCTGTTTGCATAGTGTTACATCCTTTACACATCTAATTGAATACTCATTTAACTAAAACATATTCAGTAGTTTAGCGAATAAGTTTTAGCTCAACCATTTATGAAAATATAAACAAACTGTTCACCCCTCTGTACAAAAATAAAAAATAACCAACAAATACAAAAGGTTAAATATGGAACACTCTATGCTAGTCAACCGACGCAGTTTAACTCTGTGAGAAAACTATCACGTATGTGGGCTCAAGGACGTAGCGAGCCCACTTACACAAGGAGGTTTTATGAAAACCATATTTAACTCTTGGTGGGGCAATAAGAGTTACCGTTGTTCCACTTTATGTAGCCAGAATATACTTACAGCGATCAATATCAGCAGCATGTTTAAGCTGTTTACTTGGGTCATAGCGGTTAGCTTAGTGCTGAGCTCTCAAATTGTTTACGCATCCGCTGGCGACCCTTCAAGCCGAGGCGTGCAACCAATATTTGTTGAAGGGAATAACACCTGTCAACAATTACTTCCAGGGATCGATGGTTTGATAGAATACAAGCTTGAGCCAGTTACAGACGGCACTTTCGGTGATGGCATGCTTGAAGTGGTTATTGATCAACAACCTGGGGCAAAAACCTTCAGTTGGGATCAAGGTGATAGCCCTGTGATTATGCAAGCTATCTTCGTAAAAGGTGGTCCTGACGGAAACCTATATAACTACTTCACAGATGGATTATTGTATCAAGATGATGCCTTGCTGCATTCACCTGTAGGGAAAAATGGTAGATACTATGGCTTAAGTCATATTTCATTCTGTTACACACCAGGCGTACCAGACATTAAAATCACTAAAACTTGTACATTTGGTGATGTTGTCAATGGTAACACTTTGAAATACAACTATAAACTCACTGTAGAAAACACCGGTGACTTTGCATTGTATGATGTTGTGGCAACAGACACTACAGCCGTTGACAACGATATGGCTGCTGGTGACCATGTGTTCAATTTAGCGATGCTCGCCGTTGGACAAACGCAAGAGTTTAATGGTTCGTTTATTATTGACCAAAACGGTATCACTAACTATGCAGAAGTAAGCGCAGCACTTGAAACTGGTGGTGGTGTTGCGGTTTCTGACAACGCAGATTGGGAATGCCCAAGCCAAAACATCCCTGGTTCATTGTCTCTAGAGAAAGACTGTAGTGTCGTCGTCGTGAATCGATTTGAGGATACTGGTATTAATGAATACGGTCTTCAAGTCAATTACAGTGGTAGTGTATGTAATACCTCCGATGTCACCATTGACGGCATTGTCGTAATCGACAACAAAGACTCGAATCCAATCCAGGTTGGTATGCTTGCGCCTGCTGAGTGTTACGACTTTACTGGTAACTACGAGCCAATCCCAGGAGATGGTGAAGGCCTTCCATTACCGGGTGAAGAAGTCAGAGCGTTTACAGATACTGTGGATGCGAGTGGTGAAACTATCTTCGGTAATGTTGTCGTAGAAGCGATAACAGCGTCTGCAGAATGTACGCTATGTCCAACTTGTCCAGAGCCTGTTAACTGCCCTGAATAAGGTCTACTTACAACTTAATAAAACAACGCCTGACGTTAACTCGTCAGGCGTTTTCTTTCGAACTATATCGTTCTATTTATTCTTACCTTTCCCATTGTTACCAGAGTTGCCAGAATCGCCACCAGCTGAGGACTCTAACTTCACTGAGACCTGAGCGGTCGAGCTGCTTTGACCATCACCTATGGTATAGGTAAAGCTGTCATTATTTTTGAATTTCTTCTCAGGTGTGTAACGCAGGGTGCCATCTGATAACAGCTCTAGTCGCCCCTTACTTGGTCTAGTAAAAGAAACCACGCTTGCAGAGTTTTGCTCTCCAACAACATCGTTTGCCATCACATCGATAATCACCGACTGTTTCGAAGACATAGTCACCTGATCATCAACAGCAACGAGCTCTGGTGATGGCGAGATTTCATTGGTTACAGAGTAATTCACGGATGCTGCGGTTTGCAGACTTGAGTCTTCTCCGTGCGTCACGATCATCTTCAAAGCATAGTCTTTATCACTAGCGTCAACCGAAGATACGACTGATATCATTACTTGTCCGGTTCCACCTGCTGCTAGCGTGATTGCATTGCTGCTTGCTTTCCAACCAGTTGGCACTGACGCGTTCACAGAAAAACTGCTCGCTGAACAATCTGCACTATCTTTGTTAGTAATAGTGGCCTGATATTGAACCTCATCGCCGGCTGCAACCGAGTGGCTTGTTGCAGCTTTCGCAGTCACTGATGGAGCATTAACAGTACAAGTCCCGATATTACCGTTGTCAGAGTCGTCAAAGACAACGCTTACTTCGGCGATGCCGTTCGCTGCACTCACCAAACTCAATGTTACACCTGAGTCTGGGTCAGTATAGCTACCACCGACCGGCATAGATGGGTCAAACCAGTCATTTCGGCCAAAAACCGCACGATATTCAGAATCAGTTTTAAAGTGAAGCAGATTACTGCTGCGCCCATCGCCTTCTACAGCGCTTCGAATGATGATGCCATCCGTAACGTCCCCACGATAGAACGAGTAAGAACGAGCATCTAAAAAGTCGTCAAACCCAATAGACTGGCGGTATTCAATGTAAAACCATTTTTTTGCACCTGTAGAAGGATCAGTACCACGAGGTACTTTTATCGTAACTGGCTGAGCACTAGTCGTCTCGTAATTCGCGATGGAGTATGTACCATTTTGAGTAACTTCCAGTGTCTTTGAAGCGTGCTCTCCCTCTAGCCATCCTAGTCGCTCGCGCTGGAAAGTATTCAAATAGCCGATGTCTGGACCACCCATTACATCATAGGTATCACCGTATTCACGCAACGTACAGTTGTCTGAAAGCGTATGCTCGCCACAATCAAGAGCACGAGAGTGATGCAAACCAAAGTTATGTCCAAGCTCATGAGCGATATTCATCGGAGAAAAATCACCATTGATGTGCGCGCGTGAAGGCATGCCATCAATAGTTGCGGATCCAGCGACACCACATGCCGTTTTTGTCATCAAGTAAACAATACGATCGTACTCTTCAAGCTTCACTCCCGCTGCGATGGCTTCTTGATCCGCTGCATCTTGAACAGCGGTAAAGTCACAAACCTGATTAGACAACGGTAGATTAAACCAACCCACGACTTTCCCAGACAGCCACATTTGATCAAAAGAGCTTTCACGGTAGAAGTCATTGACTGTACCAAAGATTAGATTATTTGCTTCTGACAAAGTTAATGGCTGCTCATTTGGGTTTTCTTTGAAGTTCAGCAGGATAACCAATGTATTTTGCTGTCCCGTCGTACTTCCTGCTGCACTGGCGTAATGGATGCTCTGTAAACAAGCGAATATTACTAATAAAAATGACAACCCTTTATTTAGGATTGTTCTATTTATTTTAATATTTTTTATCACTGCTTCACCTAATTTTAATTTAATAACGAGTTCACCTTCCCGCCAATATAAGCAGAAATGGTAGGGTAAAATAATATAAATTTTAGGAAATAAAATGCCCTAGCCTATAAAGCCAAATATGTTCCTATATACATCAACATGGTTATAAAAGGATAACCACCAAAAATATAAGAGCCGGAATCATAGCAAAGCAACCGGTCAAAATTCAACCAGAGTGATAAGTAATTTAGGTTAAGTTTGTGTAATAATAAATTTATCCATTTTTGTCAGTTACTTAAAATAATCTTATGATTGTTTTATATGAACAGCCTTTGTATTCAACAATGACTTTAATAAATCACTTGCACTACAGCCAATTTAAATCATTAAAAATCAAACAATTATAAATTTAACTAAAACAATCTCAATTTCATCGCATAAAGTTATAACCTTTAAATTCATTAACTTAATAGCGAGTCATTCTAATAATATACCTCAACAACTCATGAGTAATATTATCCATCTTTAATTGTTAAATTTATGTTAAATTAAATTGGTGAAAGTTTTTTGCTCACCTAGTTTTATACTCGATTAAAAGACAGACTGAGCGATACAGTGCAATATCAACTAGAGACATATAGAGAAACAAGCAGGATATATGCACAACTTTATTTTCAATATTGAACTAAAATCACATTGATAATATAACGCTATAGATAGCAATTCAGGAAAACCTGTTAAAGAGTGATTAACTGATAATTGAGGTTGGTATTTGTACAAAAATTAATTATTCAATAATAAATGTGTATTAGAATAGTTTGACAATACCAGATAGTAAAAAACCGGCACAAGGCCGGTTTTTAGAAATAGTGGAGGCGCCTCCCG
The DNA here is from genome assembly GCF_024181865.1 of Vibrio sp. Y58_MX_L22. Taxonomy (NCBI): domain Bacteria; kingdom Pseudomonadati; phylum Pseudomonadota; class Gammaproteobacteria; order Vibrionales; family Vibrionaceae; genus Vibrio; species Vibrio sp. Y58_MX_L22. Next base: position 170,316 of record NZ_JAMZAN010000002.1, read on the forward strand.
GAGTCGAACCGAGGTCCACGGATTTGCAATCCGCTGCATAGCCACTCTGCCAAGGCGCCTTTCTGATTTTGTATCTCTGTCACCAAAGATTTTGATGGTGCCCCGGGCCGGACTTGAACCGGCACAGCGCGAACGCCGAGGGATTTTAAATCCCTTGTGTCTACCAATTCCACCACCAGGGCAACGCAATCATGCGATGGGTTAGACACCATCTGTCTCAGCGGCCTTTGCCGTGAGAACGAGGCGTACTTTAACGGATTAATTTATCTGGTCAACAAAAAATTAGTCTTTTTTATTCAAATGGTTAAAAAGCCAACTCAAACGAACAAAGGGCGATCATTTTGCTCACAAGAACATCAGCATGCTTTGCTCTCGTTTACTTTGCTTCCTCACTTCATGTCAATGAGGAATCGACAAGTCGCACAAATTGGCAGTATGGGTATAAACTTAACTCGTACTGCAGGGGACAAATAAGCGCTCATCATGTTTCGAAAGTCATCATTTCAATTACCGCTACATACTGATTCCGAACTCGACTTCGTAGTGCCCTACTTCTTCCTTAGTGAATTTGATTATGCACGCTCTCTGGAGCTGGGAATCATCGAAGACTTGGATCCTGAATATACACACCAGTATCGCGTCACACTAAGGCGCATACGCTCACTATGCGTACTACTTCGCGAACTGATACCTCCTTTTGAACTGAGTATTTTGAAACCTCATTTAAAAATAATGATGAAGAAAACAAATAAGCTGCGTGATTTGGACGTATTTATCTTGGGCAAAAAACAATACATTGAAATGCTCCCAAACCACAAATCGTCTCTTGAGCAGCTTTTTGGCTTTATCGAAGCCGAACGTGCTTACGAACAGGCAAAAGTTACGCGTTGGCTAGCTACAGAAGAATACACAACGCACTGCACTTTGGTCAGGAATAGTCTGCTGCGAAGTACGCAACACGAACGAGTGGATAGCAACGTACCTGCGTTACTCTTCGCAAGCCAAAAAATCTCCGATCAATTTAAAAAAGTTGATAAAGCACGACGCAAGATCTCGGACAAAAGTCGTGACAGTGTGATTCATTCGATGCGGATAAAGTGCAAAGCGCTGCGTTATTTGTTAGAAGGATTTTCCACGCTCTATCCTTCCCAACAGCACAAAAACAACGTGAAACAACTAAAACTATTGCAAGACAAGCTCGGTGACTTTAACGACACTTCAAGTCAAATTGAATTTTTCGCACAACTCAAAGAGACAGCAAATCTCAATAAACAAGATCGTAAGGCTTTGAAAAAGCTAATTAACGTACTTAGCGAACATCATGAACTCTCTCGCCAAACCATCTTGACGCATTTAAGCCAGTTTGAGTCTTTCATTCGCGATACCAATACACAGAATCTCTACCGACCCTAAATCAAGGTTCACGTATTTTTAATATTCATTAATTACAGTCAACCGTTAGGCTCCACTAAGAAAGTTAACGTGAAACCATTAAAACGATACCAATACGAGCGCTATGCGGTGCTTTGTAATCTCGCCTACCCTCGCGTCTTCAGGCAAACTCAATACGGGTTCGATCCTAATGGGCAACGAGTCATTAGAAATGAACACGGTAAGATTATGATTCGCGTGCTCTGGAGTAAAAAACAGAGTGAAGTGGTCGTAGTGATTAAAGGCTCACACAGTATCAGTGATTGGTTGTTGAACTTCGCGATGTGGACGAGAAGCTGTCGAAGGTTGGGACTAAACTATCGCATTCACGCGGGTTTCTATCATCTGTTATTCCAAGAAAGTTTACCGAGCCGGAATGAAGATCGGTTAGGGTTGACCGTGATCGAACGCCTCGAAGGTATCGTTGTACCGCTCATTCTTAGGGGAAAAAGAATCACTATTACTGGCCACTCTTCAGGTGGCGCGATTGGCAGTGTTTTTGCTGACTATATTGAGAAAAAATACCCAAAAAGCATTAAACGCGTGGTCACTTTCGGACAGCCCGCTGTCGGGGATTGGACGTTTAAGAAACGCTACCGTTTGGGGCACAAAACATACAGGATTTGTTGCGACATCGACATCGTGACCTTTATGCCGCCCGTACCTTTTTTGTATTGGCATGTAGGCAAAATGCTATGGTTATATAACGGGAGAATATACGAGAACACCCCAACGCTCATACGGCTTGGGCGCTCCTTATTTAGTTGGTTAATGCGACCGTTCTCTTATCACTTTATGAGTAAATACATTCGCGACAAAGACTTTTTTGATGAACGCTGAGTTAAACATCCGAAAGGTCTGACGTACAGACACGAAAAAGCCGGACTTCGCCGGCTTTACGATTAAGTGGTGATCTACAGAGAGGCAATTTCTTTTTCAAGTTGATATTTGTTATCTGTGACAATTCGCTCTAACACTTCAACACGTCGCTTCAAGTCACCAATTTGCTTGTTAAGGTTATCTTGTTCTTCTCGGCTCATCGTATTACGTTCAGATATCTCCAATGCTCTTACTTCTTTACGATGGTTCAAGATTAACTTTATTATCCCGCCCCCAAATATGGCACCGAACACAATAGCCACAACCAATACATCAGCAATAGATTCCATTCTTTATCTTCCTCTAGATTATGCTCAAATATAAGTTACTCATTTGTCGAATGAATATCAAATAACACATTGATTCATTGAAAAGTTTTATTAAGAATTGCCTACTCTGTATCAAAATCACAGGAATGGATTATTCAACGCCAACCCAAACCGAGACAGATCCGCCGTTTACTGGGAACTCAGCCCAACCATTCGCATCAGTCCAAACTCCTTCAGTTCGGATACCCAACTTGTCTACGTAGCGAGCACTTGGTTTACCCGTATACATCCACTTCGAGCCGCCAGGTCCATCACTCATGATCACGGCCATTGAATGTGGATGCTTTGCATCACCTTCTCGAGTCCAACCAATTACATCCCAGTGGTCGAGATAAGAATGTTGTTTGCCATACGCATAATCTTTACGCAGTGTTACTAGCTCTTCAATGTAAGGCACTTTGACCATATTGATGTCATGCCCTTTATCACTGTACTGCGCGCCGTAGTAATCTGCATAAAACACGGATGGATAACCTTCTTCACGCAATAAGATAAACGCGTAAGCGAGCGGCTTGAACCACCAATCAACGGTTGATTCCAACGCCTGCAAAGGCTGAGTGTCATGGTTTTCTACTAAGGTAACCGCTTTGACTGGATTGTCCTTCATCAGCGTACCATCCATGATTTGACGCATATCGTAGCTACCACCCGATTTAGACGCATTATAAAAGTTCATATGTAACGGTGCATCAAACAAAGACATGCTGCCAGAGGTTTTGGTGATAAAGTTATGCAGCTGATTCACATCGTAGTTCCAGTAATCTCCGACCGTGAATAGTTCTTTCCCTGTTTTCCAACGTAGGTGATCAATCCATTCTTGCAGGTATTGATATTTGATGTGCTTCACCGCGTCCATTCTAAACCCATCAACACCAGTCATGTTGATATACCACTCACCCCAGTCTTTAAGTTCTTTCTTAACTTCAGGGTGATCCATGTCTAGATCAGCGTACATAAGGTAATCGTAGTTGCCTTTTTCCGAGCTCACTTCCCAATCCCATGCCTTACCCTCACCTTTGAATTTGAAGATAGCTTTTTCTTCGCCAGCATCGTCCCAGTCCACGCCATCAAAGTGGTACCACGTCCAATGAAAGTTTGAGTACTTATCGTTGCGCCCAGGGAAATCAAACTCTACCCACGCTTCAATCCATTTATCACCAAGTTCAATATTTCGGTTGTTCCAATCTACTCGCTTGGTATCAACCCAAGACTTTCCATCCGCACCACCGCGATGGTTGAACACCACATCGCCATAAATCTGGATATTGTTTTTATGGGCAGCATTGATGGCGCTTAGGTACTGATCTTTGGTGCCATACTTGGTGCGCACCGAACCTTTTTGATCAAACTCTCCCAAATCGTACATATCATAAACGCCATAACCGACGTCGTTGCTACCACCAGCACCTTTATAGGCGGGTGGTAACCATAACGCAGTAAAGCCGTTATCAGATAGTGCCGACGCGTTGTTTTCAACTTGTGTCCAGAGTGCACCGTCATTTGGCACATACCAATGGAAATACTGCATCATGGTGCCATTTTGTGCCGCCATTACAGGCGAACTGAGCAGCAAAGTTAAGGGTAAAAGTGTAGGTTTAAGGTTGAATGTTTTCATTATTTTTCTCTCACGTTATGGACTAGAATCCTCCTTTCTGCATATACGCACCAAGCGATACTAACTATGACGCTAGCTAGGTTGCTGCCTGTAATACAAAAAGTTCGGATTACAATCGAAGAGAAACTATCACCAATCACACTATACAATTATTGAGTTGTCTAACATTTACAAAATCAATGATTAGCGCGTTAAAAATATTGAATGGTGATCAAAACATGGGAGACTTTAGGAAAGCGCGAAGGGTTACGAAAAGGCGGACTACAAACGAAAAAAGCCAGTCATTTAAGACTAGCTTTCGAAATAGTGGAGGCGCCTCCCGGAGTCGAACCGAGGTCCACGGATTTGCAATCCGCTGCATAGCCACTCTGCCAAGGCGCCTTTCTGATTTTGTATCTCTGTCACCAAAGATTTTGATGGTGCCCCGGGCCGGACTTGAACCGGCACAGCGCGAACGCCGAGGGATTTTAAATCCCTTGTGTCTACCAATTCCACCACCAGGGCAACGCAATCATGCGATGGGTTAGACACCATCTGTCTCAGCGACCTTTGCCGTGAGAACGAGGCGTACTTTAACGGATTAATTTATCTGGTCAACAATAAATTTTATCTTTTTGATTTAAGTGCTTAAAAAGCGATCTGACTAGTACATTTGGCATTCAATTAGACCAATAAGCACCCGTTCCCTTTCATTGTCTATTAAGTCATACGCATACTAGTGCCCGTAACTGCTTCGAGGTAAACACGCGACTATCACGTTATGAACGCTGATCTTTTCACCGCTGTAACATCTGTAACAATTTGATTCCCTACTCTTGGCACGACTGCGTACAGAACATCATATTTTGTTACCGATAACTTTATATCGAATGTGGTCGTACCTTTATAAAATCATTGACTTTTTTTATTTTCAAACAAAGCTCAATTCATTATCGAAAATATCAATAAATAATGGTACGTTACACGAGTTGCAGTAATTTAATGGACATATATCACATATAAGGATGTGGTTTACTTTGGCGACACAACATAAGAAAAACAAGGTATATCACTAATGTCTATCAAGAATCTTTCTATAGCGAAAAAGATATCGCTATCGTTTTTACTCATTGCCATCGTCAACATTGCATTTGGCGTGTTTTTATCTACAGAGCTCAAAAGCATCAAATCTGAGCTTTTAAACTATACCGATGATACGCTTCCTGCAATGGAAAGGGTCGATTCGATTCGAGACCACTTGTCTCGCTGGCGCCGAGCTCAATTTGCTGCGTACACTTATGAAGACGCAGACCAAGTCAAAACTAAAATTTCTAACAATATTAGAGAACGCGAAAAGATCACTAGAGAGCTCAACGCTTACGGTGAAACTATCTGGCCTGGCGAAGAGCAGCAAACTTACCAGCGTCTTATGCGTCAGTGGAAAAAGTACTTGGTTACTATGGACCAGTACAATGAAGCGATGCTAGCTAACGACAAAAGCAAGGCCCACCCTATTTTGGCGAACTCTTTGTCTGCTTTCGAAGCGGTTGACTCAGAGTTAGGCGAACTAATCCGTCTCCTTAAAGAAGCTATGGATAGCAACAAAACTCATATCCTGTCCTCTGTAAATGGATTGAGTAATTCTTCAATTGCAAGTAACGTGATTATTCTACTGATCATGGTAGGCATGACATACGTGCTGACTCGCCTAATTTGTGGCCCACTTAAACTTGTTGTTGAGCAAGCAAATGCCATCGCGACAGGTGATCTATCAAGTGACATTGACCGTAAAGCAATCGGCAATGACGAGCTTGGTGAACTGGCAGACGCGACCACTAAGATGCAAGACGACTTACGCCAAGTTATCGATAACGTGATTGCTGCAGTTACTCAGTTAAGCAGCGCTGTCGAAGAAATGAATCAAATCTCCGATATTTCTGCGTCTGGTATGAAAGATCAACAGCTGCAAATTACGCACATCGCAACAGCAATGACAGAAATGAAAGCGGCCGTAGCCGATGTTGCTCGTAACACTGAAGACTCAGCGAACCAAGCTAACGAAGCAAACCGCCGCACACAACACGGTGTTCGTGAAACCCAAGGTATGGTTGACGCGATTCAAGAAGTTTCAAACGTAATTGGCGCTGCAGGCGATACCGTAGCAGAGCTTGAACAGCAATCGAATAAAATTAACGTGATCGTGGATGTTATCCGCGACATTGCCGATCAAACCAACCTACTTGCACTTAATGCAGCCATTGAAGCGGCGCGTGCTGGTGAGTCTGGTCGTGGCTTTGCCGTCGTTGCAGACGAAGTTCGAACTCTTGCCGGCCGTACGCAAGATTCAACGAGTGAAATCACTTCGATCATTGAGCAGCTACAATCACTTGCAAAAGACGCAAAATCAGCCACTGAACTTTCTAGAACCAGTATTTCAGAATGTGCAGAACAAGGTATTCAATCAAAACAGCTGATGAGCGACATTGAGCATTCGATTTCGGACATCTCAGACATGGGTACCCAAATCGCCACGGCTTGTAACCAGCAAGACTCTGTTGCGGAAGAGCTTAACCGCAGCATTGAAAACATACATTTGGCATCTCAAGAGGTCTCGCAAGGTTCGGAGCAAACCGCACAGGCGTGCCGCGAACTAAGCCAGCTATCCATTTCTCTTAAAGATGTAATGAGCCGCTTCAAACTGAGTTAAACTCAGTGGATACCTTAGTAGATACCAAATCAATCCCGATTTGCTTAAATAGAATGTCATCACTGAGGTATATTTAGGTATATATTCAATCACTATCTTAACAAAACGCTCCAAAGCACCACTTGGAGCGTTTTACTTCGTCAGGTACTTTCCCCAAGTACTCAATAACATAACCGATACAAAAAACGCGTACGGAGACTTTATGCGCTTAAATAAAACCTTACTATCACTGACTATCGCTGCTGCAATCGCGGTTCCTGTAATGCAAGCTACTGCTGCTCCTCTTCAAATTAGCAATACAGCAGCAAAAGCAGAGCAAGTTCAAGGTGCTAACGCTTGGCTAGAAATAAACTTAGGTCAGTTCCGCGATAATATTGAGCAGTTTAAATCGCACATGGATGGCAAAACGAAAATTTGTGCCGTGATGAAAGCCGACGCATACGGCAATGGTATCGCAGGCCTGATGCCGACTATTATCGAGCAACAAATTCCTTGCGTTGCCGTTGCAAGTAACGCCGAAGCACAAACTGTTCGCGACAGTGGCTTTAAAGGCCAACTTATGCGTGTACGCTCAGCGGATATTGGCGAGATTGAAGCCGCAATCGACCTAAATGTCGAAGAGTTGATAGGCACAGCAGAGCAAGCTAAAGCACTGTCTAAACTAGCCGAGAAAGCTGGTAAAGAAATCAAAGCTCACCTTGCTCTGAACGACGGTGGTATGGGACGTAATGGTGTTGATATGACGACAGAAGCGGGCAAGAAAGAAGCGCTAGAAATCGCTCAACAAGCTGGCGTTAATATTGTTGGTATCATGACTCATTTCCCTAACTACAATGCAGACGACGTGCGCCAAAAGTTAGCTTCATTCAAAGACAGTTCTGCATTGCTGATTAAAGAAGCGAATCTAAAACGCGACAACATTTTACTGCACGTAGCAAACTCTTACACCGCGCTTAATGTTCCTGAAGCGCAGCTTGATATGGTTCGCCCTGGTGGCGTTTTATACGGAGACCTACCGACTAACCCTGAGTACCCTTCTATCGTGTCTTTCAAAACACGCGTGGCATCCGTTCACCACCTGCCAAAAAATAGCACAGTCGGTTACGACAGCAGCTACACAACAAGCAAAGAAAGCTTAATGGCGAACATTCCTGTTGGTTACTCTGATGGTTATCCACGAAAAATGGGGAATACGGCAGAAGTTCTGATCAATGGCCAACGTGCAAAAGTTGCGGGCGTTGCTTCAATGAACACCACAATGGTAGATGTTACAGGTATCAAAGATGTTGAGCCTGGTTCTGAAGTTGTTTTGTTTGGCTCCCAACAAGGCAAAACGATTTCAGCTGCTGAGATGGAAAAACACGCAGAAGTCATCTTCCCTGAACTATACACGGTTTGGGGAAGCGCGAACCCTCGTGTCTACGTAAAATAAACCTATTCAGTTATTCGTAACAGAGCGAAAAAGCGAGCCTCGTGCTCGCTTTCTTTCTTATTTACTAATCTGTACTAGCTCGTGATGTTATCAATTAAACAGAGCTTACTATTTCTGTTGTTTTAATCTCCTTTAGCACTACCAAGTGCGACTCTCTACACTCTGTTTCTTAAAGCCGCTTGGATGGCTCATTTTTATATAGCACTTAGTGTTTGAAAGCCTCTCTAATTGATGTTAAACATGAAGTTTACAAAAGAATAACAAACACACTCGTATGGCACTGCCCCTTTGCCTGCTAGCTAGGTATCTCTATGACAGAAAATACTCAACATCTTCAACGCTCCTCCGCTGAGTTGCACGAATTTAATCGGCTTGACGTCTGGAACGGATTCACCCAACTTTTACCCCTCTCTATGTTCGTGGTCATATTTGGCCTCGCTTTCGGTGTTGCTGCCGTACAGACTGGACTAGATGTATTTCCCACTATGTTGATGAGCACACTGGTCTTCGCCGGTGCTTCACAATTTGCCACGTTAGAAATGTGGGGAGCAGAAGTCCCTCTCATTCCAGTTCTTATTACTGTATTTGCTATTAATGCTCGTCACCTCTTGATGGGAGCCACACTTTATCCATGGTTACGACAACTCCCACCAACAAAACGTTACGGTGTAATGCTGGTTGCATCAGACGCTAACTGGGCAATGGCACTCAATGCATTTGGTAGAAAAGAACCAGGCTTTGGCTTGCTTGTTGGTGGCGGCTTAGCGATGTGGTCTTTTTGGATTGTGGGCACCTGGATCGGCATTTATTTTGGTAGCGCAATCAAAGATCCGGTGGGCCTCGGGCTCGATATGGTTATGGGATGCTTCCTGCTATCTATGGTGGTGGCCGGGCCGAAAGACTTAAGAATCTTTGCGATTTGGGCCATAGCAGCAGCCTCTTCTATGTTGGCGTATTGGTATTTGCCAGAGAATAGCCACGTAGTGGTTGGCGCCATTACTGGCGGAGTATTGGGTGCTTGTTGGAAGGAGAAGAAAGCATGAACATCGAAACAACCTTAGGTGGCACACTGCTTATCATCATCGCTATGGCGTTAGTCACGCTCATAACCCGCTGGGGCGGAGTGTATGTTATGTCATTCATTCCAATTAGCGAACGGGTTCAACGTTTCATTACTGCGATGTCAGGTTCCGTACTGGTTGCGCTTTTAGCTCCGCTAGCAGTAGAGGGTGATAATGGTGCTAGAGCAGCACTGTTTTCTACTGCCGTTGTCATGTTCATCGTGAAAAAGCCTCTACCCGCAATTGCAGCAGGCATCATCGCCGCCGCTGCAGTACGTGCTCTTTAGTCGCTGTTTCAACGCCGATACCAGTCGTCAATAAAAAAGACCCAAAACACAAAGCCCTGATGTCACAAGTATCATCAGGGCTTATCTTATGCTCATCATTTGAATGATGAACAACGATTATTAATCATGGAGAGACAGCACATTACGCACAGCAGTTACAATTGCGCTTATATTTGTCCATTTTACCAATACCAGGGTTAAAGGTATTGGTTGGGTCTAATTCGTGGTAAAACTTCTGCAACGAGTTTTCGGCTTCATACAAGTGACCCACGTTATGTTCTGCTGGGTATTTGGCACCACGGCTATTGAGGTGCTCTAGCATCAGCTTTTTCATCAACTTCGTGTCAGTCCCTTTTTTGAAAATGTAATCTTGATGGAAGACGTAACACATAAAGTGACCATAATAGAGCGCTTGAACAAGGTTCTTACTTACCTCTTCAGGCAAAGTTTCTAGCCACTCTTCATCATTACGTCGCAAAGCGATATCAAGTGCAACGATGTCTTCTACGTCTTTTCGGTGAATCGTCTCGTAACGAATTGCTGCACCTGCTGCTGCAAAGCGATGTAAATAAGCTTTTTTACCCTCTTCCGGCGTACACTCGAAGAAATCACAGTCGTCTTCAACAGCCCAAACTTCTTTGAGGTATTTTTGTGCTTCAGCAATACCACCATCACTCATTTTCAATACCAGGTGATGCTCATACTTGTCACGGAAATCCAGCATTCGCTCTGGTAAGTGTTGTGGGAACAACTTGCTCGCGTAGTACAAAATGGTGTCTGGCAGATATTTGCTGACAAACGGGATGCGCTCTAAGAAGTTTTCTACCTTAGCTTTAAGTGCGAACATTTTTGGCAGCTTATCTGTGCCTAACAAGTCGATGGATAAGAACACATCCTTGCCGTACTTCTCTGCCATGTTGAAGATATCTCGATGCAAGTATTCTCCCATCTCAGGCAAGTTATCAAACGTAGATAAGAAGTCTTTTCGCAACTTCGTTAGTTTCGCAGGGTCATTGGTGCCAAGGTAAAAAACCTGCTCTTTTTCGGGTACTGGGTAGCTGTCAACCCGAACGGCAAAAACACCCAACTTGCCAGCGCAGCCACTGGCTTCAAATAATCGGCGTTCATCGGCATTAAAGCGAGAAGGAATGTCAGAAGTCACGTCTCGAACACGTTCATCGTATTCTTTGTCTGATGCCATTCGCTCATCATGAATGATCTTCGCTGGGTCAAAGTTCCCTTCTTGCAGGTTTGTTAGAATTTCTTCTGGCGTTTCACCTAATCCTTCAATACCAAGGTGGTTCACCAAATGTAACTGGCCTTGCTTATCGACCTGCGCGTAGATCGCCAGTTCCGTATAAGCAGGACCACGCTTAACTAGCGCACCGCCTGAGTTATTAGCGATACCACCGACCACAGTGGCACCTAGCGATGAAGAGCCGATGATAGAATGCGGTGCTCGGTTCACTGCCTTCAGCTCTTTCTCCAAAGAGTGTAAGCTCGCACCAGGCAAGCAAACCGCCTGCTTACCACCATCTAATAAGTGAATCTTCTTGATTTTGGTAATATTGATCACAACCACATCGCGATCATAATCATTACCACTCGGAGCTGAGCCCTCTGTTAAACCTGTTTTAGCCGCCTGCATGATAATGATGCAGTTTGCTTCAACACACTGTTTAATAATCTTCCATTGTTCTAGAAGAGTGTTAGGAAACACGATAGCAAGCGCATTACCACTACCCGAACGAAACCCCGAGCGGTAATATTTCGTTTTAACCTCGTCGGTTAGAACATTTTCTTCCCCCACGATGGTTTTAAATTCTTCAATCAGCTGCTTTTGTTTCATATCCGTATCTCTAGTTATTGTACTTCGCTCACAACACCGCTTAGCGGCAGGCATGGCGTTTGAGCCACTATAAGCAGTCCATTTCTCTGCGTCTATGTCAGGCGGACGAACAATACGTAATCAATAAACAACAAACAAAATAATTCTTTATTTTTCTGTTACTTATCTTTCACATTTGAGAAATTTAACGTAAGAAACAGACCGTTTCTTAAAAGAAACAATAGCAAAACCATTTGTTAACAGTTGTGCGGGGTATCTTGTTATCAATATTAGTGAAGAAAACGAGGAGAAGCGTAAGCTCCTAAATTTAAGAGGACTCTTAGAAATGAAGATGGAAACATAAGCTCAACACCAACATAACGATCGGTGTTGAGTTATTGGCTTAAAATCGATGGTTTTGACTTTGAAAGCTTGTGTATAGATGATCGATAAAGATCTTAATTTTTTCTGGTTGCTGACGAGTGTAGGGATACACCGCATAAATACCCAAACATTTGGCTGTTTCGTCTTTAAATAACTGAATCAGACTGCCTTGTTTTAAGTCTTCATAAACCAAGACACGCGGCACATAGATGATTCCCTGCCCTAACAGCGCCACATTTCTCAATACAGAAGAATTGTTGGTACAGAGGTTACCGTCGACGGTGATTTGATATACCTCGTCTCCATCTTTAAACGCCCACTCATGCGCTCCGGTTTCTTGGTAGGAATAGACTAAACAATTGTGTTTAGCCAAGGCTTGAGGTTGTTTAGGTATGCCATGTTTAGCTAGGTATTGGGGTGACGCGCAAATGATCCAATTCGCATCCACCAGCTTTCTTGCAATCAGACTAGAATCTGGCAACACACCCGTTCTAATTGCCAAATCAAAACGTTCATTCACGATATCGACGAAACGATTATCTAGATCCATATCGATATTGATGTCTGGGTATTTCTGATTAAATTCATTAATCACTTGAGGAAGAATTAATTCACCAGAGATAGTAGGCACCGAAATTTTAATGTTTCCAGATAAGTTTTTACCTAAACCCACAATGGATTCTTCCGCCGTTGCCACCGCTTGATAAACCGCTTTTGCATGAGTAAAAAACGCTCGTCCTGCTTCAGTCAACGTTAGCGTTCGCGTTGTTCGGTAGAGAAGCTGTACACCAAGCTCTTGTTCAAGCTTGGCAATGCGTTTACTGACGACCGATTTAGTCAGTGACATATGTCTCGCGGCTGCACTGAATGAACCTTGCTCGATCAAGTGATAAAAAATGATGTAATCGTCGGTATTTCTCATGCGTCTTCGTCAAATCCTTTGGAAGCCCGTATTGTAAACTGAAATTGGCTGAGGTGCGAAACATCAGGTCACACTTAATATCAGAAACTCGTGACAGAGATGGGGTTGCTAAGCTCACAGGTAATGAAAAAGAGATGGTGTGAATTTATCAGTCTTCAGATACAAAAAAACCAGCTTTCGCTGGTTTTAAGTTGATGCACTTGGCATCGAGATACCGCCATGGCCATATCTGAATAATTTGGAGCGACACACGAGGTTCGAACTCGTGACCTCAACCTTGGCAAGGTTGCGCTCTACCAACTGAGCTAGTGTCGCATTTATTCTCGAAAGCCATTCGCTCTCAAAAGAATAATGGAGGCGCCTCCCGGAGTCGAACCGAGGTCCACGGATTTGCAATCCGCTGCATAGCCACTCTGCCAAGGCGCCTTTTTATTACACTTCAGGGCTCTACCCCGTTGCGTTGGTGGCTACTTTACGGATTGAGGGAAGATAGTCAAACAAAAACATTTCATTTTCTGTTCGTTTGATTTCTTTTAAGTCAATTCGACCAAAGTTCGATCTTATTGGCTTAAAACGAAGCAATATAAATCTCGCTTTCAGTTCGTTTTGTCCCATGAAACATTAAGGCGTTTAATAGTTGCTGACCCTTTTTAGCAATCTTCCCACAACATTAGGGTGATAAGACCAAGTGTGATCAAACATCGACATTAATGCAGGATTTCCGTATTTCGATAAGCTAATCGCGTGAAAACGGTTTTTCTTCGCTTTGAGCGCATCCACTTTGGCCAGTAACTCGTCTTGTTGTTTTGGCGCGATAAAGTCGGAAATGACTACCATGTCTGCGTTTTTATATTTATCACCGCTCATCAAGTCGATAGATTTAATCAAAGTTGGCTCTAAGTCTGTACCACCATGGAAGCTATAAGTTAGAAAGTCCGCCGCCTCGCGCAGACCATCTTGTTTGGTTAGTTCGTAGGTAATGTGTTCCGTAGAAAAAATAATGACATAGCAATCACGTTGCTCCGCTAGTGCGATTTGCATCAGAGCATAAGCCATGGCTTTGGCGCATTGCTCAGGAAAGCCACTCATGGAACCGGACGCGTCCACACAAACAATGAAGGGGCCTTTTTCGATATCTACCGCTTTATGGTCAGGTCGGTGAGCTTTAACTTTACGTAACGTGCGCGATTTGCCTTGTGTACGATAGTTCATGAGCCGTTTATCAACTAAGTGTTTATAGAACACAACTTCAAGTTCAGGATACGCCAAAAACATCGTTTCGTTGGGAAGCAGCTTATTTAGATCATCGCTTTCGTGAATACCGACAATATCATCCGTCGCCTCATCACTTTTCTCTTCGACCAATTGAAGTTCTTCAGTGGGCGCACGATTTAGTTCAGGATCATTTACTTGCCCCGCCATACGACCGAGTTGCTCCGCAATTTCTTGCAAGCCTTGGTGCTTCTTCAGAAACTCAGCATGGCGTTTCATCACCGTTAAGTCTGTTTTACTCAACTTGGCAGATGCCATATCCCACAGGCGCCCTACACTTTCAGCGTCACCCGACTCCGTGACTTTATCCATATTACGCATGGTTTCCATACGTTGATACAGGTCATTCAGCACCTTTTCTTTATTGGCTTCAAGCTCGCTTACTTGCGCTTGTTTTATAGCATCGGTGAGGCTTTGGTACCATTGATCACAAAAGTAATGAGGGAACATAGGGTTATTCATCCCTTTGTTCTTTTCCATCATTCGGCGAGCTTGCATGTAAAACGCAGAGTGCCATTCCAGCTTTTTAATCACATCTTCGATGTTTTCAAAAAACGCCTCTTCATCCCAGTGAATGACCTCTTGATATAAAGACAGCTCTTGTTGGAAACGCTCTGTCTCACATACCTTGGTGATCCGTTTTTTAACGCTGCCTCGCCACTTTAACAAGTGACCTTTGACCGAAGATTTAACGCCTCGGTTTTCTGCCATCATCATGACTTGTGAACGCGCCATCAAATCATTAACTGCGCTATCGATGATGCCAGAGTCGGCCACCATCAGCGCGAGGTTAAGTCCGTCTGCACCTAGCATGTCGTCTCCTTATGAGAAAAACTGATTTAAGTTTTTAAAGCGTTGGATAACTTTTTCACTTTCTGCTTGGATTGATTCAAGTCTCTGACTAACCTGTTGTAGACTCGACTCCATTAGGCGGGGTAGTTCAGGATCAACAAAGCTATGCGGAAGCGCATCATGAAAGTTCGCTTTCACCTTGCGCATATGGTGTTCTGCCTCACTAAGCTGATTTACGGCTTTTTCGCTCTGCGTTAACCACTTTTGGTAAAGCTCTACATCCAAGCCCTCTTGAGTCACTAGGCTAACCAAAATGCCTCGATTCGCGATATCACGGATAGCTAGGTTATTCGCCGCGTCAACGTCAAATCGTAAACGGCACATGTTGGTGTTTTGATTGACGTAACCATACACATCACCGCTTCCCTCTTTAATGACTCGATCTAACTCATCTTTGGGTACATAAACCCAGCGGCTATCACCTTTTTCTGATTCTGAAACCGACATGTTGCTTTGCAAGACAACCAATTTAACTAAGTTAACGGCTGCGCCAACTTTGTACATCTTGGCTTTAGAGGTATCAAAGCGCATGGTTTCTTTACGCAAAATACCCGTTGCCGCTTCAGACGTTAACGTCATGCGGTAGGCATCTTCAAGTTCATGTTGAACATCAACCAAAGACTCTCGGCAGTACTCAATTTCCTGCTCCGCGTCTTGTTGATCAAATGCATGTTTTAAGGCGAACTCTTGAACCACTTCACGTACCACATCTCGCGATTCAGGACTGTTCCATAAACAATCTTGCAGCAGTAGAAGGTCAAGCGGATTGATTTCATCGCGACCATTAAAAAACGCGCTCGCTTTTAACAACTTCACGGCTTTCTTCCAGCGGCGGTCAGAGACATACATGTCGGTCTTGGCCACATCACCAAACTGAGCTTCAACTTTGGCTTCTAACATCGTTTTAAGCTGGAAAAGCTTTTCGAATGCATTGTCGGTTAACGTCAATTTGTCGAGCTGTTGTTGCCATTGATGATATTCTTCATCAGTTATCGCTAGGCCTTCTGGTACTTGTGCCTCTTGCGATGTGCCCACAGTCAACATCGACTTAAAGTTTTGTTTATTCTGAATTCGATTCACAAACACACGCACCAACATGCGGTCGTAGAGCGCATCCAATCCACTATCTTCATCGGGTAATTCATTGGAAGCCGATACCAACAAGCGCATTGGCACACGCTCGATATCGCTGCCATTTTTGAATGTTTTCTCATTAACCACTGTCAGCAATGTATTAAGAATTGCAGGGCCCGCCTTCCAGATTTCATCCAAAAATACGACTTGTGCAGTTGGCAAATACCCTTTAGTTAAGCGAACATAACGGCCGTTGTCTTTTAGCTCTTGGATACTCAGTGGCCCAAACACCTCTTCAGGGGTTGAGAAGCGCGTCATCAGGTATTCGAAGTAACTGCTGTTATCGAACGCTTGGATGAGTCGTTTGGCAATTAAGCTTTTTGCAATACCAGGGGGACCTAAAAGAAAAACACTTTCACCAGCAAGTGCAGCAAGAAGGCAGAGCTTGATCGTATGTTCACGCTCATAAACGCCATCCGTTAACGCTTTCGCCAATTTATTGATGCGTTCTGAGAGAAGCGCTTTTTCGGCATTTGAGGCAAATAAGGTTTGTGTCATACGTTCTCCGGCTGCTGAAGTGGTATTGCGTTAACATTTTTATACACTTGTTATAACTTTGTTACAAATGTATTTTGTCGAATTCCCCTTATAGCAGATGCTTTTCCCCTTCTTGACGAAGCAATCAAAGTTTCCATTTATGAGACATTGCTCACTTAAAGTGCAAACGCTTTCGTCGTGTTGCAGTATTTTTTGCTTTTGTTTCCCACCATTTGTGGTTAATGTCGAAAAACGTCAAAAATGCGGTAACAGCTAGGGTTCATAACTGCATGAGCAAGATAATTCATAAATGGAAGCAAATTTCTCTGATTGAAGAAGACGTTATGCTTCCTACAGGACAGGCAATTACGCACACCACAATCCATCATCCGGGCGCTGCAGTGATTCTCCCTATTACAGCGGAGGGTGAGATTGTCCTTGTCCACCAATTTCGGCCTTCACTTAATAAATGGCTATTGGAACTTCCTGCTGGTACCAGGGAAGGCAACGAAGAGCCACTCTGCTGCGCCAAAAGAGAGCTAGAGGAAGAAACGGGGTTTAGTGCAGAGAAATTCACGTCTCTCGGCCAAGTCACCCCTCTTGCCGGATTTTGTGATGAGATACAGTATCTATTTGTTGCCGAAAAGCTCAATAAAACAAACCGTTACGAGTGCGATGAAGACGAAGTGATTGAGGTCGTCACCTTGTCAATCAATCAACTCGAAGAAAAGATTGTCGATGGCACGATCACCGATGCCAAAACGATCGCTTGCTTAAGCAAAGCGCGCCTTTGCGGATATATTTAGGACTTTGACCAAGGAGACATTCGTGGATTTTCGATCAGATACCGTTACACAGCCCACCCAAGCCATGCGAGAAGCCATGTTTAAGGCCCCCGTTGGGGATGATGTTTATGGTGATGACCCTACGGTCAATGAGCTTGAAAAATTTGCTGCGCAGCTTGCTGGTTTCGAAGCAGCTTTGTTTACCACTTCAGGCACTCAAGCCAATCTGCTCGGTTTAATGGCGCATTGCGAGCGGGGAGATGAATATCTATGTGGGCAACAAGCACATAACTACAAATACGAAGCTGGTGGCGCGGCGGTTTTGGGATCAATTCAACCTCAACCAGTCGAAAATAACCCAGATGGCACGCTACCATTTGATAAACTGGCTGCTGCGATTAAACCAGATGATTGTCACTTTGCTCGCACTAAGCTTCTCAGCTTAGAAAACACAATTAATGGTAAAGTTCTACCTATGTCTTACTTAGCAGAAGCACGTGACTTCGTGAATAAACATAACTTGCAGATGCATCTAGATGGCGCTCGCGTTTTTAATGCAGCCGTTGCACTTGATGTTCCGGTAAAAGAGATCGGTCAGTACTTTGATTCAATGACGATCTGTCTGTCGAAAGGTCTGGCTGCCCCTGTTGGCTCGCTACTGCTTGGTAGCAAAGACTACATCGCAAAAGCACGTCGCTTAAGAAAGATGGTCGGCGGTGGTATGCGTCAAGCGGGTATTCTTGCCGCAGCAGGCAAACTTGCCCTTACCGAACAAGTGGAACAGCTAAAACAAGATCACATCAACGCAAAAACCTTAGCGGAAGGTTTAGCAGAACTGCCTGGTTTTTCAGTCAACCCTGAATTTGTTCAAACGAACATCGTGTTCGCGAAGCTTGCTCCTCAAGTGGACATAGTAAGTATCGCTGCGAAACTAAAGGAACAAAACATCACGATAACCCCTGGAAATCCAATTCGTTTTGTAACTCATAAAGATATTTCAGCGAAAGACATCGACACTTTCTTATCAAGTATAAAATCTCTACTTTAATTTGATTTTGATCATTGAGCTTCCCCTAAGGGGAAGCTTTATTGTATCGGCATGATTTTTAGCGAATAGATAACCTCCATGCTCAGATTTGTACTTCTAATCTCTTTTATTTTCTCTTCCGCTATCCATGCCGAGCCGTTTGGTAATGCTGATAAAGGTAAAATCAAATCACCTAGCTGTGTCTATTGTCACGGTGTTACAGGCATCGCAACGAACAACACCTATCCAAGCCTTGCTGGTCAAAACGCTCAGTACCTTTACAATGCAATGAAATCTTACCAAGCCGGTGAGCGTAAAGGGCCACTTGCAGAAATGATGGCAGCACAGTTAAAAATGTTAAATGATGAAGACCTTCGTGATGTCGCTGCTTTTTATGCAGAACAGACAGAAATCAAGTGATTAGATCACCCGCAGATGACTATGAAAGCTCGTGAATCATCCAAACTCAACGCATATTGAAACATTAACCCAACATTTGACCACAAAACAATCAAATTAACTTCACTTCAAATATTTGATGAATTTATAGTTCAACATAAGCATTAATATTGACTTTTTATTCTATTTTATCGATATTTCATGCTTTATTGAATTTGACGTGAAGTAAGTTATGTCTCACACACATGCGCAACCAGCAGACTCGGTTGCTACCCCTAAGTCGTGGCAGATGCCAGATACCCTCATTTTGATCTTCATTGTTGGTATTCTTGCTGCGATTCTTACCTACTTAATTCCTGCTGGTCATTTTGATAGCCAACAGGTGACCTACATGGTCGACGGTGCAGAAAAAACTCGCACAGTTATCGATCCTTCTTCTTTCTCTTATGCAACCGACGAAAACGGTGAATTGGTTTACAACAAGGTTGGCCTGTTTGCTTCTGGTGGTGGCATTGGTTTGATGAACTTCCCTTTCGAAGGGCTAGTTTCTGGCTCTAAATGGGGCAGCGCAATCGGCGTGATTATGTTCATGTTGGTTATAGGCGGTGCTTTCGGCGTTGTAATGCGCACAGGCACAATCGATAACGGTATCCTGCGCCTTATCGATAAGACCAAAGGTAACGAAGCACTATTCATTCCAGTGCTATTTTTGCTGTTCTCGCTAGGCGGTGCGGTATTTGGTATGGGTGAAGAAGCCGTAGCATTTGCGATTATTATCGCGCCGCTTATGGTTCGCCTTGGTTATGATGGTATCACTACGGTAATGGTTACCTATGTTGCGACTCAAATTGGCTTCGCTACTTCTTGGATGAACCCTTTTTCCGTCGCTATTGCGCAAGGCATTGCGGGTGTACCTGTTTTATCCGGCATGACAGTGCGCATGGGGTTATGGGCTGGCTTTACGTTAATCGGTATCGCTTTCACAATGATCTACGCCGCTCGTGTGAAGTCAAATCCTAAACTTTCTTACAGCCATCGCACAGACCAGTATTTCCGTCAGCAAGAGCTTGGCAATCAAGATTCTCGTTGGAACCTAGGTGACACACTCGTTATCCTTACGGTTATTGCGACCACGGTGTGGGTCGTTTGGGGCGTAGTCGCTAACGCATGGTACATCCCAGAAATCGCTTCTCAATTTTTCACTATGGGCTTTGTTGTCGCGATCATCGGTACGATTTTCCGCCTAAACGGTATGACGCTAAACTGCGCAGCTGATGCATTTAAAGAAGGTGCAGCTATTATGCTTGCACCTGCCCTATTAGTGGGTTGTGCAAAAGGTGTATTGTTGATCCTTGGTGGTGGTACAACTGATGAAGCGAGTGTACTGAATTCAATTCTAAACAGTGCTGGCGGCGTGATTAGCGGGCTTCCTGACGTGGCTGCGGCATGGTTAATGTATGTATTCCAATCTATCTTCAACTTCTTTGTCACTTCAGGCTCAGGACAAGCGGCACTAACGATGCCTCTACTGGCCCCTCTGGCAGACATTGCAGGCGTTACACGCCAAGTGGCAGTTTTGTCATTCCAACTTGGCGATGGCTTTACTAACGTTATCGTCCCTACTTCGGCATCTCTCATGGCAACGCTTGGTGTCTGCCGTATCGACTGGGGTGACTGGGCAAAATTCTGCTGGCGATTTATTCTATTACTCTTTACCCTATCAAGTATCGTCGTTATCGCAGCTCATATTATGGGTTTTGCGTAAAACGAAACCAATTGGTAATTAAGGCGAGACATGTTCTCGCCTTATTAACATTCATGGTATGACGACGCTAAGGTTTTAGATTAGCTTATGGTTTTGGAGTGGTAACTTTAATGGCAACACAATTTCTCGATGACGTGATTCAGGGTCATCAAGTGATTCAATCTCTCAATGTAGCAGACCTAAATTCGGGCGAGCATAAGTTTTGGTTTCGCATCGCAACGAATGCTCTCTCTCAGTGGCAACACCTACCTGTGCTAGTGTTCAAAGGTGAAAAACCTGGCAAGAAGATCATGATTACCGCAGGGGTTCATGGTGATGAGTACAATGGTGTGTTAGCAGCGCAGAAAACTGCTCGAGAGCTCATCGGCACTGAAGTCGCTGGTACTGTCACTATTGTTCCAACCATTAACATGCCAGGTATGCTAAACCACAGCCGCGATTTCTATTCCGCAGACCCTGATGCGTCTCCTGCAAACTTAAACCGCTTTTTTCCTGGTGACCAAAACGGCAATGAGGCCCAACGTTACTTATATGCATTGTGGAATGATTTGCTCAAGCCAAATGCTGATTTAGCCATTGACCTTCACACTCAAACCAGTGGTGCGGCCTATCCACTTTACGTGTTTGCAGATTTCCGAATCGAGCAATCATTAGAAATGGCTCGCCTCATTAATCCTGATGCGATTTTAAATGATCCTGGAGATGCTGGCGTCCTTGAAACGGTCTGGAATAACCATGGTGTCCCAAGCATTACTGTTGAAGTAGGTATGGGGCGATACACCGAGCAAGAACTTATCAGTCGAACTGTAACAGGCATTTTTAATGTGCTGAAAAAGCATAACATTGTTGAAGGTGATATGGACCCTATTACGTCATGCTTGGAAGGAAACGAAATCGTCAGTGTGAAAGCGACACACGGCGGCTTTGTACTGCCTCATGTCAGTTTGATGAATTTTGTCGAGCAAGGCCAACTTCTTGCGATTCAATACGACAGCTTTGGCGCTGAGATTAAACGCTACACCGCCCCAACAAGCGGCACAGTACTTAGCCACAATGTTGAATCTATTCGAGCACCAGGTTCCCTGATCGTTCGTTTGATTAAGTAAACCATAACCGTTTGTTGATAGATCAACCTTTCGACGCTCACTCAAATTTATATAAGCCCCATCACGAGTAATCACAAATGATGGGGCTATATCCATTTTGACCACATTAAGTTACGCCGTAACAAATTACTGTTAAGCGAAATGACAAACTGAGCTCTTAATTAGGAAGCTTCCCCTCTGTCCGCTTTTTCAGCCACGCTGATGAACTTAAAGCTGTCTTTGTTTCTCTTGTTCAACAAAAATGAGCTCGTCGATAGCGAAACCTTTCTCTTTAGCTACGTACTTAAAGCGCTCCACTACTTTCTCATCAACGTTAGGCGTTCTAGACAATAGCCACAAATAGTCGTGGTTGTAACCGGAAACAAACGCATAGTCATAGTTTTCACCTAGCTCAAAAACAATGTAAGAAGAGTATATTGGCCCAAAAAAGGAAACCTTTAAGTGTCCAACCGTTTTATCTTCAACAAAATAAGCTTTGCCTTCAGCTTCTGACCACTGTCGCTCTTCTTCGGAATATCCACGGTTTATCACCTTGACCCCACCATCCTCACGAACCTGATACTCAGCGGTAACGTTGGATAAGCCTCGCTCAAATGAATGGTCTAGGCGTGCAATCTCATACCACTTACCTAGATATGGCTCTAAATCGAAATTATTCACGGGTTCCACCCCATCCGGCTTCGAGGTACAACCAAATAAAGTTGCAAGTGACAAAAGTAAAAATATTTTTATCGATTTCATACAACACCTAAATTTTAATTAGTGATTGATTTTACTCTAGAAGATAACAAATCGATCACTAAGCCGCACCATCGCCCTCATAGGTACACATCACAATTCTTCATCATCAATAGCGCGCTGAACACCGAAACCTCGTCATCTCTGCAAATCGATAACAAGATTGCTCTATTTTTGACTTACAAGCTGACCATGCTTGTACATTTTGTCAGCATTTAACCCTATGCATATAGAAACTTTGCACAACATAGACATTCGTAGGCATATCACCCTCCTATAATACGTTGCGTTATAGACAGAGGTTATTGTTATGAAATTAAAAACAGTGTCAGTTTGTGCACTTTTGGTGTTACTTGCAGGTTGTCAGCAGGAAAAGCCGAGCGAAACGACACAATTAACGACCTCGGCAGATGTATGTAATGCACAAGGAAACATGCCAGGTGGGTGGAATGAGTTTAACGCGACCCCTGATGCACAAAAGGCAATGGCCTTTGTTTTAAAGAAAATGGACACAATAGCGTCGTTTAAACGAATACTGAATGTTCACGCGCAAATCGTTAGCGGCGTCAACTATGCTATTGAGTTTGAATTGGATGATGGCTCTGTTTGGAACACGATTGTTTATCGCAACCTTGATGGCGAATATGCGATTACCCAATCACCAAAAGAAGGCCACTTTTGCGAACAGTAGCGACTTAGTCAGAAAGCCCCTAACAATAGGGGCTTTTTGATCTAA
Source organism: Vibrio sp. Y58_MX_L22 (assembly GCF_024181865.1). Classification (NCBI taxonomy): domain Bacteria; kingdom Pseudomonadati; phylum Pseudomonadota; class Gammaproteobacteria; order Vibrionales; family Vibrionaceae; genus Vibrio; species Vibrio sp. Y58_MX_L22. The sequence goes on from NZ_JAMZAN010000002.1 coordinate 193,461, forward strand.
CAGTAGTCACTGAATTAGACAGCGAAGCGACATTGAGATTTAATCGACACCGTTGAACCAAGTCTTGATGGTTCAACATCAATCCTCTGCGCCATTTGCTCTTTCAGCTCAGAAACGTGAGAAATAACACCGATCATGCGCCCAGTCTGTTGCAGGTCCACTAGCGTTTGAATAGCAAGATCTAAAGACTCTGGGTCTAAACTACCGAAGCCCTCATCAATAAATAAAGTGTCTAAACGGATACCGCCACTATAGGATTGCACAACATCCGACAAACCAAGTGCCAGAGCAAGCGCTGCCATAAATGATTCACCGCCGGAAAGTGTCGCAACATCACGCGTTTTTCCTGTGTAGCCATCTTCAACCATTAAATCTAAGCCGCGACCCGCTGCGCCTTTGAAGCCCTCTGTTTTTCGAGCAAGAATATAGCGCCCTTTACTCATAAGGCTTAAGCGTTGAGAGGCCTGGATCAGCACATCATCCAACAGTACACCAAGAACAAAGCGATGTAGGCTAACCCTGCTGCCTGTTTTACCGCTAGCAACGTCGTACAACGTACCAAAGACTTTGTATTCTTCTTCTAACTTACTATTTTTCTCATGCAACACGGCAATATCTTTACGAACCTTTTCAAGACGTTCAAATATTGAGCGTGTGGTATCAAGTTGATTCCTTACTTCAATATATTGCGCCTGCAGAGTGGTTAACCTGTCGTTAAACGACTCCAAATTAGGCCTTTCAAGATCTTTCAATGCATGATTTAAATCATGTAGTGTTTGCTCAAGCTTGGTTTGTGCCTGTTTGAAACTGTCTATTTCTTGCTGCCAGGCTTGAAGTTCATCATCTCCCACTCGACTACTTAGATAATGGCTTTCATCCTCAAATTTACTCGCCTGTAGTGCCTCATTCCACGCTAATTCTGCTTGGCTAAGTTTTTGCTCTGACTCAGATAACCACTGCTTGTTCGTCGCTAAGTGACTTTCCGCATTTGATTTCTCCAATATCGCTTGCTGCAAAGCGTTTTGCGCCTTTTCTAAGCCTTTGTTCAAACTCAGAATTTGCTCGTTTGTCAGCAAAGTTTCACGTTCAAGCAAGTCAGCGGAACTGTATTTTGGGTCAATAGAAGCTTGTAATTGAGCCAATTGTTCTTGGTTCGCTTTAACGGTTGATGCATTTGCCGCCATTTGATTCTGCAGCTCATGAATTTTATTTTCACCCACGACGCAGCGTTGATTAAGCTGTTCAACGTTCTTTTCTAGCTTTTCAATATCAATAGCTTGTAGACGTAGGAGTTGAGCATTAAGCGCTTGCAAATCATTTTGAACCGTCGAGATCTCAGATGTAGCATGCTCACCCAACTCTTCTTTCAACTGGTTACACTGATTCTGATACTGACTAATGACAACGTTATGTTGTTCTAGCTGATTGCTTAGTTGGTTCAACAAGGTTTGAGCTTCTCGCTCTTTCGCCCTAGCCGCCTGAACTTGCTCTTTTGTAACGGCTTCTTCAACAAACGTTGCGGGGTTAGGATGCGTTTCGCTACCACACACCGGGCATGCTTCACCTGCTTTTAGTCGCTGCGCTAATACTGCTGCTTGAGCGTTGTGCCACTTAAGCTCTATCGTATCAGCGTCTTGTTGACACTGCATATAGCGCTGACTGGCTTCGTGTAGTGACTGCTGCTTGCCTACAGTTAGCGCATTGAGTTTAGAGAGCTCTAAAGTAAGATCATGCAGCTTTTGTAGATCCTGTAACAGCCGTTGTTTTTGTTTTATTTCCGCATCGATGCTGCCAATAAGCGCAACATCAACTCGTGCTTTCTCTAGCTCCTTCTGTCGCTGCTGGGCCTGTAACGTTAACTTATCTTTTAGTTCTATGTACTGTTTTAACGTTGCTTCAAATTGTTGTTTTTGTTGATAACCCGCCGTTATTTTACTTTCCAAATTGTCTTTCTCGACCAACTTGTTTTTCATACTTTCAAGCTGATACTGCAGTTGCGTTAACTGCGGGACCTTTGCCGCGGCCTCTTTTGCACTTTGCTGCAAGTTTTCTTGTTCTCTCGCAACGACATGAGCTTTTTCGAGACTCTCTTTCAAAGCTACGATTTTTTGCCTAAGCTCTTGCGTTTGAGCTTTTGCATTTTGTAATGAGATGTAGGGCAACTCTATCTTATTGGCATTTTTAGCGTTTTCTAATTGCTGTTGACGAGCTTTTATCGAATCTGAGTGTTCTAGATGCAGCTTGAGTGCGCTTTCTGCTTGCTCTCGTTTCGAAAACTCTCCATTCAAGGTTTCCGCTTTTTGCAATTCAGATTTAGCAGTATTGAGCTTATCTAACGCTGCTTGCTCATTCTTTTTATCAGACTCTAATTGCTTAGTTACTTGTTCCAGTTGTTGTAATAGTTCTTGTTCAGAACTCGCTTCTGCAACTTGTAAAGCACCTCGAATTTGATTATCAAATTCGCCTTTCGCTTTACTAATTGCACTCGCTTTATCTTTGAGCGCGTACTCAATTTTTTTATATATGTCAGTTTGAAAGAGCTGGCCAAAAATTTCTTCACGCTCTTTAGAGCTAGCAAGCAACAGTTCTCGGAATTTTCCTTGAGGCAACACCATAACTTGACGAAATTGAGTTTCATTCAAGCCAATAATATTGCTAACTTCAGTTTTAACCTGAGTCGTCTTGCTGGTGATAAGCGTTTCAGTCTCACCGAGTTCATAAAGAGCCGCAGTGTGCTTTTTAATCGTCATCCCTTCACCACGGGCCTTGGGCGCTTCCTGCTCAGGGGATCGAACAACTCGGTATTGTTTGCCGTGTAACGAAAATTCGAGAACTACTTCGGTTGGTAAGTCTTGCGCGGATAAGTCACACCGCATCTGAATACCTTGTCGCTCATTACCTGTGGTTTCACCATAAAGGGCGAAGCAAATGGCATCTAAGATCGACGTTTTACCGGAACCTGTAGGACCATTAATCAAAAATAGAGGGTTACTGCCAAGCTTCTCAAAATGAATGATTTCAGTTTTTGCAAACGGACCAAAGGCTTGCATGGTTAGTTTAATTGGTTTCATCTTTGGTCCCTATTGCTGTGATAATTGCTTAATAATGTCAGTAACAGCTTGCTCTTGCTCTTTAGACAACTGGCTATCTTGCGCCTCAATAAAAAAATCTCGGAACATATCAATTTCGCTTCGCGCCAACTTTGCTTGCGCCATTTCCTGCTCTACCCCAATTAACATGCCAGGTTTCTCAAGGTGTAAAACGTTTGGATACACTGAACGAAGTTTTTCCATTGGGTTTAAAATCGCATGTTTATCCATCAAACGAACTAACAAATAATCTTCATTCTTGGGGTCTGTTTTCCCTTGCTCAATAACTTTATCCAGCTCGCCCTCTACAATACGCATTTCATGAGGAGCCGTAAGATCAATATGCTTTGCAGAAACGAATCCTTTCTTGTCCAGTTCAACTAACGTGAAACCTTTTCTCTGGTTCTGTTCACCAAAGCTATACTTCATGAGAGAGCCAGAGTAACGGATATGCTCTGCGCCTTTCTTTTGAGGCTGATGCAAATGACCAAGTGCGACGTAGTCAAAATCTAAGAAGTGTTCATGACTCACGCGATCAGAACCACCAATAGATAATGGTCGTTCAGAGTCTGACTCGATAGCCCCATCAACAAAACAGTGACTCACGAGCACGCGCTTTTGCTTAGAGATAAAGCGCTCTTTAATTTGCTCAACAAGCAATTGATGAGCCTCATCATGAGTGGATACCGAGGCTTTGTAGGCAAACCTGACCTGTTCAGGGTCGTTATAAGGCATACCATAAAACGCGACCTCGTCCGCAGAGTCCGTTTTTATGATGATGGGAGTGAGCATCTCTTCAAAGTTGCTAACAATATGGAGACCTGCATTTTTCATTTGCTCTGAGCCGAAACCTAACCTTTCTGCACCATCATGGTTGCCAGATATCAATATCATTGGTGTTTCTAACTCGGTACAAATGCGTTTCACGACTCGATTTAACAGTTCTATTGCAACCGTTGGTGGCACCGAACGGTCATAGATATCTCCCGCCACTACAACTGCATCGACGGGGTTGCGTTCAATATAGTTAATCAGTTGTTCGAGTACTGCTTGTTGATCTTCGAGTAGTGATACGTTGTGGAATTGTCGACCAAGATGCCAATCTGAGGTGTGGATAAACTTCATTCGAATTCACTTTCCGCCAATTCTATGAGTAGGCTTGCTTCTGTCAGAGTCCATGTACCGTTTATAAAAAGGAATGCGTCACGGGTGGGATCTCGAACAAGCCAAAACTCAAGTTATTTTATTTCGGTAAGGATATCTTGAGTCGAACAGCTTTTCATGTGGTTTGTGTTCTATGGCTGGCTATTTAATCAGAAAGCGAGAAGAACACTGTAAAAACGCGGTGAGCAAAGCTATTTTGAAAAGCAAGCTGCGCCTAGTCATTGTCCAAACATCATTAAAGGGCCAGTTTCGAGTCAATCCCCCATAACATTTGCATCACTAAAACCTCAGCTACTAGAAGGAAAAGCAATAGCCAGACCTATTCGCTACGCCAATTGTATATTACTCCTACCGCATAGCCATCTGGCTCGATGTCGGCTTGCAACACGTGAAAGTCTGGGCAGGGACTGCTTCTTTGAAGCTCATCAATCACTAACGCTTTTAAAACTCCGCCACATGCACCCAATCCGCCAAGTTTTATATCAACAAATTGATACTGAGTTTGATCGGTCACCCACGGAGACAAGAATTGCATTGAGTTTAACCATTGCGGCTCTTCCTCATTAACGGATAAATACAATTGACTGAGTGGATGTTCACAACTTACTCCTAATTGCTTAAACACCTTGTCCACGGCGATGCGTTGTTGTTTGGCATCTAAATCAATTCGAACAACATCAGGCACAAGACCTGAATGTCGAAAAAAACACTTGGTTAAAATGATAGAGCTTTGAGGTTTGACATGCCCTTCTACATCGCTCGTAACCTCTATAGCCAGTATCCAAGTCGCTTGCGTTTCATTAACTTCACGATTTATCCGATTTAGTGCCATCAAAAATGCAGCTTGGCCATAAGGATAAAAGTAAATTTCAGTATTGACAGTTTGGCCAACGAAAATAGAAAGCTCGCTTATCAATGCTTTAAGCAAGCTTTTGTCTACCGAAGATGGTAAAAGAACACAGAGATTCCCTTTGATATCAACTTGCTCAAGACTCTCGCGCTCAGAGCGCACGAGGCTTAATATATGCTCATCTATTGATTGAGCAAAGTCAGGGGGTCGGATTTCCTCGGACAATCTAAAAGAATCATCAGCTATCTCGCGAACGGTGTGTGAACGGCCATTAAAGGATAGAAGATGCGTTTGAAATGCGAGTGGCATCTAGCCTCCGATTAAAACCGCAGGCATACCAGATAGAATTTTGCCACCATGAGACGTTGAATCGCCGACTCTTGCGGCTGGTTTACCGTTGATTGTTACGCTAGAAGAACCTGCTGAGATACTATCCGGAGGACCGATACAAATAAGCTTGTCGCCTTGTCTTGCCGCAGGTATCCCGCCAATCGTTACGTTTGGTGAACCAACAACGACGGGACCACCGACATGCGGTATCTTTCCTGTTTTTTTAGGGCAAAGATGAAAGCTGCCCAAAATTGCGGCTGGTTTACCCACTTTAAATCACCTTAGTTCAATGAAATTTGCCCAGCTTTAAGAGCAATAGCTGAGCCGTTAATGGATATTTTATTACCTTTGATATTGATTTCTCCAGAGCTAGACATCTGAATAGAAGCACCACCTACTTTGATCTCGACGCTCTTTCCTGCATTAAAAGACAGTACTTCACCCGTTTCATTCGAAAAGTTTTTACCTACTTTCAAGCTCGCGTTCTGACCAACCTCTTGATTAACATCATTGGTCACTTTTTCGGTTTTACTGTTTTCAACGGCGATATCAACACAGTCTTCAACTAGCATTTGGAACAGTTTTTCAGCATGAAGATAAATGTGCTCTTCACCAGGCTTATCATCGAAGCGCAACTCATTAAAATTGGATGTACCTTTTTGTACAGAGCGTGATTTATAACCACTCTGAGAACTTTGCTCTGGTAAAGCGTAAGGAGGGAGTTGACTACCGTTATATAGTGACCCCGTAACGATTGGTTGATCAGGGTCTCCGTTAACAAACTCGACGATGACCTCTTGTCCGACTCTAGGGTGAAACACCGACCCCCATCCGTTACCTGCAATATTTTGCGCAACACGAATCCAACATGAACTATTTACATCGTATTTACCAACACGGTCCCAGTGAAACTGAACTTTGATACGGCCATGTTTGTCTATGTAAATTTCACCATCTTTGTTCCCCGTAACTACTGCGGTTTGCAAACCTTTCATCTGAGGTTTCGGGTAGTTAACTGAAGGACGCAGGATTGTCTTTGAGTCAACACAACTAAACGAGACTTTGACACCTTGCGCACCGGTCCCACCTTGACCAGTCTGGTTATAAACAGCAGCAGACAAAAAAACAGAAGACAGTACATATTCTTTGCCGACTCGAGATTTATCTTCATGCTTTTTAAACTTGAAGCACTTGCCCACACTGAATGTTCTGCACGTAGCCTCGCCACGACACAAATATGCATTTTGCTGTAGTGCTTCTATTGCATGCGTGTTTCTCAGTGCGTATTGATCATTGCTCTCCATTTCACCCATGTATTCAAAATACTCGCTTCCAGGTACTGTAAAAAAATCACTTTCACCCTTTGCAGTATTTTTAGGATTCGAAGAAGGCTTGAGCATGTTATAGCCTGACTTTTGACTCGCTTTAGTAGTCAGAATTTGCGTTTCATGCCAAGAAGAAATGTGGCTAGATTTCGCCGTACCTGTATCAAAATCGACTAAAAACTCAGTACCCGGCTTATAAAAACTGATGTCATCAAAAATATTGAGCGTATGGGCAGACTTAGTATGTGTAAAACTAAATGATAGCCCCTCCTCCGATAACAGACGTCGAACAAATTCAAGATCTGATTCTTCATATTGTACTTTGTATGTGTATTTAGGATAGGACTTGGTTAACTCAAAACTAAAGGCAACACTATGCTCCGATAGTACTTCAGAGATAATTTCCTTTATATCTTTATGCTGAAATATTCTGCAATTTTTTCGATATTCAGCGAAACGTAATTTAGGCTCTATTAATAATTCTATGTTTTTATAATTTTCGCCTTTATGTGTATTAGAAACCCTTTTCCCTTCTAATCTTGCAGCAGAAACATAACCATGCATATAACGAGGATTTGAAGAAACATCCTCATTATTTTCAAGGGTAATGGTAACTTCCTTACCAATAATTTCGTTTAACTCACTTCGTTGATCATTAAAGTAAGCTTTAGCACGCAATGAAAAAAGTTCTGAGATCTCTTCTCTATACTCAAACGAGTTTAGTATGATGGCATCTTTACCGAATGGCGAAGAAATTCGGATGAAATTGTTATCTTGAGTTGCTCTTTTCATTAAATACTTCTTTCAAAAAAATGCGGAGGAATACTCCCCCGCATGAAAATTACATTTGTTGACCTTTAACACCGCTGTAGCCGTATACCAATGGAGCAGAAGTGTTGTTCTTATCGTCAGTAGGAGTCACTGTCATCATCATTTCTGTGTAAGAAATTGTGATAGTTTCAACTGGACGATCGTCTTGGATAGAAACTGAGTAGTTAGAAATCATCGCATCAGTCAGTTCGATCTTCATGATCTCTTCAACCTTCTCACCCTGCTTAGTAATATGGAAAACCGCTGGTTTACCTTTACCAATCGTCGCTTCTTTAAATAAGTCAGGAGAAGAACGGTCTTGAAGTTTAGTGATAGTCAAATCATATAGACGAGTAGCGCTCGCTTCACGGTCCATCGCTGTACCAGTGTATGATGAGATCTCACGACCTACACTCCAATCTACAGATAGTAGTGTAATCAAATCTTTGTATTGCTCGGCTGTTGCCTCACCCTTAATATCTGCGTATTTAAGATACGTATTAGACTGCATGCTAATCTCCTATAGCATTATTAATTGACATATATCGTAATAATTTAATTATCTGACGTTTGGTGATAATTAGTGATTAATGTATCAAAAACTTCATTTTAAATACGCCCTGTTATATCTTTAAATAAGATTTAATTTAAGCGTTTTTTATAAAAAATAATAGTTAATATGAACCAACTCCCAATTATTATTGAGAGTGTAAAAGATGTTAAACTATTGAGACATCAAGTCCACTAGTTGTACCTTTAACAATAATTTCATCAAACGTCTTATCATTAAGAATTGCATGCAATATTTCATGAGAAATCTTCGGAAGCAATGTATTTTCTATGGTTGTTTGTACCACACGCGCACCACTCCCAGACTCATTGCTATTGTCTACAATATCATTAATTAGTTCCTCATCAAAAAACAGGTCAGCGTTATAGTGCTTACGAATACGATTCGTAATTTTATCCAACTTTAATTTTGTTATTTCTATCAATACTTTTCTTGATAGAGGCAAATAAGGTAATACATTCACACGCCCTAAAAATGCTGGTTTAAAGTCAACCAACAAATCATCGCGTAAAGCATCTTTTAGTGCTGACGGCTCAGGCGCTAAATCAGGATCAGAATACAAAGACATCGTCGTTTCGGTCCCTGTGTTCGCGGTCATAATAATAATAGTGTTTTTAAAGTCTATATCTCGACCTTCACCGTCTTTAATTGAGCCTTTATCAAATACCTGATAAAAAATATCTTGAACACCAGGGTGCGCTTTTTCCATTTCATCGAGGAGAATTACACTATAAGGTTTACGTCTAACAGCTTCAGTCAGTACACCTCCTTCTCCATAACCGACATAACCAGGAGGAGAACCTAATAGCAATGAGACTTTATGCTCTTCCTTAAATTCCGACATATTGATAGTCGTGACATTTTCTTCACTACCATACACTTTCTCTGCAATCGCCAAAGCCGATTCGGTTTTACCCACTCCGCTTGGTCCGGTTAGGAGAAATACACCATTTGGTCGTGTCTCATCCGTGAGCTGCGCACTCGCGGTTTTTATCACTTCAGACATGAGCTCTAAAGCGTGATCCTGCCCGACAACTCGCTTACACAAACTTTCTTTCAAACCCAATACTGCTTGGATTTCATCATCCTGAAGTTTACCCAGCGGTATACCGGTCCAATCCGAAATAACTTCTGCGATTAGCGCTTCATTTACATGCGAAAAAACTAAGGGCTGTGAGTTAGCGGAGAGGTTATTTTCAAGCTCTTGTAACTTGTCTCTCGCAGTCTCAGAACCCTCCTGGATTATTTGGGTTCTAAGTGACTTAGCTTCACTTACCCATTCTTTTTCTTTTTCCCAAAGTACTTCTAATTCAATAATGTCATTAGATAGCGCATCAATCTCTTTTCGGACACCTTGCACCTGCACATCAAGAGATGCTCCTAGCCGATTCTCTTGGCTAAGATGCTCATATTCAGCTTGCTTTGCTTTAAGTTTGTTTCTTTTCGCATCTAGGCCTCCCGGTGTAGATGACTGACTTAACGCAACTCGAGAACAGGCCGTATCTAAAACAGAAACCGCTTTATCTGGCAGTTGACGACCATTAATGTATCGAGCTGAGAGTTGGACCGCTGCATTGAGAGCTTGGTTAGTGATATGAACATCGTGGTGTTGTGCCATTACATCAAGTAAGCCTCGTAACATTTCGATCGCGAGCTCAGGGGCTGGCTCATCAACCTTTACGACTTGAAAACGCCTAGTTAAAGCTGCATCTTTTTCAAAATACTTTTTATACTCTGCCCACGTTGTTGCTGCGATCGTTCTGAGTTCACCTCTCGCTAATGCTGGCTTCAGAATATTCGCCGCATCACCTTGGCCCGCTTGCCCACCACCGCCAATTAGGCCATGAGCTTCATCAATGAACAATATAATAGGCTGTGGAGCGTCGTTTACTTCCTTCACAAGGTTCTTAAGCCTGTTTTCAAACTCACCTTTCATGCCTGCGCCGGCTTGCAGTAACGCCAAATCCAGAGACTTAATTGCCACATTTTGCAGAGCGGGAGGTACATCGCCATCAATGATCTTTTGCGCCAAACCTTCAACAACGGCTGTTTTTCCAACACCAGCTTCTCCGGTAAGAATCGGGTTGTTTTGTCGGCGTCTTAATAAAATATCGATCATTAGGCGAATTTCATTATCTCTACCAATCACCGGATCTATTTTACCTTCCCTAGCTTGCTCAGTAAGGTCTGTTGTAAATTGATTCAAGGCGGAACTCGCGTTTGACTGTGCTAAGTCATTCGATCTTGATTGAGGCGCATTACTTTCTCTAAAGTTCAATAAGCGAGATGGTTCTATCTTGTTTAGTTCAGGACTAATCGAACCAGCCATGTTGACTAACGTATCATCAGACAAGTAGGCAAATAAAAGATGGATGCACCCCAACTGTTCTTGATTGAATTCAATGGTTGCAGATAACAAGGCATTTTGCATAACAGTCACCGTATGTGCTGATAGCCCAGGCACCGACTGGCATCCTGTTTTGTATTTTTCTAATGCCTTTTGAATATCGGTTTCAACCTTGATTTTATCGACATCAAATTCGTCAAAAACTTCAGAGTAAATATCGTCAGGATGGCGGATAATCATCATTAACCAGTGAGACATTTCAATACTGTGATGAGTTCGGGAGCTTGCCATCGCAGCTGCCTGTTCAAGTGTTTCCTTAGCCTGAGGAGACAATCTTTCGACCAACGCTGAAAGTGAGAGTGAAGCCATTACATTTCCTTTAAATAGTAATTGTTATAGTTCGATCTTTTGTACGTTCGTGTTTTTTAAGCACAGAACCAATACCTAACTGCCCCTGCTGTTTCGATAAACAAGCTTGTGGTAGCAAACTATGTTTGGTGGTGAGCTGCCACTTCAGTTGTTTATGTTTTCCAATCAGCTCATAAGCAGCGTTCTTAATGATTGCTATATTGGGTTGGTTAGGAAGCAATTTACTAACTAGCTGTTTATCTTTTGGCAGAAATTCTATTGTTGTCCCCGCGTTGATATTCCATGCTTTCGAACCCAAAGAAGCTCCTACACCAAGTTGAGCAAACTGCCCTTCAGGCATAGTTCGGGATGCAAGGCGTGTTTGCTCTTCTTTCGTAAGGTGTAACCATTGTCCTTGAAATTCATGAACTTTTACTTGGCATCCAGATAAACATTCAAGAATACTTTTTAGTCCACCTTTACTTCTCACTGGTGAAGCAAACACACCACCATAGTGCCGGGACAGTGAACTCCCTTTCCCAGTTAATGCCGATTTACAGCTTTCTAACGGCGAACGCGCGCCCTGCGCATGCGCACGAGACTGAACAGTCAGTTGACTCAATTGCCAACATCGATAATAAAGAGATAATAAGCGATGATTGAAAATATCGTAGAAGTCCACCATAGCCGTATCGCCTTCTTTTTGGCGATGTAAAGCTAATTCACTATAGTGCTGGGGAAGCACACCTTGCTCACCCGTTAGGCCTATTAAATTGGTCTCAATCTCTAACTTGTTGTCATCTATATTTTTCAGTTCACAAAGCTGAGCATTTTCAAAACCTAATGATGGATTAACCTTTAAGTTTAGCTTTTCATGCTTCGGTAACGCATCTGTTCCTATTTGCGCCTCTGCTTGCAGAACTTCGTGTTCAATAAGATGAATCGCTTCAAACAATGGATGTTGCTTTAATTCTCGATAAAATTGTTCTGCGCTCATAGCAACACCTTATCGCCAGTTAATGCGGGCCATAAGTGGAAAGACTTTCCCGTGGACTTAAGTCTTATTTCTAACTGCGTAAAAATGTTAATTTCAGCATATTGCGAGAAGTAAACAGATAAAACACTACCTAAGAGAAAGATCTGCTCTTTAGGTAAAATTTGATCAGAAACCGTCAAAGTAATTTTTATACCGTGCGCAAATCCAACTTTGCCTTTCTGACTAATTCTTCCTGTAGTAGGCTCAAACTCTAACTTAGTTAAAGCATCGATTACCGCTTTCGTTTCTGCTGTCCCAGAAAATGCATAGAGATTAAGGGTCTGCTTCAAAGTTGCTAAACCATCTTCCTCGGTAAAATGGTTTAAAGTTAAAAGCTTAGTTAACTGCCATCGTGTGCTTTCATCCATTTCTGGCCGAATGGTTTCTGATAAAGAAACTAAACAACGAACAGATTCGAAATTGTCATTTACCTCCGGTAAAGATACTTGCGGCAGCCCACCTCCAAATGGAAGTTTCTGCGCTAAGTTGCGGTTACAGCACTCAGCTTCCACGTACATTAACCAGTTTTCCCGGCTATCCGGGCTGAACAATTGATGTTTTTTATCAACAAAAGAAATGTAAGTTTCTCTACCGGGCTCATCATACCCACCAGCCCAGTTCTTATCCTCACGTCTCATCAACCAATAAATCTCACTAGTGCTCGTGTAATGCGTGTGCTCACCAGCGTGATAACATGGCAAATTGTGGTACGTTTTGTTCCAATTTCTCAACGTTACGTCAGAAATTGAGACAACCTCATTACTTTCAGCTTCTTGGTATTGTGGAGACAAGTGGTAATCGTATTCAGTTGGTAGAATACGCTTAGGCTCCATAATACTTTTAAATAAGTTGATCACAGGCACACAGCCTACCATTAAGCTTTCTTCGTCCACTTGCTTTGGAAGCCAGTCATCGTTGGTATCAAAGTAAAAATACAGTTCGACTTGCTCTCTAAGATCTAGCTCTGATAATCCAAGTTCGGTGATATCAAAGAACATAAACTTCTCAGGAAAGTGTAAATACTCAACAAGTAATCTTGCTCCTGAAAAGCTTCTTTTACTGTATGGCACAACTTTCTCATCTTCTGAAAATCCCACTTCAGAAAGATGTCTTTGGGTTAAAGGACGAACTTCTTTGCCATCCACAACAACAGATAAACCAATTAGGTTTTGAAACAGCATTTGGTAGAGCTTAAAAGTCAATTGAGATTGACCGTTTAAATAGAAGCGCAGCCGTTCTACCCCCATTTCACCAAGAGGAGTCTCTTCATCTTGAGCCGTGAGCTGTACTTTCAAAACTGAATGAGCATTGCTTTCCCATCGTGAGCCAACTGGCTTGAAAGGCGCATTTTTAAAAACGCCAGAGGTCACATCAACAGGATACATTCTGACCGGATAACAAGTTCTAAACTCGCACTCATGATATCCAGGAGCACCGATAACAACTCGCTCGCCTTCTTCTACATCAAAATAAGAGGAAGTGGAGTTAGAACAGCTCATTTTAATGACTGACATTGACGGGATTGGGGCGTGAAAATCCGGATATAACTGTCCCATCAAAGACTCTGTAAACTGAGGGTAACTATTGTCTAAGCTTTGTCTAATCCTTGCTGTTAGAAATGCGCAGCCTTCTAACAATCTTTCTACGTGTGGATCGTCAACCTGTTCCTCACTAATACGAAGTCTCGCAGCAATCTTAGGATACTGCTCCCCAAACTCTTGCCCTTTATGACGCAAATAAGCTAACTCGCGATTATAGTACTTGAGAAACTCTTCACTCATTTTGCTCTACTCAGTTTCATACCTAAATTTACCGGCTCTACTTCAGAATTGAATCGCACTTCATGAATACTGTTATCAATTAAGCAAGTGGCATTTATCTGTAACCTCAATACCCTATCAATAGCGTTTTTCTCGTCCGAAATCTGGACATGAGGGTTCCTTAACCTCGGCTCAAACTCTTTAATTGCATCATGAACAATGTCGCAAAGCTGATTCTGCCCTTCTTGGCTGCTATAGGGCATTGAGGAAAAATCTGGCAGCCCATAGTTCAATATTGAATAGCGAACCTCTAGAAGATCATCAGGAATACTTTTCCATCCAATACGACTATTCAGCATCGACTCTAGATCTCTAAGTAAGCTGCTCAACATCTGTTGCTGGCTTGCAGGGAAGTCTTTCTCATCCCGAGTGAGAGGATCACTATCTATCAATTTGTCGAGCAGAGAAACGGTTAACGACATGATATTTCTACGCTATTTGTTTCTGTTCTAATAATGTAGTCAAATCACAGATTGGAAGCGCTGAGTCACCGACTAACCAACATTTTTGACCCAAGCCAACAAAAGATTCTTGCTCACCAATCTGCTTCCAATCCGTTTCTCGACCTAACTTTTGCGCATCGGTCTCTGAGTCAACATATGTCAACGGCATATGGCCTTCGCCTTCACCAAGTCCATCGATATCAAACTCGACAGGTCGCCAAATACTCTCTAACAAAGAAGTAGGTGCTTTAACTTCTAGCGTATGGATGCTCGATATGGGTACAAGAAAATAGTTACCTGCTGTAGAAAACAGTTCAATGTAACCACCTAAACGATCATCAATATCTCTAGCATCTTCGTAGTTTGTGCCGTTTACGTTAAACCCTTTAATAGTACGATGCTCTTCAATGCGATGCGATAGACGTGACGCTTCTTCGTACTCTTGATTTCCGAGAGCAAGATTAAATCGAACAAGCTCTTTAGTTAATTCCTCATCACCTAATACTTTGGCACTAGCCGCACCATTGATAAAATCCTTTCTAGCTTGAGCTGCTTTCACTAAATGTCGTAGCTGACTTGCACCAGGCAGATACTCAGGAAACAATTTAATCGATTGCATGAGCTGAGCGTCCGCACGCTCGAAGTCCCCATCAATGCAAAGAAGCTCAATGAAGGAACTTCTCAAGCTCGCATCTTTAGGGGTTGCTTTAATTTCATCAATTAATTGCTCTAGAGCGTGTTGCAATAGGCCTTGGGACAAAGCATTTTTCCATTGAGTCATTGTTATTTCCTTACACCATGTGCTCTGGTGATAATTCGGTAATTAATTTAATGCTAGATACCATTTGATCGAGTTGAAAATGCGGTCGCAAATGGATAACTGAGTAATAATGTCCAGGAGTTTCTCTTTTCTCTCGAACTGTAATTTTCGCTTCATTTAGGGGGTATTTAGCTCGAAGCTCATCAGACGCTTCATCTGATGCGGTAGTGTACTGATGTAACCAGCGTTGAAAGTCACGCTCTAGGCTTTCTGCGTCTTGATACCCACCAATTTTGTCACGCCCCATAACCTTGAGATAATGTGCGACTCGCGATACACACAATGTGTATTGCAACATCGATGTCAGTTTTGCATTCGTTGAAATATGCTTTTCTGCGTATTGTTTGGGCTTGTAGAGAGATACATTCGAGGTCATCCCCACCATATCGGTCTCAGGTATTGGAGAAATAGAAATAAAACCGCACTCAGACAATTCTTGTTCTTTTCTCTCAGAGATTTTCAAGTTTAACGGACATCTTTCACGATCATTCTTGCCATTAACACGCATCTTGCTCCTTGTAGGAGCGACGATAATACCCTGACTGTAATCGCCTTGTTTAATCCCTCGCATATGCGTGAACCAACCATGTTCCTGAAATGCTCTAATTGATACGGCAGCAAAACAGTACGCACTACTCCCCCATAGCAAATCTCGGTTAGAGTCGTAGATGTGTTCTTGAAAATTGAATTTATCATTCCGCGAGCCATCACTTTTGTATGGCTGACGGAACAAGACGTTAGGTGCAGTCAAACCAATAAATTTAGCGTCATCGTTGTCTCTCAAACTACGCCACTTTGCATAATCTTCCTGTTCAAATTGGGCCGCTATATCTCTTATCGCAGAGAGTTGAGCGAAACTATCAACACCAAACATCTCTGGCGATGCAGACATGATAAATGGGCTGAATGCTGCAGCTGCAGACTGAGAAATCTTACTCAACACAGACAGATCTCTATCAAAATAATTTTTACTAGGATCACAGCGAAGCTGATAATCTCCAACCACCACACCAAAGGGTTCTCCCCCTGCCATCCCATATTCATTTTGATAGAGCAACTTAAATAGTGCTGATTGGTCAAACTCGATGGCTTTTAAAGCATCTTTACTGATTTCATTCCATGTCGCCGTTAAAACCTTAACTTTTACAGAATCCGATGAACGAGAATCAACCTGTTCACATAAATACCTAACTCCAACCCACCCCCTTTCGAGCTGTTGAAACTCAGGATGATGTAATATTTCATTTAGTTGAGATTCTAATAGCTCATCAATGCGGTTAATTGTGTTCATCACACTATGACGAAAGCTGTCTAAATCTCTTGAACGTGTACCTTCTAGCCAAATTCGCGCTGACGATACAAGATCAGAAGATTCATTGAATCGAGTCAACCACGGGCTATCAAGTTCAGCGTAGCCTCCGGTACTGAACTCATGTTTTAGCTTGCTAGGGTCGCGAAAGTTAAGTGACACTGCTAATTCCATCTAGAACATAAAGATTGGTCATGGCTGGCCTTTCGACCAGCCAATTCGTTTCTTATCCACCTGACTGAGGGATCTTGGCCACAAGTCGCAAAGATGTCGTCAGTTCTTCCATTTGCAACCAAGGTTTCAGCCATGCTACGGCATTGTAAGAACCAGGTGCGCCAGGAATTTCCTTAACCTGAACACGAGCGTCTGCTAGAGGGTATTTCGCTCTGATCTCTTGACCACCGCCTTCAGAAGCATTGACGTAACCTAGGATCCAGCGGTTCAGCCAAGACTCAACGTCTTCTGCTTCCATAAAGCTACCAATTTTATCTCGAGCCATTACTTTCAAATAATGCGCAAAACGAGATGTTGCCATCATATAAGGTAGGCGGGCAGAAATGGCCGCATTGGCCGTTGCTTCAGGGGATTCATGGTTCGCTGGTTTTTGACAGGTTTGCGCACCAAAGAACACTGCATAGTTGGTGTTTTTGTAGTGACAAAGCGGTAAGAAACCAAGCTTACCAAGCTCCGCCTCACGTCTGTCGGTAATACCAATCTCTGTTGGGCACTTCATATCAGGGTCGCCATCATCACTCATGAAGAAATGCGTTGGCAAGTTATCCACTCGACCGCCGCCTTCTGCACCACGGATGGCAGTACAAAATCCATATTTTGAAAATGCGTCGGTTAACTTAACACCAAGAACATACGAAGAGTTCATCCAACAGTAGTCGTTATGTTCAGCGTTAACAGCAATACCTGAAACAGGATCTACTTCGAACTCTTCAAACCCAAACTCTTCGACTGGAGCGGTAGCTTGTCCGTATGGCAAACGAGCAAGGACTTTTGGCATCGTCAGACTAACGAAGCGCGAATCGGCACTCTCGCGGAACGAACGCCATTGGGCGTATTCTAGTGATTCAAATACCTTATCTAGGTCGCGTGGTTTTGACAGCTCAGTCCACTCATCAAAGCCGAATAGTGCTGGTGAAGCCGCGGACAAGAATGGAGAGAAACCAGAAGCCGCTACATTTGACATTAGGCGTAACGACTCAATATCTTCTGGGTGGTTGGTAAACTCATAGTCTCCAATCAATGCACCATACGGTTCACCACCAGCACTACCAAACTCAGACTCGTAAACCTTTTTAAAGATCTGGCTTTGATCAAACTCAACAGCTTTGCTCAAGTCTTTATGTAGCTCTTTCTTGGTCATACTAATCATGCGAACTTTCAGAGTAGAGCTGGTCTCTGAATTCATCACTAGATAATTTAAGCCGCGCCAAGAACCTTCGAGTTTCTGTAATTCTGGGTGATGCATTACTTCAGACAACTGATCAGAAATCTGCCTATCGAGCAAATTAATCGCTTCACGAAAAGTTACTGTTAGGTTTTTGTTCCAAGTAACTGTCCCTTTCATTGCTTCTTCAGCGAGCGTTTTAATCAGCTCCTCAGCACGAGAAGCTTCGGTCTGCTTTGTCGCACCAATAGCTTGATCTAAGAATGAAGTTGTCTGTTCATTAACTGTTGGATCTAACTGTTTTTCAGCTTCAGTCGTCATTATTCCGCTCCTTCAGTACTGTCTGACTTCGCTTTCTTGTCAAGATCTAACTCGCCTGCAAGTCTTGCCAGATTGTCCGTATTGTTCAAAACATCCTCTAGGATATTTTCAAGCTCTTCTGAGCGGTCAACTTTTGTCATCAAATCACGCAGTTTATTACGCGTTTCCATCAATTGGCGTAGTGGATCAACTTGATTTACGATCGCAGCAGGCTCAAAGTCTTGCATTGATTTAAAGTTTAAATCGACCTCAAACTGTGAATCGTCATTCGCAAGCTTATTCGCAACTTTAAACTTCACCGATGGATTCATTTTTTTGAGTACATCGTCAAAGTTATCTCGATCGATCTGAATAAAACGGCGGTCTTTTAATGGCTTCAACGCTTCTGTGTTTTGACCAGCGAAATCACCCATTACACCTACAACAAAAGGCAGTTCTTTCTTAAGAGTTGTACCTTCAGTTTCAACATCATAGGTAATGTGGACACGAGGCTTCCGTACTCGTGATAGTTTCGAGTGGATACTCGTCATACCATTCTCCCTTTATTAATTTTCATTTTGTTCTGCTATGCCAACCAAACGGAAGTAGCTTTTCTTTGCATCCCCGTCGGAGATAAGTTCCGCCAGTAACTCCGGCAGAGGCATCCCACACCAACGAATGATCTGTTCGATGGAGTAAGAAACTGGTGAGTGAGGTTCACTCTCTCGGAAGAAATCAGCTACTTGCTGCAATTGTCTAATTGCCTGCTCTCGTGATTTCATGTTTGTCGCTAATAATGCGTCACAACTTTGTGCACTTAACGGTTGTTCAGAAGAAGATTCATCAAGATCCTCTAGCTCTTCAATCACTGCTTGTGGTTGATTAAAACGGTCTCCAAGAAGGTGCTTTAATGCCGAGTGTATTGATTCAAGTCTTTTTGATATATAAGAGCTAGGAGTCACATCACCGACCGCTTCATCTAATCGCTGACTGAATTCATTAAATGATTCCGTAGCGAACTCCAAATCCGTGATTAATTCTCGATAAAACGTATCAGAAGTCGACTTAACCGTAGTTGTAATTTCAGATAGCTCAACAGCCCCAAGCTCGACTCGATTTCGGCGCTTATCTTCGTCTAAGCGCTCAAGCTCTATAGCTTGCTGATATTCCCAATAGGCATAAGCTTGCTCTACGCCTAAGTCAGTCAATGGTATACAAGCAATTGGAAAAATAAGTGTTCCTTCACTATCGATACCATTGAGGCCAATAATCGCCGATATTCTTGTCTCAATACCATCTTCATCAGGCATTGGGTACAGATCATCCCAAAAGTTCTCAATTAAACTGGTTGCGAGTTTGTAGCCAACGCCCATACCACGAAAACCATACAATCGAGTTAGGGCTTCTATAAGCCAGGCAACAAATTCCAAATCTTTAGACTGATTCGTGAGTATTTCTGGGACATCTTCAATAAATACTCGCCATAAATTACTGTGGGTATAGATACTTTCTTCTTCTATAAGAGCGTTACGTTCAGCGTTGCGGGCGGCCATACGCTGATCTTTCAACCGATAGTAAGCAGACTGTGGTGATACATCCTCTCTAGGATCAACACCTGTAGGATTTTCTTGAGATATAGGAGCCAACGCTTGTTCATACCAATCAAACATTTCATTACTCATAAGCTCTCCCTCTTAGAAAGACAGGTATTGTCGCGTCTTCTCTAGTTACTGTTTCGCACTCCGTTTGCGCTTGGCGAACTTTGATCAAAGCACAAGTTACGTTATCACTTGCGCCCCGAACCAAAGCCGAATGCATGAGCGCTAATCCAGCTTGGTTGACTGAGTCTGCATACAATGTCCGATGAATTTCATCACTCGTAAGTTCCTTAGAGAGCCCATCGCTACAGAGTAAAAACTGATCGCCGTCAGCCAACTGCCCTGAAACTTGATCAATAGTGACACTTTCGTCGACCCCAACAGCTCTGGTAATAACATTTGCAAGAGGGTGAGATTCGGCATCTTCAAATGCCAATAAGCCCTGATCCACTAAGTCCATGACTTGACTATGATCACGTGTTTTTTGGACAAAATTACCACTTCTAAGCTGGTAAATTCGGCTATCCCCCACCCAAAGACAGTGGTAATACCCATCCTGAATAAACAACAAAACAAGTGTTGTTCCCATCGTTTTACCGTCTAAGTGATTTTGTGCGTATTGGTAAATTTCTAAGTTCGCTTCTTGAACCACTCTTCGGATATCATCGATATTAGTATTGGAGACATCCTGCATGTGGCGCGCGACTCTATCCACTAGCATCTGGCTTGCTATATCGCCAGCACTGTGTCCACCCATTCCATCGGCAACCACCCAAATATGCTGCTCTGTCATATCCAACAGAGCATCCTCGTTATAAGGGCGTACTTTTCCTGCGTGCGATTTAGCAAAGGTAAAATAGTTCCAATTCATTCTTCTATCCTACCAATTCCACTTTTTCCAGCCGCCATCAAGCATGGCTGAAAACTGACCAATTGAAGGAAATCCACTAGTAATGAACATGCATGGTTCAACCTTCGTTGAACCTTCAGTCCACCAAAAACATGGTTTACTCAATTTTTCTTTAATGAGGTAATTCAAAAGCGTATTTTGATCAGTATTGCCGTGATCATGAAAAACTGTAGATATTTGGCTTTGATAAAGAAACTCTAGAGGCCTCACTTCACTTGTTACATTCGCAACGAGGTCATTTTTTTCTTGAGTACTCTTATGCCAAACATCAAAGACAAAGTCGTCCTCAAGTACTGAAAGAGCAAGAGCGGCACTGTCCTCTGTCCAAGCTCTGTCACCCCAATATTGCGCAGCTTCACCTTTTACGGCACGAGCTATAGTAAAGAAAAAGTATCTACCGCATGCATCAACACTAGGAATCATGCTACCAATGTAGGTTGAGTCTTCTAAATAGCTAATATCCAAAGCAAAGTGCCACACAGGAGCCGTTAAAAAGTGCTCATTCCAGCTTTCACCCAGTTGTTCCCTGCTGACTGCAATAACCGCCTGTTGCCAATCATGCCAACGCTCCGAGAAATCTTGTGATAAACCATCTTTCACAAAGTCCCCTTTTGCAGGCATTTTACCGATATAGCCCCAGCCTGATGTTATAAGGTTCGTGGACATCTGAACCTCTCCATTTCATTTGACCAAAACGGATTAATGGCACTGGAAGGAATAAGCTCTAGCTGCACCTTATTTCCCTTTAAATCAATCATAACTATATTGTCTTTACGCGATTCTGGCCTTGCTTTAAGTGATTGATCCAAAAGCTTGAATATGCCCCACTCACCTTCATAGGTATGCGCAATTTCGCGTTTAGATTCAGGTGGTGTGAACACAATTCGAGTCTGATCTTGACCGGCAGGCCAACTCAACGATTTAGCTCTTGCTGGTCCATGCTTATAAACCAAATCTTGTCCACCCAACTCTAAGACAAATCGAGTAATGTGCTGGTCTAGATAAACAGGCTTCATCCCAAACTCTACGCGTAAGGAATTATCAGATTCAAAGAAAGACTGCCTGATACGTTGCGCTCTTTGAAAGACCATTAGTGTTTCTGGACGAACTCCAATTTCCTTTTCTAATCGCCAACGACTTTTCGAAGTATCCACAAACGGTTCGAGGTATTCTTGGAAGAATGCGTCAAGCGTACCTCCATAACCAAAGAATCGCTTAAAGTCTTTCAATCTAACTTCTCTGCTCGCGTTGGGCTCGAATGGATATCTGCCAGCAATAGTCCGCTGATAAGGGCGGACCACCTGTGTTACCCAAAGTTGATTTAGATGATCCTTCGAACCGCTCTCCGCAAACTTAACCGACTCTTGAGAAAGCTCACCTAGCCATTGATTAAATGGTCTCGGCAAAAGTTCTTTAGCACGAGCAAAGGAAGCTGCGACATCTTGTGTAACGGTTCCATCTAAAATACTTTTGTAGGCAATTTTCTGATTGTTACCAGAGCTTGATAAGTCACTTAAATACGAACGCAAGTTAACCATTGCTTGTTGAATATCATCAAAGTCTTGCTCACCAAGGCGTAAGATCTCTGAAAAATGCGATTCGACTTCTTTACCTGGCAGAGCAACATTGAAACCGTTTTCTTCAGGTAAATACATGTCTAGTCTATCTGCCGTATTTGAAAACTTAACTTTGGCAACTTTACCAGCAACTTCAGAAGCGGCTTTTTGATTTTCTGACAATGATACTTTTGATAGAGCAACCTCTTTTTGGATTGCTCTCAACAAAGATTCGATTGGTCTTTCAACTCCAGATAAAACCCTCGCTTGCTCTGTCGCAAGTTCTAGGCTCGGAGCCTGCTTCAATTGAATATCTTCGATCAACGTTTTCCATTCATTAACATAATCTTGATAGTATCGTGACTGAACGCCTTGGATGGCACTATCTTGATCAATTTCATGAGCCTTAAGATCGTCACCATAAACCCAGTTCTCTTCCATTAGGCTTTTTACTGTACGGTTGATCTGAATCTGAAAAATGCTATGAAAACCATTGTACGTGTAGAAGCCCGAAATGCCTTGTGATAGCGGTTTTCCACTAGCTCGCTCGAACTGCTCAAGCCCTTTAGGTCCCAATACATCAGTCAAGCGAAATGAAGGTACATGACTCTTAGAAAATTGTATTTTCATTCGCTGATAAGCACGTTCAGGTAGAGACATTTGAGTCAACACTTCTCGAGCACTCGTCACAGCAGCAGTGTTGTAAGTAAAGCCTTGTCCATCGTTGCCTAATAAATATTGAGTGTGCTGTAACAAGCGTCTTCTTAAGTCTGCGTTTAGCTCACCCGGATATTGACGTTCGAAATAAAAGTTAAACCAAGCCAACACTTCATCTTGTTGATATTTGTCTGGATTGAATAACATCAAATACGTTTTTAACGTTTCGTACAAATACTCACGATGCTGTTGATTGCTCTCCATTTCTGACACCAGGCTATCAAGAAGCAAAGGGGCGTAATATTGGGTCAAAGCATCAGAATATGCATTGCTTGCCGCCTGAGATACTTTGTCTCCTTGATAGAGACCAAACCTCTTTACAGAGTCGGCATCACCGTAGTTGCTTTGCTTTCCGAGAGGAAGCGTCATCAACCTATCTAATGTTTCTACAGCTGAAACAATATCCGCTTCAAAATCTAAACTTTGAGCGCCAATCATTGCATCAATATGGCTAGCTTGTTCATTGGTGTCGACAATTAACTGTGAGTTCCACTTATAACTCATAAACCAAAGCGAAGAAGCTCCGAGCAGTAGCGTTGTACATCCAATGTAAACACCTCGACGCATCCAACCTGACTGCTTTTGATAGTGACGATTAACTGTTCCTAACAGTTGCTCTTTGAAAATAACCTTGTCAAAAAGATTCTTTACGAAATAACTATGAGAACCAGTCTGACTCTTTGCTAGAGCTAATCGATTTAACCCAAGTCCATTGGTTGATTCATTCATCAGCTTATCGACTGGTAAGCCTTCTTGGACCGAACTCAACATAAACACACCACGAATCAAGGCAGGCTCTTCAAAACTGTTTTGTGCAAAAATTTCAGCTAAAAACTCGTCAAGATTAGCTTGTAGCACTCTTAATTGCTTTGGAAATTCAAAGATAAGCGCGCGTTTATCTAAATCGTCCTCTGTTTCAAGTATTCTAAGCATACGGGCATCAAGGCGCTCCAACATGCCATGAAATTCTTTGTTGAATAGAGAAATAACGCCTCTTTCATCATCCACTTCACGAGGGAACATGAAACCAAATAATTCCTCTCGCTCTTCCTTACTTAAATCGGCAAAGAACTCATTGAAACCGGCAACTAAATCCATTTTGGTGAGCAGTACGTAAATCGGAAACTGCATGCCTAACTGGTTTTTCAGTTCTTGAAGTCTCGACTTAATTGCTCGAGCATGAAGACTTCGCTCGGTTCGAGTCTGAGACATCACGCTGGCTAAACTTATCGTAACAATCGCACCATTAATTGGTCTTTGCGTTCTATACTTTTTCAACAATCCTAAGAAACCATGCCACGCTTTAGAGTCGACCTTTTCTTGACTGTCTTGTGTCGTATACCGGCCAGCCGTATCTATAAGAACTGCTTTATTTGCAAACCACCAATCACAGTGGCGAGTGCCGCCTACACCGGCAATAGAGTCAGAGCCAAGGCTGTCTCCTAATGGAAACTCTAACCCCGACTGCTTTAATACGGTTGTTTTCCCCGTTCCAGGAGGGCCAATCAACACATACCACGGTAAGTCATACAAGCTTCTCTTGCCTTTGTGTGTTTTTGTCACTACTTTGACAGCTTGCTCAATACGCTCGCGCATTAAGTCAATTTCACTTGCCGCTTCTTTATCTGATTGGCTATCAACCTCAAGCAACGTTTGAATACTTTCGTCTTCTTTCACCTTTTGCTTATGCTGCTTGGTAACGTTAAATATCGCCCAAAGCAACACCAACACTAGAATAGTGACTAGCCGTTGAAAGTCACTCTTTAGGGGCTCATATCCCGCTATCGTAATAAGTGGACCAACAACCCAAATGAAAATAGAACAAGCAGCGACACCGATAAGACCGAGAAACCATCTTTGAGTAAATATTCTGCCAATTTCTTTAATACGCATCTCTATCTACCTATTATTAATTCGCGACAAGAAGGTCGATTTCAATCCGGCGGTTAATAGCTCGGTTTTCATCACTACTGTTTTCAACTAATGGTCTTGCATCCCCCAATCCCTCGGGTATCACTCGCCCTTCTAATGCACTATTCGAGATCAGTTGTTCAGACATAGCAGTGGCTCGAGCTAATGATAGGTGCCAGTTCGAGGGATATTTACTCGTGAAAATAGGCCTATCGTCGGTGTGACCAGTAACAATGATCTTGCCTTGGGTCGACTCCAATGTTCTCGCAAGCTTAGAAATAACGGGTTGGATGTAAGCGACAACATCAGCACTACCTGATTCAAATAGATCTTGAGACTTTAACGAAATTCTTACCCTGTCTTGCAGCGGCTCAACATTGATTAGCCCCTTACCGATCTCAGTTGCTAGATACATTGAAATCTTTTCTGCAATTGGCGCTGATTTTGATTCTGACGTTGCATCTTGGTTAAGTTGTTGCGGTTGAATCAAATTGACTAATTGAGAAAAGGTGCGATTGGATGCCTTATTTAGCTCATAGCTAAAATACATATATATGCAGACCAATAATGCCGCCGTTACAGAACATACAACCCAAAGAGGGGCTCTATCAGAAGCTTTTGAGCCATTCAAAATGTGTTGGTCGATACTATTACTTAGCTCCTGAGGGACTCCTCTCCCATAAGACTTAAGAGTAGCAATAACCTGTCTTCTCAATTTCCGGTGCGATTCTAGTCCATTTTTTTCTAAACGGTATTGACCCAGAAACCCGAGAGATAAGCACACATACATTAGTTCAAGCAAATCTAAGTTCGCATCTGGTTTCGCCATGCACTTATCAAGATGCTTAAAGAACGCTTCCCCACCTTGACTGCTAGCATAGAAGGAGCTAAGTAATGAATCGTGACTCCAGAATGAACTCCCACCCCAATTGGAGTTAAGGACAACTTCATCTAGTGAACAGCATAAACAATAACGAGCTGTATCAATGGTATCCAAATCAACGTCATGCTGACGTAATCGGTTCTCATAATCTCTAAGCTTTTGTGCCAATGTCTCTTTTAGAAACAACGGATCGGAATGAGTCGCTGTCGACCGAATTTGACCGATAATAGATAACAGGCCATTCGCCTCTGCTAGTAGAGAGTTATTCCCATAAGCGACCACTGAATCATTGTTCACCAATTCAGGGCTTTTTGAGATAACTACGGTATTATCCAGTGACTTTTCTGATTGTGGTTTCGATGCGGGTGCTCTTCCACCCGGTGTTGGTTTTACGATCGTTTGTTCCATACTGAGCGCGCCTATTGATTAATACTCCAAA
This sequence comes from Vibrio sp. Y58_MX_L22, assembly GCF_024181865.1. NCBI lineage: Bacteria > Pseudomonadati > Pseudomonadota > Gammaproteobacteria > Vibrionales > Vibrionaceae > Vibrio > Vibrio sp. Y58_MX_L22. Next base: position 219,436 of record NZ_JAMZAN010000002.1, read on the forward strand.
GCTCAAGTTCAGCATTCGGAAAATGCCCTGATAGGTGAAGCGCAATACCGCCACTATCTTTTAGCCTCATCCAAAATGGCCCTTTCTTGACAACTTCGAAATAGACATAGCCCGTTTGGTAAGGAATCTGTCTCGGGACGACACTCAACGGCACTACGTTTATACCGTTGATCTGATTATTAATTAGATCGCGAATCTGTTCTGCGGGGCCAAACTTGAGTTGCGCTGGGACCAGGCGTCTTATTTCATCTGTTGTGGTATCTGCTTTAATTGCTAGCACAAATTGGCATGACTCAAGCAAGCGTTTATCTGGAAGTGGCGTCACTTGAATACCGTACTGGCGAGGCTCCAACGGAAGTTTGGTCGCAGTTTGGTCAAGAACAACACTGAGGTACTGACTGAGTATCTGATTCAACTCGCTATAGACACTTGATACATCTAAGTGATCATACGCAAGCAAACTTGGGACTCTTTTAGTTTTATTAGAAAAAGTGGCTAACTCACCAATGTAACCTTTAAGTGTCGTCGCTAATTCCAGTGGATGTAACCTATCTAACTCACTGAAATGCTTTAACTTAGCCTCATATCGGTTCAGCATTTGGAGCATGATGAAATCAACAGCAGATGCCGATGCAGATTTACCCTTAATCAAGCGCTGCGCAATAACGTCAGCACGCATCTTTGTCATCGCGATAACGTTACGTAGATAGGCTGACATAACTTTGTCGCTAAGGAGATTGATAAGCGGAGGAACGTACTCATCGTCTAGTATAACTTCCCCTTCAGGAGTTACCTCTTTGATCCTTAAGATAGGTAACTCCACATAACCCGCTAATTTGTCATTACTCGCTTTCAACTCTAGGTTAAGGGCTGCAACTTGGATGGTTTCCTCATCTTGTCCTGTAAGGTTATCTATCACGTCGATATCTTGAAGTACATAACGAGAGACGATCGATTCGCTTACATCCGAAACGTTTTTACCTGTAACACTTGAAAGAGGGAGAGTTATTTTTACTAACGTATTTTCAGTGTTTTTATCAATAAGTAGAGGCGAAACTGAATCGTTGGATATTAACGTATTAACCAACGTCATATCTGGCAAAACAGCTTCAAGATGCTCAAGTTCAATAAGACCATCTTTTAGCGCGTGTTTTTTTACTCGACATTTCCAAACTCCCCAATTGTAAGCCCCACCTAACTGATGTAAGCCCTTGAATTCTTGAGAGGTTGCGCGTTCTTGTTGTTGGAAGTGCTGGGGACGTAAAAACATTCCTTCGCACCAAGCCGTCTTGGAGTATTGCGTCATTTATAATTAGCCAACTAAACGTTATTTAACGACCAAAGACAGATCTTCTAACAATACTTGATATGTGTTGTAACCGGTCTTATCCACTTTAATGACTTGTCGCCAATTTGAGTTTTCAATATCTCGAAACGCGACGACAATGCCTAAATATTCTGTCTTTGGAGACATACTTGCTTGATATGTTTCTTTCTGACCTGGAGTTAATGAAACTTCATATTTATTCACTAAATCAGGTCCTAAGACTTTTTCACTTTCTTCATAAATAGAAAAAAAGTCCTGGCTTTCGAAAATGGTATTTGACGTTAATTCAAATACATACACCACTACAGGAGAAGGCCTGCCGTTTGAATCAGGATTAATGTTATGACTTGCTGCTATTTCTAAATCTGAGTATGGATCAACAACTAGGTTCGCTGCTGAGCACCCAAATAAAGCCATTGAAATTAATAACAAAATATATTGGTAAAACTTTTTCATCACCCTAATTCCTAGCCTTTGTTTTTTAATGCTAATTCATAGTGCTTAGCGAAGTCTTCTAAATAGAACGGAGACTCTTTATTGATAATATCATCGGATAGCTTTTCATGAATATCCTCAAACCTCTTCCAACTTTGAGCATATTTTCTAGCTGGAATAACCTTATTAATAACCGTGTCTTTCGCTAAAGCATCTGAGTATATAGAAGTAGGTTCAACAAGTGACATAACACTTGAAACCGTACCTTCAACACCTTTCATTAAGGCTTGCTCATGACTTTCGATGTCATTAAATGCTTCTTTAATGGCTGCATTCGGCTTTAAGAAGCTAGCAGCTTGACGGTTATATAAGTTATGAATCGCATCTTCTAAGTTTGCAGAAAACTTTAAAGGGTTATTTTCTGACTTACGAAATGCGGTATGACTAAGTCGATTTGTTTGTTTAAACACTGCTCTGTTATGCAGTGTTTCCATTAAGCCAACTAGCATCAAAGAAAATGACTCCCCCAGTTGTTCAAACCATTCCTCTCGGTTATCGCTGGGAATCATCATTGGATCTATACCCACCCCTCTAACAAAAGCCGCAAGTTCACCCCCATTGGTATCAAAGTTGGGAGTCGATAGGTGCTCTGATTGTCGGTTAACTTTCGGTAAAGTTTCAGATACGGTGCTCTGTTTTTCGGGCTTTGGGATATCAATAAAATCATCGACTAAACCAATATCTAGCTGAAAGTCAGAAGGAACACTTTCGTTTAAGAGTTCACTAGCACTAAGGCCTAGGTCAACAAATTCCTCTTCCGATGGACTTGAGACTACTTCAGGGGGGGCGCTAGAAAGACTTTTGCTTGTCTCAAGACTGAATACATCTGTATCTGTTTGAACAGAAACTGAAATTTGATAATCCCCTAAGCTAACCATATCGTCATTGCTTAGTGCTATTTCATTTCCTTGACCCACAGGAGTTACAGCATTATTTACAAAAGTACCATTAGTTGAGAGGTCTTTTATCAAGTATTTGTCACCAAACTTAATCAGTTCTCCGTGGGTTCCGGATACCACTCTTTCAGGATCTGGTAGTGTCCAATCACATTGTTCAGACCTACCAAATGTAACCTTGGCATGTTCATCACTTGATTCAAACACGAACTCACTCTCAATCTCTGGAGTAAATTTGTGAAAACTTGTTATGGTTAAAACCAACTTCATGTAAACCTCGCCAAAGACCTGCTAGATATTATTTTTAATTTTATTATTAACTGCTTTCTTATTAACAGTAAGATTAATAAAAACCTTAATACTGCCATTGAAAATCATGCACGGAATAATGAATCATTTTTTTATCAAAGCAATCACGTATTGTTCAACAATTTTAATTATCCAACCAAGTTCAAATTTTTGACACTTAGACTTTCATCAATAAAAAAACGAATGTTAGTTTGGCCGAGAAATTCTAACATAATGACTTTTCATTGAGCAGAAAGGTATATATTCCCCCATCATTTATACGGAGTTCTTGTGATGGAAGACAGTAATAAAAACAATTCTATAAATAACAAAGAAAGCGGAGATAAAACTAAAATTGTAAAGACTCAAAAACGAGACAATGCAATTAAATCAACCAAACTCACTAATAATGAAACCTCCGTTAAAAATAAAAATGAAACAAATACAAAACTGTCTCAAAAAGAAAACACTCCGTTAGTTAATAAGAAAAAAAACAATAAAGATGACTCATTAAATAATAACAAAGATGTTATTAACGAAAGCTTAATAGGAACGACCGTTAAAAATCGGTATGAAATTGAGTCGGTTATTGGGCATGGTGGGCTTTGCGATGTTTACTTAGCTAAAGATAAGATTCTTGAATCTTCAGGTTCAGAAACACCCTACGTTGCGTTAAAAATATTACAGAAAGAGTTTGCTTCTCAACCAGAGACTGCACGCATGTTAATACGTGAAGCTCAACAAACTCAAAGGTTAAGCCACCCTAATATCATTAGGGTTTTTGATTTTGGTGTTGATGGCGAAATATACTTTTTAGTTATGGAGTATATTAACGGAGAAACATTAGAGAGTTTAATACAGCGTTCTAGGCCCCATGGGCTGAAGTTTAATGCAACTTTATCAATCCTAAATCAGGTACTCGATGCACTCTCATATGCTCACTCTCTTGGTGTAGTGCACGCCGACCTAAAGCCCGCTAATGTGATTTTAACGTCTGATGGTAACGTTAAGTTGCTTGATTTTGGTGTATCTAAAACTCATCAATTAAAGCAGGATCAATATGCGGCTAAACGTAAATCCGAAAATGTTGAAACGCTTGGTTATACTCCCAACTATGCATCACTCAACCTGTTATCCGGTAAGGAACCGAACTTAAGCGACGATATGTTTGCTCTATTTTGTATTGCTTACGAGTTATTGAGTTGCAAACACCCTTACGCAAGAACTCCAGTTAATGAAGCTCTCAAAAAGAAGATCAAGGTCTCTAAACCAACTAACATGCCTGCATCTAAGTGGCCAATATTTTCAAGCGTATTTTCAACTGGCATCATTCCGAACGAGCTGACCCCTGAGCAGTTGAAACACAAATTGAATATGCGCTATTGGCCTATCGCTAGCGGCGCGGCAGCGAGTATATTATTAGTTAGCGGCATAGTATTTGGTTATCAGCAGCAACAAGAAACCATCGCCACTTTGGAAAGCGTTATTAGCAAGCAAAATGATCAAATTGCCGGACAAGAGTGGCAGCTTGATACGCCAGCAGAAAAAAGTTTGGCACTGATTGATAGTGAAAAAAGCTTACATCCAGTCGTTAAGGCTGGCTTATTACGCTTACACAAGACCTATATTCTCAGCGAGTTTGAATCTGAAATTGATCAGGTTTTGAATTCTGATGCCAACAACTACCCGAATTATGATGAAATTGAGTCCATACTTGATAAAGCAAAAACCTACTACCCTGACTCACATAAAATAGAAGTTCTTGCCTTAGATATTCAGTCAAGCAAGCACTCCACGTTACTTTCGATAGCAAGGCAAATCAACAGTCAACTAGAAAAGTCTCGGTACAGTAAAGAAGATGGCAGTAAATCCATCTATGAGCTCAAGGATGAGTTAAATCAGATTCATCAAGGTTATCCTTTCACGCCAAGTTCGTTATCTAGCGATGTTTTCGGTCAGCACCTCACTGAAGCACTCCAAAAGAAAGACGCAGCTGCACTTGTTGCTCTTATTAAGGTTGGGAACACCTTCTTTTCAAACGTAGAAGAGCATCAAGAGAACTTACAGATAAGTAATGCGATGAAAGATGCAGTGCTGGAAATGAAATTGTATGAGACAGCGCTAGATTCCAACAGCCCTCTACCGTTTCCAGAAGATGCCGCTAGAATCCTGTTCCAAGAAGAGTTTGAAAACTTTTATTCTCGCCTAGAAAAGGCAAGGACGACAACTCATCTCGATAACTTAGTGAAGGATGTGGATCTGTTCTCGAAAAACTTTCCTATTGGTTTTCAGGATGTTAACGATTTAAGATTCAAAACTGCTGATAAATACTTACGCTTCTCCGATATATTACTTAATAAGCGAAGGACTTCAAGCGCAAGACGCGCTATGAAGAAAGCCAACGAGCTTATGAAGCAAATAGAACAGGACTCTAAGCAAAGCTAGTAATACAAAAGGGACGCGAGTCCCTTTTTTGCCGCAGATTACTTGCCAATATGCAACTAGATTGCTAATTTATACTTGTACTTAATGAGGAGAGTTAGCCTTGACTGAAGGAATAGTCAAAGTTGGCGAACGTCTGGCGTCCGTATGTAACGATAGCCTTAAACTAGGACTGCAAGACACTTACCGACTCGCCGTTTTACTTGGAAACGTCCCCTTTGCTACTTGTGTTAAAAACACACGAGTTGAAGTTTTTTCATCCCTACATTTCGACCATTGCCGTTTGGATATAAGTCAAAATATCTTTAACAATGACTTTCTTTTTGTAAGTTTATCTCAAGCGACAAGCAAACTATTTCTGCTCAAATACTGGTTATGCCATTCATACCTTCGGCTAAGCCTTCATTATCCGAAACATTCCTCTACCTCAACGTTTAATAGGGGTATACATGATTAATTTTGATGTTCTCAATACATACATGGATAACGACGTAGATCTGATCGTCACTGTTTTTTCTACATACCTTGAAGATCACACGAATGATATAGAGCGTATAGATGAGCTATATGCAAGCAGATGTTGGTCAGAACTCTATCTATTAGCTCATAGTTTAAAAGGCATTCTAGAGAGTTTCGGAGAAGACACCGCGGTCATTGCGTTTCAAAGAATAGAAGAAAAAACCAGAAACGATACAGCGCCAGATAGCTCAGATATAGCTATAGTTACTAAAGAGCTAGCTGCAATTAATCAACAAATCTTCGCTTACTTGAAGAATATGCAATAAAGAAATTCAAGGCTTAACTGGGGGAAATATGGCAATGAATAATAGCAATTTCAGGGAGTTGATTGAGTCTCTCAAAGACCTAACACCAACTCAAAAAAGGTACTTACTTAGCCGTACAAAGATGGCGCTAGATGATGAAAGTAATATGTTAAACATCAGTGATATTCTAACACCAGAAGAGTTGGAGGCGTTACTATCACCAGCACCAACAACGAATACAAAATAACAATGATATACAACGCAACCGTCAGATTAACGCTAGGGACCAAGTGAAGCAAATCGACTTTGCTTGGTTGTTAGTTTCTCTCCCAATTCCTTTTCACGACAACAAACGTATTGTTTTCGAAACCTTTTTCCAATTTAAACAGGTCAGATAATTGAGCGACTAACATCAGTCCGCGACCAGAGGAGGACCAACTATCGTCATCCATTAAGTTAGGTGCCTCAATCTGTTTATTTTTATGTTGGGTGAACGTCTTTTCATTGATCGGCGCTCCGCAATCAGAGACTCTCAGTTCCACGAAACCGGACACTTGGTCATCCCCAACCCTACACTCCACTTCAATTGGCAGGCCTTCTATTTCACTGTAAGAATGAATATAAGCGTTATTCATGAGCTCAACGACACAAAGCTCCAATGATTGAATTGCATTTAAGGGGATTTGATGACCCATCAAAAACCGAACAACGTCTTTGCTCGCACTTCGTGAGTGAGTAAGGGAGCTCCCGTAAGTTCGTTTAAATTCGCTCTTTGACATTCTTTTCCTTAAAATCGAGCCTCTCACCATGCCATTTTACCTGTAAAAGGCTGGCATCATCATCAAACTCATCTTCGTTGTGCCAAGATTGTACTTTTTTAAAGACGTCTCCCACTTGATCTTCAACTGGCAGCGTGCAAACAGCTTTTATACTCGATGCCAATCGTTGTAGTGAAAACATCTCCTCACCCTGCCTCGCTTCAATCAAACCATCCGAATAAAGCCACAATGCATCGCCCTCATCTAGACTAATTTGGTTACCGCTATATTCCATCGGCTGCATTGCACCAACGATAAAGTTATCATCACCTATCTGCTCCATCGTTTTCGTACTCGCTCGCCAAACTAAGATCCTGGGGTGGCCAGCCGTGCAATAGCTAAGTTGCCCTGATTTTGTGTTAAGAATGGCGTAAGCCATAGTAAAGTAAAGTTGACTGTTTCTAGTTTGCTGATAACGCCGATTTAGCCGTTCAATCACAGATGCAGGCTCACTTACGCAATAGCCGTCATCTCTCAACTCCATCGTGATCGAATCAGGCCCCTGACTTTGAGATAGCGTCTGTTGAATAGAAAAAGCCATCAAAGCTGAAGAAATACCATGACCAGAAACATCAAATACATAAAACGCAACATGTTGTTCATCGAGCTCCAAATACCCCAACATATCACCACCAATCTGGGAGCATGGTTTGTAGACATAACTAAACTGTATATTTTGGATAGTTGATTCAGAAGGGAGTAGTTGCTCCATCAGATGACTCGCAGACTGTAGGTCTTGGTGGATTGTTTGATAGGCCGCATCTAGCTCTTTATTTCTCTCAACGAGTTTGTTGTGCAGTTCTAAAGTACGAAACCCCGCACGGATTCTGGCCTGAAGTTCCTCTACAGACGTCTTCTTATCTACGAAATCATCTGCGCCAGCATCAATGCCTTTCACGATCGAACTTTGGTCATTTCTAGAAGACAGTAGAACAAAGAAAATGTAACGTTCGCTAACTTTAGATTTTAATTGGCGACACAATTCAATACCATTAATTCCAGGCATCATTAAATCACTCAGCACAAACTGAATATCAGGGCGGTGGGTTAGCACTTCGAGCGCCGCTCGTCCGTCTTCAACAGCAAGCACTTCATAGCCTTGCTTTTCCAATGCACTGCTGATGTAAAGCAGTACTGTTTTACTGTCATCGACCAAAAGAATGGGTTTCATCTGCCTCCTTAAAGTGGTTGCTATACTGGCTAACGCAAAACACTAGTCACTGACTGCTCATTTCTAAAACGGCTGTAGTCTTCGGCTAATAATTGGTGTTGATATCGAGTGTAAGACAACGCTTCATTAGAAATTAGTATCTGATGCTCTTTTTCGATTAACTGACTTTGCAGCCTTTCAATCTGTTCATTCTGCTGTGTGTAATTGAGGTACAGTGCGAATAGACCAAAAACCGAAACCATTAACAGGGCTATTAGAATATTATTGATAGTTTTCACTTGAATATTCATGACCTCTCCTTGTCTATTATTAGACTTTCCATGATGAAAGAGAGCGTCTACGGACCAAGAGCTCGAGGCTCTAAAACGCAACGAAGCAAATTGAGGTTGTTTTTCCAATTATAGGCGATAGGAGAAAAAATAAGAAAAATCTGAAAAAATTTGAATATCCTGCTGAGTTAAGAATCGGTAAGGTAGTAGCAGCGAGCTATCATCCACTCGCTGCAATACATTAACTCTGAAATGCAGGTCTAGCTAAAATTTGGTTATACCATCGAGCAATGTTTGGCGACGTCGATAGCACATCAATTTCTAGGCCTTTAATTGCGAAACTGATCAAAATAAAGCCTGTTATATCGACAATAGTAAAATGGTCTACGGCGATAAAATCATTATGTTCAAGACGCTTGTCTAAGACAGGCAGAAATTCGTAGACGCGTTGTTTTGATTCTTCGCCCCATGCTTCAACGCAACGTTCTCTGTCTCCATAAACTCCGGTCATGTTTCGAAACGCCTGAAATGCCGCATTTAGTCCTTGGAACTCCACCACACGATGCCACATTTCCACCTGAGCACGTTCGAGCTGGTTAGCACCAAACAGCGCCAGATCATTTTCAAACGCTTCATCTAGGTAGCGACAAATCGCCACGCTTTCACAGATCGTCGTACCATCATCCAGTTCTAGTAGAGGCACTTTACCGTTCACGCTTTTCGATTTAAACGGTTCAGATAGGTTATCGCCCTCACGAACGTTCAGCGCAATTCGCTCAACCTCGCCACCGATTTCCTTTAGAAAAATGCTAACTCGCTTACAACTTGGAGTCATTGCGGTTTCATAGAGCTTCATTTCACATCCTTTTATCTTTTTCTAACCGATTGGTTAGGATATACTGTAGCCAGTTTATAAACGATCAGTCAAGAACTTCACTATCAAAAATTTTCAAACAGTTGTGGGGCTGTTTGCTGAGCGAGATTTTTGATGCCGTTTGTGAGTTCACATGAATTTGGGGGCTGATACCCAAGAATAGATGGGTATTCACCATATTGGTTCAGTTCGAACGCTAGAGGTTCTCTGTACCATCCCTCCAAAGCAATTTAATTACCCGATAAGCAAACCCAGGCAGGTAATTTATGGCAAGAAAAGCCAACTTCGACCGAGATGAAAAGCTTCTCGTGGCTATGGATGTGTTTTGGCGCAAGGGCTTTGCGAACACGTCTATCTCGGATCTCACCGACGAGTTGAACATCAACCGCTTCAGTCTTTACAACACCTATGGTGACAAGCAACAGCTCTACTACGAAGCGCTCGATACTTACTTAAAAAAGGTCTCGCTACCGTCACTGAATGATTTAGAAAAAGACGATGCGTCTTTACCTGAGTTGGAATCGTTCCTTAAATCTTTTGCTGAGCTGCAACGCAAACGCAACTGTGGGTGCTTTATTCAAAATGCGTTGATTGAGCACGCTGGCGAAGACGATGACGTACTGCGCAAAGGGCATTTTTTGTTTGACCATCTTATCGACATCATTGCGGATGCGCTGACCAATGCGCAGAAAGAAACCTTAGTGCCGAAAACGCTGAAACCAGAAGAACTCGCTCGTTTTGTTCTCAACAACATGCAAGGCATGCGCGTACTTGGCAAAGCCAAACGTTATGCAGACTTGGATACGGCGCTTTCCTGCTTGCTGGTTTTGATTAGGAAATAATATGTCGATTGAAGTGATAGCGGTACGCCTTACCAAAGGCATGGACTTAAAGCTGAGCCTAGCGAAATTGGTCGAGCAGCATGGTATCAAAGCAGGCTCGATTTCCTCATGCGTTGGCTGTATCTCTGACCTCAACGTTCGTTTGGCAGGTGCAGAGAGTACGTTAACCAAACAAGAGCCATTTGAAATCGTCTCTGTGATGGGAACACTAACGCCTGAGCATCAGCACGTTCATATCTCGGTGTCTGATCGTGATGGACTAGTTTGCGGTGGGCATTTGCTGGAAGGCACAGTGATTGATACTACCGCAGAATTGATCATCCATTCTTACTCAGAACTTGAGTTCACTAGAGCGATGGACGACTCGACTGGCTATACCGAACTACAAGTGAATCCTTCCAAATAGTAAAAAGCTCCAGAACCATACTGTGGTGTATCTGGAGCTTTATTCGCATGTCTCTCACGCGAAGAATTCACTCATATCGAGCAAGCTAACTTCGGAGATCACTCTTCGACTAAATAACAAACCTGATTATCGTCGACCATTACTTGCCACGTTTTTAGACAGTGCGCTTCGTCTTCTAAACACTGCCCGCTCTTTAAGCTGAAATGCTGTTTGTACAGTGGTGACGCAACACACATCTCTCCATCAATATCACCGACAATCCCTCGACTCATCACATAAGCCTTACCAATTGGATCCAAATCTTGAACGGCGTAAACACCGCTATCTGGAATGTAGAATAGCGCAACGTGCTCGCCTTCAATCAATACAGTAGCACCGATAAACGGCATTAAGTCATCAAGCTGACACAATTTCACTTTGGTTAAAGCTGCCATTTACACCTCCTGTTTCACTGGAATACGCTGACCGCGCACACGTTGGTACGGCAAGACTTTGCTGCCCGACGTGCTGTTCAAGAAAGGACGGAAGCGTTGCAATTTCTGAGGATTATCCAACGTACTCTTCCACTCACATTGATACGTATCTACGACTCGTGCCATTTGTTCATCCAAAGAATCACATAGGTTGAGAGAGTCATCCAAAATCACTTGTTTAAGGTAATCTAGGCCCCCTTCCATGTTCTCCATCCACACCGACGTGCGCTGCAAGCGATCTGCGGTGCTGACGTAGAACATCAATACTCGGTCGATCATGGTGATCAACTCTGATTTGGATAAGTCAGATGCAAACAAATCAGCGTGTCGTGGTCTCATGCCGCCATTACCACAAACGTATAGATTCCAGCCGTTTTCGGTGGCGATCACCCCAATGTCTTTACTTTGCGCTTCTGCACACTCGCGAGTACAGCCCGATACGGCAAACTTAAGCTTATGGGGCGCTCGCAATCCTTTGTAGCGGTTCTCTAACTCAATGGCTAACCCAACCGAATCATCAACACCATAACGACACCAAGTAGAACCGACGCAAGATTTCACAGTGCGCACCGATTTGCCGTAGGCGTGCCCTGTTTCAAAACCAGCATCAATCAAGGTTTGCCAGATTTCAGGAAGCTGTTCTAACTGCGCACCAAATAAATCTACGCGCTGACCGCCAGTGATCTTGGTGTACAGATCGTATTGCTGAGCAACTTCACCTAGCACGATAAGTTTGTCTGGTGTGATTTCGCCGCCCGGAACACGAGGCACAATCGAGTAAGAACCATCTTTTTGCAGGTTTGCCATAAAGGCATCATTAGAATCTTGCAGAGATTGATGCTGTGGCTCCATGATGTGTTCATTCCACAAAGAAGCAAACACAGATGCTGCCGTAGGCTTACAGATATCACACCCATACCCTTTGCCATGCAGTGCAATTAAGGTGTCAAAGTCTTTGATTTGTTCCACTTGGCAAATATGAAACATCTCTTGGCGACTGAGCTCAAAGTGCTCACAAAGGTGGTTGTTAACCTCTACCCCCATGGCTGCTAATTGAGTATCCAATACCGATTTGACCATATTGCTACAACCACCACAGCCAGTACCGGCTTTGGTGTTGGCTTTAAGGTCCGTCAGGTTGGTAGTGCCGGCTTGAATCTCGGCAACTAAGTCACCTTTTGTGACGTTGTGACAAGAACAGATGATGGCGCTGTCTGGCATCTCTCCATCAAGCATTCCGGTATCAAACAACAGGTTCGCGGCGTGGTCTGGTAGAACCGTTTTGTTCAAATAACACTGTAAGAGCGCATCGTAATCGCTGTTATCACCGACGAGAATCGCACCAAGTAATTGGTTACCGCTCGCATCAACCACCAGCTTTTTGTAGATGCCTGCGACCGCATCTTGCAAGACCATTTCTTGAGCACCTTCGGTTTGCATTTGTGCATCGCCGATAGACGCCACATCCACCCCAAGTAGCTTGAGCTTGGTGCTCATGTCTGCACCTTTAAAACCTTCGCTCGGCATCCCAGTCAAGACATCGGCAGTGGTTCTCGCCATGGTGTAACCGGGTGCGACTAAACCAAAGATCTTCTGCTCCCAAAGGGCACATTCGCCAATCGCGTAAATGTTCTCATCGCTGGTTTGGCATTGGTTATTAATCACAATGCCGCCTCGCTCGCCTATTTCTAGCTCAGCCAGCCTTGCCAACTCATCTTGAGGACGAATGCCTGCGGAGAAGACAATCACATCCACTTCGAGAGGATCTTTGTCTTTAAACACCATACGATGCTTAGCCGTTTCACCATCGCAGATTCGTTCCGTACCCGTTGAGGTGTGAACGGTTAGCCCTAGCGCTTCAATCTTCTCTTTTAGCACTAAGCCAGCACCATCATCTAACTGTACAGGCATCAGGCGAGGCGCAAATTCAATGACGTGAGTTTCTAACCCCAATAGTTTGAGTGCGTTTGCCGCTTCTAAACCCAATAAGCCACCGCCAATCACTGCACCTGTTCTTGCACCTTCACATGCCTTCTTGATTTGTGAAAGGTCATCAAGCGTACGGTAGACAAACACGCTGTCGCGGTCTTTACCTTCAATTGGCGGCACAAATGGGTACGAGCCGGTCGCGAGCACGAGTTGGTCGTAACCCAGCACATCTTCACCATCAAGCAGAATGCGCTTTTGCTCTCTGTCGATGCCTGTTACTTGGCTGCCAAGTACGAGTTGGATGCCATGCATGTCGTACCATTCTTGGTTACTCAGCATCAAATCATCATGAGACTTACCCGCAAACAAAGAGGACAGCTGTACACGGTCATACGCGATAAAGCGCTCTGCACCAATAACGGTAATTCGGTGCTCCAAATGCGCGTTTTTCTGCACTAATTGCTCGACGAGATGTTGCCCGACCATACCGTTGCCTACCACAACGATATGGCTCAATGCGTTCTTTACTGGAATCGTTAAAGGACTGTTCATCGCTGCCTCCTTATGCCGTTTGCGCTGCGGTTTTGGGTTTGTCTTCTTTCGAAGCAGGAATCTCGACTTTGGATTGCTTCTCGTAAAGGAACTTCAGCACCGCTTGTCGACACTTCTGATACTGCGCATCATCTGCCAGTGCGACACGCTCACGAGGGCGAGGTAGATTTACTTCTAACACTTCTCCAATGGTTGCTGCCGGTCCGTTAGTCATCATCACGATTTTGTCAGATAGCAGCACCGCTTCATCCACATCGTGAGTAATCATGATGACGGTGTTGTTTAGCTCGGCTTGAATCTTCATCAGTGCATCCTGCAAATGCGCACGAGTTAACGCATCCAATGCGCCAAATGGTTCATCCATCAACAAAACCTTTGGTTGAAGTGCCAGTGCTCTCGCAATGCCGACTCGCTGCTTCATGCCCCCAGAGATTTCATCCGGCTTTTTGTGCGCGGCATGCTGCATTTGAATCAGCTCTAAATAGTGATTCACTTGCTCCTGAATCCACGCTTTGCCCTTTTTGCCAGCAATTTGTTTTACTGCGAGCTCAACGTTTTGATATACGGTGAGCCAAGGCAACAATGAATGGTTTTGGAACACCACTGCGCGGTCAGGTCCCGGTCCAGCTACTTCTCGTCCATCGACGATCACGCCGCCGTCTGTTGGCATGTGCAGCCCTGCGACTAAGTTCAATACCGTTGATTTACCGCAGCCAGAGTGGCCAATCAGCGATACAAACTCACCTTTATTGATTTGTAAATCAACGTTCTTAAGCGCGATGAACTCGCCATCTGGCGTTGGGAATCGCATCCCTAAACGCGTTAGATCTAATAATGCTTTTTCCATGATCGTTTCCCTTATCTCAACGCTTGTTGTTTATTCCAAGACAGCCACTTTTGAAGTTGCAACATGCCTCTATCGAGCATCAATCCAATAAAGCCGATTGTGATGACAGCCACCATGATGCGCCCCAATGATGCTGAACTGCCGTTCTGGAATTCATCCCAAACGAACTTGCCTAACCCCGGGTTTTGAGCGAGCATTTCTGCCGCAATCAACACCATCCAAGCGATACCTAAAGAGAGACGTAAACCTGTGAAGATCATTGGAATGGCTGAAGGTAAAACGATAGTGCGAATGTGCTGCCACCACGAAAGTTGAAGCACTTTACTCACGTTGATTAAGTCTTTATCAACGCTCGTTACACCCACTGCGGTATTAATCAGCGTCGGCCATAAGCTACACAGCGCTACAGTGATCAGAGAGTTGATGAACGACTTAGCAAACATTGGGTCATCACTCACATAAGTGGCACTTACAACCATAGTGACGATAGGCAGCCAAGCTAAAGGTGATACGGGCTTGAGCAGTTGAATGATTGGGTTGAACGCTTGATACAGCCCTTGATTAAGACCAAGCACGATGCCAAGCGGAATCGCGATAACCGTCGCCAGCAAAAAGCCCGCAGTTACGGTCACTAAGCTTGTTATGATTTGGTCGAAGAACGTCGGTTTACCTGTGTAGGGACGAATCTTCACTTCCGCGTCCGGATTCTTGGCTAACTTCGCAGCATTACGTTTTTCCTGACGCTCGATAAACGCTTGTTCCTTTTCTCGCTCTTGCCAATGGTCATCGACAAGGTTGCTGAACTGCTGAAAAGTTTGCACAGGTCCCGGTAGCGTACCTAATGAAGTTTGCACTTCTCTCGCTGCTAAGTGCCACATTGCCAAAAAGATCAGCAAGCCAATGACGGGCAAAAGCACCAGCCGACTTCGGTTCACTACCTGCTTAGCAGGAAAAAGGGAAATGACATTACTAGACATACTCACTCCTAAGAAATTTACATCCTTGTTGCCACAAGCGAATTCCCTCGCCTGTGGCGTTTATCGTTATGGTTAAACCTTGTCTTTTCCTTTAAGCCCGATAGAGAACTTCTCTAGATATTTATTTGGCTCACGACCGTCATAAACGATGTTGTCGATAAAGTGTGTTTGTGGCGCACGAAAACCATCTTCAGCACTGAAATCTGGGAAGTCTTTTTTGCTCAACACACCATCTTCAATTAGCGCTTGAGCCGCTTGTTGGTAGATATCTGGACGGTAAACCTCTTTTGCGACATCCATGTACCAATCATCGGATTTCTCGCTTGAGATCTGTCCCCAGCGACGCATTTGGGTCAGGTACCAAATCGCATCGCTGTAATACGGATACGTGGCGTTATGACGGAAGAACACGTTAAAGTCTGGCACGTCTCGTTTGTCGCCTTTCTCGTATTCAAACGTGCCGGTCATTGAGTTGGCGATAACTTCGGCATCGGCTCCAACGTATTCGCTTTTTGATAGCATCTTCACTGCTTCATGGCGGTTGGCATTGTCGTTTTCATCCAACCAATGTGCCGCTCGAATCAAGGCTTTTACTACGCGAATGTGCGTGTTTGGATACTTCTCAGCCCAAGCTTTGGAAACACCAAACACTTTCTCTGGGTTGTTCTTCCATATCTCGTAATCGGTCACGACTGGCGTACCAATGCCTTTAAATACGGCTTGCTGGTTCCATGGTTCGCCTACGCAGTACCCTTTGATCGTGCCCGCTTCCATTGTGGCTGGCATTTGTGGTGGCGGTGTAACACTCAATAGAACGTCAGCATCCAACTGGCCACTGTTATCGCCTGATTCTGGGGCATAAAAACCTGGATGGATCCCACCCGCTGCCAACCAGTATCGCAACTCATAGTTGTGCGTCGATACAGGGAACACCATCCCCATGTTGAACGGTTTGCCTTTATCCAGATAGCTGTCGACCACAGGCTTCAGTGCATCCGCTTTGATTGGGTGAACTGGCTTGCCATCTGGTTGCTTTGGAATGTATTGCTTCATCTGCTCCCAAGTATCATTGGAAACCGTGATTGCGTTGCCGTTCAAATCCATACTGAACGCGGTAATCACTTCTGCTTTTGTGCCGACACCAATCGTCGCGCCCAATGGCTGACCAGCAAGCATGTGCGCGCCAGCAAGCTCACCATCGATGACTCGGTCTAAAAGCACCTTCCAGTTTGCTTGCGCTTCTAAAGTGACGTACAAGCCTTCGTCTTCAAAAAAGCCTTTCTCATAAGCAACCGCAAGCGGTGCCATATCGGTTAACTTAATAAAACCAAACTTCAGGTCTTCAATTTCTGGTTCACCCAACTCTGCCTTTACGCTGACCGTGGTGAATACCGATAACGAAATTGCTGACACTTTCAGCATCGAACTCCATTTCATTGGTTTGCTCCCATAAAAAAAGCGCCACTACTCCGAAGAGCAGTAGCGCCGTTGCTAAGTCTACAATTACCGCCGTTGATAATTGAGATAAGCGATTCAACAATAAACCCAATTCTTCTAATCCAATTACTGTGCCAACTTATTTTTCACAGTAAATACAATAGATTAGTATATCTTGCCGTTTGTTATTCCCTGTTATTGCTTGCTGATAGTGCAACACGCACCACGTTAGAAAACGCACTATAACCCCAAAGTGGTAGAACGACTAATCAAGCACCTCCAAAGTAGTTATCAAATTCTTGGCAACTTGTGCGAGCGTTTGGCTCGATTGCATGGCTGAATTTCTTAGCGCTTTATAAGCCTGATCTTCATCAACGCTGTGCATCTTCATCAGAAGACCTTTCGCTTTTTCCACCAGCTTGCGCTCTTCAATCTTATTGGTCAGTAATTCAATTTCCGATTGCATACTTTCGAATTTCGCTCTCACTAATGTCGCATGTTCAATCCAAGGTTGAAGTGCAAACTCACTATCGTGCGGCATGAGCACATAGTCCATTTTTTCTGATAACCGATTGATATCATTGGATGATAATTGCTTTAAGACGATAAGAAGTGGTGCCGATTTTCTGCGGCAGAAATCGACGATCAAACGCAGTTCCGCGGTTGGTTGCTGCCATCCAACCACAACGCTTGCTGACGGTTCTCGCTGCATAAGCGTTTCTAATTGTGCCAATTGGCAACCCATAATGTTGTCGTAATCTTTGCTCAATAAGCCGGACAATCGAGCCTGCTCTTGGAGGCTATCACAGCATACTATGATGGGTGTTTTTGACGTTGATTGAGTCATGCACATTCCTTGTTTATATCTCACTCACTAAGAGAGACATAACAAGGAATGTGCCAACTAAAGTAGACGCGTTTTAACTAGAGGCGAGATGTTCTTTGAAGAAGCCGAGTGTGCGCTCCCAAGCGAGTGCTGCTTCTTCCGGTGCGTAGCGTGCTGTTGAGTCGTTATGGAAGCCGTGGTTGACGTTCTCATACATTAACGCTTGATACTGTGCGTCGGTTGCGATCAATTGCTGCTCATAAGCAGGCCATGTGTCGTTAACACGTTTATCGAGCCCTGCAAAGTGAATCATCAATGGCCCTTTGACTTGCTTTTGGATCTCTTGCGCCGCGGGTGTTCCATAGAATGGCACACCTGCATCGAGTTCTTCTGGCATAACTGCTGCAAGCATGTTGACAATGTATCCACCGAAGCAGAATCCAACCGCGCCCAATTTACCGTTACCACCCTCGTATTGCTTAAGGAAGTTAGCCGCTGAAATAAAGTCTTGTTCGATCTTGGCTCTGTCCATCTCTTTCTGCATCGCGCGACCCTCATCGTCGTTCCCCGGATAGCCGCCGAGTGGATAAAGCGCGTCTGGAGCGAAAGCAATAAAGCCATCTTTTGCAAGTCGTCTTGCGACATCTTTGATATAAGGGTTCAGACCTCGGTTTTCATGAATCACCAACACGGTCGGCGATTTCAAGGTCTTCTTCTGTGGCATCACCAAATAACCACGCCCTTCTCCATGCCCATTTGGAGATGGAAAGGTTTCGTAAGTTGCTTTGATGTCAGGATCGTTAAATGAAACTTGTTCTGCGAGTGCGTAATTCGGGGTTAACGCATCGACCAGTGCTGTCATACTAAAGCCGAGCACAGCAAGGCCACCCAGCCTATTAAGAAACTCACGGCGCGTGATTTTTCCGTGGGCGTATTCGTCGTACCAATCGAAGGCTTCTTGCGGGATCGGGTGAGAAGCCTTTTCACTAGGAGTGGTATGCTTTAGAACCATTATCCATGTCCTCTGTGTCTTACCATATGGGAATTTCTCATTCTCAAAAGCGCAGCGAGAAACGAACGCGATTGAGGCTAAAACTGCGGTTTCACCACTCTGATACGGAGCAAGGTGGTGAAACACATCATTGGCGAGCTAGGATCTTTTACCTTCTTCAAACAATAGATAATGGATTCAGATTCAACAACTTTGCGTCGTTGGTTTTACATTAATTGACAATAGTATCTTATTGCTGGCCGCAATAGGCTTGCCAGTAAGAGAAAGCTCGTTCGAATGCTTTTTCCCTGTCGTGCATTTGTGCAAACAAGACCACTGTCATTGTGGCGAGAACCGTATTCGCCATTTGGTTCATGTCATCTTCTGACGTCCCAAATGGGCAGTTCGCAGGCATTGGCACCTCAGACAGCATTTGCTCCGTCCAGTAGTGCGATGTCACGCCGCTTGTTTGGCTTAACCATACGGTTTGACTTACTTTCGGGTTGTATTCTGACTCACCCGATTGTCCTTTGAATGACACAACGGCATGAGCGGTTTGACCAATCTCGTATTCGACTTCAGCATGAAGTTGTTGGAACCCAGGATGGAAGCTACCACGAATACCAACCGTCGCCTGCCCCGGATTCAATGCTCGAACCACGGTATTAATCGGCGTTCTAAGCCCATAACGATTCTTCCAACCGATCATGGTTTCTGCTTGAGGAGCAAACGCACTCAGCGGCAGATACACAATGTTTTGTGTTTCTAATACACGCTTTGCGTCTTCTGCTGATTCCGCTTTGTTGATAGAAAACTTATCGAGGTAATCTTCGGCATGCAAACGACCAGATTGACGGTCATGATAGCCGTGCATCAGCACTTTGTGGCCATTATCGGCAAGGATCTTCGCTGCCAACAGATGCCAAGGCTGACCTGCCGCTTCACGTTTGCCTGCATAACATGGCCAGTCTATGTCTGCACCAATAGCAGGCATGCGGGATTGGAATGCTTTCACAAAGCCAGCGATTTCTTGTTGAGTCTCGTTCTGTACACGGATCAGCATCAATAACATTGCCATCTGATCGTCGTCGCACTCACCGTTTAGGTATTCATCCATAACTCGAAACGCTTGGTCAAAGTTCAGTGGTTTTCTACCACGTTCGCCACGACCGACTGTTCTAATACATTCCAAAATGCTGCTCATATTCCCTCGTATTCCGTCACTGACTGTACGGTTTCTATTAGTTGTTCGCGCAGTTTGACAACTTCTCCCATCACAATCAATGCTGGGCTCACGCCTTTAAGTGTAATCGATAAATCATTGAGCTGATTGAGTTGGGTAACATGAACTTGTTGCTGAGGGCTGCAACCATGAGTGATGATCGCGACTGGGAAATCTGCTCTCAAACCAGAGCCTAATAAACCCGTTTGTATTTGCGATGACTTTTCTAACCCCATATAGAAGACTAATGTTTGTCCACTTTGCATCAGTTGGCTCCAAGCTTCAAATGCGCCTGTTACCACTTGCCCTGTCACAAAGGTAACGCTGCGAGCAACGCCACGATGAGTCAGCGGAATCAAGCTGTTTGCTGAACATCCAATCGCAGCGGTAATGCCGGGGATGACTTCGTAAGCGATTGAGTGTTTGACGAGTGCTAACGCCTCTTCACCTCCACGGCCAAATACGAAAGGATCTCCCCCTTTTAAGCGTACAACTCGCTTTCCTTGCTGAGCGAGCGACACCATCAAGTCACAAATTTCTTCCTGACCAATACTGGGTTGTCCGCATCTTTTGCCCACGTAAATCCAATCGGCTTGTGGCGAAGCCAACTCCAAAATATCTTTGTTAACCAAACGGTCGTACAACAGAACCTCTGCCGACATAATCGCTTTTACAGCCTTTACCGTTAACAAGTCAGGATCGTGCGGCCCTGCTCCGACTATCGACACAAAACCTTTGTGGTTCGCGTCGAGGTCTAGTGAATGGTCTTCTAAGAGTTGGTTCAGTTTGCTTGCTTGGTCATGCTTAGAAAAGCGAGACGAGCGTTCTTGATTCTGACTCGCTTGTCCTTTCTTAAACCAAGACTTTTGATAAGGCGCTTCCATGTGCTTATCCTCTTTATGACTTACTTTATTTGAATCGCCAGACTTTGCTGGTTCGCTTGCTGTTTGCCCTTTTGATGCTGATGGCTGTCGACCATTTGTTTGATTTGAGAAACGCACGAGCCACAGTTAGTGCCGCATTTGAGTTTGTTTTGAAGTTGAGTCAGTGACGTGCAGTCTTGTTTCTCCATCGCGTCATGTATTTGTTTATCGGTGACACGGAAACAACTACAAACCAGTTTGGCACTGCTTTGCGATTGAGTGATGGTAAGCAGTTGCGATAGCTCCATCGGTTTGCCAATCAAGCCGGTAAAGTTGGTGTAGTCGGTTTGAATCGGTTCACTAGACACCACCAAAACAGAGCGAATGATACGAACGTCTCCAACAAGGTCGTAATCCACCGCTAGCCAACCCTGGGCAATATCTATCGTAATTCTGCAGCTCTTTTCCGTTCGACAAAAACTCTGCTTCTTTGGTCGCTTATCGTGTGCAAAGCGCCAAATGCCCAAATTGCTTTCTGCTTGAAATGCGCTGTAGAGAAATTTACCGGAATCAAACTGTGTACCGATGAACATACCGTAGGTTTTTACCGCCGAATCTTGCACTTCAACATAAGATGACTTAAACGCAGGCTGCCCAGAAATAGGGTCTTTTGCGCTGTTTACTATTGCGTTAACACCGCTTTCACCGCCATATCGACCCGCCCAGTGCATTGACATAAATAGCTCTTGAAAACCCAAACCTTCATCAATGGCAACTTTGGCATAAATACTGGTGTTTGAAGTAGGCTGAAACAGCTTGGTGAGTTGTCCTGCTTTTAAGCGATTTTGAGTAGCAGAGAGAGTGTTCATGTACACGGTTGGTTCTAACTCAGAGGCGGCAAGGTGGGCGATATGCCCTGTGCGCGTCATGGTATGCCATTGGTCGCGTTGTCTGCCCGTATTGAGCCACCAGCCTTTTGTTCTCTCTAAACGCGTTGGAGATTCACTGGTCACGACAAAACGCGCTTTTCCATCTGGGTGTGAATAGA
Organism: Vibrio sp. Y58_MX_L22; assembly: GCF_024181865.1. Lineage (NCBI taxonomy): Bacteria > Pseudomonadati > Pseudomonadota > Gammaproteobacteria > Vibrionales > Vibrionaceae > Vibrio > Vibrio sp. Y58_MX_L22. The sequence goes on from NZ_JAMZAN010000002.1 coordinate 241,193, forward strand.
CGCCATCAGCAAAAGGGCGCTCTCCTCCCCATTGTGTCGGCACCCACTCTTCGTATTCTTGCTCGGTTAAGTTGGCGTATTGAGAAAGATCTAGCTTCAATGGCGAATCTGCATTCATGCCTGTCATCGCGGCATATTCCCTGAATACCGCCCGCTCAGAAGTAAACGCAAAGCCATTTTGTGTCTTTTCCAATGCACACAGAGCTTGCCCAACTTGGCTTATCGCCCACCAATCTGATTTTGCTTCACCGGGAGGCGTTTGAAACTGGCGCTGCCTTGAAAGTCGACGCTCAGAATTGGTCACCATGCCTTGCTTCTCCCCCCAGCCAGCGGCGGGTAGCAATAGGTCCGCGTAATGCGCTACATCCGAATCCGCTGTGATATCGGAAACAATCACAAACGGACAAATCTCTAGTGCACGTTTTACCAATTGGTTATCTGGCAAAGAGACAACAGGATTGGTTGCCATGATCCAGAGAACTTTAATCTCACCACGTTCTACCGCCTCAAACAGTTCAACAGCTTTTAAACCGGGCTGAGTGGCAATTTCTGGTGAATCCCAAAACGCCTGCACTTGCTTTATAGACTTTGCGTCAAAAGCACGATGAACCGCTAACTGGTTTGCCAATCCACCGACTTCTCGCCCACCCATCGCATTGGGCTGACCTGTAATAGAAAACGGCCCACAACCTGACTTGGCAATTTTACCCGTCGCCAAGTGTGCATTAATGATTGCATTGCCTTTGTCGACGCCATTTTCGGCTTGGTTTACCCCTTGGCAAAACAACGTAATTGCGGTTGGGCTTTGCGCAAACCATTGGAAGAATGTCGTGAGTTTTTCTTCTGAAATGCCAATGGAAGACGTCAAATTAGTGACATCGTAACGCAAATCAGAAACTTCTTCTCTAAGTGCATTAAATCCGTCGGTATAAGAATTTATGTATTCAGAATCAATCAATTGTTGTTCAATAAGAAACTTGAGCAGCCCATTGAAGAGTGACACATCACCATCGTTTTTAATCGGTAGATGCAAATCCGCTTGCTGTGCGGTGACCGTTTCACGCGGGTCAATGACCACCAGCTTGAGGTTAGGATTGTTTTCTCTCGCTTGTTGAATACGTCGGAATAAAACAGGGTGCGTCCAAGCGGTATTAGCACCGCAAATGATCAATAGCTCAGTCTTATCAATATCGTCGTAATTGACGGGAACGACATCTTCACCAAATGCTCGTACATGAGCCGCAACCGCCGAAGACATACACAAACGCGAGTTCGTATCGATGTTTGCGCTGCCAACATAGCCTTTCATGAGTTTGTTGGCGACGTAATAGTCTTCCGTTAACAACTGCCCTGACACGTACATCGCGACGGAATCCGGTCCAAACTCCGCTTTCGCTTGATGAATCTTTTCAGCAATCAGATCCGTGGCTTGTTGCCATTGCACCTCTTGCCCTTGAGGTCGTTGCTTGGTGATAAGCTTTGGATACAACAAGCGCGAAGGCATATTCAAACTCTCTGCCAGCGCGACACCCTTCACGCACAGTGATCCCGCATTTGCAGGATGACACGCATCCCCAACGATTCCTTTCGCATTGACCTCGACACCACATCCAACACCACAATAGGGACAAGTGGTTTTTTTGCATCCTTGCGACATAACACCTCCAGTGCGATTCAGCCCAACTTACTAGCAAAAAAAAGCCTCTCCCGAATCGAGAGAGGCAGCAATGCCTTTAACGCTGTTAGTACATTTTCAAAAAGTAATACCCTATACCGCTCTCGCCTGCTATTAAGAGCGGCGCATCGAGTTATCGATGAACGTTTATGTAAAGCAAGTGAGGTGCCAAGATTAAAAACCCTTACCATACAAATGGTTAGCTTAAAACCAATTATAGCAACGTAATGCTACGCACTGATTGTGTGCAAATTTCGGTCATTATCGTGCAGTATTACTTTACTAATTCCATAACTAACCTGGATTCTTCGTCACCAAAATAATGCGCTTCTTCTTCTAACGTTTTAAAGCCAAGGGAGAGGTATAAAGACAATGCAGGTTGGTTCTTAGGATCGACAGTCAATTTCACGCTTGAGCCTAACGTCAACGACGCAATAACGTTTTCTAGGAGGGAACGCGCAATACCTTTACCTCTATGTTGAATATCGACGGCCAATGACATGATCCAATATTGATGTGCATTTGTGCTAGTCGTTAGCAATATATACCCTGCGACCTGCTCTCCCTCTTTTGCTACCAGTAAACTCTCTCCCCAACAATCAAAAGCTTGCCGAAAGAAAAATTGAGGATAGGCGTGTTCTCCAAATAAAGTATTTTCGAGCTTATATATGGCAAATAAGTCCTCTTTTTGCGCAGACAAGATGTCCATTCAATGACTCCTTCTTTAACATGAATGGCAGCAGTATACCTAAATCTCATCTAAATGACGGGACACAAACATCTCAATTAAGTGCTTAAGAAATGTAATATTCTTCCTGAAAATTAGGCCTAACTCACTTAGAACATACATCCGTGATTAAGTTTTAACCGCAAAATCAAAAACCACACAAGATGAAAATTTCAATACATACAACCATAAAATGCATTAAAATTAAGAACTTTATTCTGGTTTATTGAAAAATTCATAGTTGGATAATTTACAACCACCCCAAATCCACAGCATTATTCACCAAGCTTCGCATGTGATAATAAACACTAAAACCTTTACCATTTTCAGCATTATTATTTTTATAAAAGCGAGTTTTAAAGTGAAAGAATCTCGAAATGCCTTAAATCCGAGTGAAATAAACACAACCACAGCTTGGTCAAAACATGATACACATTGGGTTCTTAGCCTATTTGGAACAGCCGTTGGCGCAGGCATCCTGTTTCTGCCAATTAACCTTGGGATTGGTGGTTTTTGGCCTTTAGTCGCGATGGCAGTACTTGCTTTTCCAATGACCTATCTTGCGCACCGTGGCTTAGCTCGTTTTGTACTATCTTCTAAGATCAAAAACGCAGACTTCACTGATGTAGTGGAAGAGCACTTCGGCGCAAAAGCAGGTCGTTCTATTTCACTGCTGTATTTTCTTTCGATCTTCCCGATCCTGTTGATATATGGGGTTGGGATAACAAACACAGTAGATAGCTTCATGGTAAATCAGGCTGATATGGCTTCTTTACCTAGACCTTTGCTTTCTGGCGTACTAGTGTTTGCACTAATTGCTATTATGATGGCGGGTGAAAAAGTAATGCTACGGGCCTTTGCCATTATGGTGTTCCCACTTGTTGCCATTCTTGCCTTTCTATCATTTTACTTAATACCGAACTGGACCATGCCTGTCATGGATGTGCCAGAAGCGTCAGCTTTTGCTAGCACTATGTGGTTAGCAGTTCCTGTAGTGATTTTCTCGTTTAGTCACGCAGCTGCAATTTCAAGCTTTGCAAATGTACAACGTCGCCATTACGGTAAGCAGGCAGATGCCAAATCCGAAGTTATTCTTCGCCGCACTAGCATCATGCTGATTGCCTTTGTTCTTATTTTTGTATTTTCCTGTGTGCTAACACTGTCACCTGAACAATTGGCTCAAGCAAAAGAACAAAACGTATCCGTATTGTCTTACCTAGCGAACGCAACCGATAATCCATTTATTGCAACACTTGGTCCTTTAGTAGCGTTTGTTGCTATCACTTCATCTTTCCTTGGGCATTTTTTAGGTGCGCGTGAAAGCTTAAATGGTTTAATTACCAAGCATTTTAACCTATCTGAGAAGCGTGTTGATCGTATCAGCGTGGCAGCACTGTTCTTCTCAATCTGGGCGGCGGCGATCATGAACCCAAGTATTCTTGGTATGATGGAAGCATTGTCAGGGCCTGTTATTGCAATGATCTTATTTATTATGCCAATGTTAGCGGTGTATAAAATCGAGGCGATGAAACAATATCGAGGAAATGTCTCTACTTACTTTGTTCTAGCAGCAGGCATTGTGGCGGTAAGTGCATTGATTTTTAGCTTCTTCAGCTAATAACTAAAGACTAGCTTGGATTTTCAGGGGAATACCTTACACAAGGTTAAGGTGATTCCCTGAATTTTCTTACTCTTTAAAAGGTAATCATCGTTACCCTTGACTCTTAAATAAGAGCGAAAACACCCGCAATCATAAGTACTGAAGCAATGCAGGTACGGCCGATAATGCCGAAGTGCGAAGGTTGAATCATTTCATTATGCATAGTTAATCTCCTATTTATTATAAAAGCCATTTTTTATTGGCTTAGTAACACTATGTCTAATATCCAGTTTTTTAACAACCCATACAAACATTAAATATTTATGACAGAAACGTAATTTTTTACACTTCACCCTGATTTCGAGCGATGAATCCGCGGCTTAAACCACTAGATTGAGTCCACCGAATATGCTCACTTACCTTCCATCGTTACCCTACCTATGCCATCTTCCAATCATTACATAAGTTTTCAATAGATTTTGTTTTTATAAATCATAATATTATAGAGATACTTCTCGTATCTCACTCCCAAAACACTTTGCCACTGGGAATCCATCCGCACTTAACCAACAAGAAATGGTAGACTTAACTGGTATTCGGTTAAGAGATCACATTTTATTAATACGCTCATGCACTTCTCAATTAAAACACTGGCTTGCGCACTTTGTACTGCACTTGGACTTTTCTTGCATCCCACCAACGTCGTACTGGCGAGTACCGAAAAGCAAGCTTATCTGGAAGAACACATTTCAGCAGAAAGCAAGCCCATGTTAAAACTCTACTTTCGCTCGATGGGTAAGCCGCGATCAATTCAAAAAGATGAGTTAAATGCGCCACAGAATGCATCAGCGGAGTCTCTTGCTCTGTATTACTTTGCACGAAAGTACCTTAAGCGTTACGAAGGCGTTCCATTACCGAAAGATATGCCCGATTTAATCGAATTCGGTAAAAAGCACCATTTGGAATGGGTCGTCGCTGAAGCACAGCTCAATAAGGCTGTAACAATGATTGAGCAAGACGATAACTGGAACGCAGAATTGTTACTCCATGACGTTGTTTCTACAGCCCGTGATCTTGGTTATCTAGCATTAGAAGGCCGTGCTTACCGCTGGTTAGGCAATCTAGAAGTATCTCGAAATCAACTACGCAGTGGCCTAAAATATTATCGCAATGCCTATGAGTTATTAGAAAAAACAGTATTTGAAATACAAGTCGCGATGACACTGAACAACATTGGGACGGTCTACATCGACGCATCAGATTGGGCTCGGGCCAACAGCTACCTAACGCAAGCTCTCGACACTTACCTAGAGAGCGAATATCAATACGATAATAGCTTTTTTATGGGGGTTATCTACGCAAACCTTAGCATCGTTCACTCGAGCCTCGGAGATAACAAAAAAGCGGAATATTATTTCAATGAAGCCATTCGACTTTCAATGCAAACGGGGTCGGACACAGTCAAGCACCACTCTTTATCCAGCTTTTCACAAATGTTGAGCTCGGTAGGAAAAATTGATGATGCATTAATGGTCGCACAACGTTGCGTAGACCTGCCCATTCCAAAAAATCTAGAAATGCTAAAAACGTCTTGTTACGAGGCATTTGCAGAGGCTTACCTCGCAAACAAACAATACGATAGAGCTATTACAACAGCGCTTAACGTTCTAGAACAAACCAAATCAACCAGTGAATTAGAGCTGCGGCAGCGTATTGATATGCTTTCGGTACTGGTAAACGCTCATCAAATTCTTAATGACTATGAAGCTGCTTTTCATTATTTAACCCAATTAAGAGAGCTAGAGGCTGAGTTTTCTCATCATATTCATGGTGAAGAGATGATTAACATTAAGTTTGACCTCGAAGCTAAGTTAGCCCAGAAAGAACTCAAATTGCTAGAAACAAAAAATGCGCTACAAGCCTCTGAACTGCGTTCACAGCGCTATCGAGAAATGTTCTACTTTATCGCTATTGCGGCAATTGGAGTCGTTGGTTTTCGTTACGTACTGCGCGTTAGACGTATTAATAAAGCACTCACTCAAGAAAATACTACCGATCCATTAACTCAACTGCATAACCGTCGCTATCTTCACATTTGGTTGGACAAAATGGCTCGTAGAAGCCCAGATAGAACATTTGCCTTAGCCGTTTTAGATGTCGATCATTTTAAAACCTTTAATGATCAATATGGACACGATATTGGCGATAAAATGCTGACTCATATTGCCACGCTATTTAATGAATCCACCCGCTCTGGTGACCTACTCATTCGTTGGGGTGGAGAAGAGTTTGTCCTATTATTCGAAGTACAGCGAGTTGAAGATTGCGCTAAGTTTTTGGAGCGATTGAGATATACTGTTGAAAACACACCATTGGTGGTTGACTCTAAACCATTAAGCGCGACAATTTCCCTTGGAGCAGTGGACAAACTGTCGGCACAAACAATTAAACAAGAATGGGATCAGTGGTTTTTCTTGGCAGACCAAGCTTTGTATGATGCGAAGCAAGTTGGCAGAAACCAGTTCATCATTCACCCTACATCATAAAAAAGCACACATGAAAAAAAATCTAATCATTATTACTTTTGCGCCTCTATTTCTTATGGCGTGCAGTAATCAGCAAGCATCTCAACTGGGAATGCGCAGCAGCAGTGTCAACGTATATGCCCAGCAAATGAGTAACACTCAACTATGTGAAACTCTCTACTACAACCGTGCAACCAACCAAACCAAAGTGGCGATTGGTGCTGAGTTCAATCGACGTGGATTAAACAAAAAGTGGTGTGATAAAGAATTCGATAAGTTGTACATTAAAAAGTGGATTGATAATGTGCTGCCTAAGGAAAAAGCCGAACCTAAGAAACCAATGGCAACTATTCAACCCGCTTCAACTAAATAACCCCCCTCTTGAAGCAGACGGTACACTAGTATTTTCTGCTTTTCACTTTTCATGCATGTTCGATGCGACATATAAAAACCTCATGGTTTCAGTAAATTAACAAAGACTTATGTTGTCCATCGAACTTTTAATGTAAACAAGTTGTAAATGGTTTTCGTCCTTATTCTTTGTCGTTAGCTTTGTTTGTTCCTGTTAGCGGAATATGAAACAGGAACTAAAAAATTCCAAACAAAGACATGAGGTCAAAAATGGAAATACGCATTAATCGCCTATTTGCCGCTATGTTGGCAGTAGGCATTGCACCTGCCGTCTCGGCGTTTGATCCACTCTATTCTGAACAATGGCACTTAGACAACACGGGGCAAACTGCGTTTGCGGCTAATCCTGCTGTTGCTGGGAACGACTTAAACACTAAGCTCACTCAGGCAATGGGGATTGCAGGTGTTGGTGTGAAAGTTGCCGTCATTGATTCTGGAGTGCAGATCGATCACCCCGACCTTGCAGGTAATATAGTTATAGGTAGCAGAAACTTCGTCGAAGACTCTTCATTCCCACTAAGTTATCCGGTTGATACTAATGGTCATGGCACTGCTGTAGCCGGTTTGATTAGCGCCGTCGGCAACAACGGTGAAGGCGGACGCGGTGTCGCTTCTCACTCTTCCCTCATTGGTTTTAACTGGTTAGCCAACCAGACATTAGAAGGTTGGTTAATCTCCCATGGCATGGACCCAGCAACACGTGATGTTCGCGTATTTAACCAAAGTTACGGTTTCAGCCCTATAAACCCGATTACTTTTGATGAAAGCGACCCTCAACTAAAACTTGAAATGGACGTGATGAAAAACGTCAGCGAGAGTAACGCCTGGGGTCGAGGTGCTGTATTTGTAAAGTCAGCAGGTAATGGTTACCGCTATTTCAATGCAGGGCGATTCTTCGTATTGCCAAGTAACTTCTTTGCTGGTGGAGACAATCAAGGCTTACCGATGCACAACTCTGCTCAGTCTTATGATAACGCCAATTACTTCAATTTAGTCACTAGTGCACTACGAGCGGATGGTACGCGAGCGAGTTACTCATCGGTGGGTTCGAACGTGTGGGTTGCAGCACCAGCAGGTGAATATGGGCAAGATTTCCCTGCTATGGTGACCACTGATTTAATGGGTTGTGAAGAAGGGCAAAATACCAGTGAAGGCCTTGGCATTAATGGGTTACACGGCGGAACGGAGCTCGATCCGAACTGTAACTATACCAGTACGATGAACGGAACCTCATCGGCTGCGCCAAACACATCGGGTGCCATCGCGGCAATCATGTCAACCAACCACGCACTTTCTGCTCGTGATGTACGTGCTTTACTAGCGGAGACAGCAAAAGTAACGGATAAAGCGCATCCAGGCGTACAGCTTGAATTTACTAACCATAAAGGTGAACAGGTTAGCTACGAGGCAATTGCCCCTTGGCAGAAAAACGCAGCAGGCGTAGATTTCCATACTTTTTATGGCTTCGGCGCTGTAGATTTGGATGAAGCGATGCAACGTGCTCGCATGACGAATCGTGTTTTACCAGCTCAAGTCATTACGCCATGGGTTAATAACGCTACAGAAGTAAGTGTACCCGATGCAAGTCTAGTTGGTGGTTCTTCAAGTATCGCCATTGCCGATGAGCTGACAGTAGAATCCGTTCAAGTGACATTGACATTGGACCACGCTCGTCTGCCCGACTTAGCTATCGAGCTCATTTCGCCATCAGGGACTCGTTCTGTTTTGCAAACACCGCGCAATGGTCTTGTTGGTCAATCTCTTGATCCAACAATTACTGGCTACAAAGATCAATTAATGTTGTCTAACCAATTTTATGGCGAAGATGCAAAAGGCGAATGGACGTTGCGAGCAATAGATACGAACGGCGATGAAGCCTATTCTTACATTGCATATTTCAACTCTTCCACCATCTATGACGTTCCGATGGCAAACAACGCTCAACCCGGTGTTATTAAGAACTGGTCGATGCGCATATTTGGACACTAAGGGGTCAATAACATGAAATACAAATCATTTTCTATGCTGGCTCTCGTTATCATGACGTCGAGTGTATACGCAGAGCAACAGCTCTCTCAACAACCTGCACCAGAACTGTTTGTGCCATCAGAAGCGGTTGAGATTAATGGCCAAGACTATCGAAAAGTGCAAACTGGCACTGTTAGAACCCTATCTGAAGACGTAAAACTTCAAGCGGGTGATGAGGTGTTTAAGAATGCGTTTAGTAACGTATCCAAAGCCACTGGACTGGTTTACATCACCGTAAACAATCCTAACGAAGCGAAAGCAGTCGCCAAAGAGTTAAAATTAGAAGTTATCTTCGCAGAGGGGGAATCAGCGGTGTTAAAAGCATCTCAAGATCAAGATCTGCTAAGTATTAGCGACTACCTAAATGCAGACAGCCGGGTAAAAGCGTCTAAAATTGAACTAAACAGCGGTAAATACCGTGCACAATAATTCTCTAACAAGAGAAGTTGGCCTGTAAAACCATGCCTCAGCGATTGCTGAGGCATTTTTATGGGTAGGAACAGATACGCTATTATTCTTTAGTAACATTTCGCATAACTAGTATGATACCTAAACACCCTACTCGCCTGCGCCTGTCATTTCTTAAACAAAATAATTTCCGTTCTTAGCTCTTCTTCCGTGGTTTCCTTCGGACTATTCAGGTAGCGTTCGATTCCTAAAGGACTGGTTTTGACTTTCATGCCACTCTGACGAACCAAGTTCATCGCTAAAGCCCATGCATTTCCCAAAAACTGATATTCACCTCGGTGTTCAACGACAAATGTTTCACTCTCAGGAATGGTACCAGTAACCGCCCCTTGAGGCGCTGGTACTGAGTTATGAAGAGGAAAGCAAGTGATAAACTCGAATGTACCTTTCTGCATATCCATCGACTGGTAATAACAAAACAATTCACCATTCACGGATAGGGTTTCGTCACTAATTAACTGTTCTAGTTGCTGAACATGCTTCTCAATTACCGAACCTAATTCCTGCAAGCTAGCCACACCCTTGATCCCAATGTAATGAATTTGAGGCAACGTTCGGTTACCTATTTCGACTAAGTCTGAATGCACTCTTCCGGTTTCAAGCTTACTTTTGAGCATGCGTAACCCACGTTGATAATCCATCTCTATCATCGACTTAAACATACTTTTCAGAAAGAACAGATACCAAGGGACGCGAGATTGCATTTGCCATTCGACTAAACAGCCATTTTGTGACGGCGTCACGATTATAGTCACCTTTCCATGGCTCTTGATTGGGCGAAAGAAATGCAGCTCCATATCTAATCGATGCTCTTGAGTACTTTCCAGTACAATCGCGCCAGTCCCAATACGCTGACCATTCCATTGATAACCAGCTCCAACGTGGCCCTGATTATCACTGAATGTCAGCTCGCAGCTTGGTTCAAGAATGACCCATGGTGACCAGCTGGGCCAGTTATTGAAGTTCTTGAGATAGCCAATAATTTCACTTTGATTCTTATTAATTTCAATACTTCGGCTGACCTGATAAGAGAGCATAACGGTTCCTCGAGTTTCCGCTTCACTAACTTCAGTCTAATTCAAATTCCAGTTTTTTCTTGTTTGACTGCGGGTTAGATGCGTACGACAAGAAAAATCCAGAGCGTTAATTCTCACTTGAATCAATACGCGCAAAGCTAAGAGCAGAACTCCACTTTTGCACTAAATCGAACACCATCATCGTCCAGTACTAACGCCCACCCCATCCGTTCACATATTCGTTGTACGATAACAAGCCCACAACCATAACCAGCGTTGTACGTCTCGTTGCCATCGTGACGGTTTAGGATCTTAAGCGCATGACCTTTCAACTCAATTTCAATATCTCCCACACTATAGCTAAAGGCGTTTTTAATCAGATTGTTGATAACAATGGCCACAAAACTCTCTGGTGCCTTCACTACACCGCTATGTTGTTCGTGCAAAGCGTAATTCGAATCTTGCTTGGCAAATAAAGGCGCTAGCTCTTCCAACTGTTTTTGTAAACAAGTGAGAAGCTGATGCTCTCCGTAATGTTGAGGCTCTATTTTCTCTTTACCAAGTAAGAGAAACGCTTCTGTCAGTACACGCATCTCGTCACAAGCTGACTGCATCCTCGTGATGGCTTTTTGCGCAACTCGAGGTTGATCAGGAAGACGCGTCAGAATGTCTGTTGAGCCTTTAATCACCATGATTGGCGTTCTCAACTCATGCGATGCAAAACGGCTAAATTCTTGTTCTCGTTTGAAGTAGCCCGCGATATCGTTCTTATTATCCAGCAAAGTCTGCTCTATCTGGCGTGTTTCGCTGAACTTAGTTTCAACTTGGAAAGCGGGTTGATCCGGTGACATTTGGCTAATTTTGTCTTCAATTTGCGCTAATGGCCGAGACAATATTCGCACCATGTAAATGCCATACCCAACCATGACAAATGAAAACAAACCACCGAGCAGCAGCGTAAACTGATGCAGCGAGCTTTCGTATTCGTCCAAGTAATCATCTGAGTCATCTTGAAATACAATGTACATAAGCCCCTTCCCTGAGGGATGGTTCAATACAACAAAGTGTTTATCTTCTTCACCAAGCAGGTATTCATAAAAACCAGGTGAAGTAAAAGAGAGCAACCAATCCGGTGTCGGAGCTTCACTCCAATATGAGTTGAACTCCAATACGTTTGGCAATGGCGCATCCCAGCCCTGTTTCTCGAAATTCTCACTATAAAGCGCAGCTTCAGTATCGAGCCAGTGATGTAAACTCAGCACTTCCAGTTTGTTTTCTGCCACATAAATCAGCGACCAAAAAAGAGTAAACATCACAAACGTCATGACCCCAAAACCCCAACGGATCTTGCGATAAATGCTTGGATATTCGTTATGCTTTAAGTCGGTAACCTTGTCCATGAATAGTCTCTAATCGTGATTCTTCAAAACCTTTGTCTAGCGCGGTTCTTAAACCGTAAATATGGCTACGAAGTGCATCACTTCCGGGTGGTTCGTCTCCCCACACACTATCGATCACTTCTGTGCGCGAGACCGCTGCTGGAGCACGTTGGAGGAGCAATTTTAAAATTTTAGTTTGAATTCGACTCAGCTTAATTTCTTTGTCTTTTCTCGTTACTTTTCCTGTACGCGCATCTAAACAAATATCTGCAAATTTGAGCGTTCCGATATCTTGTCTTGGACCACGATTAGCCAAAGCATGAACACGCAAACTGAGCTCTTCCATCGCAAATGGCTTCATTAAATAATCATCTCCCCCCGCTTTAAAAGCCGCGATTTTGTCATCTAGCGTATCTTTTGCCGTTAGGAAGAGAATTGGCGTTCCACATAACTTATCTTGTCGAAGCTTCTGTACCGTGCTGATGCCATCGAGCTTTGGCATCATGATATCCATGATGATTACATCGTAATGATTTTCCTCGATTAACTTAATCGCAGCCTCTCCATGAAACGCACAATCGATAATCATGCCTTCTAGCTCAAGATAGTCTGCAATCGTCTCCGAGACGTTATGGTTGTCATCTACAATTAAAATTTTCATAAAATCACATTTCTTCACGATCTCTTCACGATATGCCCAATAAGATACAGGCAATTTCCTAAACTCGCTCGTAAATTGAGGTTAATACAATGAAAAAACTCGCTCTTATTTCTGTAGTAGGTTTGGCATTGTCTGGTTGTGGTGGTTCAGGTGGTGGCAGCAATAGCGATAGCACACCAACTCAACCAGCAGTGAAACCAAGTGTAGCGATTGGCTCTGTTGAAGCGGTCAACGCTGAAGAAAGCACGTTAACCGTCAATGGACATACGTATCGTGTGTCTGAGGTGGTTTATGACGACACACAAGTGCAATTGGCCGATGTAAAACCAAAAATGGTGGTTCGCGTGGGGTCAGATATTCGGCAAGCTTCGGACAATGGCGTCCGAGTCACACTTGAACCAACCATTACTGGACGTGTTACAGCAATTGATTATGTGAAGAAAACATTTACGGTAAACGGCGTAGATCTGCAGTTTGACGGTTTAAGTGATGATATAGAGATCAACGACTGGGTGATGGTGTCATCCTTGCCGACTGCGGATGCGGGTTATCGAGTGTTGTCTGTGGTCGAAATCGACGTAGATAACGATTACCCAGCCCTTGGAAGCTACTACGAACTGGAAGGTCGCATTACTAATACCGATGAAAATGCTGGCACGTTTGAGCTTGGTACAAATATAACCGTATCTTACGACAACATTAGCCAACTTAGCATCGGCCAATGGGTGGAAGTAGAAGGTGAAATGCAAAACGGCATCTTCATGGCAAATGAGGTAGAAGTTGAAGGCTACGACGTCATAAGCAATGACAGCGATGTGGAAGGCATCGTCACATGGGTTGCAAATGACTACAGTGAGTTCTCACTAAACTACCGAGGTGCATTCTTCATCGATAACGCAACACGATTTGAAGATGGCAGCAAAGCGAACCTAAAACAAGGCCAAGAAGTGGAAGTAACGTCTGTCATGAAAAATGGCAAACGCATCGCTACCGTTATTGAGTTTGAGCAACCAGACTTTGACGATAACAACCAATGGCAAGGTAAAGAATTTGAATGTGAAGGATACGTATCAAACTACGATGCTGAAGCAAGAACATTTGAAATCGAGCGTTGCGAAAACGACGCAGATCAATTGCTAAACAACACGACCGTTGTGATTGATGCACAAACACGCTTCCAAGGCATTGAAGAACTTAACCTAAATGGTGCTCGTGTCGAAGTCGAAGGTGTGATCATTAACGACCAAAATATTGCCCGTGAAGTGGAGTTAGACGTTTACGACAACTAATCCCTTCTACGCTTAAGAAAAAGTGTCACTTCGATGGCACTTTTTCTTTTCACCTTACTTTGCTTCCCAAGCTCAAACCAACAAATTCTCAGCCAAAGCCTTTTCTCTCCGTTACACTTTACCTATGTTTCACAACATTGGTGACAACTATGAAAAAACGCAACCTCATTTTGTTAATCTTGTTTTTTGGTTCAGCCACGAGCTTAGCTAGCGTTATGGATCCTGACTGCGATGCAGAAAAGGCAGCTAAAGCCGCTGCGACAAAAGCCGTGGTTGGTGTTGGTGGTCGCTGTACGCCTAAAGAGGCACTGAAAGATACCGCAGTTGATGCAGGAAAAGACAAATTGCCAGATGAAGGGATGGCGGGTAAAGCTGTTGATGCAATGACACCGGAAAAAGAGAAGAAAACGGTGAAAGACGTAACCAAAAAGCTCAATAAAGATTGATACGCTTTCTTGTAGTTAACTTTAGCAGCGAAAATTCCCCCCCAAAAAAAGAGCGCCGATTGACGCTCTTTCCGAACTCTAATAGATAACCAATTATGCGGTCTCTGCTTCACCTATCCAATGATAATGGTGGTTGGCTTTTTTCCCCACTAAACCGAGCTCTGCCAATTCTTCAAATACCTCGTCTACCTCTTCCGCAGACAGCCTAAACTGTTTAGCAACGGCTTTTTTGGTGCACGTAATTTGATGCGTTTTAAGTGCATCGCTAACTTGCTCTAACAAGGTTTTCGGTTCCTTTGGTTCTTCTGGCTCCGGCGCTACTGGTATTTCTTGCTCTTCTTCCTCTTTTATATGAGGAAGATAACCCGCAGGCGCTGGGTCTATATCGCGAACTGTTTTCAATATCATGCCCTCATTTCTGCGATAGAAATATCGGAACCGTTGCTCTTCACCAATCAAGCCAACAAAAAATGCAGCAAAGAAGTCCAAAAGAATCGAAAGAAATACAACCAAGCCAAGCTGAGCTTGTTGAGAGGTGGTACCAAATGCGTTGGCTAGGCTATCAATCAAACCAATCACTGAGCCTTGCGTCACCGGCGGTAAACTATCACGCTCCATAGCCAAGCGTTGCTGCTCTTCACGTAAGGTTTTGTTTTGATCCTGAATGCGAGTTACACCAGTCGCGATACGCTCCATCTCGATGTATTTCTGCGCTGCCATATTGTTGAGCTCAATCTGCTTATCGATTGCCGCAATCTGACGATTAAACGCTTCCACTTTCGCCTGCTCTACCGAAATATGACTTTGTGCACTATTGGTTGCACTATTAATGCCACCAATACTACCGCCAATGGAAATCGCAGCTAAGACTAAATAAAACACGAGAGCGGTTGCTGCTCCTGTGTAGTTGCGATGGGCTCGGCGCTCACCGTATTCATACCAAGCGTAAAATTTACCCGCTTCAAAAATGATCGCTAAACCACCAAATAAGGTTTGCATCATCGGATTTTCGTCGATAGACAAAAATAGCAATAGAGAAAAAATAGTCGATGCTAAAATCGCAGCACCAGTGAATGCGTATACACTCACCATGGCAAATCGACCTTTAGGGTATCGATATCCAATCTGTTGTTCGTATTTCATTTGAGAAATTTCTTAAGATTAATCGCCCCTCCTACTAAGTAGGACGGACGTTTCTGGCATGTACAAAGGAGCGCAGAATACCGTATCCTTTATTAAATTACTGTCATAATTCCGTTAATGGAAAACAAGTGAAGATTCGGTGTGCATTTTGAATCGATATCAGCCAAATCTAGCACGTAAAAACACCACCACGACACCCACTAACCGAAGCTTCAGTGGCATATAAGAGAGATTAATTCGGTATCTTCAAAAGCGACTAGGCAAGACTGACAAGTTGAATTGGAGGTTGTGAATGTCAGCCTAATCAAGACATTAAAGCGTTAAAAATAGGCAATAAAACAAATAATGCACACTTGCATCACCTTTTAGTAAACTGATAATTACATTGTTTGGTTAATTTGTTAGTATCCCGCGCCGAAGAAGATAAGCACTCAATTGTATGGAAAACACTCTAATACAGCACAAACACCATCGCTTGCACGCTATTGCGGTTATTATCGCGGTGTTGTTTCAGTTGTATTTAGCGTCCACAGCCGCTCTTAACCCTACACAAGTTCACAGCACAACTTGGCTCAACAAAGTCCAAAGTGAAAAGGTTTTACTGTGTACCGCAGATGGTTTCAAATGGGTGGATGTCAATACGTTGATTGAGGCTAACGCTCAATCTTCTTCTAAGCTCATCCAAGATCTTAACTTACACGACGGCTTTCAGTTTGAATGCCCGCTTCTTCAAGCTGTTCAATTCTTTCTTTTGGTTGCGATTGGGCTTTACCTGACAACCATCCATTGGCTGCGCCGAGTAAAGTATGCACTGACGACTTATCACTTTTCAAAATGCGATAAGCTCGTTTACAAACACATCGCGCCTAAGCACTCTCCGCCGAGTGTTTTTCCTGCCTAACAGGCATCTAATCATTAACAACTTTATCCAAAAATAACGATGACTCTGTTTGTTGTCCATTCAGAGAAGCTATTCATTCAAAAGGAAAAACACATGCTTAAATCATTTAAAACCGCCGCTATCGCGCTTATTGCTGTCATCGCTAGCCCACTGAGTTTAGCGCACGATTATGAAGCAGGAAAAATTCATATTGACCATCCATGGAGCCGAGAAGCGCCACCAAACGCACCTGTTATCGGTGGTT
The DNA here is from genome assembly GCF_024181865.1 of Vibrio sp. Y58_MX_L22. Taxonomy (NCBI): domain Bacteria; kingdom Pseudomonadati; phylum Pseudomonadota; class Gammaproteobacteria; order Vibrionales; family Vibrionaceae; genus Vibrio; species Vibrio sp. Y58_MX_L22. The sequence goes on from NZ_JAMZAN010000002.1 coordinate 257,706, forward strand.
TTTTTCAACTAACCAACCACGGTGACAGTGAAGATACATTGATCGCAGCAGAAAGCCCTATTGCAGGGCATGTCGAAATTCACACGCATAAGAAAGAAGATGGTGTGATGAAAATGATTAAGATTGACGAAGTGCGCGTTCCAGCCAATGAGTCTGTGTTGTTTAAACCAGGCAGCTTCCATTTAATGATTTTTAACCCAACACAAACTCTTAAAGAGGGTGACCGCTTCCCTATGACATTAACCTTCAAAAACGCAGGTAAGGTTGAAGTGGAAATGGCGGTTGAGAAACAAGGCCACATGGAAAAACACATGCATCATTAATGACGCAAACAAAAGTGCCCGCTGATTTAGCGGGCATTTTTATCTCAGCTTAGTCAAAATCATTATCCAATAGGTCCTAACTCGACTCTTCAGAATAATGGTGATAAATAACGCTTGGCGAAACGGCGTCATATATCATAACAGCGTGCTCGGGCAAGAGATTCTAAATCACGCTCGTCCCTCGCTATTCAGAATGACCTTGAAAGACTTAAGATCCTAAAAAGGTTCCCTACCCGCTTAAAACTCAACCTCTCGACAAAGTTCTCCAACCATCACTTGGCAAGCCTAAATGAAATCATAAGTTTGGCAACAAAGACCCACGGTTAATCAGCTTTCTTTCCACTAGAAACAAACCTCAGCCCAACGAGCTAAGCCTGCAGCTATAAGCTCAATTGTTTATACATCCCAATTATCCTGACTAATTACAAACCATACACGACCGTAAAAGTCGATATATACCACTGGATGAGTCAGCATCTCAAGAAAGTACGTGATCGACTTCTCATTGTTGGTGTTTCTCTGTTTATTAAAACTATTTGTATTACAATAATACTCTATGTTAAATAAAAAATCCTTTCCAACTCTACAAACATGAGAGAACACCATTATGTCTACTAAAATTGCATTTATTTCTGGTGCTACTGGCGGTATCGGCTTCCAAGTAGCAAAGCGTCTTGGTCAGGATGGATACACGGTCATTCTAAACGGCATTGAAGATGAAAAAGGTTCGGAGTGTGTCTCCAAACTACATAACGCAGGAATTGAGGCTGAATACTACGGTTTTGACGTTACAGATGAACATGCCGTCGATGAAAACATCAATGCTATTGGTGAAAAATACGGCAAAATCGATGTTGTCGTTAATAACGCAGGTGGTCTTGGTGGTCGTAGTCCTATTGAAGGTATGGAAACTGCTTTTTTCCGTAAAGTCATGGCTTTAAACCTCGATAGTGCATTCTTCGTATCACGCGCAGCGATTCCATTTCTAAAAAAGTCTGATAACGCATCAATTATCAACTTCACTTCAAACGCTGCTTGGAATGCAGGTGGTCCAGGTGCAGGTATTTACGGTACATCAAAAGCCGCCGTTCATGCATTAACTCGCGCTTTAGCTAAAGAGTTAGCTCCGGCTGGAATTCGAGTCAATGCAGTATCTCCTGGCACTATCGATACACCATTCCATGCTCAAATCAAAGCAACCAAGCCTGAAGTATTTGCTTCTTGGGCAGACAGTATTATGCTTGGACGCCTAGGCAAGCCAGAGGAAGTCGCCTCTGCTATCTCTTTTCTGGTAAGTAAAGATGCATCATTCATTACCGCAGAAACACTGCAAATTGGTGGTGGTCAAGCTTTAGGCATTTAGTACCAATAAGTCTTTTTACTTATCAGTAAGTGCGCTTTAGTACTGATTTGATAACGGCCGCAGTATGTTTGTACTGCGGCTTATCCTTATACCACCTCGCCTTTCACCCCATCTGTAACGTTTCACCCATTTTTTGGTATGGACAGTATTCCTCTAGCTGAAACAAAATCACTTGTATTACAATAAATTTTATTTTTACGTTATTTAAGCCTCCTAAAGGCTTTGTTCACGATAAAAATGGAAGCGTGAGGAATCCGCTTTTCTTATATACTCTGATGAATAAAACCCTCACAAACCTTACTTACATCTCACTTTTAGAAAAAATCCATCCCAAGCCCGCTATGCTCACAATTTTCAATTGCAAAAGCCACAATAGTCATTATGATTACCAACAAGCAATATAATCATACAATAGTATTTTTGGAGTTAAAATGACTAAACCTATCATTGGTTTCATCGGCCTAGGCTTGATGGGCGGAAACATGGTTGAAAACCTACAGAAACGTGGTTACGAAGTTGCTGTAATGGACCTCAATAAAGATGCTGTTGACGCAGTACTAGCTCGTGGAAACGCTTCTGAAGCTTCTTCAGGTAAAGAGCTAGCAGAGAAAAGTGATATCGTGATGCTGTGCCTAACAACATCTGAAGTTGTCGAAAAAGTTGTTTACGGAGACACTGGTGTTCTAGCTGGCATGTCAGAAGGTAAAACACTCATCGACTTCGGTACATCTATTCCAGCTTCAACGAAGAAGATTGGCGCTGACCTTGCTAAGAAAGGGGCTGGTATGATTGATGCGCCTCTAGGTCGTACACCTGCCCACGCAAAAGATGGTTTACTGAACATCATGGCCGCAGGCGACGTCGAAACATTCAATAAGGTTAAGCCAGTACTGGACGATCAAGGTGAAAACGTATTCCACCTTGGCACACTAGGCTCTGGTCACGTAACTAAGCTTGTGAATAACTTTATGGGTATGACAACCGTAGCAACCATGTCTCAGGCATTTGCTGTTGCTAAACGTGCTGGTGTTGATGGCCAACAATTATTCGACATCATGTCTGCAGGACCATCAAACTCACCATTTATGCAATTCTGTAAGTTTTACGCCGTAGATGGCGAAGAAAAACTAGGCTTCTCTGTCGCAAACGCAAACAAAGACCTCGGTTACTTCCTTGCTCTATGCGAAGAGCTTGGTACAACTTCCCTAATTGCAGAGGGCACTTCTAAGAGTCTACAAGCGGCAGTTGATAAAGGCCTTGGTCAAAATGACGTTCCAGTCATCTTCGACTACTTTGCAGAGCTAGAAGCTTAGTCACACTCAGTTGCAACTAAAAGCCCAGCAACCAATGTAGCTGGGCTTTTTTGTTTTTCCCCAGACGCTCATCACTCCTTGATACCCTAGCCACTCCTTTAAAGTTTTGCAGGGCAGCCTCTTCCAATTCTCTTATATATTTTCCACTCACACTTCAAAACCTCTCTCCTATTTCTGGCGTACGCCTCATTAAAGCTACGTCTGATTTAATGCTTTTTCTTTGCTAAGAAGGCACACATATTTATTTAAATAGACAAAGCATCAGGTTTGGGGTGTAAAGTGTAAACACGGCGTGCAAAGAAAGTTAGATTGCTTTTTCGCTTTAGGCTGACGACTCTAATGTGAATATAGTCGCACCTTATTGGGAGTTCCCCAATACAACGAATAACAACAAACGATGCGCCACGCTTTCTCAGTCAGCTTGATCAAAAAATCCCACGGCTTTAACACCGCGGGATTTTTCATTGAGAGTCTTTAACTTTGGTTAGCTTTTCGCGTTAGCTAACTTTGGGCTTTTAGGCCCTCGGGCTGCGTTCACCAATAGAACACCCACCGAGAGAACAATCGCACCACACAAGATAAACAGTAGTCGACCAGATGGTTCATTTGGAATTAGAGCCATAGCTAGGATACCGAAGCCCGCTACGCTGATAAGCTTACCAAGCATGCCGCGCTGTTTTGTATCTAGGTTCTGCTGCTCTTCGCTGTCAGCCACAAGTGGCGTATTCCAGTTCTCGAACAATTGGTCCACTTCTTTCTCACGTTCAGGTGATAGACCTTTGTAGAAGCGCGTTGTCAGCAAGAAGAAACCACCGGTGAAGATAACGTGTGCCGCTAAGCTCAAGCCAACTTTTAGGTCTGCCCACTCACGTCCTGTAAACGCTTGCTCTAGACCGAATAGGCGCTCTACATCTTCTGCTTGTAGTGAGATACCGAAGATGTAAGAAACAAAGCCACCAACAACCAGTGTTGCCCAACCAGCCCAATCCGGCGTCTTACGAATCCACATACCAAGTAGTACAGGAATCAGCATTGGGAAGCCAATTAATGCACCGACGTTCAGTACGATATCGAACAGGCTCAAGTGACGTAGTGAGTTAATGAATAGACCGATACCAATGATGATGAAGCCCATCACGATAGTCGTTGCTTTACTCACGATAACCAGTTCTTTTTGCGACGCTTGTGGACGCATAATCGGGCTGTAGAAGTTCATCACAAAGATGCCCGCGTTACGGTTAAGACCAGAGTCCATTGAAGACATGGTCGCCGCAAACATTGCTGACATCAGAAGACCCACCATACCTGCTGGCATTACGTTTTGTACGAATGCTAGGTATGCTGCATCACCACCTACTGAGCCGTATTGCTCTGCGAAATCAGGCATAAATGCCGCAACGTACCAAGGTGGTAGGAACCAGATGATAGGACCAACAATCATCAGCACACATGCAAGACCTGCAGCTTTACGTGCGTTTTCACTGTCTTTTGCACATAAGTAGCGGTAAGCGTTGATGCTGTTGTTCATGACACCGAACTGTTTAACAAAGATGAACACAACCCAAAGGATAAAGATACTGAAGTAGTTCAGGTTGTTACCCAGCATGAAGTCGCCGTGGAAGTTCGACACGATGTTGCCAATACCGCCACCATGGAAGTATGCCGCCACCGCACAAGTGATCGTCACTGCCATGATAACCAGCATCTGCATAAAGTCAGATGCAACAACTGCCCAAGAGCCACCCGTTACCGCCATTAGCATTAGCACTAAACCCGTAACGATGATGGTCGCTTCCATAGGAATGTTGAAGACCGCTGCCACGAAAATCGCAAGACCATTCAACCAAATACCGGCTGAGATCAAGCTGTCTGGCATACCAGCCCAAGTGAAGAACTGCTCTGAAGTCTTACCAAAACGTTGACGAATCGCTTCAATCGCCGTCACTACACGTAATTGGCGGAATTTTGGAGCAAAGTAGAGGTAGTTCATGAAGTAGCCAAATGCGTTGGCTAAGAATAGGATTACAACAACGAAACCGTCGTTGAACGCGCGTCCTGCGGCACCTGTAAACGTCCATGCTGAAAATTGCGTCATGAAGGCGGTAGCACCTACCATCCACCATAACATCTTACCGCCCCCTCGGAAGTAGTCACTGGTTGAGGTAGTGAACTTACGGAACATCCAACCAATTGCAACTAAGAAGAAGAAGTAGGCAAGAACAACAAGAGTATCAATAGTCATTTTTTCAGCCTTTCAAGTTTGATCATTTTCTAATGTCTAGACTACTCTTCTCACAACTTCATTTGTACTACAATAAGCTTTAACTGTGATCTAAAGCATAAGTTATTCAACGAAAAAACACGTAAAACCCCTTACTTTCTTAGGGCAATGGCTTTCTAGGAGATAATTGCCACTCAGAACACCTCAACATATTGTAATACAAATTGTCTAATTGAAATTTATTTGAGTATGGAGTATTTTTCTTCTTCGCGCTTTGTCTGAAGATCAAAAATGCGCGGCATTTCTTTGAAGGAAACGTAATGAGATGTTTCGAAGGAATTGGATAGAAAGTGGGATTTAGATGAATGTAACAAGCAAGATCCCCGACTCGCGCCTTCGTCGCTCTCGAGAATGACGCAGGGAAAGTTCAGCGCTGTAAACTCTCTCCTCTCCAATCTCGCTTCTTTCAAACTTTCAAACAAAAAAAGCGAACCCTGAGGCTCGCTTTTCATTCTATTCGCTTGTTGTATCGGGGTGTTACGACACTTATGCTACGTGAACTACTGCGTCGCGAACCAGTGTACCCAGTTCATCCCACTTACCTTCATCGATAAGTTTTGTTGGCACCATCCAAGTACCGCCACATGCCAGTACTGAAGGGATAGACAAGTATTCGTCTACGTTACCTAGGCTCACGCCACCTGTTGGCATGAATTTCACTGGGTAAACCGCCGTTAATGCTTTAAGCATACCAACGCCGCCAGATGGCTCAGCAGGGAAGAACTTAAGTGTACGCAAACCCATTTCCATCGCTTGCTCAACTAGGCTTGGGTTGTTTACGCCAGGTACGATAGCCACGCCTTTGTCTAGGCAGTATTGAACCGTGCGAGGGTTAAAGCCAGGGCTTACGATAAAGTCCACACCAGCTTCGATTGCTTGGTCAACTTGCTCGTTAGTTAGGATAGTACCTGCACCGATCAGCATTTCTGGGAGCTCAGCGCGCATAGCACGAATCGCTTCTGCAGCACACTCTGTGCGGAACGTGATTTCAGCGCAAGGCATACCGTTTTCAACCAAAGTGCGACCTAGAGGAATCGCATCTTCTGCTTTGTTGATGGCAATAACAGGAATTACTTTTAGGTTTGCTAGTTGTTCGTTTAATGTCGTCATAAGAGTGTACTCGTCGTCGTTAACTTGAGTTCAATAAATCACTGCGGAGCGCCGATTAATCAACGCTCCGCAAAAGAATTACAAAGGAAGATCTGGCATCACTTCACGTGGAATGATGGCACCTTTATGTTGAATTACCGCGCCAGCCATACAGTGACCAGAGTAAGCCGATTCCGCAGCATTGCCGCCAGTCAAACGCTTCGCCAAGAAGCCCGCACTGAAAGAATCACCAGCCGCTGTTGTATCAATCACGTTGTCGACTTTGTTTGGCGCCACGTATTGCGCTTCGCCATTCGCCACAACCAAGCAATCTTTGCTACCACGTTTGATGATGATTTCATCCACGCCCAGTGCAGAGGTTCTCTCGATGCACTGTTCTAGATGCTCGTCACCGTAAAGCATTTGCTCATCTTCAAATGTGAGCAGTGCGATATCTGTGTGCTTAAGGATCTTAAGGTACCAAGACATGGCATTCTCGCGGCTTTCCCACAATTTAGGACGGTAGTTGTTATCGAAAATAACCTTACCACCTTGTGCCTTGAAGCGCTCAAGGAAGCCAAACAGTTGCGTCTTACCTTCTTCAGTAAGGATCGCTAATGTAATACCGCTCAAGTAAACCGCATCGTACGAGTAAAGTTTGTCGACTAATAGCGGAGACTCGTTTTGCTCGAATAGGAACTTAGCGGCCGCTTCGTTACGCCAGTAGTGGAAGTAACGTTCGCCAGTTTCATCGGTTTCGATGTAGTAGATACCTGGTTGCTTTTCTTTAACGGAAAGAACCAGACTAGTATCGATGCCCTCTTCTTGCCATGCTGATAGCATTTCTTGGCTAAAAGGATCGTTACCCAGAGCCGTTACATAGCTGGTTTTAATATCGTGAGCTTTGGTCAAACGAGATAAATACAGTGCGGTATTCAACGTATCACCACCGAATGACTGCTTTAGCTGACCTTCCTTTTTCTGTAGCTCAACCATACATTCGCCAATGACCGCGATGTTTAATGATTTCATGTTGTCACCTTAGCAACTGAGGTTGCGCTATAGATTATTTTAAGAAATCTTCACGTGCTGGGTTAAAGATGTCTAGAAGAATGCTGTCTTGCTCTAGTGCAACCGCACCGTGCATCATGTGCTTACGAGCAAAGTATGCGTCGCCTTCTTTTAGTACTTTCTTCTCGCCCTCGATTTCCGCTTCAAAGCTGCCACGTACTACGTAACCGATTTGATCGTGGATTTCGTGAGTATGTGGAGCGCCAATCGCGCCTTTATCAAAACATAGGTGAACCGCCATCAGGTCATCTGTGTAAGCAACAATTTTACGCTTGATACCGCCGCCTAGTTCTTCCCACGGGTTATCATCTAATACAAAGAAAGAATTCATCGTCATACTCCTAAAAAGTCTCTATTAAAGCGAACCCTACGGCACTTCATTCTTAATTAAAAGGTCCTCTTAAAAAAGCGTCGTATTGATAAAAGTGAAACGCGAAGCGAAAGGGTCTGCTGTCGAATTGGTAACGAGCATATCCGATCTATTTTAATTGTAATACAATATATCTAAAAATATGTGATATTCATCAAACGGTGCTCGTTAAAGCATTCCACTTAACGATTGATAAAGCCGAAACATCAGTCACAACAAAGATTACCACAACAATATAAATCAATGGGTTAGCTAAATTCGCGTGATTTCACTCTCCCTTTTTGCCACAAAAACTACACCCAAACTTAATATTGTATTACTTTATAGGGAGTTTAAGAAAACAACACACTTCATCTGAGGGTGGTAAAGAAATGACTACACAACCGATTTTGTTGACTGAAGCAGAAGTCGAACTACTAAGAAAGGAAGTCGGAAAGCCGAGCTTAATGGGCAAATCCATTGAAGCGAATCGCAAGGAACTTGAAGCCTTCATGCGTCTGCCTCTAGACGTACCAGGTCACGGCGAAGCGGGCGGCTACGAGCACAACCGCCACAAACAAAACTATACCTACATGAACTTAGCGGGTCGTTTGTTCTTGATCACTCAAGAAGAAAAGTACGCGCAGTTCGTTAAAGATCTTCTCGCTATTTACGCAGAGAAGTACCTAACTTTTGATTTCCACGTACAGAAAAACACTAACCCAACAGGTCGTCTTTTCCACCAGATCCTTAATGAACACTGTTGGTTAATGTTTACTAGCCTTGCTTACTCTTGCGTGGCATCAGTGATGACAGAAGAAGAGCGCACAGCCGTTGTTGAGCGAATTTTCGAACCAATGCTAGACATGTTCACAGTGAAATACGCGCACGACTTCGACCGTATTCACAACCACGGCATCTGGGCAGTTGCAGCTGTTGGTATTTGTGGCCTAGCTATTGGTAAACCTGAATACCTAGAGATGTCGGTATACGGTCAAGACCGTGATGATACTGGCGGCTTCCTAGCGCAAATCTCACAGCTATTCGCCCCTTCTGGTTACTACATGGAAGGTCCGTACTACCATCGTTATGCGATTCGTCCAACTTGTGTATTTGCAGAAGTAGTACACCGTCACATGCCTGAAGTAGACATCTACAACTACAAAGACAAAGTGATTGGCAACACAGTACAAGCGATGCTGGCAACGGCTTACCCGAATGGTGAGTTCCCTGCCCTAAACGATGCATCTCGTACCATGAGCATTACCGACATGGGTGTTCAAGTTGCAGTGAGCGTTTACAGCAAACACTACGGTATGGATGACAACATCCTAGGCATGGCGAAGATTCAAAACGCCGTTTGGATGCACCCTTGTGGTCTTGAGCTTTCTCAAGCCTACGATAAAGCCATCGCTGACCGTGAAATCGGCATGCCTTTCTGGCCAAGTGTGGAGCTCAACGAAGGTCCAACTGGTAACAACGGAGCACAAGGCTTTATCCGTATGCAGGATAAAACCGGTGATGTGTCACAGCTTGTGATGAACTACGGTCAACACGGCATGGGACATGGTAACTTCGATACGCTTGGCATTACCTTCTTCAACCGTGGTCAAGAAGTGCTGCGTGAATACGGCTTCTGTCGCTGGGTAAACGTTGAGCCTAAATTCGGCGGTCGTTACCTAGACGAAAACAAATCGTACGCACGTCAAACTATCGCGCACAACGCGGTAACGATTGATGAGCAATGTCAGAACGGTTTCGATGTAGACCGCGCTGATTCAGTGCATGGTTTGCCTCACTTCTTCAAAGTAGAAGGCACTGAAATCAACGGTATGAGTGCGTTTGCGAACGACCATTACCCGATTACAGACATGCAGCGCAGTGTGTTCATGCTTAACCTAGATGAGCTTGAAGCACCGCTACTGCTAGACCTTTACCGCATCGAAGGTGAAGGCGAACATCAGTACGACTACTCTCATCAATACGATGGTCAAATCGTACGTACTAACTTTGATTACCAAAGCTTTGGTGAACTGAGTACGCTTGGCGATGACTTCGGTTACCAACACCTTTGGAAAGTAGCAAGCGGCAAAGTGCAAGATACGGCGCTGGTTAGCTGGCTACAAAACAACACCTACTACACTTGGTTAGGCACAAGCAGCAGCGCGAAACAGAACGGCGATAATGAAGTAATCTTCACTCGCACTGGCGCCAATGACCCAAGCTTTAACCTACGTAGCGAACCGGCATTCATTCTACGCAGCAAGGGCGAATCGACGCTATTTGCTTCTGTGCTAGAAACACACGGCTACTTCAACGAAGAGTTTGAGCAATCGGTGAATGCACGTGGTCAGGTGAAAGATATCCGCGTCGTGGGTTACAACGCCGTTGGCAGCATCGTAGAAATCACGACTGAAAAATCACTGGTTACTGTGATGATCAGCAATGTTCTAGGCGCTGACGACCAAACCCCACACCAAGTAGAATTGAACGGTAAAACCTACAGCTGGAATGGCTTCTACTCTCTAGAAGTGAACGCATTCGGGCAGGAGAAATAATAATGAGCTACCAAACCCAGTCTTACCAACCACTATTAATGAACTTTGAAGAAGCGGCAGAACTAAGCAAAGCACTTGGCACGGATAGCCTATTAGGAAACGCACTAGCACGTGACATCAAACAAACTGACGCTTACATGGCCGAGGTCGGCATTGAAGTTCCAGGTCACGGCGAAGGCGGCGGTTACGAGCACAACCGCCACAAGCAAAACTACATCCACATTGATCTAGCGGGTCGCCTATTCCTTATCACTGGCGAACAGAAATACCGCGATTACATCGTCGATATGCTAACGGCTTATGCGAAGGTTTACCCGACGCTAGAGAGCAACACCAGCCGTGACTCTAACCCTCCGGGTAAGATCTTCCACCAAACTCTGAACGAGAACATGTGGATGTTATACGCGTCTTGTGCGTACAGCTGCATTTACCACACGTTGGAAGAAGAGCAAAAAACACTGATTGAAAACGACCTGTTCAAACAAATGATTGAGCTGTTCGTAGTTACTTACGGTCACGACTTCGACATCGTACACAACCACGGTCTGTGGGCAGTTGCAGCAGTCGGTATCTGTGGTTACGCAATTAACGATCAAGATGCAGTAGACAAAGCGCTTTACGGCTTGAAACTGGACAAAGTTAGCGGCGGCTTCCTAGCTCAGTTAGACCAATTGTTCTCGCCAGACGGCTACTACATGGAAGGTCCTTACTACCACCGCTTCTCGCTACGTCCAATCTACCTATTCGCAGAAGCGATTGAACGTCGTCAGCCTGAGCTTGGTATTTACGAGTTCAACGATTCGGTCATCAAGACCACGTCTTACGCAGTATTTAAGACGGCATTCCCAGATGGCACTTTGCCTGCACTGAACGATTCATCGAAGACGATTTCGATTAACGATGAAGGCGTAATCATGGCAACGTCAGTATGTTTCCACCGTTACGAGCAGTCTGAAACGCTACTTGGCATGGCAGACCACCAGCAAGACGTTTGGGTTCATATCTCAGGCAAAACATTGTCTGACACGGTTGCAGCAACAGACAACATCAAACCATTCAACTGGGGTAGCCTATTCGTAACAGACGGGCCAGAAGGCGAAAAAGGCGGCGTAAGCATTCTTCGTCACCGTGACGAGCAAGACGACGACACAATGGCGCTTATCTGGTTTGGTCAGCACGGCTCCGATCACCAGTACCATTCAGCGTTAGACCACGGTCACTACGATGGCTTACACCTGAGCGTGTTTAACCGCGGTCATGAAGTGCTGCACGATTACGGCTTTGGCCGCTGGGTGAACGTTGAGCCTAAGTTTGGCGGTCGTTACATTCCAGAGAACAAGTCTTACTGTAAGCAGACGGTCGCGCACAACACAGTAACGGTTGACCAAAAGACGCAAAACAACTTCGACACGGCTCTAGCGGAATCAAAATACGGTTCTAAGCACTTCTTCAAAGCTGATGACGAAAAACTGCAAGGCATGAGCGGTCGTATTTCTGGTTACTACAACGGTGTAGACATGCAGCGCAGCATCATTCTTGCTGAATTGCCAGAATTCGAAAAACCACTTGTGATTGATGTTTACCGCATCGAAGCAGATCAAGAGCACCAATACGACCTACCAGTGCACTACTCTGGTCAAATCATCCGTACGGATTTTGAATACGACGTAGAAAGCACGCTACGCCCAATGGGCGAAGACAACGGCTACCAACATCTATGGAATGTGGGTTCAGGCCAAGTTCAAGGCAGCTCACTGGTAAGTTGGTTGCACGACAACAGCTACTACTCGCTAATCACAAGCGCAACAAACGGCGGCAAAGTGTTCTTCACTCGCACTGGCGCAAATGATCCAGACTTCAACTTGAAGAGCGAACCAGCACTGATCCTACGTCAATCGGGTCAGAACCACGTGTTTGCCTCAGTGCTAGAGACACACGGTTACTTCAACGAGTCTATTGAAGCATCGGTTGGCGCTCGTGGCCTAGTAGAGTCAGTAACCGTCGTTGGTAACAACGAAGTGGGTACCGTGATTCGTCTGCAAACCACAACAGGCAACGCTTACCACTTCGCAATCTGCAACCTAGACGAAGACAAACAGAACGCGGCACATCGCGTTGAGTTCGACGGTGTGACTTACACTTGGGAAGGCGCATTCGCACAAATTTAATCTTTAGCTAGTCACTAAAAATTAATGTAAAAATCGGGAACTAATTCAAAGCCGGACGTCATGTTCGGCTTTTTTTGATTGTTTACATGACTCTAGATGAACTTATCAATTAGCGTTTAATCATAGTAAAACCGTTAATAACTCTTAGGAAAAACAGACATAACTTAACCTTACGCCTTATCAAAGACACCACTTATAGATATAGAACTCTTCTGAGATTTAATTAACACTTTTACTATTTAACTTATGACTAAACTACTCCCCAATAACACTAAAATGATATTGTATTACAAATATTAAATAGTGTAAGAGGCTTACTACTGTGTTTATAAAATCAACTAAATTGCTTCTAATAAGCTTCTCTGGGCTTGGATTAATAGGTTGTGGAGGAAATACCGCCACTACAAGCCAAGATGATAAACCAAATATTCCGCACCAAGAGCATGTAGCACCATACTCAATAGCAAAATTTCAAAACATATTGAGAAATTCAGATTTACAAGTATCAGATCCCGATGGGAAGGAGGGAAATAAAACCAGTGACGTCAAAAATGGAGCATTCTCGGATTATAAGAGTGACCACTTTTACGCAGAAAAGGATTCCAATTACCTTGTCTTTAAAATGTCGAACTACAAAATGCGCTCAGAAGTTCGTGAGCGAGAAAACTTCAACATTTCAGAACAAGGCGTCTCTAGAACTTTGTATGCAGATGTTCGATTACCAGAGATTAACCTTGCAATGGCTAGCTCCCCTGCAAACCATGATGAAGTCACTTTCCTGCAAATTCATAACAAAGGCACAGATACTTCTGGTACAGGTGCTATCCCACACCCTTTGTTACGAATCGTTTGGGAACAAGAACGAAACAGTATCACTGGTCATTACTGGGCGGTAGTAAAGAACAATGCCATAGATTGCAGTCTACCTTCTAGCGCATCAGATTGTTATGCAACATCATATGATCGTTATGACTTAGGAAAAGCCGATCTCAACGCATTCACGCGATTCGAAGTAAAAATCGGAGAAAACACATTAACCATTAAAGTGAACGATGAACAAAAGGTAAATGTAGATGTATCCTACTGGCAGCACCTCCTGAGCTACTTTAAAGCCGGAGTTTACAACCAGTTTGAAAACGGTGAAGCAAAGGTACAATTTAAGCAGTTAGGACTAACCAAAACTGACCATACTGATTCAATAGCCTGGAATATTGACGATTGGAAATTAACCATTCCTGCAAGCAAAAATGATTGGTATGGTTTTGGCGGTGACAGCGCGGCTGAATTAGAGCCTGAGCGTTGTAATTCAAGTAAAGATCCTCTGTCTAACGAAGAGAGCGTTTACCAACGCGAGATTGATTTATCATACTTCAATGTTATTGACGGTAGCATGCATTTCCGCGCCGATATGGGTTACGGCACGTCAACGGCCAACTCCAGTTACATCCGTTCAGAGTTGCGAGAGCTCTACATCAGTACTAACTCCCCGGATTGCAGCACCAGCGATGAAGAGACAAGTTGGTATATTGAAGATAGTCGTACCGGTGCAACTTCGCATACGCTAAACGCAACACTAAGAATCAACGAATACCCTAAAATCGACGGTCAATTACCAAAAGTCGTGGTAGGCCAGATACATGGTTGGAAAATCAGCCAAGCACTCGTGAAGCTACTTTGGGAAGGTGACAATAAGCCAGTCCGAGTTATTCTGAACGATAACTACAAACTTGATAACAACAAAGACTGTACTGATTGCAACGCATTCAGCGTTAAGCTTGGTACCTACGCGGTAAACGAAGACTGGCAATATACGATCCGTGCCGATAAGGAAGGACTGTTTTTAGCCACCTACGATGCAGATGGCAGTAATATGATCTCGCACACACTGAAGTGGGGAGAAGCATACTCAGACACCGCTAACAACAAGTCCTATACTCTTACTGAAAGATGGGCGTCGCCTGATATTGCGTTTTACTTCAAAGCCGGAATTTACCCTCAGTTTAAACCTGATAATGCATATCGAGGAGAAATCTTTGATGTGAGCTTTAGTGCTTTGAGCACTCTTCATCAATAGTCATTTCAATCTCTTAGCAATAGGCTTGCTACTTTGCTCTAAAGCAACGAACAAAGCTCATACTGCCGCCACGGGAAATTTATTTTCTCGTGGCCTCTTCTTTTAGAACACCACAATTCAAATCGCTTCACGCATAGTGTTTCCTTCTACGATAAATATATAAATCAACCTCCACTTAGGCAGCTTAAAAACAGCTTCTATAGTTTCATGAGATATTTATCTACCCTAACGCTGAGTTATTTTAAATTTAACCAATTAAACTACTCTAATATACATTCGCACTTAAAAATAAACATTGTCAGAAGATAAAAGCAATCAATAATTATTACCTATCTATGGTGATAAATTTTTAAATTAATTTATCTATGTCAATTAAAATAATATTTGAGCTGTTTTATTCTTCTATAGAAAAAAAGCCCTCAGCTACAAAGCTGAGGGCAAAGGACTTCAATCAACTAAAAGTGATAGAACTAGCCTTGGTACTTACCAAAAGATTGTTTTAATTTATAGAAAGTAGCTTGTGCGTAATCATCTGGATTACCGTACATATTCTGGTTATAGACACCGGCTTTAAAGTACATATATCTGCCACCTTCGTCATAGCCACTGTCACTCATATCTACGACTTGAACAACATCATCTTTACCATCACGTTTTACCGTAACTGTCATTGTGTTGCCTTTCACATCAATGATGTAGCTGAATTTTTCACCTAGCGCGATGCCATCGTCACCGATTTCACCAGTCATATCACCCACTAAGCTGTAGTAATCCTCTGTTCCAGTTTTGGTTTTTTCGTGAGCAAAGTAAACTGTACCTGTTGGTTGGTCTGGTAGCTTACGATAATAAAGACGAATTGGCTCATCATCTTTGTCATGAATCTGGCCGATAATAAAGCGGCCAACTTCATGCGACTGACCAGTTGTGGTTGCGTGGTCAATCTTCAGAGTAGCTTCAAGCGTACCGTCTACACCACCCGCTTCTTTTTGATCTTCAACTGGTGCAGAACTGAATACCCAGTTATTAGGATTTACACCTTTTGTGCTGTAAGACTTATCACCAGCACGAAGCATGGTACGTAACTCAGTTCGCGCGTATTTAGTGTTTTCAGAAGTTCGAGCGCCTTTCACATAGCTCTTGAATACCATTCCGCCATCATCTGCTGTGTAGAATATATCAGAGTGTTGGAAGCCGTTAGCCAAGTCCCACTCATCAATATCATCAGCGCGACCATCTTTGTCATGGTCGAAAGGTGTCGTCAGTTTCCAACGTGTTAAGTCAAAGTTTTCACCCGGTGCATTTGTCGCGAGTGGCTCTTTCGGTAACGTAGGGTAAGGCATCGCTTTAGAAAGATCACACGTCACAGTCGTTTCACAAGGACGGACGATTGGTGCTCCAAAGTCGCCTTTACGATTCTTTTTGAGTAAATCCTTTTGTGCCTTTTGCTCCGCTTTCATTTGCGCAATCATAGCCGCTTCAGCGTTAACGACGTCATCAGTAATGATGTGACTTGCCGGACAGGCATTAATTCCGCAATTAACTGCCGCTAACTCAGTAACTGAGTTCCATTGGTTTTTGCTATTACCGTGGCCAACGTAACGAACATAGCGTGCTTTTACTGCAGGCTCAAACTGGAAGCGCTCTAAGCCAAGTGCGCGACCAGAGCTTTGCGCACCCTCAATAACCGTCACCCAGTTTTCACCATCAGTACTAAACTGAACATCAAATTTGCTGACGCGTTCGTTACCTTTGCTGAACGAGGCTTGAATTGCGTCGAACTCATAAACCGAGCCGTAATCCAACATCGCCCACTCACCATCACCATTTGCTGACCAACGTGTCATAATATCTTGGTCAAACAACTGCTCTGGAACATTACCATCATGACTACTCGCCGTTATCGTAACGGGAGTCAGAATATCAGCACCAGTTTCTTGGTTGTTTGGAAATGGATCTACCATGGTCGCCGTACTATTACAGCCCACAGCAAGTAAAATAGAAGAAGCTAACAAGCTTTTGAAGAAAATATGCTTCATGTAATCTAACACCTACAATATAAAAATGAATTAACAGCTCTTTTGCTGTAACAACAATTAAGCAATAACACTCGGGTTAAAAGCTGTATTTAAGGCCAAGGCGTGTTCTCAATTGGCGGTCATCCGTGGTTGAACCATCCTTACCTTTGACATTCCACAATTCAAAGTAAGGACGGAAATCTCCCATTTGGTAACCAACAATTAAGCCAGCATCCCACTCAGAATCTTTCCAATCAGATAAACGCACTTCGTCATAGTTTTTGTTGTAGTTGATCTCATAGCTCAGCTTGACGTTATCAAGGTACTCGTTATCAAACTGACGCATATCGTAAGAGCCTGTCAGTGTCCACTTACCTTGTTCAACTGTTTTCCCAGCAACGCTTACCGAAGTACCATCCGTTAGTGTTTTGTTACCTGCACCATCTGAATAAACTTGAAATTCGTGTCGGTAACGTAAAGCGGTACTTAAGCCAAAAGAGGATTTGTAACCAACACGAACTTGTGGTTTATAAGTGGTTTTTTCGTCATCATCACCAAAAGTAATAGGCATCCCTGGTTGGATAAACCATTGTTTATTTATTTGGTAGCGAACTCCCCAATCAAACTCAGAATCACCAGCAACGAGTTGATCCCAAAAATGCGAGTTGTCGTAACTATGGAATTTTTGTTCAACACCAAAGTTCAGTTTGGTCTGATCGTTAATTTTAGAACTACCACTAATTTTGATACGTTGGGCATAAGTTTCACTCTCATGCTTATATTCTGCGCGATAGTCTAAAGTTGCTGCGGAAACCGCTCCCGCCATTAATGTGGAAGCAACGAATAGGGACATTGTTGTAACTGCTTTCATGATTATATCTCTCTGTATATATTTTTTGGGATACCACTTAAATCCCTGGATTTGATTCAACACTATTGAATTAATGTATGACAAATACTAGTTAATTCATCATGAGAGTTCTGTGATATTAATCATGTAAGTGCCCCTTAACTGACAATTTGTATTATTATATATTCGAAAGTGTTAGCTATGTCTGATTCTAAAACGACCTTTGTAGACATCACTTACAGAGAAATGTTTTAACTCGTTTCATATGATAAAGAAGAAGATTAAAAAATATAAACAGCAATAACTTCAATGACTTAAAATAAAAAATCTTGATGTAAAATCAAATTTCTTTCCTAAATCACCTTTAGTTTTTGCTGTTCCTCTATAAAGAAAGCTGTCAACCTCATAAAGGTTCAGCTCTTATTGATGTTAATATTCAACTATTTTGTGTGACTTATTCATCACTTCAGTGAGCAATCATTGTATCTAGTGTGAGTCGGATCATTCTATTGATAAAACCATCTAGATGACAGAAATTATTTGTCTAACAATATTACATAAATAAAAACACATAGAAGTGAGTACCTACCATGCAAGTAACAAAAATTGCAGCAGCAATTGCTATTTCCACAGGTTTGTTAACCGGATGTAACACTGATTTAAGGGATGCACCATCGGCTCCCCCACCAACAGAAACTGAGTCTGAGTTGAGCCAAGGTATGTGGGATATTTCAACACCAGCCACTGTGGCGAAATCCGATGATGAGCACGACCTGCCAAACGTCTATGTCTTTGAAGACGGTACGCAAAAGTATTATAACGATGATGGTAACTTCGGTACTTACACAATCTACACTTCAACTTATACCGAAGATAAAGATACAGAGACGCTTACATTCAACCTTTATGACGAGAGCGATCTAAGTAACCCTACCGAGTTAACAGGGACTTATGAAGTTTCAAACGGCATGTTAACCATCTCAGGAACAAATGACGGAAACTTCACCGGTAACGATGAATCAGAAAACGATGCGGTGAAAGATGCAGTTGCAGCGGCAAATAATGACGCTGGCGATAACAACGTCGTACAAATTTTGGATACCAATAAAGGTGGAACAGAAGAAGACACCGGTGAGTTACGAATCAAGCTGTCTGATTCAACGAGTGTTTCAGAAATTTCAACAGGCCGACTAACTGTAGATCTAACTTACCAGCATCATGAAGAAACAGAACAGGAAGCCGACGGTTCTGGTGACAATGCTTACATCTCATTTTATGCAGCAAAAACCTCGAATTCCAACTTGCATGGCGAAGTGGCATTTGAAAACGGCAAAATCAAATACCGCGATGCAAGTGGAAACTTGACGGAAACAGGCGACACGTTTGAGTTAGGTGAAAACCTCGCGATAGAAGTCAGTTGGATAGAAAACTTCTTCTCTTTTTCGGTTAACGGTAAACAAATAGGTGAAATGTTACCTGTCGCTGATGGCACCGCTGTAACCTATGTATCACTGAGACTAGGTGATAATGGCAACACTACAAACTTTGAATTAAATGCAGACAACTTGAAGATTTACTCTAGTGATTCGGGCTCTGAAGTGTTGGTTCTAGAAGAGGATTTTGACAACTACATTCCAGGCTTAGACCTCGCGACAATTTACAACAGTGCATCAAGCGAAGCGGTTGTCATTTCAGACGGAAGTTCTAATCCTGATAAACCGTCAGAAGACGTGAGTGAAAACTTTGACTCATACCCAGTAGGAACAAATATCAGTTCAGCAAACTCTAGTTGGAAAGAATACAATACGGTTGCTGATGACTCCTCCACCTTGACGTCCGTGGCTGTAGTAAGTGATGACGTATCAAAGAGCGGCGCTAACTCTCTGCTAATATCCGACACAGATACGACCAACAAACCATACGTTACGCGCGAGTTTTCAAACGGAGCAACATCAAACGGTAGCGTGTCATTCGATGTTTACATTCCGTCAGACAACGAAAAAACTACATACATTAATGTTGGCTCAGGTAAAAACAACTCAGATCGTTACTACGAATTGAGAATTTCGGGCAGTGGTAAAGTTGAAGCAGAAGCAGGATCAGATGACGTAGAAATAGGCACTATTACGACTGACGCTTGGAACTCAATGTCCCTAGCTTGGGATGGTGATGAGATTAACGTTTCTATTAATGGAAAAACGGTTGATGCGCCAAGTCAGTCCGAAACAGGCTTAGACGCAACGAATACACCATCACAGCTAACTATTTACGTAGGGGACACAAGTGGTGCTTCAACAAAAGCATATTTCGATAACATCGATTCAAAGCAACTCTAGTGTTATTTTGTAGCACTTGATACTAGGCCAGGCTTTCGAGCCTGGCTTTATTTTTTTACCTCTTAAGAAGAACAAAATTCAACACAATACTCTAAATTCAAGCCAGTCCCAGTGATTGCTTGCTCTATCTTGTTTCTTACCTTTTAAAGAATTCCACTGAAAACAAAAGCCTCATCAAATCGATGAGGCTTAAGTAGAAATCGAGTAGCTCTTAGTTTTCTATTAGTTTCAATTTTGATTTAGCTTGAGCTTAGAAAATGTCACGCTGTTATAGTCACCGTTTTTCTTGTCGACTGAAAAATCACCGGTGCCCGCACATCCTGTACCCCACACAGGGTGAGACTCACTGACGCTACATTGACCATAAGCTCCTGCTTTAAAATAGAACATGTCTTCTGTGTAGCCATGCTCAAAGTCCTTACTATCAATCCCCTTACTGAGATCTATGGAATAAGTCACTGTCTCGTGGCGTTCTGTTTCAAACGTCAAGTTCATCATAGTTCCTTGAACTTCTATCTTGTAGCTGAACTCTTCACCAAGAGCGATACCTGCTTGGCCTGGTTCTTCAAGGTTATCCCAAGTATTTCCCCATACTGGATATGCAATATCAATACGATTTGGATCTTCCTTTGCTAGGTTACGCTCGTAGTTCCAAAATACAGAGCCCATTTTGTGTTCTGGGAATTTTTTATAGAAGATTTTAATGGGTTCATTTCCATGTCCATAACCTTTACCCTCTTTTATTCTTGCATCAATTTTTTTCGCGTGGATTTGACCGACAACAACAGAATGAGCAGGCCCTTTTTCTGGAAATTTGGCGTGTTCAGAAACATGGTTCACTTTCAAGGTCGCTTCCAACGTTCCACCTACGCGACTGTGTTTAGCAGCCTGAGGGTGGCTCGATAAAGCCCAATGGTTTGCTAAATCATCGGTTTGAATAGAAAAGTCAGCGCCACGAGGCATTTCACGTAGTTCAGAGCGAGCATTCTTCGAGTTTTTTGTCGTTACCGCTTTATTCTGCACTTCAAACACCAAGTTGCCTTCTTCGTTCAAGAAGAAGAAGTCTTTGTGTGAATAACTCAGCATCGCCACACCCTCGATTTCGTCCACTTTTCCGTCTTCATTGATATCGGAAGGAATAGTGATCTTCCAGTTTCGCATATCAAATTTATCGGCAGGGACTGGATAATCAACGCCATTATTTAAATCAGAAGCGATAGCAAGAGTTGGTAAGGTAACAGCCATTGCGGCTACGAGTAGATTGAGTTTCATGTTCAAACCTTATTATATGTAATATTGTCATACATATAATAAGGTTTACAAAGGAATGATTCGAGGAAAGAAGTTATGATGTGCTCTATTGATCACAATTTATAAACTCGATAAACCCCAAAATGATAAGCTATACATACTCCTCTTTAGTCCATAGCATCTACGAATCTTTTCGACCTAATCCGAAAGTCATAGGATCAATCGTACATTAGCTTGTCTGCCTTATTAATATCGAAATCTTTCAGAGACTTACGTGCTAAATGCCTAAATGGCCATGCCTTAACAATTTCTTCAAACGGCATGATTGCAAACACCCAAAACACTGAAAGGTCCAAGTATAAAATCATCAAAGCACATAACGGTATTGAGATTACCCACTGACCGGTAAAGTTAATCTTAAACACCTCCGTTGTTTTACCTAACGCTCTCAAAATATGACCATGAACGGTGTTATAGCCACGTACTATCGGTAGCAGTATGTAAAGTGGAGCAATCGCGGATAACGCTTTGTAAGTACTCGGGTCTAAGTCGGGATACAAATCAGGAAGCACGAAACTAAGTGCAAAAAAGAAAAATGCTGAAACGAACGAGATCATCACGGCCATATCAATACTAATATCGACATTGTTACGCAGCTCATCCATTTTTCTTGATCCAATTGCTTGGCTAATCGTGATTGCCGATGAATGCGCCCAAGCAGTAATGAACTGAGTCCCCGCTTTGATCCAAGGCATCACGATAGTCATAGCGACATAAGCATTTAAGGTCAGTTGCGAGTACAGCAACATGTATATCGTTGCGCCAGTTTGTAACATTGTGACGTTCGCCGCGACGGGGAAAATCTCTTTAAAATGCTTATGTATATTGCTTTTCAATGACGCATCAAGCTTCTTAATAGACAAGATGATAGAATCATCAAGCTTAATGCACATGGTTAAATATAACAGCCGAATACTAATAGCAATCAAACTACCCGCCGCGGCGCCTTGAACGCCAATACCTTCAAAATTAGTCAGGCCGTGAATCAGAACATAAGACATCGCCACGTTGACTGGCAATTCAATCAAATAGCCTTTAAATGGAACTTTGGTCCGTCCAAGCGCATTGAACACCGCAATCATAACCTGAGTAATGGCATTGAATATGACGATGAACTTAGCAATTGCAAGGTAGCATTTTGTCTCCGCATAGAGATCAACGTTATCCGTCAACTTACTGATTAACGCTTCATCAAAGACAGTAATCAACAACCAGAATAAGGATGCGACTAGAACGTTGATAACTAAAGCAGCCCAGAAACCTTTATTTAACGATAGATAATGACCAGAGCCTACGGCACGGCTAAGTACCAATTGAGACCCATTTGCTAGAGCCATTTGGATACCTAAAACAAAAGAAACTATTGTTGTAGCAATCCCCATAGCAGCAAGTGAAACTTCACCTAATGGCGTAACAAGCAGCGTATCAATCATAAGCATTGATTGCATCAACAAAGCATTAAGAGCAAGCGGCCAAGCAAGAGATAAGTTTTTCTTTATATATGGTTGGGAAAACATTAGTAAACCTTTGTAATGAGGTTAAACGTTTAAACTAAAGAGCTCTGTCATTAGGCAAAGTTCATGACAAAAAGAAACGACAGAAAACTCTTTTTAGTCAATAAAAATGTACGCAAGCTCTTAACTATTCACGGCGTCGGAAAGCCTCTGATTCTCATCATTTAACAGCGTTTGAGAGGCTAAACGAGCTTGAAATGAGTTTCCGACCATAATTGCATCATAAATTGCACGGTGCTCATTAAGGCAGAACCTCCCTCCTTCAACTGACTTGTCAATAAACACCTTAAATATGGTCGAAAGTATATTGCTGAAGGGAACGTAGAATTGATTATCGGTACAAAGGAATATCGTTTGATGAAATAAATGATCGTTAGCAATCCACTCATCATAATCGTGACATCGTGCTGCCATCGTCATTCTTTGAAATACAATTGACAACAGCTTTCTTTGCTCAGCATTGGCATTTTGGGCTGCCAGCGCACACGCCTCTGGTTCTATGGCTTTACGCAATCCCAAAAACTGAGATAGAAACGGCTTAGTATCTTCTAAATCTTGGATCCACTCTAAGAGTTGAGGATCAAGAAAATGCCAATAGTTTCTTGGTAGTACCGTAGTTCCAACTTTTGGTTTAGAGATAATTAAGCCTTTAGCAGACAGCAACTTCGTCGACTCTCGTAGTGCTGTCCGACTAACACCAAACAACTTACACAGTTCTATTTCACTCGGGAGCTTCTCATTTTGACTTAATTCTCCTGACAATATTTTGCGAGAAATCTGTCTTGCTACTTGTACATGTATCTTGTGATTTGAATTCCCGAGAAGTGAAAACTCTGCCATCTATATTCCTCATTGCCAGCAGCCTAAACGACTTGTTTAACTAATAATTAGAAAAGGCCAAATGAAACACGCTTTGAAGGCGGAGACTTTCTGTGTAAATGTAAAGCACTGTTATTTAGCGTCTAAAATCTAACGATCTTATGAATATGATTTTTACTCGCGAGGTATATTGGCCAAACTCAATATTGAATGGTCGAGTAGTAACATCATGCACACCGATCTTTAGTATATAATAATACAATATCACTTTATTTAACAAGAAACCTGATCTTCTATTCAAATTGTGTGCTGTGTATTGAAAATCAGTGAGTACAATAAGTAGGCGCGACTAGAGTTAACTAACATATTGAGCTAACAAATAAATAAGGAATGATGTAAGAATCAGTGGCCTCATCTGTTATACGCTAAGTATTATAATCATGAAGGCTTCATAAAGCAGTCGGAGATTCAAAATGGATTTGTGAAGACAACTGTTATTACGTAAACATCTTCTTGGTGAGCTACACTTTGGATGATATAGTCCAAGCTTAAATAATACAATTTTAACGATAAGTGATTTTATGTCTGGTGAATTTCATTCTATCTCCGGTTCCAAGCGCAGCTTACATGTGCAAGTAGCTCGCGAAATTGCTCGTAGCATTTTGTCAGGCAAGATCCCTCAAGGGTCCATTCTTCCAGGAGAAATGTCCCTGTGTGAACAGTTTGGTATCAGTCGCACAGCTTTGCGTGAAGCCGTAAAACTTTTAACATCAAAAGGTTTACTCGAGTCACGTCCAAAAGTTGGTACTCGAGTCATCAACCGAGCGTACTGGAACTTTTTAGACCCACAATTAATTGAATGGATGGACGGTCTAACAGAGATAGATCAGTTCTGTCATCAATTTTTGGGGTTACGACGCGCGATAGAGCCTGAAGCTTGTGCACTCGCAGCGAAAAATGCCACTGCGGAACAGCGAATTCAGCTATCAGAAGCATTCCAAGATATGTTGGAAGTCGCTAAAGCAGACGAACTGGACAAAGCGCGCTGGATGGATGTAGATATTCGTTTCCATAGCATTATTTTTAACTCAACCGGAAACGACTTTTTCTTACCGTTTGGGCATGTTCTGACTACAATGTTCATTAACTTTATTGCTCACTCATCTGAGGAAGGCAATACGTGCATCGAAGAACATCGTGAGATTTATGAAGCAATAATGGCAGGCAATGCTGAAAAAGCACGTCAAGCTTCGGCTAACCACTTGTTGGAGTCAAAACATCGCTTACCCGAAGCCAGTTAAGCTTAGGGCTTGGGCGATCTAATAACTAGGCAAAAGCACGCATCTCGCGTGCTTTTTTAATTTCGTTTCCTCCAATTCTTTATGGCACACCATCAATATTTTGATATATAGTAATACAAATGTATTTTGAGAATGTTGTGTTATGACCGACTCGCTACTGCCAAATATCATACAGTTTATCAGCCAGATTGATCCGTTTGACAAGGTACCTAAAGGTGCACTTCGCGAGCTTGCTTCATCTGTTAAGATCACTTATTTAAGCAAGGGGGATGTTGTTGATCAATGTTCTTCTAAGAACGAAAAGTCACTTTATATTATTAGAACTGGCTCTATCGAACAGCGTAAATCTGATGGCATATTGAGAGCTAAACTTGGTCCGGAAGATTTGTTTGGCTTCACTTTTCTTGGTAACGAAGTCGAAAGCGGGAAAGAATACAAAGCAATTGCAATCGAAAATTCATTAGTTTATGTAATTCCAAATGCTGCGCTGAAAAAGTTGTGCACTTCTCATCCTGAATGTGCTGAACATTTTGCATCACAAGCTCAGGTACGGCTAAAGTCAGCATTAGATGTCGTGTGGTCTAACAAAGAAAAAGGGTTGTTTATTCGGCGTGTAGAGGAAGTTGCTAGTGGTCGAGTTGCAATTGTAACCGCTGAGCAATCCATTCAGTCAGTCGCCAACGAGATGATCGATAAGTGCTCTCCCTGCGCTGTCGTTTATCGTGATAAAAAAATAGTTGGACTGATTACCGACCGAGATATGACAAAGCGAGTCATCGCCAAAGGATTAAGCATCTCAACACCAGTCGTCGAAGTCATGTCGCCTGATCCTAAAACAATTCATCCTGACGATTTAGTTCTGCACGCAGCCTCCATTATGATGCAGCACAACATAAGAAATTTACCCCTAGTCAGAGACAATAACGTCGTTGGCGTTTTGACAACAACGCACTTGGTTCAAAACCATCGAGTCCAAGCAATATTTTTAATTGAAAAGATCAAATATGCTGGCAGTGTCAAAGCTTTGTCTAGTTTTACGTCTGAGCGCCAAGCTATTTTTGAAGCATTAGTCGAAGGACGGGTTTCACCAGAAATCATTGGTAAAGTGATGACCATGATTATGGATGCGTACACTCGTAGGTTAATACAAATAGCCATTGATAAGTTGGGAACACCTCCCTGTGACTTCTCTTGGATTGTGGCAGGCTCTCATGCTCGCCAAGAAGTACATATGCTGTCAGATCAAGATAGCGCCATCGTATTAGATGATTCGGCAACAGATAACGACCGTATCTACTTCAAACATTTAGCAATGATAGTAAGTAATGGCCTGAATAAATGTAACTATCCATTGTGTCCAGGGAAGTTTATGGCAGCGACCCCTAAATGGTGCCAGCCTCTCTCTGTTTGGAAAAAGTACTATAAGAAATGGGTGGCAAATCCTGAATACGAGCGCCTCCTCAATATCAGTGTCTTTTTAGAAATCCGAACCGTTTATGGAAACAAAGACTTTGAACAGATACTTCGCGATGAGCTTCACTCTAACATCAACGCTAATAGAGAATTCCTTACGATGTTAGTTAACGATGCGGTGAAAACAAACCCACCGTTAGGAATATTCAATAGCCTAGTATTACAAAAATCGGGAGAGAACAAGAAAACGCTCGACGTAAAAAAATACGCGATTAATCTAATCATTGATCTTGCAAGGATTTATGGTCTGGCAGTTGAATGTGACCTCACTGCAACTGATGAGCGTTTTAAAGCAGCTAACGAAAAAGGACTGCTCAGCCATGACGCGTACAAAAATATAATAAACGCATATCAATTCATCTTGTCGTTTCGATTTGCCCATCAATTAGAAGCACTAAAAAGTGGAGATGAGCCAAATAACCACATTGACCCCAATACGTTCGGTAGTTTTGAACGTCAACATTTAAAAGACGCGTTCCGCATCATTGCAGATCTACAAGAAGTCGCCAAACTCCGTTTTGGGAGCCGATAATGAAGCGCTTACTTGAGTACTTTCATCCATTGACACGAAAAAATCGTCAGAGACAAAAGCACTGTAAAAAGAAGCACATCCCTCTTTATCTTAAAAAGCTGCTTCGCTCGCCAAATCTGGACGTAAATCAACGAGCTTTTGACACTGAGTTCATCGTTCTAGATCTTGAAACAACTGGCTTAGACAGTGAGGAAGAAGTCATTCTTTCCATGGGCTGGGTAGAGATTCGACAAGACCATATTGACTTAGCAACAAGCCAACACCTTTATGTACATAGCGACTCAAAAATTAAGCCCGAAACCATAGTTGTTAACCATATTACCCAACAAATGCTGACTGATGGAATCTCTATTCATGAAGCAATGCGGACATTCTTTAAAGCAGCAGAAAACAAAGTTATTGTTGCGCACGGATGTATAGTCGAAACTAGCTTTATTAATCAATATTTACAGCGAGTTTTCAACATAAAAGAGTTGCCGCTCATTTGGATAGACACTTTGCGAATAGAAAAAAGGTTACAAAGAGCTATCAATGCTTCCGATGAATCAGATGTGACTCTAGCAGCGACAAGGGAACGTTACGGGTTACCCGCTTACAACGGCCATAATGCACTTGCAGATGCAATTGCAACTGCAGAGTTACTATTAGTTCAACAAACCCGTATCGCACCTCAGACAAAAGCGACAGTCGGGCCCCTTTATCGGCTTAGCCTGTAATCATCCAGATCACAGGCCTATTTGCTAAACATGTTCTCTGTCACAATTTGGTATCATCAGCATTTACCTTAATTAATAATACAATATCATTAATGGGGCGACGTTAGCAAAATGCAGCGAATAGCCATTGTCACTTGCCAACATCAGAGCGAGTGTAAACTGATTAGTTGCTCCATATCATAACTACATTTTAGAGAGCTTAGCATTGCATGTGCGCAATGATTGTCGAAGATCTAGCAGCGTTACATAAACAACCGAATTCAGGTGATGTCCCCTCGAACGTCATCTGTAGTGGTTAGTAATCATGTAAAGCCGCTGTTGCGAACTTCAGCCGACAGCTCGCGGTACTAGTACCGTTTGGCCCATGCAGTGCAGGCTTGCATGGGCTTTTTTTTAACAATCCTACATCAATCGATGTTAAATCCCTCTGCCAGATATGCATAAATCCGCGTCCATTCTTATTAGAGGACTTAAGATTCTTTATAAGTATATTCATAGAACCCATACCTAAACTCTACACTTTTAGCAGCTTCAGAGAAAAGCAATATCTGACACCGATCACTTGTATGATTAATTAAAGGGTTTATTACGCCTTACTGGTCACGGTTTTGAGTTATTGTACTACAAATAAGAAGGGCGAACGTTACTATTACTTAGGACAATAAACTACTTCAAAGGTCTAAAGATGGAACTCAATACTCTCATTGTGGGCATCTATTTTCTATTCTTAATCGCAATAGGTTGGATGTTCAGAACTTTTACTAGTACTACAAGCGACTACTTCCGAGGTGGCGGCAACATGCTTTGGTGGATGGTTGGAGCAACGGCGTTTATGACTCAATTCTCTGCTTGGACATTTACTGGCGCCGCTGGTAAAGCCTACAATGATGGTTTTGCTGTCGCTATTATTTTCCTTGCAAACGCGTTTGGTTACTTCATGAACTTCGCTTACTTTGCACCGAAATTTCGTCAGTTACGCGTCGTAACTGTCATAGAAGCCATTCGTATGCGTTTTGGTACAACAAACGAACAAGTATTTACTTGGTCTTCGATGCCAAACAGTGTTGTCTCTGCAGGTGTATGGCTTAACGCCCTTGCTATTATAGCTTCAGGTATTTTTGGTTTTGATATGACAGCAACCATCTGGATTACCGGTTTAGTTGTACTTGCGATGTCGGTAACTGGCGGCTCTTGGGCGGTTATCGCCTCCGATTTCATGCAAATGGTCATCATCATGGCGGTAACGATCACATGTGCGGCCGTTGCTATTGTTCAAGGTGGTGGCGTTACTGAAATTATCTCTAACTTCCCAGTCGCAGAAAGTGGGAGCTTTGTTGCAGGTAACAACCTGAACTACTTAAGCATCTTTAGTATTTGGGCGTTCTTTATCTTCGTTAAGCAGTTCTCTATTACAAACAATATGTTGAACTCTTACCGTTACCTAGCTGCAAAAGACTCTAAAAATGCAAAAAAAGCAGCTTTGCTAGCATGTGTATTGATGCTGGGTGGAGTTTTCATTTGGTTCATGCCTTCTTGGTATATTGCAGGCCAAGGTGTTGATTTAGCGGCAGCTTATCCAGATGCTGGTAACAAAGCAGGCGACTTCGCGTACCTATACTTCGTTCAAGAATACATGCCAGCAGGTATGGTTGGACTTCTGGTCGCTGCAATGTTTGCTGCTACGATGTCCTCTATGGACTCTGGTCTTAACCGCAATTCAGGTATTTTCGTAAAGAACTTTTATGAACCGATCGTTCGTAAAGGCCAAGCATCAGAGAAAGAGCTAGTCGCAGTTTCTAAAGCAACATCGGCGGTATTTGGCGTTGCAATTATTCTAATCGCGCAGTTTATAAACTCTCTAAAAGGTCTGAGTCTATTCGACACTATGATGTACGTTGGTGCGCTCATCGGGTTCCCAATGACAATTCCAGCGTTTTTAGGCTTCTTTATCAAGAAAACTCCAGACTGGGCCGGTTGGGGAACTCTAGTCGTGGGTGGCATCGTTTCCTACCTTGTTGGGTTTGTTATCACAGCTGATATGGTGTCATCGGCGTTTGGCCTTGAGGAGTTGACTAGCCGAGAATGGTCTGATGTGAAAGTAGCAATAGGTCTAATCGGACACATGACGCTAACTGGTGGCTTCTTCATGTTGTCGACTCTATTCTACAAGCCTCTAACTGACAAACGCCAAGCAGATGTCGATAAGTTCTTTGAAAACCTATCAACGCCTCTTGTAGCAGAATCAGTGGCACAGAGAAAACTCGATAACAAGCAACGTCAAATGCTGGGTAAACTTATCGCGGTCGCAGGTATAGGTGTCATGTTTATGGCTCTGTTACCTAACCCAGTATGGGGGCGCTTAGTGTTTATTCTATGTGGTGCCATCGTCGGAGGTGTTGGTCTACTACTTGTAAAAGCTGTGGATTCAAGCGCTGAACAAGCCTCTGAACCTGTGACAGAAAGTTAAATCTCTTATTCTAATAAACGCGGCTATTCTTTGGCCGCGTTTTTTAATTCTAAGTTCCCAGTACGAACACTTCA
The DNA here is from genome assembly GCF_024181865.1 of Vibrio sp. Y58_MX_L22. Taxonomy (NCBI): domain Bacteria; kingdom Pseudomonadati; phylum Pseudomonadota; class Gammaproteobacteria; order Vibrionales; family Vibrionaceae; genus Vibrio; species Vibrio sp. Y58_MX_L22. Next base: position 287,703 of record NZ_JAMZAN010000002.1, read on the forward strand.
CCCTTTTACGAAGACATATCATCTTGTCTAGGGTTATCGAATTGCAGCTTTATTTTGTCATTCGATAAGGCTAAACCAGAACGTGATAATCTGATCGAGTTAAAAGTGCAGCCTACCTTGCTTAAGTAAACGCCCCAAAAATACCTGATGAAGTAAAGATCTCGGCTCGTATACTTTGTTGCCACTTCGTGATTTAGACTCGCTAGTCCTTTACATCACTACCTAGTCTACAAGCCAAACTATTCCCGCTGAACAAACCATCTCGGGATTACTTAGGTACACTATTTTCTCTTTTTGCAGATGGCACAACAACCGCTACCAATAAAGCTAACAGCAGGAACACAGGGCTAAGCATTAATCCATGCCAGATTGAATACCCATCATGGAACAGCCAGAATATACCAAGCGTCAGTAGGTACGAAAAGTAGCTGCAAAACACCAAGCTAATCGCGACAAAGCGCTTTTGATTAATAATAAGAATCCGCACTAGATACTGGCTAAGAATACCGGAGCAGCGCATGGCAAGTTGCCAATTAATGATAAAGAAAGCAAGCGCAATAAACCCAGCTACGACCAGTGCATCATGCGTGCTTAAAATGAAGTAGCTACCAAATCGGCTTATGATGACCGGATAATCGCCTTCGTATATCGTTGACCAAGATATTGCGTTCGCTGCTGCTACGTAATTGGCAAAATAAGCAATAGCGTAGAAAGTCGTTTGAGAACTGAACGGCTGAAATACATCCCTACAAAATCCTCGCCATTCTTCTTTGTTGGCGGTAGGCCCTACCCAGTCACGTTTTTTTTGGGCGGTACGCCCGGCAAACTCAGGCCCGTTGCGAAACAACAGCCAAAATATATAGAGTGCAAGTATAACCAAGAGTATTGAAAACATACCCTTCCCCCTCAGAAATTATCGGCGCCACTGCCAATGGCGTTGGGGCCGTAAACTGCACTTCCCTGCTATACCTATTTGATTTATCAAAGACTTATTGTTTTATTACCACCAAAATTCATTTAATGGCATGCTAAACAGCGATATTTTCACGCTTTGTGCGTGAAGTTCGAAAGCCTACTTTTAGGTTTAGCACAAAAATAGCTACAGCAAAGCGTAAGAGAGGGATTCCGCACCCATCAATGAAGATGAGGCGTTAAGCAGAAGCTGCGACCGCAATGAGAAGAGAAGGATTCAAAGCGGTCATGCATGGGCGGGAGGAGCAACTATTTCTCTAACTTTTCTTCAAATACACCAATCTCTCTGCCCAACCAAATCGCGCGTTCTGTGTGATCGAGCAACTCTTCTTCGCTTACTGGGTGAATAAGCACAGAAAAATCGCCTCGAATCGTATCAAGCCACGCCAAGAACTCTTCACTCAATGATTCTAGGTGAATTTCAAACATCGGCATTTTGTGTGGGCCAACTAACCTTCCAACTAATGGAAACACACGCAGCACATCTTGACGCTCTTGACGGATGATCTCGTTCAAGGCTTGCGCTTTATCTTGTTCTCTTAGGGGAAAATAAACATGAGCGTGGTACATAACTTCTCCATAATCACTTCCGCTTGAGCACCACCTACTTTGGATAAGCTCAAGGACTGCCGAGGGTATACATTTGTAATGCCGTCACCCTACCTTGATTCCACTCAGTTGGGAAGAAGTTATGCATTCTCATAAGGTCGAGGCTTCGAGCACAACAAAAATTTGCAATTCATCATATAGCAACTGTTTGAGTTGATTCATTAATAATGACTCACTTTGTCAAATTTTACAGCCAAATTTTGTTGCAAATATGTTTCATTAACCAGTAATTAAATTCGAGTTTAAAAATACCACCAACAAAATATCAGCATATTACTCTGCAAAATCAGGGTGTAAGTAAAACTTTACTACTGATCGAAAGTCAAAATGAAGCATAATTTAACAATTTGTTTACACTTATTGTATCTGGCTATACCACGATTTAGTTAGAGGGTTAGATACAGAAAAGCCTTTCTCTGTATCTTGCGGTGAAATAGTCGCAGCGATGTTATCGACAAATAGTTTAAGGGACGAACAGATGCCTACCGCTATCGAAAGCACACGCAACCTTAGGTATGGCCTTTGCGCTGATATCAGAGTTTGAGTACCCATACAAACTCTGGTTTTGTATGAACAGCTGCAGTCCAAAAGACCCGCAGCGTCAAAAGGAGCTTGAGATGAACGTTCAGGCATTACCCATGCATCGGTTTATCGACCATCGTGGGGACCTAGTCGGCCAACTACCCAACTGGGCTGACACTGAAACATTGGTCGGGTTTTACCGAGACATGGTATTAACTCGCACTTACGACAACAAAGCAGTTGCCTTGCAACGCACCGGTAAGCTAGGGACCTATCCCTCACACTTAGGCGCGGAAGCCATAGGCATTGCGGTCGGCAGAGCACTTAAAGCCGATGATGTGTTTGTTCCTTACTACCGCGATATGCCTGCGATGTGGTGTCGTGGCATTGGCATGGAAAAGAACCTTCAATACTGGGGTGGCGATGAGCGCGGGAGTGATTTTGCTCCTGAAGGCAGTCCGGTTCCTAGCCGAGACCTTCCCTACTGTGTACCCATAGCGACGCAATGTACGCATGCTGTCGGGGTGGCTTCCGCGCTAAAAATTCAAGGTAACCATGAAGCTGCGCTAGTGATGTGCGGCGATGGTGGTACATCCAAAGGGGACTTTCTTGAGTCAATAAACTGCGCAGGTACTTGGAATATTCCACTTGTTTTCGTCGTAAACAATAACCAGTGGGCAATTTCAGTGCCGCGTAGTCTCCAATGTGCCGCCGATTTCTTATCAGAAAAAGCGCAAGGTGCAGGTATACCGGGTATTACTGTCGATGGTAACGATGTCGTCGCCGTTTATGATGCAACTAAAACCGCCCTTGAGAGAGCAAGAAAAGGGAAAGGTGCAACACTCATCGAAGCGGTGAGTTACCGACTGAGTGACCACACTACGGCCGATGATGCGACTCGTTATCGTAAAGAAGATGATGTTCAAACTGCATGGCAATACGAACCTATCGCACGTCTTAAAACGTACCTCCTTAATCAAGGCGCTTGGAGCGACGAACAAGAACAGCAATGGCTAGATTACTGTAAAGAGCAAGTAGAGTTAGCTGTTGAACGCTATCTGAGCTTACCGCCACAAGCACCAGAAACCGGTTTCGATTATTTGTATGAATCGCTACCTCAAGAGCTTCATGCACAAAGAGATGAACTCATCAACAAGGCAATGAGAATGCAGGGAGGCAGACATGGCTGAGCTAACGTTGGTTGAAGCAGTAAACCTTGCCCTGCACCACGAAATGCAACAAGACCCCAATGTTGTCGTACTAGGTGAAGACGTGGGCGATAATGGTGGTGTATTTCGTGCCACTGTTGGACTCAAGCAAGAGTTTGGTCTTAAACGAGTCATCGATACGCCACTCGCTGAAGCCTTAATCGGCGGGGTTGCGGTCGGTATGGCAACGCAAGGATTACGACCTGTCGCCGAATTTCAGTTTCAAGGTTTCGTTTTTCCTGCGATGGAGCACTTAATGTGCCACGCAGCTCGAATGCGTAACAGAACTCGCGGTCGGCTCACTTGTCCCGCGGTTTTTCGTGCGCCATTTGGCGGCGGTATCCACGCTCCGGAACACCACTCAGAAAGCGTGGAAGCGCTATTTGCTCACACTGCTGGATTTAAAGTGGTGATTCCTTCTTCTCCACAACGCGCATACGGCTTACTTCTCGCTGCAATTAGAAGCAATGATCCCGTCATGTTCTTCGAACCGAAGCGCATATATCGCACCGTTAAATCTGAAGTCGTTGATAACGGCGAAGCACTCCCACTCGACACCTGCTTCACCTTACGTAAAGGGCGAGATATCACGCTCGTTACTTGGGGCGCATGCGTCGTAGAGTCACTTCAGGCCGCGCAAACCTTGTCTAGTCAGGGGATTGAAGTCGAGGTGATTGATTTGGCGAGTATTAAGCCAATTGATACCGCGACGATTTTCAGCTCATTAGAAAAAACTGGACGTTTACTCGTTGTTCATGAAGCGAGTAAAACTTGTGGTGTGGGATCTGAGCTATTAGCTCGAACAGCTGAACACGCCATGTGCTTACTTAAAGCCCCACCTAAACGAGTAACTGGAATGGACACCATTATGCCTTATTACCGTAACGAAGATTATTTCATGGTTCAGGAAGAAGACATTGTGACCGCGGCGCGCGAACTCGTGGAGGATTGGAAATGAAGACGTTTAATTTACCCGATCTCGGTGAAGGTCTCGCTGAGTCAGAAATTGTCAAATGGCACGTTAATGTCGGAGACATGGTTAAATTAGATCAAGTGATCTTAACCGTAGAGACAGCAAAAGCGACGGTCGACGTCCCTGCCCCCTACTCGGGCCGTGTGGTCAGCCGTCATGGTGAGGAAGGTGAAATCGTCAATATTGGTGCATTACTGCTAGAGATTGATGAAACAGGTGCCGGGAGAGAAGTAACGACAGAGAAAAAAGCCACTGCTGACGCCGCAACCGTCGTCGGCAGCGTTTCTCACCAAGCGCATCATGTAAACGTTGATGATTTCTGGATAGGTGGCAACCACAACACGACAGAAAGTAACCTCGTTACCGCCCTGCCTTCGGCTCGCTTGTTGGCACAAAAACTTGGGGTAGATCTTAACCTCGTGTCAGGTAGTGGCCCGAACGGACTTATCGTTGATGCCGATATTTACGACGAAGCCGGAAAACAGCGTCCAGGCACCGAAGTTTTGAAAGGCGCTCGACGTACCATGGTATCGTCTATGACCGAATCGCACGAACATGTTGCAGCCGTAACCATTACGGAAGAAGCGTTGTTGGAAGATTGGCTGCCAAACGAAGATATCAGTATCCGCCTTGTTCAAGCTATTGTTCATGCGTGTAAAGAAGAGCCTGCTTTAAACGCTTGGTTTGATGCCGAAACCATGACACGCTGTGTACACACAACGGTCAATGTAGGAATTGCAGTAGATAGCCGTCATGGATTGTACGTACCAGTTTTGCGCCACGCAGATGAATACGAGCCACAAGATGTTCGTCGTTGGCTCGATCAAACCGTTGAAGGGATCAGAGAGAGAAAAATCGGTCGTGAGCAATTGCAACACGCGACGATTACGCTTTCCAACTTCGGCGCGATTGCCGGTATTTACGCGACACCTGTCGTCACACCGCCACAAGTCGCTATTGTCGGCGCGGGCCGAATACTCGACCGAGTTGTGATAAGAAATGGTCAGGCAATTTCGGTGAAAGCAATGCCGCTATCCGTAACGTTTGATCATCGCGCTTGTACTGGTGGTGAAGCTGCAAGGTTTACGAAAGTACTTGCAGAGCACCTGCAACGTCCGAGCGAAAAGTAACTTATAAAAATCAAATGATAAAGGCTTCCAGTCCGGAAGCCTTTTGTTTTAGGAAGCAAGACTATATCTACAGCTTCTCTAACAGCTCAGGCATTACCACAAACAAATCGTCGACCAATCCATAATCTGCAATGTCAAAAATAGGCGCATCAGGATCGCTATTAATTGCAACAATCACCTTGGAATCTTTCATTCCCGCCAAATGCTGGATCGCGCCAGAAATTCCGACGGCAATGTATAACTCCGGTGCAACAATTTTGCCGGTTTGCCCGACTTGATGGTCATTAGACACATAGCCCGCATCGACCGCCGCTCGTGACGCCCCTACCGCTCCACCTAGCTTGTCAGCCAATTGTTCTACTAAAACAAACTTCTCTTTACTCCCGAATGCACGACCACCCGACACTACTACTCTAGCCGCTGACAATTCTGGTCGCTCACTTTCTGGCGTTTGTTGCGAAACAAACTCACTAAGTTTATTGATAATCACCGTGTCGACTTGAGTAAGCTTAGGGACAACTGGTGTGTCAGATAGCTCTGCGGCATCAAAAGCCGTACTTCTTATGGTCATCACTTTATAGGGGTCATTCGACGTGACTCTCGCCAATGCATTTCCAGCATAAATTGGACGAATCACCGTATCGATAGACTCGATTGTCATCACGTCAGAAAGTTGACCAACATTAAGCAACGCAGCCACACGAGGCATCACATTCTTACCAAATGTACTGGCAGGAGAAAGAATGTGTGAGTAGTTTTTGGCTACTTGTGAGATCAAAGGTGCGATATTTTCCGCTAATCCATGTTCATATCCCTTCGCATCAACCCAGATAATTTCTGCAACACCCTGAACACAATTCAACTCATCCAAAACTGATTGGCACTGATAACCAATAAGCAACACAGAAACAGGAAGCGATTTATCATCATCCTTAATCTCAAATGCCGCTTTAATTGCACACAGCGTCCCTACAGCCAACGATTGGTTGTCATGCTCTGCGAGCACAAGTGTTGCTAATGGTCGGTCTTCCATGGTCATGCCTCATATAACACGTCAGATCCATTACTTGAGCTTAGTCCACTTCACGTTAACGTCAACTGAGCTATAGTTTTCCGTATAGAAACCAAAAACCTGTCACGCAGATGACGATAATAGAAAGGAAGCATAGAGATGGAACGAGAATGCATGGAGTTTGATGTCGTGATCGTGGGGGCCGGACCTGCGGGCTTAAGTGCAGCTTGTCGGCTAGCTCAACTCAACCAAGACAGTGAAGATGACGCACTTTCAATTTGCGTTGTAGAAAAAGGCTCAGAAGTGGGCGCGCATATTTTATCTGGCGCTGTTTTTGAAACTAGTGCCTTAGATGAGCTTTTCCCCGATTGGAAAGAAATGGAGGCCCCGCTAGCAGCCTCGGTTCAACGAGATGATTTCCTTTATCTTACTACTGAACAAAACCATATTCGAGTTCCTCACATCCTTACACCGCGTCCAATGATAAATGGCGAGAATAATTACGTAATTAGCCTTGCCAACCTTTGCCGTTGGCTCGCTAACCAAGCAGAAAATCTTGGGGTGGAAGTTTTTCCGAGCTTTGCCGCTGCAAGCATCAATTATGATCAGACTGGCGCCGTGACAGGCATTAACACGAGCGATATGGGACTAGACAAGAACGGCCAGGCCAAACCTAACTTTGAACCAGGTATCGAGCTAAGGGCAAAATACACCCTTTTTGCTGAAGGTTGTCGCGGACATCTGGGTAAAGAACTTATTCAAAGGTTCGACCTAGACGCAGGAAAGCAACCACAGCACTACGCGCTTGGCCTAAAAGAGATATGGGAGTTACCCACTGACAGCAAGGATGTATCTGGCAGTGTTATCCACTCCGCTGGCTGGCCCTTGAGTGAAACAAATACCACAGGCGGCGGTTTTCTCTATCACATGGAGAACAACCAAATCGCCGTCGGGCTTATTGTCGACTTGAATTACAGCAATCCTTACTTGAGTCCGTTTGACGAATTTCAACGCTTTAAGAACCATCCTGCTATTGAACCACATTTGAAAGGTGCTCAGCGCATCGCTTACGGCGCAAGAGCCATTGCGAAAGGTGGGCTTTCCTCTCTGCCGAGACAGCAATTCCCTGGCGGTTTATTGATTGGTTGTGATGCGGGGACTTTGAACGTTGCTAAAATTAAAGGCAGCCACACAGCAATGAAATCCGGAATCATTGCAGCAGAAGCGGTACATACGGCCCGACAAACTGGAGCTTCTGAGCCAGACTACCAGTCATTGTTTGAATCATCATGGTTGTATGACGAACTCGCTGAAACGCGTAACTTTGGTGCGAACATTCATAAGTTTGGCAGCATACTGGGCGGTGCTCTTTCGACTTTTGAACACAACCTGTGGCAACCACTGGTTAAGAAGCCGTTACCTTGGTCTATCAAGGACTATTCGCACGATCATGAGCAGTTAAAACCTAAACAAGAGTGCCACCCAATTGCATACCCAAAACCAGATGGTGAAATCAGTTTTGATAAGCCTTCGTCGGTATTTTTGTCGGGAACACAGCACGAAGAGAATCAACCTTGTCACCTTGTTCTGACTTACCCTCACATTCCAATTGATGTGAATTTAGGTATGTATGACGAACCGAGTCAGCGCTATTGCCCCGCTGGGGTTTACGAAGTGGTGGAAGTGGACAATAAGTTGAAGTTTCAGATAAATGCCGCCAACTGCGTTCATTGCAAAACCTGTGACATCAAAGATCCTTCGCAAAACATCACATGGAAAGCACCAGAAGGCGGCGGTGGACCGAGCTATCAAAACATGTAGATACGTTAGTATGTTGACGATCTAACAAATGGATAAACAAACCGATTGGCAGAGCCTCATTACTCCTGCCAATCGGCAAAATGATCAAGCAAGAAGTCGATAGCCAATCGCGCTCGTAGTGGCAGAAAGTGACGATTCTGATAAACAATCCAGCTGCTGTTACCACTTCCCCAATAGGGCTCTAGGATTGGCACCAAACGACCAGACGAAATAGCATCGTTGAAACTGCTCTTCGGTAAGTACGCCACACCTAATCCTTCTGCACAGGCTTGCAAGACCGTGTGTGCGTTATTGCTCTTCCATCTGCCCTGCACTTTTACGCCATCTAAAGGCTTGCCGTCTTTTTCAAACAACCAAACGTCCTTATTGGCAATAATGCAGCTATGACGCTTGAGTTGCTCTGGGTGCGTTGGTAAACCATGTTCATCGAGATAACGCTGACTGGCTGCCGCTGCCATGGGACGATCCACCAGCTTTCTCGCAACCAAGCCTGAATCACTCAACCTGCCGTAACGAATGGCAAAATCGAAACCATCTTCAATAAAGTTGACCATGCTGGTGTTGAAGTTAATTTCAACCGTGAGATTAGGATGTTGCTTGGCAAACGCCATCAAGGCAGGCGCTACATGGTTCTCAGAAAACGCACCAGCGGCACTCACGCGTAACGTACCACTCAACTGAGTTTGCTGCGTGGTGAGCTGTTCATTGGCTTGCTGAAGCCCAATCACCAATTCTTTACACTGCTGATAATACGCTTGCCCCGCTTCCGTTAGACTCACCATTCTTGTCGAACGGGCTAACAAAGCGACACCTAATCGCTCTTCTAATCTTGTGACTTGGCGACTGACATGACTGGTACTGCAACCTAACTGTTTTGCCGCTGCAGAAAACCCTAAGCTCTCAGCAACCGTAACAAACTCATTGATGCCTTCAAAACTGTCCATACTTACCTTTGCTATATAGCAATAATGTTTTGCCAATTAATCGTATTATCACTTATTTGTTTAGCAATTAGTATGAAGGTGTTCAACAAATACACGTAAGCCAAAAAGGAAACCATCATGAAGAAAGTACTCATCATTGTGACGAACCATGCGACCCTTGGTGAAACTGACCAAGCAAACGGAACTTACGCGCCAGAGCTCACTCATGCGCTTAGCGAACTAATAGATGCAGGCTTCGATTACGACATTGCCTCTATCAAAGGCGGGCAAGCACCACTGTACGGAACCGACATCGAAGGCGACGCAGTCAACGAGAAAATCTTAGCGGATGATGATTTCCAGAACCGCATCAACAACACGATTCCAGTGTCACAAATCAACGGTGACAACTATGATGCGATCTTCTATCCGGGTGGTTTTGGTCTTCTTTCAGACCTAGCGAGCAACGAAGATTTTGCCAAGATTTCTGCAAAACACTATGAAGATGGCGGTATTGTTGCAGCAGTTTGTCACGGTCCGGGCGCTCTTCTCCCTATCACGCTTAGCAATGGCGAAAAGCTACTTTCGTCTAAATCAGTAACAGGCTTCACTCGTGAAGAAGAGATCGACTTCGGCACCATCAACGATATCCCATTCCTATTGGAAGAATCTCTTGCACGCAGCGCAGCGCGCTACTCTAAAGTGCAACCATGGCAAGAGTTTGTAATTGTGGATGATCGTGTCATCACAGGTCAAAACCCAACGAGCGCACACGGCGTAGGCAAAGCGATTGTTGAACACCTAGCTTAAACGCGCCGGAAACGACAACCATCCTAGAAGAGGAAAGCGTGCTTTGTCATGCTTTCCCTTGCTACAGGCGATCGCAAGATGCGCTTATACTTCTTCCCCTGCCTCGTCCTCTTCTACGATATCCGTTTCTTGGCTCGCCTCTTCCAACCATTGCTGTAAAGATTCACTTGCTAGCACCTTCTGTTGGTAAGCTTTGGCACCTTCCGATAACTCGATACCGTAAGTTTGGAAACGCAATGCCACAGGTGCATACATAGCATCAGCTATCGACCATTCTCCAAATAGCCAACCGTTGGGATACAGTTTGGCTTGCTCAGCCCAAATGGCATCAATACGCGCAATATCCTTACGCGCACCATCCGTTAGATCGACTTTTCTGCGTGCGCGGATGTTCATTGGGAGTTCGTTTCTTAAATCAAAGAAACCCGAATGCATTTCTGATGCAATGGCGCGTGCTTTAGCTCGTTCTGCGGAGTTGCTTGGCCAAGCTTTACCTTGTAAATATTGCTCGTTAACGTATTCCAAAATCGCTAATGAATCCCACACGGTTGCGTCACCATCCACCAAGGTAGGTACTTTCGCGGTTGGTGTAATACCTTCCAAGGTCTTATAAAAATCTTCTGTGAATAATTTGAGCTTGGTGACTTCGACATCTAGTTTGAATTGAGAAAAGATCAGCCATGCGCGAAGTGACCAGCTTGAGTAGTTTTGATTAGCAATAAACAGTTTCATGACGCCTCCATGCGGTTCGTGTTTTGAGTACCCATTCACAATATCTGATTGTATTTAAGGGGACTAACGGATAGTTTTGATGGAACACTTCAACAAAAACGATGGATGAGTTTTAGATATGGATATCGATGCGTTACGCAGCTTTCTGGCTTTTGTCGAAACGGGAAGTTTCACTCGTGCAGCCAAGCAGATCAATCGCACCCAATCCGCGTTCAGTGCGCAAATGCGTAAGCTAGAAGACGAACTCAGCGTCAGTTTGTTTGAAAAAGAAGGTCGCAATCTTGTCTTAAGTGAAGCGGGATTAGCACTACGCTCTCACGCAGAGCAATTGGTTAGCTTGCACAATCAAGCACTGAAACAAGTGAGGCGCTATGAAAACAAGCGCCCTCTTCGCTTAGGTTGCCCAGAGGATTACAACGACAATATCTTGCCTAAAGTCATCCGCGTATTACAGCAATCTGAGCCCACATGTTCAATTCAAGTCTTCAGTGAGCCAAGCATCACCTTGAGAGAGAAACTCGATGAAGGAAAGCTAGACGCCGCTATTGTGACAAGAGCACCGGATAGTGAAGAAGGTTATTGGCTAGCGAGCGACAAAGGCGTGTGGATTGCTCATCCTGATTTTGACATTGAGAACGCCCAACCTCTCCCTCTCGCCCTATTCCAAACCGACTGTAAATACCATGCGGCAGCAGTAGACGGATTAACCAAACGTGGCGCTCCTTATCAACTACTGGCATGTTGCAATACGGCTTCTGCACAACGAGCAATTGTACGTTCAGGCATGGCTATCGGTGCGATGGGCAGTATTAGCGTTAGCGAGGATCTTAAGATCTTAGACGATATGCCATCGCTACCTTCCGTGGATATCGTTTTGGTCACGGGCGTCGAGCCTCATCCGATACTGGATAAAGAATGCTTGGCGCAATTGGTTGAGTTAATGGCTTAACCGGATTAGCTAGCCAATCACAAAGTTAAATTGGCCAGTTAATCGCCCGTCGGTTCGTATGGTTTCAAACTGTAGATAATCTCGGGCTTTGCCACCCCACCATTCATCACCAGTATTGCCTTTTAAGTACAACTGAGTGGTCAGAAGCTCTTGGTTATCCCGCCACAACTTAACGTGAATGTGCGGTGGACGAGAGGCATAAGGCACGGGGTACAAAGTCTGGAATAAGTAGCGACCATCCGATTGAGTTTCTACCGCGCCAAAACCTGCAAAGTGAGCATCAAACTTATCATTATTTGGCTGCTTAGGATGATCGTAAATCCCCTGCCCATCGCATTGCCAGATTTCTACTTTGATACCCGAGACAGGGTTTCCCGATGTATCTACGACTTTACCTTGCAACACGATAGGTTCACCGACCAAGCCTTCTGATTGCAGAATCAAGTTTTGACGAAGAGGAATATCCACTGCTGGATAAAATGGCCCTTCTGTTTGTGCTGGCGTCGGCCGCATTGGTGTCGTCGCTTTTAAAGAGGGGGCGAACAACAATGTCCACAGCGCTAAAAAGTGTCTTCTTTCCATGGTGCCACCAATACAATTGCATTGAATTAAGTTTGGTGGAACTTGAGGGATTTGCCATAACGAATATAAAAAATGCCCCTGCAAGAGAGTCATTTGCAAAGGCACTGTGGAACGAGATGATGAGTGTTGATTGAAGGTTTATGCGGCTTCGAACGCCAATGCTTTCTTCTCTACCTGACGGAAAATAAGAGTTAGCACACCATTTACCGTTAAATAAAATGCGCCCGCAATACCAAATACAGTCAACGTATCGTAAGTTTGTGCGTTAATGCGCTGCGCGTAACCCATCAGATCCATGATCGTAATCGTGCTTGCTAGTGACGTGCCTTTGAAGACCAAAATCACTTCGTTCGAGTAAGCAGGAACAGCACGACGAATAGCGTATGGTAGCAGCACTTTTAGCGTTGCGGTTTTGTTCATACCCAGAGCACGACACGCTTGCCATTGACCGGAAGGAATCGCGTTAAACGCTCCTTTGAACAACTGAGTGCTGTATGCAGCGGTATTCAACGCTAACGCCAACATCGCACAGAACCAAGGTTGGCTTAACCATGTCCAGAATACACTTTCTCTTACTGCGTCAAACTGACCAGGACCGTAGTACACCAAAAAGATCTGTACCAACAAAGGTGTACCAGTAAACAAGGTGATGATGCCACGACTTACCCAATGCAAACCCGGAGTACGTAGGATCAGAGTCAGCGTCATCATCAAAGCTAAGAGGCAGCCCACAACCAAGGAAGCAGCGGTCAATTGGAGGCTAGTGCCTAAGCCATCCAGCATTTGCCAAACGTGTTGTTCGTTCATGCGGTTGCCTCCTGTCCCATGCTCATACCTTGAATTGAGAACTTCTTATCAATCAGTTTGACGGCACGTTGTGTAATCAAAGTAATGCCTAAGTAAATCGCCGCAGCGGTCGCGTACCATGTAAACGCTTCATGCGTCGCTGCAGATGTTAGCTGCGCTTGCTTCAACAAATCCGTTACGCCAATCAGTGATACAAGTGCGGTATCTTTCAGCAAAACCAACCATTGGTTAGTTAAACCTGGTAGTGCGTGTCTTACTGCTTGTGGCAAAACAATGCGAACAAAAGCGTGTGCTTGACTGATGCCGAGTGCACTTGCTGCTTCTCTCTGCCCTCTTCCAACGGCTTTCAATGCGCCACGTAGAGTTTGAGAAGCATAGGAAGCGAAGATCAATGACAACGCCACCACGCCAGACAAGAACGGGCTAACCTCTATAAAGTCGCCGGTGATTAAAAACAGAACCTGCGTCGAACCAAAATAGATAAACAACACGACAAGGATTTCTGGCAAACCGCGTACAATCGTCACAAACGCCGTCATTGGCCATTTAACGAAAACGCGGCGAGACATTTCACCACTGGCGAATACCACTGCCAGAATCAAACCGACTAAGAGGCTTGTGAAGGCTAGCTGGACAGTCATCCAACTAGCTTGAACAAGCGATAAAGAGTAACCCGTTAGTGCCATATTACTTACCGAAGTATTTGTTGTAGATTACGTCGTATTCGCCGTTTGCTTTCACTGTTTTCAGTGCTGTGTTCAGCTTGTTCACTAGCTCGTCGTTACCTTTATTTACTGCGATACCGAAACCGTTACCGAAGTATTTAGGGTTAGTGACGTGCTCACCCACGTAAGCTAGGTTGTCTTCTTTCTTGAACCATTCTGCTACGACTGCTGTGTCACCGAATACAGAATCAATACGGCCATTTTTCATATCGATGAACGCGTCTTGGTAGCTTGAGTAAGGAACCGCGGTTACGCCCGGCATTTGCTCAATCAGGTAGCTTTGGTGTGTTGAACCGTTTTGAACACCAACACGCTTACCTTCTAGTGCTTTTTGATCAGCCACTTTTTCTTTGATAGAAACAAACGCTGCTGAGTTGTCATAGTATGCATTCGTGAAATTCACTTGCTCCAAACGCGCCTCAGTAATGTCCATTGCAGAGATTGCCGCATCGTAGCGCTTGAATTTTAATGCTGGGATCAGGCTGTCAAAAGATTGGTTGTGGAAGGTGCATTTTGCTTCGATTTCTTTACATAGTGCATTCGCCAGATCCACATCAAAACCTTGGATTTGGTTGTTTTCATCCATGTATTCGAATGGGGCGTACGTCGCTTCCATCGCAAATTTGATCTCTTCTTGTGCTGCTGCATTCGCTGAGACAAGTCCGATTAGTGAAGCTAGTAGAATCTTTTTCATTGCAATACTCCGTGTGTACTTAGTGGGCTGACACTCGCAATGACAGCCGAGCTTATCTGTTAAATAGACTGAACTTTAAAAACGTGATTTAGTGATTTAAGTAGTCAGCAAACTGGGCGGTTTGCGGGTTAGAAAACGAATCATTTGTGCCGTGCTCAACGATGTGTCCTTTTTCTAAATACAGTACGTGGCTAGCGATTTTCTTGGCGAAATCCACTTCGTGCGTCACAACTACTTGTGTAATTCCGGTTTCGCTTAAATCTTTAATAATCTTAACGACTTGGTTAGTAATTTCCGGATCAAGCGCAGCGGTCGGTTCATCAAAAAGCAAGACTTCCGGTTTCATCATCAATGCACGAGCAATCGCCACACGTTGTTGCTGACCACCAGAAAGTTGCATCGGCCATGCATCCGCTTTGTCTGCCAAATGCAGCGTCGCAAGAATTTGCATTGCCTGCTTCTTCGCTTCTTCTTTATCCATGCCAGCGACTTTTACCGGAGCCTCAATCAGGTTCTCCATCACTGTCATATGCGGCCATAGGTTGTACTGTTGGAACACCATGCCCACTTTACGACGAAGCGCTAAACCTTGCTTCTCTTTGATTTCAGTTGAAAAGTCGAATGCGTCATTAGCGATGTTTAACTGGCCGTTATCCGCTCCTTCAAGAAGGTTAAGAACACGTAGTAGAGAGCTCTTCCCTGCACCACTTGGACCAAGTAACACCAGTGTTTCGCCGCTTTCACACTTAAAGCTGACATCGTGAAGCACTTGTGTCTCACCGTAGGATTTATTGATTCCGCTTACCTGAATAGTCATGCTGACATACCGCATTAATTGTCACTTGGCATTTATATTACTCAAAAGGATTTTTTATGCAATAAAAATGTATAAAAATTAATTTTGTTAAATTTTTGTATGATAAGCAATCAATACAACAGAGAATATGACTGGTTTAATCAGTTGGTTTTAACTGAAGTTGTTGATGAAAATCCAACAATATGATGGCAATCGAAACAAGGTTAAAATTCTGGTTACTTTTGTGCTTGTGTAGACGGAATTTTGAGTCTTTGAACGTACTACACCCGACGCAGACCTTCTCATTTTGCCGGGCTTCCCCCCTCGATTTCCGGTAAAGCCTTCTATCGGCGGGTTCCTGATTAGGACTTTGTGAATGGACTATAATTTCTCTTTGTATTCTGGCCCTTAATTCGAGTCATCTAAGTATGAGTGAGATAACCCCATGTTGAAGTCGCATTGTTTTTCTCTCATTGCACTTGCTTCTCTGAGCTTACTTTCTATACCCAGCGTTTGGAGTAGAACAGCAATCGTGTTACCTGGATTGCATGAACAGGGTATTGATCTTCATGATAAGCCTATCTCTGCTGTGGCTACACGTGAATGGGAACTGGATCATGCTGATATCGTATTCGGCGCTTACGAAAGTAAAAGTCATAATGAGCGTGTACAAGCACTTGGTTACATGTACAACCAAAAACTCGACATGAACTCAAGCTGGCTTGAAAACGACATCCGTAATCACGCAGAACTGAGTGGAATTGACTACGAAGATTTCTTTCTCCACTTTTCTGAAGACACTATCCTAGCTGAAGTCAACTCAAGCCATGGCGAGAATACTCTACTCAATCGAAAACCGATGATCGTTGGCTATACCGCCAGCGCTGACCACGCCGGTTTTTGGCTATATCAACCACCGCCATGGGATGCTGATGTATTCGGTCAGGCGAATAATGGTGGAGCCCTCTATGTCTATCACTCAGAGAAGTTCGACCGCTTAGCCTTTACGTTTTCTCAGTTTGCTCAAGGCGGCAGCTTCACGATTGAATACCCTTCTGCTATCGACTCGTTTGGTCGGGTAACTGAATGGAAAATCTTCGCGATTAAAAAAGACAAAACTGAGAACATGACTAAAAACCAAACAGTAAGCTGGTCTGTTCCTTTGGATTGGGTTCGCGCTACAACGCATGATGGTAGCGGAAAAACTTATGGTGGCGGTCAGTACTTTGGCTCCACCTTTTTACGCGACGGCGGCCGCCTTTACGTTGCGAAAATTACTTGGCATGACGACAACATAGAAAACCGCCCACGTCTCGAAAACATTCAACTCAAAGATAGCTTCCCTGCCGTCAATATCTCAGGAGCACCAACGGAGACACCTGAAGGTCAAACCATTCAACGCTGGCGTAAAATTCGTGGCTTCGACAAATCTGCAGATCGAAACCAAGACAATTATCTTTCTTGGAATGAATACAAAAACCGTTCGAATAAGAATGCAACGGCACGATTTCGTTGGGAGTCACGGGTTATTCCATTTGGTCGTATGTGGAATCAAACCTCTTCATGGGCATTGACCAATCTCGGTAATCCCGTTTTTACCAATACAATGCGCCACTATTACCAAGCTGAATGGGCGAAACAAGGTTTAAATGGTGCGTACAACGACGATACGAATAAGTTACTCGGTGCAAATCAGTTCTACATATATTCCGGAGGCACAGTGGATGAGCTTGGTTTGGTGGCGGGTAGCCAAGCTGCTGACGATGCGTACAAAGCGCAATTCTCGGCGTTCTTGAATAAACTGGCAACGCTGGATGAAGATGCGTTAATTGGCCTCAACATAGGTACGGCAAACTTATTCGGTCGTAATGGGCAAAACCACTTGGTTAACGCTGGCTCCTTGTACTTGCGCGAGCACTACCTTTTCCCTTCTACCGGCTTTAGTGGCTATGCTGGGTTAGCTAAGTTTTGGGATAACGCTGCACTCGCCAAAGCTGGCCAGAAAGTGATTTATCAAGCGACAACGCGTTATGGTCGCGTTCAATACTTTGGGAACACAGAAGACAATTGGAAACAGGACCAATACTCTGCACTAGCAGTGTTCTACTTAAACTATCACCCTGAGCGCAGTTACTTTAATCAGTGGAACAATGGCTACTTATATGGAAGTAATAACACAACAAGTGACAACTTCTGGAAGGCAGGCGTACCAATGAATATTGCTTATCAACCTAGCACCTTGCTTGCCGTTGATTTGGGAGAGCCTGCCAATCAAATACCAGAGGGATATCAGGCGACTCCGGTAATGATGTCCACCAGTACGCCCTATCCTGCCGATTACACAGTCATTGGAGATGCTTCTATGAGCAAAGTGGCTCATCCTGACTTGCCCAATGGCTCTATCGATTTGTTACCAACCCATACGTACTTTGCGTATCGCTCAGACGATACGGTGGTGATGCATGGTCCTACGGAGATGGTGTTAGCCCGCGAATTCACTAAAGGCCGAGTGCTGTATCGAACTGATTTCTTTGGCAAGAATATCGATTATTTCACCTCACCGAAGATAACTATCGCACTTCCAGAGCCTATGCGACCTGTAGATCAAGACGGTAACATCGGCGACTATGTTTCTCATATTGAGATTGGCGGCTACGAAGGGGTGTTCTTGCTGTATTAATTCCCTTTCAACCCGTCTCATCAAACGCTTCATAAATCGCCGTTTTTATGCTTAACGTCACTGAAAAAAACTTGTTCACTGAATCTTTATAAACCGATGTATATACTGAAGTAAATGACAACGACAAGGAAATTCAGTCACATGAAGACGACACCTTCAATGCTCTCTGTTCTGCTGCTATCAGCATTATCTACTCATGCAAATGCGGACGAATGCGGAAAAATAACCATCGCAGACATGAATTGGAATTCGGCAAGCTTAATGGCGCACATCGACCAATTTGTCTTAAATGAAGGCTACCAGTGCGATGCGGAATTGATCCCTGGTGATAGCGTTCCTACAGGCACCTCTATGATTGAAAAGGGACAGCCTGACGTTGCGCCAGAGTTATGGACAAACGGTATTAAAGAAGCACTTGATAAAGGGATTGCGGATAAACGCTTGCGCATCGCTAGTGAATCGCTTGTCAATGGTGGTGAAGAAGGGTTTTGGGTTCCCGCCTATCTGGTAAAACAGTATCCAGAACTCGCGACGATAGAAGGCGTCATCAAGCACGCCAAACTATTTGAACACCCAGAGGATGATGACAAGTTCGCGTTTTATAGCTGCCCTGCTGGTTGGACATGCCAAATCACCTCCGGTCACTTGTTTAATGCATTAGGGTTAAGTGAGCACGGCTTTGAGATGGTTGACCCAGGATCTGGCGCAGCATTAGCTGGCACCATCGCCAAAGCCTATGATCGCAAAATGCCTTGGTTTGGTTACTACTGGTCACCGACCCCCGTATTGGGCAAGTATGATATGGTCAAAGTGGATTTTGGTAGCGGAACAGATTTAGAAGAGTATCGCAACTGTACCACTCAGCCTGATTGCGCTTCACCAAAAGTAACAATGTACCCACCTTCTCCAGTTCGCACAGTAACAACTGAGGCGTTTGCGAGCAAAGAACCCCAAGCATTCGCGTACTTGCAGAAACGCGGATTTACCAACGAGCAAATGAGTGAAATGCTGGCCTGGATGGAAGATAACTACGCGGACGGTGAAGAAGCGATGTTTTACTTCTTTAATACCTACCCTGACTTGTGGAAAGGCTGGGTATCTGAAGACGTCGCGGTGAGAATCGAAAAAGCGCTTTGATGATTAATACTTAAAGTGCCACAAATCATTTAACCTCCCATACCGTTTGAATAAACGGCATGGGAGACTCGTCAACGACTCGTTAATACATGGTGTGACCATTCAATGTTTCTTTAGGAATCTCTTGCAGAGCGTCCCAATGTTCAACAATCTTCCCATTATGATCAAAACGAAAGAAATCCATCGTCACGTATTCAATATCATTAGGCCATGTTTGGTGAGTGTGTAGTGCCACTAAGTTCCCTTCAGCAATAGCTCGTACAAACGTAATGTCTTTATTGGGATACTCATTTTGCATCCGCTCAAAATACTCGATAAAAGCCTCGGGGCCATTTCCAACTAATGGATTGTGCTGGATGTACTCATCGCCAACATAGTCTTCAACCGCTTTTCTTGGATTACCTCGATAGGCGGTTTCGTAAAACGCAATGGCATTTCTTTTATTCTCTTGCAGATCCATTTTTCTTACCTGTGTTGCTCCATCTTGCGGATAACGGTAATCATAGTCTTTGAACTTCAGAAGTGACCAAACTTCGCGCACAAAAAAGGCCGCTAAAGAGCAGCCTTCATCACTTCTACTTGGAATCATCGCCTTTCATCGCTTAAACCACACCGCCAGCACCGAGCATAGAACGCTCACTGTTCTCCACCAGCAACGCGGTTGCGGTTTGTTTCAGTGTTTCCCATTCTTGGTCTTCGACAAAGATACCATTTTGCCAAGAAGCTTGTTGCGTGCGGCTTAACTCATCACCTTCAATGTGGGTGGTATACCCTTGTGCACTTTTCTCGATATCGAAATCGTTCACGGAGAGCTCGATAACCATACTATGCAAATCCGTATCATGCCCATCAAACCGATCCGAGAAAAAGACTTCTGGTGCGATTCGTCCACGGTTTAACACATAAAGCGTTCGCTTGGGACTTGAGCCATTGATCCACTGTGCTCGACACGCGATGCCTTTCGCAGAGAGCTTCAACAACTCACTGAAACCCAACCAACGGTTATGACACTGTTTCAACGTAATGGTAATCGACTTACGGTTGATCATTTTCTCGAGCGCGAAATCCAACACCGCGGGTAAATGACACGCTACACTCCCGTTGTGCAGTTCTACCTCTATGCTTGACGGCGTGCTGTTGGTCACCGATACGGCGCAGTCTGAATCTAACCCAAGAAACAGACTGGCGTTATTAAAATGGCGAACTCCATGTAAGCCAACCATTTGCAAGTCCGCCACCATGTTCGCAATGACATCCGCCTCACCACAGTGACGGCGCATGCCAAGAAATGCCTTATTAACGGCGGCCACCAATTCGTTGTGAGAGACGATCATAATTCAAATCCTCCATTGATTTTTTGATTATCACTTTGCGCAATTTCGTCACGTGGCGGCATGCTAGGGAAAATCCATGTGTCTGCCAATTTAGGGTCGTGAATTTCATCCAACAGCGGCGCGCCTTGGAAAAAAGTTACTCTAACCCAACGATCCGAGCGCGGATCAAACTTAGTCGCGCCAAAGATCGCCAATTTACAGCGCAGTAAGTGCATTGGTAACGCATCTTTACGCAGCACATTCATTTGAATATCCCCCATCGCACGGTTGCCTAGCGTCCATACGCGACGTGTGATCGAACGATAAGCCGGTTTTTGCAATAGAAACTCTGCTACGGACATTTCTACATCACAGTCAAGCAAGGCCTGGTACAAGCGATTCACTTGTCTGCCGATATCAAGCGGCAGTTCTTTTTCTTCTCCAGCCTCTTCCCCGCGAACACCAAGCCTTGGCTCTTCTTTATCTTGTGAGCGATACCAGAACCAGTAGTTGTTCTCGGCTAGTGAGTAATCCGCATCAATCGCCCAGCGGTACTTGCTTTGCAACACTTCCAGTAAATCTTGGATCTTTTTCCCGCCCGGAATAGATAACGTTTCATCCGTATTCATTTGGCTAGCAAATTCATCCACTAAAGATGGGTAGAGTTCGATCAAGCAAGAGGTGAGGATTTCTTGGGCTTCCACACTCATTGTTTTCTTATACTCGACCAAACTCGCCCAGTTCGGATGTAATTCCATTAACGTTGTTAGCTTCGATAGCAGTTGTTTGATGTCTGCTATCGCTTGATGATTGAGCCTGTCTTGATGTTCATTGATGGTGATGACTTGCTCTAAATGACGCTGTGCTTTTTGCAGCAATCCTTGCAAAGGAGCATGGAACGACGCTTCACATGGCATGGCAAAGACTCGCGCTACCGCACGTTCGCGAGAGGTCATCCATTGGTCAACGATGCACGGGTGATTAATCAAGTATGGAGCCATGCCTAAGCCAGTAGCATTGCCGACACCAAGGTAGCGCTGCAAGCCACGATGCAAAGCCACCGCCTTGTCGCCACCTTGTTGAAGTGCCAGATAGTGCACCCAATCTAGGCTGAATTCACGCAACATATATACGGCACACATTTGCGCACTAAAAGACTGGCTGAAATCTGAGTTGTTCTCTAACAGTTTGAAATCGGCGATACCAAACTTTCCGTTACCATAAACAGCTGTGGTACGCAGGATATAACCCACTTCCGCTAACTCTTTCGGCTCAGGCTGCTCGCCTTGAGAAAGCGCGCTAACAATGTGCTCAAACACGCGCACACTTTTGTTTGCGCGAGCAAGAACAAGTACGTTGTTTGGATTACGTCCCGCTTCTTGCAGCGGTACATTTTCTCGCAATCTTTCCAACAAAGTAACATCAACATCGCCTTGAACCAGTGCAAATGTGACGTCCCACTTTTCAGCAATTACGCGATCATTACGCTCGTCGTCGGCAATTTCATCACAGAATACCACCAAATGATAAACGTGCTCTGGCGTGGTCAATTTGTAAATCACATGACCATAACCACGAGGACAAAGCTGCCACTCATGCTTGGTTACTTGCCAGTTTTGGCTTGCCATATTACGAATCAGACTGCGAACAAAGCTGATTCGGTTTTGGTGCATTGCGCCAAGCCTTTCGGCTGCCATGACAATCGCTGCATCGCGCATAGTTGCTTCCGTATAAGTAGAACGATGTGCATCCATTTTGCTCACCACCTATTTGTTATTGTAAGAATACTAGGGTTTGTGCGGATGCAGGAGGAAAACACCCGCACAAGCTCCACGTTGTTTGAATTGGATAATTGTTATAGCCCTTGCTCTTTCGCCATTTTGATTGCAATTTGTGGCGCATTCCAAAGTGACGGTAACAGAATCAACGAAACCGGAACCGCGGTAATAACAATGAAAGATTGCAGAGCAGAGATGCCGCCAGAGCCAAGGGAAATTAGGATCAATGCCGTCACACCCATCATTACTCCCCAGAAGGTACGGATGATCGCATTCGGCTCCGTTTCACCACTGATCACGACACTGATTGTGTAGGTCATTGAGTCGCCCGTCGTGACGATGAAGATCGTGGTTAAAATCAGAAATAGAATTGAAGTCAGCATTGGCATTGGTAGTTGCTGAGTCACTGCAAGCAAAGCACCTGGCAAGTTAAAGCCCTCAAACGCCGCACTCACGCTACCCGGTTCAGCAATTTCAAACGCAAGGCCTGAGCCGCCCACAATCGTGAACCAAAAACAGGTGGTTAACGGAGCCACAATACTGATGGTGGAAATAACTTGGCGAATAGTTCGACCACGGGAAATACGCGCAATAAAGATTGCCATCATCGGACCATAACCCAGGAACCAGCCCCAGAAAAATACTGTCCACCAACTTAGCCAACCTTCGTCACCGCGATAAGTCGCCATTGGGATAAAGTTATCTAGCATGCTCCCTACACCTTGAATGTATCCGTTAAAGATAAAATTCGTAGGGCCAAAAAACAGGATGTAAACCATCAATGCCATTGCCAGAATCACGTTGTAACGACTAAGCAGTTGCATGCCTCGACTTAATCCACTGAGTGCTGACAAGGTGTAAAGCGCAATCGCAAACAAAATGATAATAAGCTGAGTGGTAAAGCCATCAGGGATATCAAACAACGCATTTAACGCGTAGCTAACCTGCAAGCCCAGAAACCCAATTGGACCAATGGTGCCCGCGGCTACCGCGATAATGCAGCATGCGTCAATCAATGCACCGAGTTGGCCTTTAAGTGCTCGTTCGCCCAAGACTGGGTAAAGCAAAATACGGGGTTTTAGTGGTAAACCTTTGTCGTAATGTAGGTGCATCACCACGATGGAAGTTAAGCTACCTACAATCGCCCAAGCTAGAAAGCCCCAGTGCATAAAGGATTGCGACAACGCATTCACCGCACCTTGCTGCGGGTTATCTTGCGCGCCGTACAAAGGAGGTGGGCTAACATAATGCGCGATAGGCTCAGCCGCGGCCCAGAAAACGCCACCACCAGCCAATAAGGTACAGAAAATAATCGCCATCCAGCGGAAAGAATCCATTTCTGGTTTTGCAATCCCGCCCAACATCACCTTGCCTGTTCGCCCTGCAGCCAAGCCAAGACCAATAAGAAAAGTGAGAAGCAGCAGTAACTGCCAGTATGGACCAAATACCTGAACTGCCCAGCCAAAGCCAGCGTTAACGATCGTAGATAACAGCTCGCCGTCATAAAGTGCAATAGCAACGAACAACGCGATGAAACCACCGCTATACCAAAAGGCCGGGTTATTCAGTCCTAATTTGTCCGTCGTGTTTTCTGTTGTTGATGTGTTGTGTTTTGCTTTTGACTTGCCCGATGACACGCTCATCGTGGAAGCTTTCATGCTATTGGTTAAATCAGACATACTCTGGCTCCAGAGGTTCTTTGCAGCAGCCAAAGACTGGCTACAAATGTGAGTTTTACGCCTGCCGTATTGTTATTATGTGGGCAGGCGGTTCCTACTTTGGGGAATGCTATGAAATAGGCTCTAATCCTTCTTTAAGGAAGTTGAACCAGTTTTCACCCAATATTTTTCCAGCCTCAGATTCACTGAATCCGTGACCCATTAATCCGTTGTAGATGTTCTCCATCCCTGCGCTGCCGCAGAACCATGGCAGCGCATCTGGCCATCCCGAGTTACTTGCTGAACCTTCGCCGTAATCCATCGCTTTTGACCAACGCCCGTTGCGCATCCATTCCAATACTTGTTGCGGTTGGTTTAAGCACAGATCACTACCGATGCCTAAATGGTCGACGCCAAACATGTCTGCGGTTTTCGCTACCATCTGGCAGAAATCATCCAGCGTGCACTGGCTGCCATTTGGCAAATGGAATGGATATAAACTGAATCCAATCAAACCACCGCGCTCCGTCAGTGCTTTGATCACGGTGTTGGATTTGTTGCGCAGTGCGTCATGCGCAAACGTCGGGTTAGCATGGCTGATACAAATTGGACGCGAAGAAAGATCGATGGCTTCCAACGTAGAACGCTCCGCACTGTGGGACATATCAATGATCATCCCGACTCGGTTCATCTCTTCAATAGCTTGCTTACCAAAGCGAGTTACGCCGGAATCGTTTTGTTCGTAACAACCTGTCGCCAGTAAGCTTTGGTTGTTGTAGGTCAGTTGCATGATCAGCAGACCTTGGCGGCGCATCACTTCAATCAGACCAATTTCATCATCGATTGGTGAGCAATTTTGCGCGCCGAAGAAGATGCCGACTTTGCCTTCTGCTTTGGCTTTTTCTACATCTGCCATTGAATAAATAGGCATGATGAGGTCCGCATTTTGCTCGAAGCGCAAGTTCCACTCAGCAAAACGCGTTAAGGTTTCGCGCGCAGTTTCGTGGTAGACGATGGTGGCATGAACGGCAGTAATGCCACTCGCCTTAAGCGTTTGGAAATACTCTCGATCCCAATTGCAGTACTGCAATCCGTCAATCACAATCCGTTGTTGGTACATAACCACTCCTTAAACAATTTCTTAGCCTTTTCGTGCGGGCAACTGACACCATCAGTTACCCTGCCGATCTTAGTAAGGACGCTGATAAGCGGTTTTCACTACGGTGTAGAACTCTTTGGCGTACTGACCTTGCTCACGAGGACCAAAGCTAGATTCTTTACGGCCACCAAATGGAACGTGATAATCTGTACCCGCAGTTGGCAAGTTAACCATGACGCAGCCCGTTTGGACTTGCTGTTTGAAGATCGCGCTATTGCGCAAGCTTTGCGTGATAATGCCGCCTGTCAGGCCAAAGCGCGTATCGTTCGCGACTGCAATTGCCTCATCCAGATCAGAAACGCGAATCACGCTCGCCATTGGCGCAAAGACTTCTTCTTGGTTCACTTCCCAGCTGTTTTGTGTGTTCAAGAACAGGGTTGGTGACATGTAGTACCCGTCATGCTCTAGGCTCAGACGCTCGCCACCAAAAGCCAGCTCTGCGCCCGCTTGGCGAGCGTTTTCGATCCACTCAAAGTTCGCATTCAGCTGGTTACCATCAACAACAGGACCCATGAATACGCCCTCTTCTAGAGCGTGACCCACTTTAAGTTCGCTCATGCGTTTGATTAGCGCTTCAACATACGCGTCGTGAATTCCGTCCATAACCACAAGACGAGAAGACGCGGTACATTTTTGACCTGCACCCGAGAATGAGCCTGCGATTGTCGCTTCGACAGCAATTTGAATGTCTGCATCATCTGCCACTACGAGCGCATTTTTGCTACCCATCTCTAGCTGACAACGCACAAAATTTGGTGCTGTTGCCGCTGCAACTTTGCGGCCAGTGTCCACAGAACCAGTGAAGCTAACGCCGTTCACATCCTTCGAATTGATAAGGGTATTACCGACTTGCGAACCGCTACCCAAAACGAGGTTAAACGTGCCAGCAGGTAAACCTTGGCGATGGATAATCTCTGTCAGCGCAACGGCACTTGCTGGGGTGAGGTTGGCAGGCTTCCAGACGACGCTGTTGCCAAACGCAAGTGCTGGCGCGATTTTCCAAGCCGCTGTTGCTGTTGGGAAGTTCCAAGGAGAGATAATGGCGATAACGCCGACGGCTTCGCGAGTAACTTCAACGGAGACACCTGGACGGACGGAAGCAGCGTTATCGCCAATTTGACGCAGAACCTCAGCAGCAAAGTATTGGAAGAATTGGCCAGAACGGTATATCTCACCTCGACCTTCAGCAAATGGCTTGCCTTCTTCACGCGAAAGCAAGGTGCCCAATTCATCACATCGTGCAATGAGCTCATCACCAATCGCTTGTAGCACTGCTTGCTTGCGCTCGATTGGTGTTTTTTCCCACTCTGGCTGCGCTGATTTAGCCGCTTGAATCGCTTGCTCTACTTGCGACACACTCGCTTGTGCGAAATCGCCAATGTTTTCGCTGATATCAGAAGGGTTAATATTGGCGATGGTGTCCATGCCCGATTGCCATTCACCTGCTATATAGAGGGATTTTTCTGCTTGAACATTGTTAATAAAAGTCATGGTTCTTTCCTTGTTCTTCCGATTTGTGATGGCAAGCCACCCACTCACTGATCTCTAATTGTTCTTATTGGATTTATTCTGGTTGGCTTGCCGACGCGTAGACAACAAACTCCACCAACATCTCTTCTCGCGCTAACCCTGCAACCACCATGGCGGCGCGATTTGGGTACGGCGCTTCAAAATATTCCGCGTACACTTGGTTAACGGTCTTTAAGTATTCTCTGTCGGTCACATAAATCAGGACCTGCAACACCGAGTCCAAAGACTCCCCTGCACACTCCAGGGTGTGAATGAGATTGTTAAAGGTTTGACGTGTTTGTGCTTCGATACCGCCTTCCACAACCGCGCCTGTGTCATCAATAGGAATTTGAGCCGTATACAGGGTTCCGTTGTTGACTATCGCCCATTCAAGCGGCGCTTTAGAAGCAAATAGACTGGTTTTAACTGGGTGTTTTTTAGTAGGAGTATTCACGTGCCTTTCAACCTTTGTAACAACTTTGTTTCAATATGGTTAAATGATGCACATTGACAGGCGATAAATCTAACGGTAAATTTTTGACATTTGATAAGTTAAACTTATCGCTCTATTTAAAATAACGTAAATAAAGGGATTAAGAGGCATTAGGGATGAGTATTAAGCTTCAACAATTAATGCATTTTGTGATGGTAGTCGAGGAAGGAGGCTTTCGAGCCGCTTCACATCGTGCAAATCGTTCTCAGGCGGCACTGTCAACATCGATAAAAGAGCTTGAAAGAATTCTAGGGCAAACGCTGTTTGAACCCGGAAACAAAACCAAATTGACCCCGTTTGGTGAAATTTGTCTTCCCAAAGTGGTTCAGTTTCTCAATATCTACAGTGCACTAGACAACGATCTCAAAGCAGCCGCTGCCGGACAGCAAGGGAGAGTGCGAATTGCGAGCGTTCCTTCTGTTGCAGCGAAGCTCATTCCTAGCGTGTTGGGCGCCTTTTGCGAACAGTATCCAAATGTAGAAGTAAGCTTGATAGACGATAATGCCGCTGGCGTCGAGGCTCGCCTACTCTCCGGTGAGGTCGACTTAGCGCTCGGTAACCCCTCTCACCTCGATGAGGGCGGCATTGACTTTACGCCGCTGTTAGCCGATCCAATAGGCGTGGTGTGTTTAAAGGACAACCCTATTGCGAGTCATCCAGAAGGAATCGAGTGGCAAACTTTGTTGGAACAACCCTTTATCCGTAACGGCACTTGTACACTTCTCGATCCAACCCCAGCAAGAGCTCTGAGTCAGCAAGCGCTCTATTCGGTCGAAAATATTACTTCGCTGTTTTCTGTCTTAGAACTTGGGATTGGTGTCACGACCCTACCTAAGCTTGCTTTCCCAACCAATGAAACACGCTTGGTTTGGATTCCGCTTATCGATCCACCACTTGAAAGGCAAATTGGTATATTTACGTTAACCGATCGCACGATCTCGCCTCAAGCTAAAGCATTTCACGATCTTTGTGTGCATTATTTAAACTATCAAAAAGAAGATAAATAATGGTTCGATTAACATGCGGATAATTAAAAGCCTCCATATTCAGAGTGGAGGCTAATTTGTATTTGTGTATTCGCTTCGTTCTATTTTTTGCGACGATTTCGGTTCTTATACACCACGCAAAAGTTACCACGCTTGGTACGACACTTTGAGCAACGTTCACAATCTACTGGTGCGCGATTGCCTTCTTTCCAACGTTTGATCAACTGTGGCTCAGCCAATAAAGGGCGTGACACAGCAAAAAATTGGATATCTGTGTTTTCTGCAATTTTCTCAATCGCATCAATGTCGCTCAGCCCGCCGACAGTAATCACCGGTATGCTAACGTCCTGGCTGATCACGTGACCATATTCGTGAAAGTAACCTTCTTCTTGTAGTGTGTAACCATCGAACGTTTGACCAACAAGTTCGTTTGCTTTGCCGTGAACATTGCCAGATACGATGATCGCATCAACGCCTATTTCTTCAAGTTTCTTGCAGACGACGCGAGTTTCATTGAACGTTAAACCGCCGTCAAAGAACTCTGTTGCCGTCAGTTTAACGAGGATGGGAAATTCGCTTCCAACCAGCTTTCTGGTTTCAGAATAAATTTCTAAAAGAAAGCGCATGCGATTTTCTAAGTCACCACCATATTCGTCTTCGCGACGATTATAGTACGGGCTTAAAAACTGGTTAATTAAATAAGTGTGCGCCGCATGAATCTCTACGCCGTCAAAACCAGCGTCTTGAGCACGTTTGCTCGCCAATGCGAATGCCTTTACGATGTAGTCGATTTCGTCCTTTGTCATCGCTTTGCCTTGCGTATTTGTACCACGCTCAGGCACGTCACTCGGAGCGAAGATGACACGCTCACCGACGTTATGGGTGGTTTTGGTGCCACCGTAAGCAATTTGCATCACGATTTTAGAATCTTGTTGATGTACTAGCTCTGTTAGCTTTTTGTATTCTTCAATAAAAGAGTCGTTGTAGATCCCCATCATACCTGCGTTGGGTTTCTCTTCTTCAACGATATTGGCATAACCCGTGACAATAAGCCCAACCTCCCCTTTCGCAAGCGTTTCGTAAATATCGTAAAGCTTTGCCGTCATGTGACCATCTTCGGTCGCCATGTTCTCCCACGTTGCGCTTCTCACAAAACGGTTCTTTAGGGTCATGTTGCCAATGCGGGCTTCGGAAAACAAAATGCTCAAAACCAGTCCTCTTAAAGTTGTCTTTATGTTTTATCTTTTCGCAAGTAAACAAGAACGAAAAAGGAACAGCGATACACGATGTATGGCTGTTCCTTCTCTGAATCCTTGAGACCTGCAAACTACAGGCGCACCTTAATGCCTCGGAGACGACAAAACTTTAATCTGGGTTAATGTTTAGTGAGTTTTTAGATTATGTAAAAGGATGATTCTTAATCGTGTTCATTTCACTGGAGCTAAGATGCTTCCTCACCTACTTTCAGTCGTAAAACTTTTGTATTTCGCTAGCTGGTGATTCAACTTAAACATTCACATTGTTAGTTTGTATGCTGCTATGGGAACTAGCACTACCCCAAATGTTTACATTACAAACTATCGATATTGAATTCTCATATGGTAAGTAGAGTTATTGCGCTGTTTATACTTTTAGCTTAATCGTCGCTATCTCTTGGCATTATTACGCGTCAGCGGAAACGCGCGATCTACTATGTTTTACACACTGGTTGTTTTTGCTTTTAGATATGAATACGTGATAGTGAAGCTAGAGGAGGAACAGGGAAAATAAAGGACAATAGAAAGTTAAATGACCTTACTTCTAGGTAAGGTCATTCATGCATTCAGCAGCAAAAGATATTGGCGCGTAGCAAACGCTTAGGTCTGGTTGTTACAGAGCTAGAGGAATCAACTCGACACCAAGCACACCACTGATCCCCATCACCACTAGCAGTGAGACTTTAAACACCGACTTTGACCAAGCGATGTAGTTGTTGTCATCAATGCTGCGAAAGGTCACTTTCGTCCACATAAAGCAAACAACCGCTGCAACCGCTAAGTATTCATACCCGGCTTCACCTAGTAAAAATAACCCCAATGATGCTGCCCCAAAAGCCACGACATACGCTTTCATGTGTCGATGCGCTTTATGAATACCTTCTTTAACTGGCAATACGGGAATCCCGGCTTCTCGGTAGTCTTGCATGCGGAACATGGCAATGGCATAAGAGTGCGGCATTTGCCAGAGACAGAACATGGTAAAGAGTAAAATCGCTTCCAAGCTAATGAAGTTTGTTACCGCTAAGTAACCCACCAATGGCGGAACTGCGCCTGAGATACTTCCCACTAAGGTTCCATACACCGAGTTACGTTTGTACCACATCGTGTAAAAGAACACGTAATACACGTAGCCAAGCAACACGACGACAGCGGATAGTGGATTCACTCGGATAAATAAGAGTGCGGTTCCTACCAGCAATAAAGCAAGTGCATAAACAAACGCAATATCGATATTGATGTTGCCTTTCACTGTTTCACGATTTCGTGTACGTGCCATCTTTTGGTCGATATCACGATCGAAAATATTATTCACCACACAACCTGAAGCGATGACTAACCCAACACCAACTAACGTCGTAACGAACAACATTAGACTGGCTGGTTCTGTTTTTGCGGCGAGGAAGAACCCCGCCGCAACAGAAATCAGGTTGCCGAAAATAATGCCCGGTTTAGTGATAGACAAATAACTTTTCAGCATACCTTGGCCTACAACTTCATGTTGACGTTCATGTTGTAGATGATCCATACCGAGCCAGCGATAAGGATAAGTACAACAATGGCGGTAAACATCAGTGATACAAGGTTCCAACGTCCGTCGGATGTTTTTGTTTCCATGTGCAAGAAGTATTTAAAGTGAACAAATATCTGCACTAATGCACATCCAAATAGAATCGCATAGGTCGTTGTATCTGGTAATGATTTCGTCCAAACAAAGTAGAACGGAATTACCGTCAGAATCAGTGAGGCAATAAAACCTTTCACGTAATCTGACGAACTGGTTTCTACATGTTGATCCATTACATTACCCCCAGTAAGTAAACGATGGTAAAGACACAAATCCAAACGATATCTAGAAAGTGCCAGAATAGGCTTAAGCAGTTAAAGCGCATTGCCATATTGTCGTTCAGACCTTTCGTCGACAGTTGATGATACGCTACCGCTAACCAAATCAGACCAAAGGTTACGTGCAGGCCGTGCGTACCAACCAACGTAAAGAATGCCGATAGAAATGCACTTGTTTGTGGGCCATAGCCTTCTTCAATCAGGTGATGGAACTCATAGACCTCCATACAGATAAAACCAAGACCAAGTGCGAACGTGACTAACATCCAACGTTTGAGACCAGCAACGTTGTTGCGCTTCATCGCGATGATGCCAAAACCAAATGTGATACTGCTAAACAGCAGCAGCATGGTTTCGACAAACACGAATGGGAGTTCGAAAATGTCTTTACCTGTTGGGCCCGCAATTGAATTGCTCGACAGCACAGCGTATGTCGCGAACAAGGTTGCAAACAGTACACAGTCACTCATCAGGTAAACCCAGAAGCCAAATAGCTTGTTGCCATTCGTGTCATGGTGGTGATCATGGTCGTGATGTGCTGCGATATTAGTTTGCATACGTCACCTCCAGATCATCTTTACTTTCGCTGTCTTTCACTGAGTTTTTCTTCGCTTCTTCAAGCTGAGCTCGACGTTCAGCCTCAATTGCTTTGATCTCTTCAACTTCCACGTAGTAATCCACATCATCGTTATAGCTATGCTGAATACACGTCACGATAATACCGACCAAACTTGCCGCCGCTAGCCACCAGATGTACCAAATCATGCCGAAGCCAAATAGGAGCGACCAAGCCGACACGTAGATACCTGTTGCCGTGTTTTTTGGCATATGAATACGTTCGTATTCCACTTCTTTAGTTGGATCGAACTCGCCACTTTGTTTCTGGTACCAGAAGGCATCCAGCACATCACCTTTTGGTAGGTGCGCAAAGTTGTAGAACGGCGGTGGAGACGATGTTGCCCACTCAAGAGTACGACCACCCCACGGGTCACCAGTTAAATCACGGTTTTGCTCGCGGTCACGGATACTCACGTAAATTTGGATGAACTGAGACAATACGCCCAGCGCAATCACAACCGTACCTGCTGCGGCAATCGACAACAGTGGGAAGTATTCTGGGTTGATGTCTTGGCTTAAACGACGAGTCATCCCCATAAAGCCCAGCGCGTAAAGCGGTAGGAACGCCATTAGGAAGCCAATAATCCAAAGATAGAACGCGCGTTTGCCCCAAGTTTCATTCATGGTGAAACCGGTCGCTTTCGGGAACCAGTAAGTAATCGCAGCGAAACATCCAAACACCACACCACCGATGATAACGTTGTGGAAGTGAGCGATAAGGAATACTGAGTTATGCAGAACGAAATCTGCGCCCGGAACAGCCATTAGTACGCCCGTCATACCACCAACAGTAAAGGTGATAAGGAAGCCCACCGTCCACATCATTGGCGTCGTAAAGCGGATGCGGCCTTTGTACATGGTGAATAGCCAGTTGAAGATCTTCACCCCTGTTGGGATAGAAATGATCATCGTGGCAATACCGAAGAAGGCATTTACGTTCGCGCCAGACCCCATCGTAAAGAAGTGGTGTAGCCAAACGACAAACGCAAGAATCGTGATAACTACGGTAGCCCAAACTAGCGATGTGTAACCGAACAACTTTTTACGTGAGAAGGTTGCGGTGACTTCTGAGAACACACCAAAAATTGGCAAAATCAAGATGTACACTTCTGGGTGACCCCAAGCCCAAATCAGGTTGACGTACATCATTACGTTGCCGCCAAGATCATTGGTAAAGAAGTGCATGCCTAGGTATCTATCCAGCGTTAGCAGAGCGATAGTCACCGTTAGGATTGGGAATGAAATGATGATCAAAATGTTTGCACACAGAGACGCCCAAGTGAAAACTGGCATCTTCATCATTGGCATAGACGGTGTACGCATACGCAAAATGGTCGCGAAGAAGTTCACGCCTGTTAACGTCGTACCAACACCTGATATCTGCAGCGCCCAAATCCAATAGTCGACCCCGACTCCTGGGCTTGCCTCAATACCTGAAAGCGGCGGATACGCTAGCCAACCTGTACGACCAAATTCACCTAAGCCGAGAGACATGTTTGTTAGGATGACACCAACAACAAACAGCCAGAAGCTCAAGTTATTCAGATACGGGAAAGCTACGTCACGTGCACCAATCTGCAATGGCACGATGATGTTCATCAAACCAATCACCAATGGCATCGCTACAAAGAAGATCATGATCACGCCGTGGGCAGTAAAAATTTGATCGTAGTGATGCGGTGGCAAGTAACCTGCTTCACCCGCAGAAGAAAGGAGTTGCTGACTACGCATCATGACTGCGTCAGCAAAACCACGAACAAGCATCACCATCGCTACTGCGATGTACATGAAGCCAAGTTTTTTATGGTCTACTGAAGTAAACCATTCATTCCACAAATATTGCCACTTTCCAGCTTTGGTCACCGCGTAAACTACGGCTAAACCAACCAGCGCCACAACCGCTAGGGTGATGACGATAATAGGTTCGTGGAATGGAACTGAATCAAGAGTTAATCTTCCAAACATTACGATTATCCTTGGTTTTCAGGCAAACAGTTCATTGAACCAGGATGCTGAGTCACAACGTCGGTGAACAAGAACGGAGGAACGCTAGAGAACAAAGTGACTGGCTCTGCGATACTTGGCGCTGCCAGTGAGCTGTATTGCTCCCAATCTTCAATACGATCAGGGCTCGCCTTCACTTTCTGCACCCAATTTAGGAACGCAGCACGATCAGACATTGCTGAAGCTGTGAACTTCATTTGCGAAAAGCCTTCGCCGCTGTAGTTCGATGCAAAACCCTTGTAGTCACCTTCGTGGTTCGCTATCAGGTTGAGCTTGGTTACCATTCCTGGCATCGCGTAGATCTGTGTACCTAAGCGAGGGATGAAAAACGCGTTCATGATGTTGTCCGAAGTCAGTTTGAACTGCACTGGCACGTCTTTCGGGAACGCCACATAGTTCACCGTCGCAATGTTTTCTTCTGGATAGATGAACAACCATTTCCAATCGAGTGACACCACTTCGATGGTCATTGGTTTAACATCACTTTCCAAAGGTTTGGATGGCTCTAGTTCATGAGTCGAACGCCATGTGATCGTCGCAAGAATCGCAATGATGATGATTGGAATTGTCCATACCACCACTTCGATTTTGGTCGAGTGTGACCACTCGGGTGCGTACTCTTCTTCAGTGTTAGAGGCGCGGTATCGGTAAGCGAAGTAAATCGTCATTAAAATCACAGGGATTACAACGATCAACATCAGCAAAAGAGCAGTAATAATTAACTCTTTTTCTTGCACACCAATGGCACCTTTGGGGTCAAGTAAAGCTGAATTACATCCTGAGAGCATAAGTATGACGGACGCCAAACTTCCCCTCGACAAGATGCGTTTATATCTTGAGGCTTCCATTAACTTTCTCGATGGTTGTCTGGTTTCAAAGCAGATGCCAATCAAAGTAAATAAGAGCTCACAAATAGCGCAGAGGTAATGTATGAGAACAAGAAAAAACCTCGATAAGTAGTTATTCTACTTACAATTTTTCAACTTCGTCATCAAGCATTTAACCAGCTAGAATGAACCGTTATTTGCTACGATACGATTGGTATCAAGCCAAGAACCAGTTGTTATAGTCATTAGAATGTTTATGTGTTGAGCATGAGTAACGTCGGGTTCAGAGCGAAACAAAACGGAATTGAGTGGAGATCAAAACCACACTCTTAGTGTGAGTTTATTGTTACACTTTGAAACACTATGTTACATTTGGCGCATTATGAGGAGTAAAAAGTTAAAGCTCATTAGCCACAACTGGAAACTAAACTTCCATTAATGGAAGTTACACACTTTAAATAGAATATTAACCTCAACACGGATTTCTCGTGCTTCAACAATTAATTATTTAAAAACAAAAAGTTGAAACTAAAAATTGATGAGACTGACTATCAACTTCATTTACGCAGATAGCCTTAATGAGAAGCGGAAACTAAAAAACCAAAAGTGTGATCAGCATCAAATTAATGATTTCACTTAATATTTGAGTGGTATTTACATCTCTTTATTGGATTGCGAGAAATCATTCTCAAGGTAAATCCAAACATAAGTTGTAAATACATTTGGGTTGCGCAGAATTAGCACTCCACAACATAGAAAATGTTGAAATGGAAAGAAACTTATTATTCAGGTCTATCAGAGCCTTATTTCAGTGGTCACTTACATACGAATACCGCCATCCACTTCTAAAACCCTGCCAGTAAAGTAATCACTCTCAATAATGTATTTTACTGCATGCGCGATTTCGCTTGTTTCGCCCATCCTGCCAACTGGGATCATCTTTTCTAATCGCTCTATGGCTTCTGGTTTCATTTGCTCTGCCATCGCGGTGTGTACTACACCTGGTGCAACCGCCGCCGCGCGAATACCGTATCTTGCGAGCTCACGGGCCCATGTTGTCGCCATGGTCGCGACCGCCGCTTTAGATGCAGAATAATTGGTTTGTCCGATATTCCCTGCTCTCGCAACACTAGAAATATTGATGATAACGCCTTGGGATCCACTCTCAATCATCTTGACGGCAGCTTCACGCCCACACAAAAATGTTCCTGTCACGTTAACGTTCATGACCAAATTGAATTGATCAAAAGACATCTTACTGATCACGCCATCTTTTGCTTTTACAAGTAACCCATCTCTTAACACGCCAGCGTTATTGACTAACCCATTGAGTTGACCAAAATCTTGGATAATCGCTTCAAACGTGGTTTCAACATCGATTTCGTTGGTGACATCCACTTGATATGTCAACGCTTTCGCACTCAGCATTCGACACTGCTCTTGTGTTTCCATTAAGCCACTGGCGTTTACATCCAATAACGCTAAATCAGCGCCAGCTTGAGCAAGGGTAATGGCCATCATTTGCCCAAGCCCCTGCCCTGCTCCTGTAATGGCAATAACACTACTTTTTATGTCCATATTGGTGCACTCCATAGCTCGTAATGTTCTCTATCTCAACCAGTCTAAGTTGACCGAAATGATGCGCATTTTACGTCACCATCTCGGGCTGGTTTGTCACAAAACTCGGTCTAGCCTTTCTTACTCTTGTATAACTCAAATAAGCTTGAGAAATCGAGTTCGCCGTGGCCGCTCGCGTTGTGGAAAGAATATAAGTTGCGCGCTAACGACCCCATCGGAACCGAAGAATGTGTTTGTAACGCCGCATCTAACCCCAAGCCGAGATCTTTTAGCATGAGTTTGCTCATAAAGCCCGGTTGGTAATCGTGACTGGCTGGCGCACTGTCCATCACGCCTGGGCAAGGATTGTAAAGCTCCAATGCCCAATTTCGGCCAGAGCTTTGCAGCATGATGTTTGATAGCACTTTTGGATCGAGTCCATGATCGATACCTAGGTTTAATGCCTCGCACGTACCAGACATTAAAATGCCGAGCATAAGGTTGTTACAGATTTTCGCCATTTGACCATCACCTGCTTTGCCAGCATGGAAAACATTTTTTCCCATATACTGCAAAATCGCATTGGCTTTAGAAAACGCTTGATCCGAACCACCAACAATAAAGGTTAATGTCGCCGCTTTAGCGCCAGCAACGCCCCCCGAAACGGGTGCGTCGACAAACAACACGCGTTTATTTGCCGCTTCATTGGCGACTAATCGCGCAGAGTCCGGATCAATGGTTGAACAATCAATCATCAAGGTACTTGGCGAGACAAGATTGAGGACACCTACGCCACCATGTAAGTCACCAAGATACACGGAACGAACGTGAGACCCTGCTGGTAGCATCGTGATGACTGTGCTAGCACCATCCACGACTTCCTCAATAGAGCTCGCCACCACCGCACCAAAAGGTACTAGTTGCTTTGCGGCTTCGCTATCGACATCGAATACTTGCACGTTAAATCCAGACGCGAGTAAGTTTTGCGCCATAGGATGCCCCATTCTTCCTAAACCGATAAATGCGATGGTACTCATGATCATTCTCCTTATTGACCTAGTGTTTGTTCACCCAAATTAGCAAGCGGATGCTCATTATCCGACCAAAGCGAGGTAAACAAAGTATCGATAACATCTTCATCGACTTCACTGACACTGTTAAATATCCAGCTCGGCTCGCCATCCCGGTCAATGAGCCGAGAACGGACGCCCTCTTTAAACTCACCTAATAAGGCACTGCGAACCGACAAACTCAACTCTAAACGGAAGCAATCTGCAAGCGGTAAGCTGTGGTACTCTTTCACTTGTCTAAAGCAAATATGCGCGGTGATCGGACTGCCCGATGCGAACGTTTGTTTCGCGTTTTCTATCCACTGGCTATTCCCTTCGATAGTCATGATTCGCTGTGCTATCGCATTAAGATCAAAGCCTTTGCACGCTTCCTCTATCTGATCTAAGTATGGACAAATTTGCGTGGTTGGTTTGCTATCAATAACTTGTTCTTCCATTAACTGTAGTAGTGCAGTTACCAACTCTTTCGCGTCTTCTTTGCCCCACTGGAGCCGCTTTAGCTCATCCAGTAAGGTGGGATACTGCTCTTCCAACAGTAACCAATCGGCCAAACCAATAGTGACAGCGTCACTTGAATTTACCATTGAACCTGTCAATCCGAGGAATAAACCCACTTGCGGATCTATCTGGCTTAAAAACCACGTACCTCCCACATCAGGATACAGTCCGATATTGATTTCTGGCATAGCAAGGCGTGATGTTGTTGTCACAACTTTATGGCTGGTTCCCATAAAAAGCCCCATCCCACCGCCCATTACAATACCTTCTCCCCAACCGATAATAGGCTTGTTGTAAGTGTGAATGAGATAGTCACACTCATACTCCAACGAGAAATAGTCCGTACAGAACTCTACGATTTTTTCTTTGCTCTCGTTATGCATGACATGATACATAGCTCGAACATCACCACCAGCACAGAATGCTTTTTCTCCAGCGCCAGTGAGTACCACACAAGTCACATGCGGATCGTCTTGCCACTTGACAAGCTGATCGTTAAGTTGGACTAACATGTCATACGTCAATGCATTCAATGAAGCGGTGTTGTCTAACGTTGCGATACCAATGCGGTGCACGCCATCTAAGCACTCTATTTCACTGATGGTTACCATCCCTGCCATGTGGCCTCCTATCGGTTTTTCCATTGCGGTGGGCGTTTTTCTAAAAAGGCGCGAACACCCTCAACTTGATCTTCCGTATCAAAAAGATTCAGAAACAACTCTCGCTCTTTCATTAAGCCGTGTTGAAGTGGCGCAGAGCGCATATTTTGAATGAGCGCCTTACATGCGGCGACAGAAGATGGCGACTGGTTCGAAACAGATTCAGCAAGCTCCAGCGCTTTACTTAAAGCTTCACCTTTGGGAACCAACTCCTCAGCCAAGCCTAGTTCTTTTGCTTTGTCAGCGCTGACTTGTTCTCCACATAAAATGATGCGCTTTGCCCAGCCTTCTCCTACTAACGCTGTGAGGTTTTGGGTACCGCCAGCGCAGGGCAAAAGTCCGACTTTGGCTTCAGGTAAAGCAAGTACCGCTTGCTCTTCAACTACTCGAATATCACAAGCTAATGCCACTTCTAACCCTCCGCCCATGGCGTAACCATTAATGGCGGCAATGGAAACACCACGGAATTCCGAGAGTGTTTCAAACGCTTCACCAAAGCATCGCGCCATGTCTAACGCAACCGCTTTGTCACCATCAGAAAATAGCTTGAGATCAGCACCAGCAGAGAAAAACTTGTCTCCACTGCCAGTTAAAACCAATGAATAGACCTGCTTATCATCGTTAAGTGTGAGTATCAGCGACTTCAGTGCCTTGAGGCTCTCTGCTGTCCACGTATTGGCTGGCGGGTTGTTCATTGTCACCACCGCAACGTGATTAGTGATCGTATGTTGAATGGCTGCTTGGGTTAATGGCATATCTGAATCCTTTCTCAATGAGCAAATCCAATACTTCGCTACAGCAAGGTCGATTCCTCAGAGAGCAAACGGCGCGCGATGATCAAGCGCATGATTTCGTTCGTTCCCTCCAGAATTTGATGCACACGCACATCTCTGAAATGACGCTCCATTGGATACTCTTTGATGTAACCATAGCCGCCATAAAGCTGCAGCGCTTGGTCGCAAACCTGAAAGCCCACATCGGTTGCGAACCGTTTTGCCATCGCGCAATAAGCCGTGGCATCCGGGTCATTTCGGTCGAGTTTACTGGCGGCATAGCGCACCAACTGCCGCGCAGCCACTAGCTCTGTCGCCATGTCTGCCAATTTGAATTGTAAGGCTTGAAACTGCGCAAGCGGCTTGCCGAACTGCTTACGTTCTTGAATGTACCGTGCCGCCTGATTAAGGGCCTGTTGAGCCGTACCGACGGAGCAGGTCGCAATATTTATACGCCCTCCATCAAGCCCTTTCATCGCAAAGACAAAACCTTGCCCTTCTTCGCCCAGTAAATGGCTAGCTGGAATAACGACATTTTCAAAAGTAACCGCTCGTGTTGGTTGGCTGTTCCAACCCATTTTGGGTTCTTTGCGCCCATAGCTGATACCACCTGTTTGAGCAGGAACAACAAATGCAGACACGCCTTTGGCACCCGCTTCTCCGGTTCGCGCCATCACGACCAAAACATCTGTCTCTCCTGCGCCAGAGATAAAGGTTTTGCCACCATTCAACACGTAAGTATCACCTTTTTTGCTCGCGGTTGTGGTCAACGAAGCGGCATCCGATCCCGCATTAGGCTCGGTTAAGCAATAGGAGCCTAACCACTCCCCCGTAACTAATTTCGGACAGAACTGCGTTTTGGCTTCATCGGTAGCAAAACTGGCTATCATCCAACTGACCATGTTGTGAATCGTCATAAACGCCGTAGTGGACGTACATCCCATGGCCAGTTGTTCAAAGATAATTGAAGCATCCAAGCGACTCAGCCCTAGGCCACCTTGCGCTTCTGGAGTGTAGAGACTGAGAAACCCCAGTTCCCCCGCCTCTCTCAATACGTCTTTGGGGAAGATCTGCTTTTCATCCCACTCCGCCGCCATCGGTGCTAAACACTCATCGGCAAATTGCTGAGCGGTATCGGCAAATGCACGTTGATCTTCATTAAGTTCAAAGTCCATAAAAGCTCCTTCTATTCACTCAGCGCAGTTGGATGGTCAAATTAGGCCCCGTTGGAATATCGTCATCAAACCAACGTGCCGTCACCGTTTTAGTCTCGGTATAAAAACGTACCGCTTGTTTACCATACGCATGTAAATCACCATAGAAACTGCCTCTCCAACCAGTAAAGGAGAAAAATGGTAAAGGGACTGGAATAGGCACATTGATCCCAACCTGACCGACTTGAATGTCATGCTG
Source organism: Vibrio sp. Y58_MX_L22 (assembly GCF_024181865.1). Taxonomy (NCBI): domain Bacteria; kingdom Pseudomonadati; phylum Pseudomonadota; class Gammaproteobacteria; order Vibrionales; family Vibrionaceae; genus Vibrio; species Vibrio sp. Y58_MX_L22. The sequence goes on from NZ_JAMZAN010000002.1 coordinate 328,201, forward strand.
ATATTTTCTCGCAGCAGCGCCATTAGCCGTAAAAATGGAAGTGCCGTTCCCGTATGGGTTGCGATTCACCAACTCAATGGCCTCTTGCAACGTTTCGACTTCCATACAAACTAAAACAGGGCCAAATATCTCTTGCGTGTAAATCGACATATTCGCTGTTACACCGCTAAACAAGGTTGGGCCAATCCAGTTTCCATCGGGAAAGCCTTCCACTTCACACTGACTGCCATCCAGTTCACACACTGCGCCTTGCTGTTTGCCATCTTCGATTAGGTCCAATACGCGTTGTTTGGCTTGCTCACTGATCAGTGGGCCATAAGCAGCTTGCTCATCGTCCCAAGGCCCTGGGTGTACTTTCGCCATTGCCTGTTTAAGGTCTGTAATCCATTGTTTTGAATCGCCGACAAATACCGCAACAGAAATTGCCATACAACGCTGCCCCGCCGCCCCAACGGAGGACCCCACTAAGTTATTCACCACTTGTTCCTTGTTCGCATCAGGCATGATCACCATGTGATTTTTAGCACCAGCAAAAGCTTGAACGCGTTTAAAGTGTTTCGTACCCGTAGTGTAGATATAACGGGCAACAGGAACCGAGCCAACAAATGACACCGCTCGAATATCAGGATGAGCCAGCAGAAAGTCGACTTGCTCTTTGCGGCCATGAACGATCTGCAACACCCCTTTTGGCGCGCCGGCTTGCTCAAATAGTTCGGCTAAACGAATAGAGGTCAATGGCACTTGTTCGGAGGGTTTGAGCACAAACGTATTGCCCGCAGCGATGGCGATTGGGAACATCCACAACGGAATCATGGCAGGAAAGTTAAACGGCGTGATCCCACAACACACACCTAAGGGCTGAATCATTGAGTAACTATCAATATCCGTGGCAACGTTTTCGACGGTTTCTCCCATCATGTTGCTAGCAATGTTTGCCGCCTGCTCAACCACCTCGATACCACGCCACACATCGCCTTTGGCATCCGCTAAAATCTTACCCGTCTCATGAGAAAGCAGTGTGGCAAGCTCATCATGATGTTCTTTGAGCAAGTGCTGATAGCGAAGCATGACTCTGGCACGCTCGGATACTGCCACTTCCTTCCAAGATTGGAATGTCTCTTTCGCATTATCAATGGCGGCTTCCATCTCGTGCTCTGTGGAACATGGAACGTACGCAATGACATCATTAGTGGCGGGATTGGTTACCTCAACCCAATCCGATGTTTGAGATTCACGAAACTCGCCACCAATAAACAAGGGAACCAAACGAGTCATCATTTACTCCTTTCTGATTTCAATTAAAGCGGTATTTCAATGCCTATCGCCGTGGCTTCTCCACCACCGATACAAAGTGACGCAACACCCCGCATCACTTTTTTGGCTTCGAGATCACCATTGGTGCCTAACGCTTGTAGCTGACGCAAACTGTGAATCAATGTCACCAGAATTCGTGCGCCACTAGCCCCTATCGGATGCCCAAGCGCACAGGCTCCACCTTTAATATTTACTTTGCTCGTATCTAGTCCAAGTTCCGCCACCGCTATTTGTGTCACGACGGCAAAGGCTTCATTGATTTCCCACAGGTCCACTTCATAAATTGACCAATCTAGCTGGAACAGCAGTTGCTCAATTGCGTAGACGGGTGCCAAAGTAAATTCTGCAGGTTTTCTGGCATGTGTAGAGTGCGCCTTGATGATCGCAAGTGGTTTAAGCCCCTGATGACGCGCAGTGTCTTCATCCATAAGCACAAGAGCCGCTGCGCCATCTGAAATGGCACTCGAATTAGCAGCGGTCACCGTACCTTTTTCATCGAATGCAGGTTTGAGTTGAGGAATTTTACCAAGGTCAATCGAGCGTGGGTGCTCATCGTAGTCCAGCACCGCTTGTTCTGACTTGGTATTGAGTGAAACCGGCGAAAGTTCATCGGCAAACAAGCCTCGCTCTTGAGCTTCCAACGCACGTTTTGCCGACATCACGGCCCATTCATCCATTTGCTCTCTGGTGAACTTAAGCCTGTCAGCGACTTGCTGAGCATAAACACCCATTAAGTGCCCTTCGTAAGCATCTTGTAGCCCATCGAGAAACATGTGGTCATACGCAGACTGGTGCCCCATACGCATTCCCTTTCTCGCCTCCCTCAGCAGATACGGCGCATTGGTCATACTTTCCATACCACCAGCAATGGCAGAGCGAATCGTTCCAGCTTTAATGAGATCGTGCGCTAACATGACGCTCTTCATGCCAGAGCCACACACTTTGTTAATGGTGGTGCACCCTACACCCAAAGGAAGATCTGCCCCCATAGATGCTTGCCTCGCAGGAGCTTGTCCACACCCTGCTGGAAGCACACATCCCATGAACACTTCATCCACCGAAGTCACATTCACTTCGTGCATTGCCGCCTTGATCGCCAGTGCGCCTAATTGAGGAGCAGAGTAAGTTTGCAACTTGCCTTGAAAGCGCCCAATTGGCGTTCTTTTCGCGCTGACAATCCAGATGTCTTTTCCCATGATTCGCATTCCCTTAAGGTATATGTGAACACTTGGCAGACTGATGACACCCTACATAGAATTACTCACCAAGCGCCACACCAGCCTTTATCGCCTTTTTCACTAACAAACTTTCATTCCGCGATTTCTTGACGTTTACGTAAGCATAGCACTAGCCTTTACAATGAGATGAAAAAACACACCAAGCAGACGTTTATATTTCAAAGTTGATGTTCGGCCTTCCCATTTAAGGTTCGATTTCCAGAAACTGGATTTTTATTCGAGGTAAGTATGTTATGGAAAAATACAAGATCAGTGACCTCGCCAAGGAGTTTGATATTACTACTCGCAGTATCCGGTTTTATGAAGACGTGGGTCTGATTGAACCAGAGCGAAAAGGCAATATGCGCGTTTATCAACGCAGGGATAGAATTCGCCTCAAACTGATTTTAAGAGGGAAACGACTCGGTTTTTCGTTAGCAGAAATTCGTGAACTTTTCGAGCTCTACGACATGCAACAAACCGAAGGACAGTTATTGAAAATGCTCAATATCATTGAAGAGAAACAAGCTGTCCTACAACAACAACTCAACGACATCAGCGTCGTTATGGCTGAGTTGAATGCCGCTAAGGAGCGTTGTATTCAAACACTCAAAAGCAAGCAGACATAAACGCTATACTCAATTAGCAAGACCGCTACAGGCTTTTCCACCCTACCTCTGATACCGGGAGACGTTATGAAAAGCACCTATACCCCACTCAATTTCGGACTTGGTGATACCATCGATATGCTCCGAGAACACGTTAATGCCTTTGCTACGGAACATATTGCGCCCATCGCCGCTGAGATAGACCGCGATAACCAGTTCCCGAATCATTTATGGCCTTTGTTGGGAGAAATGGGGTTGCTTGGTGTGACCGTCGATGAAGAGCTTGGTGGTGCAGGCATGGGATACCTCGCTCATGTTGTTGCCATGGAAGAAATCAGCCGTGCCTCTGCGTCTGTCGCTTTAAGCTACGGCGCTCATTCTAACCTGTGCGTCAACCAAATCTTTCGTAACGGCACGCCTTCTCAACGCGAAAAATACCTTCCCAAACTCATTGATGGTACGCACGTTGGCGCCCTAGCGATGAGTGAGCCCAATGCTGGTTCAGACGTGATAAGCATGCAACTGAAAGCGGAGAACAAGGGCGACCATTTTGTACTGAATGGCAACAAAATGTGGATAACAAACGGGCCCGATGCTGACGTAGTGGTGCTTTACGCTAAAACGGATGTCAGCGCAGGTTCACGTGGTATTACCGCATTCATTATTGAACGTAACTTCACAGGTTTCACTCATGCTCAAAAGCTGGACAAGCTAGGCATGAGAGGCTCGAATACTTGCGAACTTGTATTTAACCATTGCGTAGTGCCAAAAGAGAATATTCTTGGCGAGTTGAATCAAGGCGTCGAGGTGTTAATGAGTGGGCTGGATTACGAGCGCGTCGTCCTCGCTGCCGGACCACTCGGGATAATGCAAGCTTGCATGGACATTGTGGTCCCGTACGTACATGAACGAGAGCAGTTTGGAAAATCCATTGGCGAGTTTCAGTTAGTTCAGGGCAAGCTCGCCGATATGTACTCTCGAATGAGTGCAGCAAAAGCGTATGTATATACCGTCGCAGCGGCTTGTGATCGAGGTAACGCAACACGCAAAGACGCCGCTGGCGCGATTTTGTACAGTGCAGAACTCGCCACACAAATGGCACTCGATGCAATACAACTGCTCGGTGGGAATGGCTACATCAATGAATACCCTGCTGGTCGTTTGCTACGTGATGCAAAGCTTTATGAAATCGGCGCGGGTACCTCTGAGATTCGCCGCATGTTAATAGGCCGAGAGCTGTTCGAAGAATCTCGCTAACGGAACATACGACAAGGAAGTCATTATGGCCATTATCAAAAGTAAAACTAAGCCAACTGACGAGTTATTTCTTTCCAATAAAGCCGTGATGGAAACGTTGGTCACTCAACTTAATCAACACATCGAGACCATCAAACAGGGCGGCGGTGAAAAAGCCATTGAGCACCAGAGGCAAAAAGGAAAACTCCCCGCACGAGAACGCATCGCGCGCTTGCTTGATGACAACACTGACTTTCTTGAAATCAGCCAGTTTGCCGCCTGGCAAGTGTATGACGAAGCGATCCCCTGCGCTGGTGTTATCGCCGGCATTGGTATCATAGAGGGGATTCAATGCATGGTCATCGCCAACGATGCTTCGGTAAAAGGCGGAACCTACTACCCACTCACGGTAAAAAAACACCTTAGAGCGCAAGAGATTGCCCAACGTTGCCAACTCCCCTGCGTGTACTTGGTGGACTCCGGTGGCGCAAATCTCCCTCATCAGTCCGACGTCTTCCCCGACAAAGAACACTTTGGTCGCATTTTCTTTAACCAAGCGAGAATGTCGGCGAAAGGCATCCCCCAAGTTGCTGTTGTGATGGGGCTTTGCACTGCTGGGGGCGCGTACGTTCCTGCCATGGCGGATGTGTCCATTATGGTTAAAGAGCAAGGCACCATTTTTTTGGCGGGGCCACCTTTGGTGAAAGCGGCCACTGGCGAAGTCGTGACGGGTGAAGAGCTCGGCGGTGCAGACGTGCATTGTCGAAAATCTGGTGTCGCAGATTATTACGCTGAAAATGATGAACATGCCCTAATGCTTGCGAGAGAAGCCATTGCCAATGCCAATAGAACAAGACCTGTTAAGCCAGAAAACACCGTACTTCCTCCCCGCTACGACGCAGAAGAAATCTACGGAGTCGTGAATGCCAACTTACGACTGTCATTCGACGTTCGAGAAATTATTGCCCGCATCGTCGATGATTCTGATTTCGACGAATTCAAATCCTTGTACGGCAGAACGCTAGTGTGTGGCTTCGCTCGTATTCAAGGACACTTGATTGGTATTGTGGCAAACAACGGTATCTTGTTTTCTGAATCGGCACAAAAAGGCGCGCACTTTATTGAGCTGTGCGCCAAACGGAAAACACCGCTTCTTTTTCTCCAAAACATTACCGGCTTTATGGTCGGAAAAAAGGTTGAAGAAGAAGGCATCGCAAAACATGGCGCCAAGCTAGTGATGGCCGTCGCTTGTGCTGACGTGCCGAAGTTTACCGTGATCATCGGTGGATCGTACGGCGCTGGTAATTACGGCATGTGCGGCCGAGCGTATGATCCAACCATGATGTGGATGTGGCCGAACGCGCGTATTTCTGTGATGGGCGGAGAACAAGCAGCATGCGTTTTAACACAAGTTCGAAAAGACGCGAAGGAACGTCAGGGGGAAGCGTGGTCAGAGCAAGAAGAGCACATTTTTAGAGAATCGATCATAGACTTGTATGAAACACAAGGACATCCCTATTTTGCGAGTGCTCGGCTATGGGATGACGGAATTATTGACCCTAAAAAAACGCGTCAGGTGTTGAGTCAAGCGTTAATGGCAGCATTAAATGCCCCCATTCCTGATAGCGAGTTTGGCGTCTTCAGAATGTAAACATCCAAAGATGAATTAAGGAAGTTAGTATGCAGGAAATGCAACCAAGCATTATTCCCAACGCCCAAAGGCAAGATGATGTTCTTTGGCATGTCGATGATAATGGCGTAGCGACCATTACCCTAAACAGAACAGCTAAACACAATGCTTTTGACGCTTGTACGATCGACTTGCTGATCCACCGCCTAGATTATCTCGCTTTACGAACGGATGTGCGGTGCTTGGTATTAAGAAGTAACGGCAAGCACTTTTCATCCGGGGCCGATTTGAATTGGATGCAGTCGATGGCCGACAGCACGAGGCAAGATAACTTCGTTGATGCCCAAAACTTGGCAAGACTCATGGAAACATTAGATTCGTTCCCTCAACCCACCATCGCAGTTGTTCAAGGTTCCGCTTATGGTGGTGCTTTAGGGTTGATTTGTTGTAGTGATATCGCTATCGCAAGCCAAAGTGCCAACTTTTGCTTAAGTGAAGTTAAGCTTGGTTTAGTTCCAGCGACCATTGCGCCTTACGTCATGCGCGCGATGGGGAATAGACAAGCTAGACGCTATATCTTAAGTGGTGAAGTCATTTCAGCCGAAGATGCCGAACGGTTTGGTATTGTGCACGAAGTGAAAGAAGCCAAACAGCTTGAAAGTGCGGTCGGTAGCGTAATCCAGACGTTGCTACTTAATAGCCCAGATGCGATGCGTAAAGCGAAAACGCTCTGCCATCAATGTCATCAAAACCCCATCGATCAACAACTGATTCACTATACTAGCAAGCTCATTGCGGACATTAGAGTATCACCCCAAGGTCAAGATGGGCTGCAAGCGTTTCTTGAAAAACGTAGCCCAAGTTGGGTCACCAAGTCACAGGACAAGTAATGCTACCTTCCAAAGTAAAGATTGTCGAAGTAGGTCCACGAGATGGGTTGCAAAATGAATCTCCTGTTGCGACCCAGACTAAAATCCGGCTGATCAACTTACTCTCTGATACTGGGCTAACGCATATTGAGGCGGGCTCTTTTGTCTCACCCAAATAGGTGCCACAAATGGCGGACTCAACAGAGGTCATGAAAGCAATAACACGGCGAAATCATGTTACCTACTCTGCCCTGACACCAAACCTAAAAGGCTTAGAACAAGCGTTGGAGGCTGGTGTCAATCAGGTCGCGATTTTCACTTCATCCTCAGAAGGATTCTGCCAACACAATATCAATTGCTCGATTGCCGAAAGTTTAACTCGCTTCGAACCTGTAATGCGATTAGCCACCAAATACGGCATCCCTGTTCGTGGCTATCTATCCTGCGTTGCCGACTGCCCTTACGATGGCCCGACAGCCCCTAAACAAGTGGCGAGCGTGGTCAAATCACTCATCGATTTAGGGTGTTATGAGGTGTCTCTAGGCGACACAATCGGTACAGGCACGCCAAACCGTATCGCTGCTATGCTAGAAGCCGTCATGTTGGTTGCACCTCTTCCCCGGCTTGCTGTCCATTTCCACGACACATGGGGACAAGCTCTCACCAACATTTATCAGGCACTGAGCATTGGCATCAATACCATCGACAGTAGTGTAGCTGGGCTGGGTGGATGCCCATACGCTCATGGCGCATCAGGAAATGTCGCAACGGAGGATGTACTATATTTATGCCAAGGGTTAGGAATAGAAACGGGGATCGACTTAGAGCTACTGGCTAAAGCTGGCTGGATGATCAGCGAAGAGCTGGGTCGGCAGCCTACATCAAAAGTGTCATTAGCATTGCGTAACCGCGTATTATCACTTTCGTAGAAGGCCATCTGGCACCTCAAATTCTCCCAACCCAAGTTAATTTGCTCTACTTTCGAGTAGGGAAGCGAAACCGCCCGCCAGTACGATAAATAATTAGAGAAAATAAGATAAGCACACAACCTACTAGTTTATTTGCCGTTAGCACTTCGCCATACCACAGCACGCTCAGAATAACCGTCCAAACTGGTTCTAATATCATAATTAGAGCAGCGTTACCTGCCTGAACAAATTTTTGCCCCATGGTTTGCATTACGTAACGCAAGCTCGTCGCTAATAAGGTACTCAACGCAAACCACCACCAAATAGAGGAGTCCACCTCTGCCGGGAAAGATTCCATAAAAAATGAAACCAACAAACCTAAACAACCTGCTGAAAAAAGTTGCACGCAAGTAAGCAGCAGCACAGGTAGTTTTTGAGAGTATTTGCTGTTCACATTAAAATGAAGCGCCAAAACCAGTGCTGCACCAAGAAACCACAATTGACTGGCCGATTGTTTCCAGCCACCAACTAAAGAAAGACAAGCAAGACCTAATACAGCGATAGGCAAAGAAAGCCAGAAAATTCGTTGTGGTCGTTGACGAAACATAACCCATGCAACAATCGGCACAAACAGCATGGAAAGGCTCATGATAAATGCGCCTTCCCCAAGAGTATCACTGATAGAAATAGCGTAAATCCATGTCATAACGGCACTGCCTAACAGGAGCCCGACACCACCAGCAGAAAGCACATCTTTTAAGTTTGCTTTCAGCAAAGGTCGGTAACATAGAGGCAGTAAGCAGAGCGAAGCGATAGTAAATCGCGCCCCAATAAAGCCAAAAGGTGGTAAACCCTGTATTGTTTCCTTAGAGAATATCCAGCCAAGTGCAGCGATCATCGTCGTCGCAACCAGAATAACCGTCGCTTTGCGTTCTGAGTTAAACATAAGTACTCACAAAATATGGAACACACAATAGCGCAGCAAGAGAGTTTTACTGTGCTACTGTGTAAATTTGAAAGGGGTTTGTGTCGAGCGAAAAAGTGAAAGCCCGATCCTCTCCTGTATTGTTGTCACGCAGATTGAAGTTCTGCTTCTAGATACATTAAATGCAGGCAAAGTCTTAAGGCAAGCCTTTTCGCATACTAAATTACTTTGGCATTCTATACAGCAAGCAAACTGGCTAAAACCTGTACGGGGTGTCGAACTACCCCTCTTTCAAAACGCTTAACTTGACTGAGGCAGGAGTAGTATTGCGACTTCAGCGCTCCTCAATACAGGTTGAATAAGGCGAATTGCTTTTTACCCATCGCCCCTACAATGAAAACTTATTGATTAACTACAACGAGCGGTTAAATTGCTCCACGGCCTCTACAACACGGCTAGCGCCATCTTGTATTTCATTCATCACATTGCCTGCTTTTTCAGAGAGCTCTAGCGTATCTAGTGCTTCTTTTTGGCATTTAGCGATCAGCTTAACTGCGTTATCTGTTCGCTGTAGGTTTTCACTTACCATTGTGACAATTTCATCGGTGGTTGCATTGGTTCTTGTAGCAAGCTGTCTGACTTCATCAGCAACAACGGCAAAACCTCTACCATGCTCACCCGCACGAGCCGCTTCTATCGCCGCATTTAACGCCAATAAGTTAGTTTGGTCAGCGATACCACTGATGCTATTTACCAACTCGCTAATACGCGATGAGTGCGCTTTAAGCTCGTCAATCGCGGTGTTCGCTTGCTGCATTTGCTCGGAAAGTATCTGCATCTTTTCTAACGTTGAGCCTATAACCTCTTGCCCTTGCAGGGTTTGTGTTCCAGTTTCTTGGGAGATTTCGTTCGCCAATTGCGCAGCCTGGGCCATTTTCTGTTCCTGCATCACCTGTTGGGTAATATCTGTCGCGAACTTAACGACCTTGTAGAGCTCTCCTCTGTCGTTATGGATAGGGTTATATGAAGCCTCTAGCCACACCTCTTCACCATAACGGTTAACTCGTTTGAATCGCTCTGATGAAAATTGCCCTTTTGCTAAACGTTGCCAAAACTCACGGTAAGCTTGAGAGCTCGACTCTTCCTGATCACAAAACATGCGATGATGCTTCCCTAGAATCTGATCAAGCGTATAACCCATTGTGTTTAGGAAATTATCGTTGGCTTTTAAAACATGGCCATCTAATGTGAACTCAATCACCGCCATAGAACGACTTAATGCATTTAGCATGTCCTCTTGCTCACGGGATGATTTGATCGTTCGCGTAAGTTCAGAAGCAAAAACAAAAAAGCTTTCTACTTCTCTGCGCTCATTTAAAACAGGCTGGATAATCGTTCTTAACCAGGCTTCCTCACCATTACCTTTCTGTACTTGCAATGCCCCATTCCAGAACACTTTATCTTGGACGGCTTTCTTCATTCGATGAAAGTGGTCTGTATTGCGCGAATTTGACGGTACCAATTCAGTAATTGATTTCGTTAAGATCTCATCATCATGTAAGAAAAGTTCTTGCTGTAGTTTGGTATTTGCAGAAGTAATGAGGCCTTTACTATCCAATGTTAAGCGGATCATCTCTTCATCTAAACTGGTTTGGATTTGCTGCAGGATTTGCAACTCCTGCTTTAATCGTTGATTTTCTTGTTGAAGCGACTTATTAAAAAACATGACTTTCTCTCATTTGACCGACCTTCGGACTAGTCAAAGGTTTATTATTTGTATACCGAATAAACTGCAAGCGGCAAAATCATTTGGTTGCATATTCAAACGCGATTTCTATTTCTCATCAAAGGACCCCGCTGGGAATACGGCGATTTTTTCTCCAGTGTAACCTAGCGCAGTATACTGAAATTTCTTCAGCGCCCAAGCTGTTTATATATTTATCAATATTAAAGCTCTTTATCGCCAGTTTGAGGTTTGTATTTGTGGATATACTTATATGGAGAAGTGTTGTGTTCAGATCAATAAGCCTTTTCATTAAAAAAAGGACCTTGACTTAATTCCAATAGTTTTTGCCGTTTTATCGCTTTTCCACCCGACTTTTGAGCGATTACCAACTCCTTATTCGCTTGCATTTCTATTAATAGCGCACGGAGCAACCAATAACAGCACACCGACCAACAAGCTTTTGGACATAAACGCGTTAGCATAGTCCCTCTAAAACGCTTATGTCAGATTAGAAAAAGTATCTTGAATCACCCAAGGAGAACCATCGAGGTAAGGTCATCACCAGAAAAGATCGCACAATCTACTTATATGGAGGCACCGGGTTTGTTCAACAATAGGATTAAGCGCTGGCTTCGCAGCGCTTAATCCTTGTTTGCTTACTTTTACTTCTGAACCTCCAACCCGTTGCTAGGTGTCAGTCAAACTACCCAAATAGGTATTTTGGCAGAGCTAACGTCAAAGATGGAAAAACATTCACCAGCACCAACACAATCAGCAATGGTGGAATGAAGAATGCCGTGTACTTGGCCACATCCGTGACGCTGGTGTTAGATACACCACTGAGTACGTACAACACCGTTCCAAATGGTGGCGTAAGTGTGCCTATAATCAGGTTAAGAACGATGATAATTCCTAACTGCACTGGATCCATACCAAAGCCTAACACCATGATTGGATAGATAATTGGTACTAACAGGTTGATTGCTGCTACGGTTTCCAAGAACAAGCCAACCGTCAATAACAATAAGTTTAAAAAGAGAAGTACCATCCAAAAAGAGTCTACACCGCCCAATACAAATTCTGACATGGTTTGAGGTATCTGCTTAGTGGTCAGTATCCAAGCAAACAGGGTAGCTGACGCAATGATCATTAGTACCTGGCCTGATGTTTTCGTAGAAACTACAATGCACTCAACAAAGGACTTAAACGAAAACTCGCCGTAGAAAATTGTTAAACACAAGGCATACAGACAAGCGATCGCAGCGGACTCTGTTGGACTGAAGGCTCCGGTAAATATCCCGCCGAGAATAATGAATGGTGTCATCAATGATGGGAACGCCCTTCTTAAGGCTTGCCAAATTTCACTCCTACTTGCCTTCCTTTCATTCGGACACTTCAAGCTATCAGAAAATACATAGATCATAACCATCAACGACAAAGCCATCATAAGCCCAGGCACAACACCTGCGGCAAATAACTTCTCAATTGATTGTGACGCAACGATCGCATAGATGATTATGGACATGCTAGGAGGAATTATAGGACCAATGATTGATGAAGCAGCAGTGACCCCAATACTCACCTTTTCACCGTAGCCGCTTGACCGCATTGCCTTAATCGTAGTTGCGCCAAGACCTCCCGCATCTGCAACGGCGGCTCCAGACATACCAGAGAATATAACGCTAGAGAATACATTCACATGAGCCAGACCACCTTTAATATGGCGCACACAAACAGAGGCAAACTCAAAGATCCGTGCGGTAATACCGCCAGTATTCATTAGATTTCCAGCTAAGATAAAAAAAGGTATGGCGATAAATGTAAATGAATTTACCCCTGAAACCATGCGTTGCAGCGCGGTGGTTTCCGATAACATTGGATCAGTAAGTACAATGGCCAAACTTGCGAAAGTAACACTGAACGCAACCGGCACCCCCAAAACAACTAAGACCAATAAGGTAATGAACCCAATCAACATGCGTCTTTTTCCTTATATAAGTTAATCAATGAAGTAACAACAATGAGCGCACCGGTGATCGGAATTACGGAATAGAGATATGATTGGCTTACTTCCAGTGATGGACTTGAAAAAAATCTCATTTTGTAAGCAAATTCATAACCATAGTAGGAGAGAAAGACTCCGACACAGATAGTCGACAGGTATCGGATTGCATTTAGCGCTAGATAGACTCTGCGATTCCCTCCCCTTAGAACCCTCCTCCACACGTTATCGATGGCGATGTGCTGCCCACGAAGGAAGAGTGATACTCCTGTTATGAAGGTCACCCAAACAAGGAGGTATCGACAGAGTTCAATTGCCCACTCGAATGAAACTTGAAAGACCTCTCTTGCCACAATATTCACTGACATAACCAAAAACAAGATCAGGAACAAGAACGCACAAAAGTACTCATCAAATCTATTTAGCAAATGCATCATTTACCCTCGCAGGCCAATTAAAGTTGCTGGATTATCGTGTACAAATCACCGTACTTCTTCCAATATCCTGCGTAGTCATCAGACATTGATTTTGTCTTTGCCTGAAACGCTTCACGGTCTGTTTGCGTAACTTTGACACCCTTACTCTTCATGAATGTTAAAGCCTCGTTATCTGCTTTAACGACTTTGTTTGCTGTGTCTTGTGCTGAGCGCTCGAATTCATCTAGTACAACTTGACGGTCATCCGCGCTTAACGCTGCTAGCGACGCGTCGTTAACTGCAAAGTGCACGGCAGTAATAACATGTCCAGTAAGACTCAACTCGTTACCCACTTCATAGAACTTCATTGTCTGAATTGATCCTAGAGGGTTTTCTAGGCCATCGACCATGTTTTGACGCATAGCAAGATACGCCTCTGTGTATGGTACCGGTGTTGGTTTGCTCCCCATCGCTTTCGCATAAGCAACAGTGATAGATTGCTCTGGCACTCGAAGTTTAAAAGAGTTCATGTCTTCAGGATACGTCACTGGTTTGCTGCCAATTACGTGTCGTACGCCCCATGAACTCGAACCTAGCAAGTGAACATTGAACTGATCCTTAAAGTCATCGAACATCTGTTGGGCAATATCACTTGCGAAGAAGCGCATTAGGTGATCGGTATCTTTGAAGATATATGGCATTTCAGTTATCACCATGGGCTTAAATACATTTCCCAACTGACCTGAGCTGATTTCAGCGATGTCAACACCACCAGTAATTACTTGCTCGAGCAATTCCTGCTCTGAACCCAACGTACCATTCGAGAAGATCTCAATTTTCACACGGTCATCAGTTTTACTGGCAATTCTATCGGCTATCTCTACCGCGCTGTCATGCCATGGATGCGATGAATCATAGATATGACCTAACTTAAGAACTGTCTGAGCAGTACTTGTGAATGGAACAGCTAACAAGAGCGTTAACCCTATTGATTTCAGTCGTTTGAAATGACGCATACCCTTCTCCTTGTAATATTTCTTTTACTCCCCAACTTCGCATCACAACTTTTTCACTCATGACAACGAAACTAAAGATCACTCTACTGAATACCTATTCAGAAGAGTCGATAAGTTAGTAAATAAAAAGAAAAACAACTGTGATCGCCTTCAAACAACAATTAATTAACATTATAGCAACCAATTTTGCACGAATGGATCACATTTCTGAGGGTGAACGGTATCCTTTCTACTCCTTAATCGGTTATCTATTGAATACGTATACAGCGCATTAATCTTAAATATTGCGCTCAGGTTAGGTACATAACAAGGTGAATAGGTAGAACAGTATGATCAATTACTTAAAGAACGGTATTGACGTTGAAGTAGCGAAAAACAATGACGAAAGTGTACGCACAACGGTGGAAAATATTCTTTCACGAATAGAAAGTGAGGGTGACACTGTCATAAAAGAGCTCTCAGAGAAGTTTGATAACTGGAGCCCAGAGCAATTTCGATTGACTGATGAGCAAATCAAAGCGTGTGTCGATGCCCTGACAGAACAAGAAAAAGAAGATATCGAGTTTGCTCAGGCACAAGTTCGTCGTTTTGCCGAAATCCAAAGAAACTCTCTTAAAGACGTAGAAGAAGAAACCTTGCCTGGCGTGTTTCTTGGGCACAAACACATTCCTGTAAACAGCGCCGGTTGCTATATTCCAGGTGGAAAATATCCACTTGTCGCTTCAGCACACATGAGTGTACTGACGGCTAAAGTAGCTGGCGTACAACGTGTAATCGCATGTGCTCCTCCTTTTAACGGGAAGCCGAACACGTACGTCGTAGCGGCAATGGCAATGGCGGGAGCAGATGAAATATATTGCATGGGCGGAGTACAAGCTGTGGGTGCAATGGCCATTGGTACGGAAACCATTGCTCCAGTTGATATTATTGTAGGTCCGGGCAACGCTTTTGTCGCAGAAGCCAAGAGACAACTCTTTGGTCGTGTTGGAATTGATCTGTTTGCCGGTCCAACAGAGACAGTAGTCATTGCTGATGAGATTGGATGCGATCCTGAACTCGCTGCTGCAGATTTACTTGGCCAAGCAGAACACGGCTACAATTCCCCGTCAATTTTATTAACAAACTCGCAGGAGTTTGCAGAAGAAACCATCCAAGAAATCGAAAGGCAACTCAAAGTCCTTCCTACAGCTGAAATTGCGTCAAAGGCATGGGCTGATTATGGGCAGGTTATAGTCTGCGATACATATGAAGAGATGGTACAAGTTGCGGATGAACTGGCTTTCGAGCATGTTCAGGTAATGACGAAAGATCCAAAGTATTTCCTCGATAACATGACGAACTTTGGTGCCCTATTCCTAGGCAAAGAAACCAACGTGTCATACGGTGATAAGGTCATTGGTACTAACCACACACTGCCTACAAACAAGGCAGCTCGATATACAGGCGGGTTGTGGGTCGGTAAGTTCATCAAAACGTGCACATACCAACGTGTAAGTGAAGCAGCCTCACTCAAAGTTGGCGAGTATTGCTCGCGCCTTTGTGCTCTAGAAGGTTTTGCGGGGCATAAAGAGCAAGCGGACATTCGAGTTCGCCGATACAAAGCGACTGAAGAGCAGGTGTAAGCTCCACATAGGTTCACCTTCATTAAGTGACATGTATAAACAGTGAAGACTTAGTTCAATACTGAGTTACCAAATAAGAACGTTGCGCATTGTTGTCGTCTATGCGCAACGCTTATACTATCGTGGAGCTAATTGAAAAATAGAAAATCGATGATGGAAAGAAACAGAAAAGCTAACTCCAAGGATGTCGCAAAGCTAGCAGGAGTCTCTCAGGCATCGGTATCCCGAGCTTTTACACCAGGGAGCCAAATATCAAAGGCTAATAAAGAAAAAATACTCGAGGCTGCCAAACAACTTAACTATGTACCAAATGCGATGGCCAGAGCGTTAATTTCAAGTCATTCAAACTGCATTGCTATAGTTCAGCCAGTATCCAAGAACCCTTACTTTTACGCCAAAGTACTACAGAAGTTGCTTGAACTCTTGCAAGCAGAAAACCAACGTGTTGTTCTTTTTAGCCAAGACGATAAAAATGTTGACGACATTCTACCTCTGATAGATCAATACCAAGTAGACGGTGTCATTATGGCCAGTGCTACGGTAGATGCAAAACTCATTAATCAATATGCTAATCGCGGCATCGAGTTTAGTTTCATTAATCGTTCAGTACCTAATGTCTATGCCAGCTCTGTTTGCACTGATAATTATCAATCCACAAAAGACCTGATCACTTACCTAGATTCAAAAGGACACAAACGATTTGCATGTATTGCAGGTAATAAAAATGCATCAACAACGATCAGCCGAGTCGAAGGTTATCTCTCACGTATCGAAGAACTAGAGCTTGAGAACATAGGCGTATTGTATGATGACTTTTCTGTAGATTCAGGTTACCACAGCCTGTTATCTCTACTCGAAAATTCCGACAAAAGACCAGACGTTGTGATGTGCGGGAATGACGAAGTGGCGATTGGTGTAATTAATGCAATCAAGGAGCACACTGAACTCAACATCCCCGACGATATTGCAGTGACTGGGTTTGATGATATCGAGGCCGCCAAATGGTTTCCATACAGTCTCACTACCATCGAGCAGCCCATAAATCAGCTTTGTGAAGTCACCGTGTCAGATCTTCTAGAAAGAATTCGTTCCCCAGACAAACAACCCATCAATATGTCGATAAAAGGGGCGCTTATCAAAAGAAAATCTGCGTGATTGGATTTTCCGACGCTCAAAAAAAACCACCGGCATAGCAGGTGGTTTTTCATATGCGCCTGCAAGGCTTTCTTGCTAGCCGCTCCCTAACAGGCGCTCAGTGATCTGACATTTGTATATGACTATCGCTTGCGGCCCTTAAGCGGGCCACCTAGATATGGGTTCGACAACTGGTCTCCCATTTTATCCAGCTCTAGTTGGTGCATAATGTAGCCTTGGATCTTGCTGGTGTTTTTGCCCACCGCATCAACATAGTACCCTCGACACCAAAACTACCGATTTCTATATTTGAACTTCAAGTCCCCCAAACTGATCACAAAGCATCAAGCTACTTTTTCCTTTTAGCGATTAGTTTTAGTAGGTCAAATAGCTATCCAGTAAAATGAGTCGCACTGCACTCTAAACAAGGATTGGGGCAAAGATAAGTTTGGCAGAGAAAGCCCAAGCTTAGTCTTCAGGCTTTATATAAAAACTCTTTGGATACCTAAAACAACCCTAACTCACTTCAATTGCTGCCCGCGCTAATGCTTTTGTTTTGTATCGTAACTGATTTGCTTACTGACGTTCTTTAGTTGCACTCCTACCTTATTAAATGCCTTTTGAATAGTTGTGGAAACATGCTGGCGGCCCTCTCCTTCAAAAAAGTTAGCTCGATCTTGCTTCGTTTCGAATACGCAGACTATTTCTAAACTTTGTGGAAAAGAAGAGAATTTGACGGTATGAGTCACCCAAAGAAAGCCATCGTAGCCTTTTAGCGTATCTTCACAAACTTCGGTCAACACTTCTCTAATTAGATTCTCGACCTTCTTATCTGATTTGCGCATAAATTAAACTTCATTCCTATCTAACGCCTTTAATTAGGTTTCAGTGTACATTGTCTTAAACAGTATTTGGCAGTGGTATTTAGTCAATAGCCTGTAGATGAGGTTATTCGCACGAAGATTTACCGACCTACTCGCTTCGAACTACATCTTACGCTGTTAAAAATAAGCGCTTTGCAACTCTACAAAACGCTTCTAACTTATTAGATTATTTTAAGTGTGTTTCAAGGAATGCAGAAACCTTGTCCATTGCAATGCCGACTGCTTCTGGATGGTCATACAGTTCATAGTGAGACCAATTTTCCAAATTAACCAGCTGTCGGTCTTTTGATTGAACAGAGCGGCCATAAATTTCCTGCCCATCACGATAAGCACCAAACGCCCCGACTTTTTGCCCTACCACGGCCATAACAGGCTGAGTCAATAACGTTTCGGCAAATGCAAAGGCATCCCAGCTCAGTGTTTTCTGTGCATGTGAAAACAGCATACGAGTTGCACCACCTTCGGTTTGTCCACGTGATGTTTTGTAGTATTCAGTAGCTTCGAACACGTCTCGTTCTGTTAATCCATTTTCTTTTGCAAATTCAATATTTGGAGGAAGAAGTTCATCGATTTTCAGCTCTGAGCCGCGAGCTTCGGCTGTTCTCTGTGCAGCCATAGCCTCAAGATTGGCGATAGGGTCGTACATACTAAAGCCTTCACGGAACAAGCGGCCTAAGTTAACAGGCGCAATACCTACGACAGCTTTCAAGCGCTTTTCGGTTAGGGCTGAATTGATCATGTAACCACCACCGCCGCAGATACCGAGTCCACCAATTCTATTCTCATCGACATATGGTAAAGTTACTGCATAGTCGATAACGCGACTGATATCTTCAACACGTTGACTTGGGTCTTCTACGTAGCGAGGCAATCCTCCCGATTCTCCTTGGAAGCTCGCGTCAAATGCGATCACGACGTAACCTAACTCAGCAAGGGCTTTACCATAGACAGCGCTGGATGTTTGTTCTTTACAACTACCAAAAGGATGAACACTTATCATTGTTGGGTAGCGTTTCGATTCATTGAAGCCTTCTGGGAATAAAATTAATGCAGACATATCCCAAGACATATCAGCATTTCTAAAAGTGATTTTTTGCATATTCATAATCAATACCTTAAGAGTAAAAAGCCTTGAGAGCAGAAAGGCTCGAAGCAATTGAGCCTTTCATCGGGAATATTGAAGAGTGCGTTGGAAGAAAGATGCGAGTTGGGATACTGCGTCATCGACGTATTCGGCAACATCATAAAGCGACATATGGTTTGCACCATCAATGACATACAAGGTTTTATCTGAACTCGCTGCACGTTCTATCAGGTCATCACTCATCCATTTGCTGCCTGCGTCACTACCAACGACAGCAAGAATTGGCTGAGTTAGGAATGCTTCCGCTTTGTGGTACGCATCGTAAGTAATGATCTGGTTTAAGTTACGAGTTAGAGCAAAACCCGGCGCATTTGGATGTTCACAACGTGGTGTGTGGTAATACTCCCAAGCTTCGCGTAGCTCTGCATTTGAGGCATCTTCTTCACGCATCGGAGCTAGAGGAATAGTCGCGAATTCTGTACCATTCGTGTCGGTTGTGCGAGCATTCGAACCAAATTCTAAGTAACCAACAGCGTCAGCATCGTTAACCGAATTATCCCAACCATTACGGAACATTTGGCCAATGTTTACGGCACTAACCATACCCAGTGCTTTGATTCGACGATCATTGATCGCTGCATTTGCACTATAGCCCGCACCAGCACAAATCCCCATTGCGCCAATTTTATCGTTATCGACGTACTCTAACGTTGTCAGATAGTCGACGACTGCGCTCACGTCTTCAGTACTCGTGTAAGGGTTTTCCATTTGGCGAGGCTCACCTGTACTTTCACCTTGATACGAACGGTCAAACGCAATGGCAATTATGCCGCTTTTTGCAAGTTTACTCGCATATAGGCCTGCGGTTTGCTCTTTTACGCCACCACCTGGGTGTGAAACAACAACTGCAGCATATTGTTTACTTGCATCAAAATCTGTAGGGAAGTTGATAACCGCTGAAATCTCAATACCTTGACCATTGAGATTTTTGAAAGTGACTTTAGACATAGCGACATTCTCCATTAGAGGTTAACTGTTCATCTCAGGCTGACCTGAGCTTCGAGGTAATATTAGTCAACACACTGTTTCGGATAAATATCGTTTTATCTACATGACTGTTTAGTTATACTTAACAAATGAGAATAGAACCTTCTTTAATTTCATCACTGACGTGGTTTGCACATATTGCTCGCCATCGCAGTTTCACTAAAGCAGCCTTAGAAATGGGGGTAACCCGTGCTGCCTTATCACAACACCTAAAAGCGTTAGAACAACAGCTACAAGTTCGGTTAATTAATCGAACCACCAGAAGTATGTCGCTGACAGAAGAAGGCCAACGTCTGCTTGATATTTTGCAACCTTCATTGATGAACATTGAGCAGGTCGTTAACGAATTGAACGACTCTCATCTTGAGCCTTCGGGATTAATCCGTATCAGTGTATCAAGAACCGCTGCTCGGCTGCTTATTGAGCCCTATCTAGATGAGTTCCTCTCTCGTTATCCTAAAATACGCCTAGAGCTAATCATGGATGATGGCTTTTCTAACATCGTCGCAGAAGGCGTTGACGCTGGCATTCGCTTAGGATTAAGCTTAGATGAACATATGGTTGCGGTCCCTATTACTCCGCCGTTAACAACGGCAATAGTGGGCTCTCCTGAATACTTTAGGCAAAATGGACTACCTCAAACTCCTGAGGATTTAGAAGGTCACAATTGCCTTGCTTATCGTTTTACCTCTAGCGGAACAATTGATCATTGGTCCCTAACCTCTCCAGATGTTGCAAAGCGCACCCTAGTTTTCGAGCCTAAAGGCAATGCTATTTTTAATGATGACTATAGTATGTTACAAGCTGCAATACAGGGTGTGGGTTTAGTGAAGCATATTGATTTATGGGTGGAAAAGCACATAAATGAGGGAAGATTGACCCGAGTTCTGACACCTTGGTGCAAAGAGTTTCCAGGGTTTTATTTATATATACCTTCACGAGAGCATATGCCGAAAAAAATCCGCGTCTTGATGGATTTTTTAATCGAAAAGCGCGAAGCTCTGAAACCCAAAGAGTAATTGCCAAATTGCTTTAAATAAAAAAAGCGAGCACGAGGCTCGCTTTTAACTTTCTGTTTTCGTTATATATTACAATAGCTCAACCGATTGTTTGGCTATCACAAATTCCTCGTTAGTAGGAATAACAAGAGCTTTGGCACCTAACAACTCAGATGTTGCAATAACACCTGCGTTACCAAATCTTGCATCTTCGTTACCTTTCTCATCTTCAACAAAACCTAACAGTTTTAGGTTTTTCAAGATTTCACGACGAATTGGTAGTGAGTTTTCACCAATACCACCAGTGAAGATGATGCCGTCTAATGAATCCAGAGCCGCGAGGTAGGATGTAATGTATTTCGCAACGCGGTAAGTGAAGATCTCAAATGCCAACTTCGCACGTGAATTCCCCGCTTCCATTGCTTCTAGTACGCCACGAGCATCACTTGTCACACCAGATACACCTAAGAAACCTGACTTCTTGTTCATCATCTCGAACACTTCGTCTTTTTCCCAGCCTTTACGGAAAAGGAACTCGATAACACTTGGGTCGAGGTCACCACAGCGAGTGCCCATCATTAGGCCAGCTAACGGCGTCAAACCCATACTTGTATCAACACATTCGCCATTTTTAACCGCACTCACTGATGCACCGTTACCTAAGTGCACAGTGATAAAGCTGCTTTCTTCAACCGGCTTATCTAGCATTTTCGCTGCTTCACGGCTTACGTAGTAGTGGCTTGTGCCGTGAGCACCGTAACGACGCACTTTATGCTCTTCGTAAAGCTCGTAAGGAAGTGCGTACATAAAGGCTTTGGCTGGCATTGTTTGGTGGAAAGCAGTGTCAAATACAGCAAATTGAGGCAGTGAAGGGAACGCCGCCATTGCCGCTCTCATGCCTTCAGCGTTCGCTTTGTTATGAAGTGGTGCAAGTTCAGCAAGGCGCTCTACTTCTTGAATAACTGTTTCATCAACTTTCACAGTTCCTTTAAAGGTTTCACCGCCTGCGACAATGCGATGGCCTACAGCGACAAATTTTGAGCTCAAACCTAGAGTTTCGAGTAGTTTTACCACTCGCTCAACAGCGTACTGATGATGGTTACCGCCAGCTGGAATTGCTTCAACGGTTTTTTCTCCCTGATATTTCCAACTGATTTCAGCTTCAGGTAGGCCAAAACACTCACCAATACCTGATACCAAAGCTTCACCGGTTTCAGAATCAATAACAGCAAATTTTAATGAAGAGCTACCAGAGTTGATCACCAGTACAAACGAATTAGACATGAAATAGTTATCCTGTTGTAGAGCAGAGGTTGTAATAGCGCTTGTGCGCTGCGTACTTCTTGTTTGCCCCTCTATTATTCAATAATTTTTTAATCTTTCAACAATCTTTTAGTAAAAGCGATTTGATTGAACAAATTTTGTTGATCTGTAGCAAGTTTTGATTTTATTTGAAGGCTAAAAAATATCACTTGTTAAACATAATTTATGAATAGGTCAATTTGTACAAAGTCAGATATATAAGCTACGTTGTTTATTGGGTGAACAAAAATAACAAACCAATCAATAAATCGGGGTAATAATGTGCCCACTATTGCATTTCTATTAGTGATCTTAGGTTTGATTTTGCTCTGCTGGGGATGGCAGATGACAAAAAACATCTGCTCGAAAACTGACGTAACCGGGTGGACTTTCCTATTATTGTTAATCAGCTGTTTCATTTTTGCTTATGCCGTTTTTTTGCACGCCATCATGCAAAAACCTATTGCTTCTCTCTTAGAAACGGGGGTTTCTCTTATACTTTTTGGCGGCAGTATCTTTGTCGTGCTGGTGATTAAGTGGAGCAACGATTCGATATTAGAGCTTCATACTGTTGCTGAAAGAGAGAAGCGCAATGCCGTCCATGACGCTCTTACTGGGCTCCCTAATCGTAAATACTGCTTTGAGTCTATCGAAGGCAGAATACAATCTAGAGACCCATTCTCGGTGATCCTTTTTGACGTGGTTAATTTTAAACAAGTCAACGATGCAATGGGTCACTTTTGTGGAGACCAGTTACTTATTCAAATTGGTCAACGCCTTCAGGGGAAACTGAAAGGCAATGACCAGATATTCCGCGTTGGTGGTGATGAATTTGTCATCCTGACATCTTCTTCATGCGAGGAAATGGGTAGAAAACTCATAGAAGAACTAGATTCTGCAATGTCTGAACGCTTTCATTTAGATGAGTTTCAAGTTTCCTGCCGCGTTGTTTTCGGTATAAGCACCTACCCATATGACGCCCTAACCAATGATCTTTTGATCAAGCACGCAGATATCGCTATGTATCACGCCAAGCGTAATGGCAATCTTTTTGCGTTTTATAATGAGGATATGAACGTCGGGGCTAAGTACCAACTTGAGATATCTTCTCGTATTCAATGTGCGCTTGAAAAAGAAGAGTTTCAGTTGTATTACCAACCGTTGATTGATGCACACACTAACTTAGCTGTCGGTTTTGAAGCAGTGATTCGTTGGCATGACGAAAATGGTAAAACGATCTCACCCAACGACTTCATTCCTATCGCAGAGCGTAGCAATCAGGTGCACAACATTACCATGTGGGTTCTTAACCAAGTAGAAAGGGATCTGCAAACATTTATAGAGAAAGGCATTAAGCTTCCTGTCCACGTAAACTTATCAGCGAAAGATCTCTCATCTAACTTGCTGTTTAATCGCTTAGAAACTTTGCTCAAAGTAAACCCGCAATTCGCTGACCTAATAAGTTTAGAGATCACTGAAACGATGGCGATCGATAGGGTCGTTGAGCTCAACCCCTTAATTCATCAAATAAAAGGATTAGGTATAAAGATCAGCTTGGATGATTTTGGCACTGGGTATTCATCTTTGTCACTGTTAAGAGATCTTCCGGTTGATCAAATTAAAATCGACCGCTCATTTCTTTCCACAGCAAGCCGCACAGAAGGCTCCCGCTCTATCGTTGAGAACACGATTGCGCTAGCACATGGATTAGGGTATTCGGTCGTAGCAGAAGGCGTTCAAGACATGGACACACTACATTTTTTGAGAAGTCGAGGCTGTGACATCATTCAGGGTTACTTGTTCTGTCCTGCCCTGCCCTTAGACGAAGTAATAAGTTGGGTAAACAAACACGATGAAAAGCAAAACCGTATTAGACGCGCATAAAAAAGCCGAGCGCTTTGCTCGGCTTTCAATTCTTTTTGTAGCGACTTAAACCGTCGCTTTAATCACTCGTGATTATGCGTCTGTACGACGGCCACGACCGTGACCACGTTCACCACGATGTGCACCACGGTGATCACCACCACGGTTGCGATCGAAACGACGTTCGCCACCTTCACGATTGCCATCGCGGTTGCCGTCACGGTTACCACGGAAGCCACCTTCGCGACGGCCGCCTTCACGACGATCACCACCACGGTTGCCGCCTTCGCGGTTGCCACGGTAACCACCGCCATCACGACGACCACCATCGCGACGACCACCGTCACGGCGACCACCACGAGACTCGCGGAAATCATCGAAATCACATACTACAGCACCAACATCTTGTTGACGGATACGTAGTTTGCTTAGCTTGTTCGCCGCGTCTGAAGTCATTGCTTTAGGTAGCTGTACGAATGTGTGACCTTGAGCTAGCTTGATCGCACCGATAGAACCTTTACCTAGACCTAGTTCGTTTGCTAGAGCGCCAACGATGTCTTTAACTTGAACGCCTTGCTCACGACCAACTTGAAGCTGGTAAGTATCCCAGTCTTGGTTGTTGAAGTTACGACCGCCGTCGCGACCACCTTCACGGCGCTCTTTACGACGTTGCTTGTCACGCTCAATTGCTTCAACCATTGGGTCTTCGCCAATGTAGAACAGAGGACGTTTGCCTTGCTGACGCTTAAGAAGCATAGCAGCAAGTGTTGCTGGGTCGATGTCTAGAGAAGTTTGTAGTTTCTCTACCAGCTCAGCAAATTTGTCTAGTGCTTTGTGCTCTTTCTCTGCTTCAAGCTCAGCGCCTAGCTTAGCTAGACGAGCTTCAGCAACTTGGTCACGTAGAGGAAGTTGGATTTCTTCCATAGATGACTTAGTTACACGCTCGATAGTGCGAAGCATACGAATTTGGTTAGTGCGAACTAGAAGGATCGCTTTACCCTTACGTCCAGCACGGCCAGTACGACCGATACGGTGGATGTATGACTCAACATCAAATGGGATGTCGTAGTTAAATACGTGCGTAATACGTGGAACGTCAAGACCACGAGCTACAACATCAGTTGCAACTAGGATGTCAATAACACCTTGTTTGATGTGATCAACAGTACGTTCACGTAGAGACTGAGGAATGTCACCGTGCAGTGCAGCTGCTTTGAAGCCACGTGCAGATAGCCAGTCAGCCAGACGCTCAGTATCTTGACGAGTACGTACGAATACGATTGACGCGTCAGTTTCTTCAGTTTCAAGAAGACGAGACATCGCTTCATCTTTCTCTACACCTTTCACTACCCAGAACTGTTGTTGAACTTTGTCTACAGTGTGGTTTTTACCAGCAACGTCAACCGTTACAGGGTCACGAAGGAAACGTTCAACGATCTTCTTCAGCATTGGAGGCATAGTTGCAGAAAACAGAACGCGTTGTGCTGACTCTGGAGCGTGCTCCATGATCGCAGTTACATCATCTACGAAACCCATGTTTAGCATTTCGTCTGCTTCATCAAGAACGAAAGTACTAACTTCGTCTAGGTGTAGACGTTCGCGATTGATAAGATCTTGAACACGGCCTGGAGTACCAACAACTACATGAGCGCCACTTTTAAGAGCACGCATTTGGTCGACAATAGATGCGCCACCGTAAATCTCTAGAACTTTCAAACCTTTGATGTTTTTACCAAGGTTTTTCATTTCCGCTGCAACCTGAATTGCCAGCTCACGAGTCGGAGCAAGTACAATCGCTTGCGGTTTGCGTTGGTTTAGATCGAGTTTGTTGAGAAGAGGCAGAGAGAACGCTGCTGTTTTACCTGTACCTGTTTGAGCTTTACCCAGCGCGTCAGCACCTTCCAATAGGTGTGGGATTGCCGCAGCCTGAATTGGAGTTGGTGACACGAAACCCATTCCGTCTAGAGCAGAAAGGATAGAATCATTCAGAGATAAATCACTGAATTGAATAACAGAATCTTGCATTGGGATCCTACTTAATTAAACAAAAAAACAGTCCCATATGCTCTTCCAATTCGATACTGATCCATCCAGATACTGATTCCATTCAGACGGGAACACAGCACAGTACACAACCGCGATAAGCCATTAGGGACGACTAAGGGAGGCGGATTATTCCTTAAAAGCATAAAAAAATCCAGAAAAAATTGAATTACATCACAATTTATTCTCAACAATGGTATTTTTAGCATGTTTTTCCACCAACCCTACCATTCCCCGTAGATTCGCGTAACTCACAGATGAGAATTTCATCAATATTTAAGCCAATTTCTCGTGGTTAAATTGGCAAAATTCACGGCGAAATTACGCTCCACAGGTAGTAATAATAGCTCGCAATGATTATAGTGTGCCCAACTCCATAGGTAATTTAAGAAAAGATGTTTCAAGATAACCCACTACTCGCTCAGCTTAAGCAGCAAATCCAAGAAAACCTGCCTAAAAAAGAAGGCTCAATAAAAGCCACAGATAAAGGCTTTGGCTTTTTGGAAGTGGACAGTAAGACGAGCTTCTTCATCCCGCCTGCGTACATGAAAAAGTGCATGCACGGTGACAAAGTCATCGCCATTATCCGCACCGAAAATGAACGCGAAGTTGCAGAGCCACAAGAGCTGCTGGAACAAGCCGTGACTCGCTTTATTGGTCGAGTAAAAATGTTCAAAGGCAAGCTCAACGTAGCACCTGATCACCCACAGCTTAAAAAGCTATCTCTTAAAGCGAAACTAAAGAAAGGTCTAAAACCTGACGAGTTCGCCGAAGGTGATTGGGTTGTCGCACATCTTATTCGCCACCCTCTAAAAGGCGATAATTCTTTCTTCGTAGAAATTTCTGAAAAAATCACTGACGCGAATGATAAAATTGCGCCTTGGTGGGTAACGCTTGCTCAAAACGATCTACCAAACTCTGAGCCAGCAGGCATCGATAACTGGGAACTGAAAGACGACGCGGAGCTAGAACGCGTAGACATGACTCATGTTCCATTCGTCACTATCGACGGTGAATCGACTAAAGATATGGACGATGCGCTGTACGCGAAGAAAACCGTATCTGGCGATTTCGAACTCACCATCGCTATTGCGGACCCAACCGCCTACATCACACCTGAAGATGAAATGGATAAAGTAGCGCGTGAGCGTGGCTATACTATTTATCTTCCAGGCCGCAACATCCCGATGTTACCTCGTGATTTAGCGGACAACCTATGTTCTCTGATTGAAGGTGAAACCCGCCCTGCTATTTGCTGTACCGTAACGGTAAGTAAAGATGGTGTGATTGGCGACGATATTAAATTCTTCGCGGCAAACATCAAATCACATGCACGCCTAGCATACGATCACGTGTCTGATTGGTTAGAAAACGGCAGCTCTGAAGCATGGACGCCATCTGAAGAGATCGCGACCATCGTTCGTGATCTTTATGAGTTCTCTCTTGCTCGCGCTGAATGGCGTGAGAAAAACGCAGTGGTCTTCCCTGATCGTCCTGACTACCGTTTTGAGCTCAGTGAAGATAACGATGTAATCGCTATCCACGCAGACATGCGCCGCAGTGCAAACCGCCTTGTTGAAGAATCCATGATTACCGCAAACATCTGTGCAGGTCGTACATTACGCGATAAATTTGAAACAGGTGTCTTCAATACGCATGCAGGTATCAAGAACGAGAAGATTGAAGAAGTGGTTCAACTTGTCAATCCAGAAGGCCAGTTGGAGTTCACAGCGGAGTCTATTGCTACACTAGAAGGCTTTGCTGCGTTGCGCCGCTGGTTGGCAGCTCAAGAAACGTCTTATCTAGATAACCGCATTCGTAAGTTCCAAGCATACAGTGAGGTGGGTAATCAGCCTCTGCCTCATTACGCAATGGGTTTAGACATCTATGCAACTTGGACATCACCAATTCGTAAATACGGTGATATGATCAACCACCGTATGTTGAAGGCCGTCATCCTTGGTAAAGAACCCGTACAAAAACCAGATGACCAAGTAGGCGAAGAGCTAGCTCTACATCGTAAACATCATAAAATCGCTGAGCGAAATGTCTCAGATTGGCTATATGCACGCACGCTTGCTGATGAGCCGAGCAAGAAAACTTGTTTCACAGGTGAGATTTTCGATATTAATCGTGCAGGCGCACGTGTCCGACTTCTCGAAAATGGCGCAGCAGCCTTTATTCCTGGTGCACTAATTCTTGATAATAAAGAAAGAATTGAGTGCAATGGCGACAACGGTACAATCTCTATCGATAAAGAGGTCGTATACAAACTTGGGGATACATTGGAAATTGTCCTTGCGGACGTAAACCAAGAAAACCGCAGTTTAGTTGCAAAGCCAACCCAGGTATTCGCTGAACAACCAGCAGCACAAACAGAACAGACTGTAAGTGAATAATACCGAATGAAGTTAAAAGGCGCTCTATTGAGCGCCTTTTTTATTTGTTATGTAAAACGATAAGAACGAGTATGCCGAACATTGAGATCATTCGCTTTAATCACTTCACTGCGCGCAAAAGTGAGCGTTACACTGCAACACATAATGGGTTATATATTGTTGAAGAAGGTGCCCTATTAGTTCATCAACCTAATGGTGAGCAATTTGAACTTAAAGCCGGAGATTTCACACTCTATAACTCCGCAGATCTGAGCAGTGCAGAAGCCGTCTCTAGTGACGGAGGCTTTAAAGCATTGGCTTTAGTCTTCAACCCAAATATATTCTGTGACTTTAAGAAAGCGCACCCGATGCTACGTTCCAAAACGGAAGAAAGGCGCTTCTATCCTTTTTCAACGCAATCCAGTAGCGAAGTAGCACAATTGAAGGACATGTTGGTTAAGTTAGCGAGTCGCAACGCTCCAGACTACACACAAAGCCATATCGCAATGGCATTGCTGTCGTTGATGGTTGAGGTAGAGCCAAACATCCTATCTATCATAGATGATGCAAGTAGCCTGAGCGACTCTCAAAAAGCCATTAAGTACATTGAGGGTAATATTGAAAAAGACATCACGCTAGAAGGCTTAGCGGCTCATATGAGCATGTCCATCGCGACCTTAAAACGTCGCCTCGCCGCAGATGATCTTTCGTTTTCTCAGATATTAAAGGTGAAACGGATAAACTTCGCAGCAACCCAACTGCGCAAGTCAGAAAAATCAATAACAGAAATAGCGTTTGAGTCTGGTTTTAAAAGTGCAGCGCATTTCAGTACAGCATTTAAATCCGTTTACAACATGACCCCCAAAGACTTTAGAAACCAAGTCGTTAAGCCTAAAGTATAAATCATGTCGGCATTCGCATCCGTTGGGCTCACCCTATTCCCAAAAACACGCTTGAGGATCACGCTCCAATTCGTTGAGTAAGTCCTCAAGCATTCGGCTAAATGGAAGTGGCTTATAAGGCACCCACCTTAACAGCTCGTTGTGATATGTGGGAACATAGAAATACCAAAGTTGGTTGTCCTCATCAAACATGATCTTCGCGACGGGAGAAGTATACTCGCTATGCTGGGAGTCGAGGAGAAAATGCGCCCGATGAAGCTCAACGCCATTTTCTACTAGCTCATAGAGGCACTTGCCCTGTTCGACAGGCAAGTTAGCATTACGCGCAGAGCAGAGCGATTGAACTGATTTGTATAAACGACTTGTCGCCATTTGGGACACTGACATCAACGTTCTCCCGATGGATGATAGTTAGAGCTGCCGATCCTAGTATATAACCTTTACATCATCACCGATGGTAGTTATCTACCTAACTCAAGTATAAGATAGCTATATTATCATTTGCCCAGATTATCATCTCAGTCCACTTGGAAACGCTAGCTCCATCACCTCTTGACTAGAAACAATTCCCCTGTTTAGCGCTAACAGTTCACAAAAGTGTAACCTGAACGCAATATCATAAACTCTGCTTTATCCCGTATATGGAGTTTAATATGTTACGTTTTACTGTGGCGACGTTATTGGCCATAGCAGTCTCCCTCCCTACCATTGCAAAAGAAATCAACATCTCGGGTTCAACTTCGGTTGCTCGTGTGATGGATGTACTTGCTGAGGAATATAACAAAACACACCCAGACGATTACGTTGCTGTTCAGGGCATTGGTTCGAGTGCTGGTATCACCATGGTCAATAAAGGAGTAGCCGAAATAGGCATGAGCTCTCGCTATCTGACTGAAAGCGAAAAAGGTGAAGATCTCAATGTATACCCTATCGCTTATGATGGCCTCGCTGTTGTTGTAAACCGTACCAACTCTGTAGAAAACCTTTCTCAGCAACAGCTGTTTGATATTTACAAAGGTAAGATTAAGAATTGGAAAGAGGTCGGGGGCGCAGATCAGCCTATCGCGGTGGTTACTAGAGAAGCGTCTTCAGGTTCACGTTACAGCTTCGAAAGCTTGCTGGGACTGACCAAAATCGTTAATGATCGCCTTGTCTCGGATATCAGCCCAAACAACTTGGTTGTAAACAGCAACAGCATGGTAAAAACCATTGTTAACCATAACACTCGCGCCATTGGTTTTATCTCTGTAGGGTCAGTAGATCGCTCGATCAAGGCGATTCAGTTAGATAGTATTGACCCAACCTCGACAAACATTAGCAATCATAAGTACAAGTTGGCGCGACCATTCCTAGTGCTATACAAAGTAGATAAGATTAGCGATGCAGGTAAAGGTTTTATCGCTTTCCTTCGTTCAGAGCAGGGACAAAAAGCGATTGCAGATTACGGTTATACGCCAGTAAAAAACTTTAATCAGTAAAAATAAAAAAGAGAGCACCTTGATGCTCTCTTTTCCTATGTAGTGTTCTCTCCGGTTTCGGAATTAGAAATGCAGTTGAATTACAGAGACCACAACCGCACCAGGTCGGCGAATACCTTCAATTTCCACTTTAATTTCGCGCTCAATCTCCAAACCTTTTTTGATTGGCGTTACTTTTGTTAACGTGCTGACTGCACGAACATTATTGCCTGCTTTGACAGGGTAAGGGAAACGGACTTGGTTTAAACCCAAGTTAACTACCATTTTAGCTGTTGGGAACATTGGCTTTTCTGGATCAACTGAATCCGTCAGTTTAGGCAGCAATGCTAATGTTAAAAAGCCATGAGCGATAGTTGTCTTAAATGGAGATTCAGTTGAAGCACGCTCTGGATCAGTATGAATCCATTGCATGTCTTCCGTTACCGCACCAAATTGGTTAATACGTTCTTGAGACACATGAACCCAATCACCAGTGTGAATAACTTCGCCAATTTTTTCACTTAACTCGTCATAAAGCTTTTGAGCCTCAGGTGCCATTACGATCGGTGCAGGTTGAGGTGCAACTTCTTCGTTGACGGCTGGCTGCTGGTGATCACGAACTTTTGAGAAAAGAAAGCTATTTTGAGCTTTCCCCAAAAAGTCACTCCAATAATCGCGTAACGTTGGAGACATCCAATTCATAAACTCGGATTGATGAGCAGAAATCGCATCAACTTTGTCTTTAAATAGATTTGTGACCTTCATAAACACCCTTAAGAATTCTAAGCACAACTGGCTATACCAGTTAATTTTGAATTAGTTCACAAAGTCTTGCAAATACTTTCGGGCGAACACATGTACCCTAAAAGCATGTTATGTCTTATATATCAGCAAGATAACAATAAAACACCATTTTATTGACGTGCGCCAATATAAAGTAAAAACTCTATAAATTGGTACTTTTTGTCCCTTTTTCACTCCGCTTTCAAACTGTCCAACATCACATCAGTGATCATAAAACAAGCAAACAGTACTTCTATTATAATTCAGCACTTTACAAGTCGGACTATGCTCCTTATTATACCGCCCACAACGGAGAGATGGCTGAGTGGTTGAAAGCACCGGTCTTGAAAACCGGCATACGTTAATAGCGTATCTAGGGTTCAAATCCCTATCTCTCCGCCACTTATTTAGAGAGCTCGCATTTATTGCGAGCTTTCGTCGTTTTAGCTCTTACAAAAACGAGATTTAGAAATCCTCGCTCGTAAACGAATCCAGCACTTCACTATATTCCAGTTAAAAGCCCGCTAATGTTTAGCGGGCTTTTAACTTCGATTTTCTAAAGTTTAAGCAAACTTTTTAATCATTTCAGACAGGTCATTGGTGCAATTTTGCACTTTGGTGTTCATATGATTCGTTTCAGTCATCAGTTCATACGATTCACTGTACTTTAAATTAAGCGACTGGATGTTTTCATTTATTTCATCCGTTACATAAACCTGCTCTTCTATCGCGACCGCAATTTGTTGGTTTCGTTCGACGACGTCCTGAACAAGGGACTCCAGTTGTTGAATGCTATCCAAAGCAGTACCTAACAATGTTACCGTTCCGGTCGACATTTCATTACCTTTCTCTAACGCAGAAACCGCTGATTTGCTCCCATTTTGAATCCCTTCAATGGCCGATTTAATCTCTGTTGTCGATTCCTGAGTTCTTTTAGCTAAGGTTCTCACTTCATCTGCTACAACGGCAAACCCTCTGCCTTGTTCGCCTGCCCTCGCGGCTTCAATTGCAGCGTTCAACGCTAATAAATTAGTTTGTTCGGCAATACCATTGATGACTTCAACAACGGTTCCAATTTGCTCGGTTTGTTGGTTCAAACGTATGACCACTTTAGATATTTCGCCGAGCTCACCCACCAGCTCTAGTACCGATTGGTTAACATTATCGATAACGCTACGGCTGTCTATCATCGTATTTTGCGCTTCTAACGTAGCCTCGGCGGTCGCTTGAGCATTATTTGATATCTCAGATGAAGAGGCTTGCATCTCGTTGACCGCTGTTGCGACCGAGTCAATCTCCACTTTCTGTGCGCTTAAGTTCTCCGTCACTTGCTGGCTATTTGTCGCAGCACTGTTAGCACTTGCGCGCGTTTTTTCGCAAGAGTCTTTTACAGACACGCCAACGCGCCCCAATAGCGCATTGGCAAATTGCTTACGCATCTTCATACCCAGCTCAATCTCAGCCAGATCGTTGATCCTTCCGCAATAAATATATTCCATGAGTGGATTGTTGAAGTCTTGCCTAGCCTGTTTAGCGAGCTTCTCAACTGGTCTGGTTAATACATAAATAGAGAAAACGGAAAGTAACGCAACAACGCCAAACGCTATCACTGGTGATTGATTCATTTGTAGAATGAGTAAGCCAAGAAGGTTTGAAATTAAAAGGAAGAAGGCCGATCTCATCCACAAACGTGTACGAGGAAGATACATTTTCCACGGCTTACGATTATTTCGAAGCTTCGAATACGCTTTTTCCGCTCGCTGGATGTGTATACGCTCAGGTTTAAATCTCACTGATTGGTATTCCACAACTTCACCATTAGATTTTATGGGAGAAGCAAACGCGTCAACCCAATAATAGCCGCCGTTTTTACGTCGATTTTTGACCATTCCCATCCAGTGTTTGCCAGTTTTCAGGTGAGTCCATAAATCTTTAAAAGCCTGTTTTGGCATATCAGGATGACGCACAACATTGTGGGGTTTACCGATAAGCTCCCCTTCATCAAACCCCGCGACTTCATTAAAGTTTTCACTGGCATATTTGATGTAACTGGAGGTATCGGTAATGGAAACTAGGCTGTAACTCGAAGGGTAATCGTATTCCGTTTCACTCATAAACATGTGTCCTTACATTGATTAATTAACAAACGGCAAATATGAATTTATCAGCATAACATTTACATGCATAATGATAGGTTGATTCAAAAATAAAACAAAATTATTGACAAGCTTACTTGTTACTTAATGACTCTAGTCGCATTTTTATCCTCTAATACAAGGCTTCGTTGATATGCACAAGACTGAGCACTGTTCAAAATTAATACACAAAAGCGCTTCCGTACTGAGTTCGTAAATTGTTATAAGTAATCCACTAAAACGAAAACAAGGAAGACAAACACAATGACTATTCACTTTCGTCAGCTTGCAGCTAAGAGAAATACGACACACTTGTTTATTGACGATTGGAAAATTAACACTCAGCAGTCTTGGGGGATATTCAGCGCGGATGGAGATATTGGCTCTCTGCTTGGAGACCTTATTTGTGATGAAATGTCACCAAATAGTGGGGAAATTGAGCTAAATGGGCTGTCCGTTGCGCAAGTGTCGTTATCAGAGCAACAGCGATTACTGGAAAGAGAATTAGAAAAGGATGATACGGATTTTCTTAATCGTATCGACCAAGGAAGCACTGTTTATTCATTAATCCTAGAGCAGAGCCAAGACACTAACTTAACTGAACAGCTAGTTAATGATCTCGACCTAAGCCATCTTAGAGATAGTGGCTTCCGCGTTCTCTCTACCGGAGAAACCAGAAGAGTAATGCTCGCCCGAGCTTTAGCCACACAACCTGACTTAGTATTACTCGATAATCCATTTACTGGCTTAGATATTGCGCACCGAGCTGCTCTCGCTCGCTATTTACACTCGCTTTCTCAAAATGTGCAACTACTCATAACCTTCTCTCGCGAATCTGACATGCCTGAGTGGATCAATAGCATCGCGCTTTTCAGTGCAGGAAAACTTGATAGTACAATGGATAAGTCCAGTTGGGATAATCATCCAATCATTGGACAAATTAAATCTCAGTCAGAACAACAGAGTGAAGAAATGATGAGCTTGATACGTCAGCATCAGCACTCGACGCCATTCAACAACCCAATATTTGAACTAAAGAATGGGGCTGTTGAATACACCGATAAGAAGATTTTTACTGACTTGAACTGGCGCATAGACAAGGGCCAACATTGGCAGGTCAAAGGTCCAAATGGTTGTGGAAAGAGTACCTTACTTGGATTGATCTTTGGCGATCATCCGCAATGCTACAGCAATGACATTGATATTTTTGGTAAAAAGCGTGGTACTGGCGAGACAATCTGGGAAATTAAGCAGCATATCGGCATGGTGTCTTCAGCGCTACACCTCCAATATCGAGTCAATTGCAGCGCATTAGAAGTCATTTTGTCAGGATTTTACGATTCGATCGGGTTGTATAACCAGCCAACTCGCAAAGAGATGGATATTGCAAACGAGTGGCTCGATATCTTACATATGAGCCAGTACAAAAAAACCTCATTTAAGCAATTAGAGTACGGCCAGCAGCGACTGTTACTGATTGCAAGAGCCATCGTGAAACAACCCACATTATTGATTTTGGACGAGCCGTATCAAGGGTTAGATTTTTTGGGTAGACGGTTAGTTAAGAACACACTTGAACTCATCGCTAGAGAGAATTTAAGCCAACTATTGTATGTGTCTCACTACCAAGAAGACCGCTTAGATAGCATCAAAAATGAGTTAGAGTTTGTGTTTGATGAAAATGCTCAGTGTTATAGAGCTAACGTCTACCAATCATAATGACTTCGCTGCGCAAGCTGCTCATAAGGTAATGGTTTGGAGTACAGGTATCCCTGATGATATCTCACTCCCATCTGCTTTAAGTGTTCAGCTTGCGCTATGGTTTCCACGCCTTCAGCGATCAATTGTACTTGTAATTCTTCCGCGAAGTGAACCATCGCTTTTAAGACAGAAGCACTAAGGCTAGGAATACCAATAGTTTCGACAAAACACTTATCGATTTTTAAGTAATCTATGCGCATGTGCTGTAGAAATGCTAACGAGGTTTGGCCAGTTCCAAAATCATCGATCAGCACATCAATACCATGCACTCGCAGCGCTGCAATGCATTTTCTCGCCTCTGAATCAATGAGCTGACGCTCCGTTATCTCTACCCCTAATGAGACTTTGTTTCGGCTCAACTGTCTGTCGAGCAATTGAATTTTTCTGATCGCGTTTGGTCCGACTAAATAACCAGGCGGCACGTTAATACCAAGGTGGACTGGCTGATCAAAGCCTAATTTACTGAAGTCCTCTGCCGCTTTATCCAGAACGAAATCAGTAAGTAAAAAAACCAATCCACTTTGCTCTGCCGCAGGGACAAACTCATCCGGAGAAATGAACCCCTTACTTTGATGCTCCCATCGCACTAGCGCTTCAAACCCGAATAACTGACCGGTATCAACGTTAACTTGCGGTTGGTAATACAGGGTCAACTCTCCTCTTTTTATCGCTCTTTTAAGATCCAGTATCAAATTGCGATGGGGATCAATAAACTTATTCAACGCATACAAGCAAAGGTAGATAACGAAAATAATTGGAATTGAGTACAAAAAATAGGAAAGTGTTCTCTGTTTGACGAAAAGATCGCTGGCTTCGCTCAAAGCTTCATACTCAAACATTTGCGACGATTTGATACCGATAGGATTACTTCCCGCTCTTAATGCTCCTTCTGGTGAAACTTGATCATGGATAAACAGCGCAGAGCGTTTTAGGCGTAAATCGTTGTTAAACCCTATTGTCGCATTAAAGTAGTCATGATCGATAATCGTTACGGCTTGATAACCCCGCTCTCCTTCCGTTACCACTAGCAAGAACTGATCGTACAAGCTATCAACACTACCAAGCGCTAGCGTTTGTCCCTTGGGAAAGGCGATGTGCTCAGCTAACGGTTTAGAGATACTTCCCAATTTCGAAGAACAAGTAATGACTCCCTCTTTCACAATGAGCATTTCTTCAATATCTCGTTCAAACATTAAGCTTTGCTGGAGCTCTTCACATCGTTCAGGGTGTAGCAACGCCGTGCGGTTTTCTGTCTCTATTTGGAATAAAATTTCATCTGCAATTTGCACATTTTTTTCTAATAAATGATTGAGATTGTTTTGCACGCTTTCACGAGCTAAATACAAAACCTCTCCAATAACCAAGGGAATAGGCAGAAGGAAAATGATGGCTTTTTTAAAAATCGCCTTATTCAGCATATAAAAGTAACCTTTTATAAAACCGATTTACTGAGATGGTACCTCGATTCCGATACCCGCTAGCAACTCACGTTTTTAACATTATTTGTTTGGATTAACTCAGTATGCGAAACGCTGAGTAATACCGCAAACTAAACAATGTCTTAATCACTCCTGTTCCAATTTAGTATCAAGCGCCTCAAACCTGAGACTTTAATTCGACACCATGTTATGTCTATCGGTACTTGCGAAAGTCTTTACCTGTCTGTTTCTCATCATGTAAGAATTACCCATTAAAATTATTTTTCTTTTCTCAGTGATTAAGAATTATATTTGTCGTAACTCCTACAACACGTTACAACACTCTCATGACGACAAACAAAGCTAATGCTAACCAGGTAAACGAAAAATCACTGCAGTTGTTAATGCAAGTTGCAGTTAGTCCGTTCCCAGTTTCTGCGAAAACGCTAAGCGAGCAATTGAACGTTCCTTTAAGCAGCCTTTACCGACACTTAAAACTGCTTAAAGAGTGGAACTTGATCGAAGAAAGCGTTCACGACAAGACATTTGTCGTTGGTCCGGCGGCATTATTACTCATGCACAGCTATGAGACCGCGCAACATGGGCTCGACATGGTCGAAACCATACTGGCTAGGTTGGTACAACAAACCGGGGAAATGGCCGCTTATATGGTACCAGCGGGTTATCGTGCGCTTTGTGTCAGACAGAAAGAAAGTATGCAGGCGCTGCGTTGCAGCTTCGTCCAGGGTCAAAGTCAACCTCTGCTGCGCGGTGCCTCATCTAAAGTGATGCTCGCTTTTATGCCTCAAAGTCGATGCGAGAAAATCTTGAGATACTTTAATCAAGATCACCGACGCGACGAGTGGGAAAAAGAGCTCACAACCATCCGTAAACACGGATATGCCGTCAGTACTTCTGAGATTGACCCTGGTGTTTCAGGTATTAGCGCACCGGTAATGAAAGGAAGCAAACTGATTGGCGCAGTCTCGGTGATGGCTCCGGCCCACCGAGTCGAAAAGGATAAGCAGCGCATTATTTTACATGTACTGCAAGCGGCAAGGGCACTACCACCAGAAAGGTAATTCATCATGTTAAGCTTTTTCAAACGCTATAAACTCCACCACACCGTGAAACAGCCGCAGCATTACCCTTTTTCTTTTATGACAGTGTGTGAGTATTTGCCACCCATGTCTAAGGGCGCGTTTGAATTAGCTGATCAAAGTTTGGAAAATGCTAGTGATTGGCTTTACCAACAACATGATCACGAAACTGCTGAAAACTATGGGCACTTCAACCACGACAAACTGGAGAATGGCGAGTTTCAGGAAGCGTTAAGTCTTTCGCTTTCTCGTCACTCAATTCCGGTTTTAGTCACTAACTGTACCGAGGCAATCTTGTCCATGTTACCTGTGGTCGTATCCTATCG
This sequence comes from Vibrio sp. Y58_MX_L22, assembly GCF_024181865.1. Taxonomy (NCBI): domain Bacteria; kingdom Pseudomonadati; phylum Pseudomonadota; class Gammaproteobacteria; order Vibrionales; family Vibrionaceae; genus Vibrio; species Vibrio sp. Y58_MX_L22. The sequence continues at coordinate 366,305 of NZ_JAMZAN010000002.1, forward strand.
AGACGAAGTGGGTGTCGTAAATATCGGGCATAACATGAACTTGAAACCGACACTTGAGCCACGCTTAGGCTCTGCATTCCATTTTGCTCTTTCTCGCTATCAAAACGTACGATTGTTTTTTGCTGGCGTCAGTGAGCAAGAGACGAAGCAGGAAACGTGGGAATACGCGGAAGATCAAGGTTGTGATTGGGTGACCGAGAAAGAGTTTTCTTTTCGTCATCGCAATAACGTTAAGCAACAGATCGGCAATTACCTAGACCACTGCGACCAAATAATCATTAGCATCGACCTTGGATCTCTAAAAACCAAAAACAGCCTTGATGGCGCGTCAGAAATTGATATCCAAATGGTTCTACGCACGATTAGGCAATGTTTGGTTGCAGGTAAAGTGAGAGCAATTCAGCTCGTTGGCGATCGAGATTGTCTGGTGTATTCGAGACAAACGAAAGCCATACTAGAAGAGTTATATCAGATGGCTCCACTCATCGTTCACGCTGCATAGCGTTATAAACATTCAGAATCAGGATCGCTTCCTTCCTGATTCTGAACCAACATGCTTACTTATTATCCTTAACTAACAAATAGTTACACATATAAATCGACACACATCACACTTGCCTCTTGAACTAACCTGACACTTACGTTGTAATAAAGCCGCTAAACTTTGGTATGACATACGAAATAAAAAATAACCAAAGTTCAATAACTAAGCGGCTTCAAAACAAAAAATTACCGCAGCTATTCCAATTTCAGTGAGCATTTGCTCACGCTCGCTTGATGCCATCTTGTTCCACTCATTAGGACATTTGATGATGCGTCTTTGCAGTATTTTCACTGCGGTTCTTTTTTTACCGCTAACCTCACACGCCACCACTTATGACGTAAAAGATCTATCTGAGTTAGCTCAACTTTGCTCACACAAGAGTTTTAGTATCGAAAGCGATGGCACGACTTATCGCTGTACAGGGAAACTAGTCCTACCCGCTGGTGATAAAATTGTCTCCTCATTATTACCGGAAAAAGAGATAACGTTAAAAGCAGATTATGGAATTGTGTTAGAGGGGAATAATACGATTGGTGAACCCAATAAACGTATCTCTCTACACGCCCTCGCTACCGGATTAACGGTTAACAATGAGAAAGCATCAAACCTCGACGATTACCAAAACAAGCACACTGTTATCTATGGTGATCTTCTATCTGCTTATCCAACAAAGCTGCATAACGTTCTCATCGATGGGGATATAGAGCTAACAGGTGAGGCCCTTCATATTAATGGTGAGTACAACACCATTATTGGTGACATTTTGACTCACAGCACGACCAATATATTTAATACAAACATCTGTGGTAAGGTCGAATCACAAGGCGAAACACTACACCTAAAAACAAACCATCCTTTACAAGACCATTTTGTCGTCGGTGATGTTTCTGCGCACAAATCTCTGATTATAAAAGATATGTCGATCTATGGTACGGCTGAATCTGTAGGATCGTCAGCTACATTAAGTGGCTCATTCTATAGTTCCACCGCAGCAATTAAATACTTCCAAACATTGAACTTCAACAACGCTCCAAATCAGCCTAGTCAAGTTTGTGGTGAAATCCAACAAACGCCAGGAAGTGCACAAACGAAAGCACAAGACAACAAATACACGCAATACTGTGGATTGGGCGAGGCTGATTGTCACTACTCTTCCCAAGTCTGTCCAATCACCCCTCAAGATGTTCCGAATTGCAGCATGCAGCCTCCATCGGAGAACGACTTAAACCTCAGCGTCACACCATCGGACGACATGGCACTGATGTGCGGCAACGATCTTCCGCAATTTACAGCTACAACAACCAATAATGGAGAAGTTGTAAGCGCAGAAGTCAGTGCTGTCCTATCACACCCTGACTTGTTCACTTTAGAGGTGGTTAAAGGTCAGCAGACATTAAAAGCAAACCAATTTATGTCTGACGACAATGGTGAGCTCGTTGTTCGAGTGGTCCCGAACGATATTGATACCATCGCGTTAGGTACTAACTACACGCTGACTTTCACTATGGCAGAAGACACCAGCAAGCATCAAACGGTTAGCTTTATGTTTACGCCATTTATGTTTGAGGCCTACTCAAAGACGAAAAGCGCCACTTTAAATGAAATACGCGTTATTGCAGGTAAACCAGAAAACGTGCATACGCGATTGCTTGCTTGTGCTTCCACCGGCGAACCTGTAGTCGCAAGCAACTACAATGGTACTCCTAAGGTTTTTCATCCATTGGTTCAACCATTAGGAGGAAGTGAAGGAAACTTTAGCTATTCAGCGGAATTTAAAGACGGCTTGTCTGAACATGGTCTTGTCACGAACGAGTCCGGCATATTTGAAGTGACACTGTCCGATCATTTTGAATGTGAGGGATTTGAAGAGTGCCCTGAAGAAGGCAAAGTGGAAGTGAAAGGAACATTTAATGTGTACTCGCGACCATGGACATTCGCTATTTGTGACAACCAACGTGCTTTGCCTTCTGGCACCTCTGAACAAGGAGAAGGGTTTCTTGCTGCCGGAGAACTTTTCTCTCTAACGGTGAAACCAATCATTTGGCAACCTGACGGCTCTGTAAGTGGGTCTGTTGAATCAGCACGCTATTGTGATGCTTCTATCACCCGTAATTTTACGCTTGATGACGCTCTAGCAGCATCGGTTGTCTTGTCGAGTGAGCAACATACGCCATCAGAGACAGCGAACCAAACCTCAAAATTGCTAAAAAGTAGTGACTCACTGGCTCAGGCGCATAATTCAGCCAAGAATGATCAATTCGTCTTTAATGGATTATATTGGGAAGAAGTCGGGAGCTTGAGAGTAAAAGCAAACCTAGAAAGTAAATATCTAGGTATGACTGTGAACGAAGGCTATCGTTACGTTGGTCGTTTTTACCCAAAATATTTTCAAGTGCAAGACCAAGAATGGCACTACCCACATGGCCAAACTTTTGCTTACATGAATCAACCTTTTGAGAAAGTCACTTACGATGTTGTCGCACTCAATGCGAATATGGAAAACGTGAAGAACTACGTCCACTTTTCATCTAACCTTCAACAACATTTCGACTTAGGCGAGCTAAGCTCATACTCCGAACGGTTTTTGCCGCCTAAGCCTAAGAAGGTAGGCTGGAAACTACTGGGTAGCGCGAGTGTTGGAACGTTTGTGATCGAGAAGCCCTCGACCAATGCGACTTGTAACAATAGCCCATGTTGGAAAAAGAACACGACAGATAAACAATACCCTGATGGCCCATTTAATAAAGAGACTAACAGTGACAGCAGCAAAATAGGTATAGTCACGACTAAAGCCGTTGATGAGGTAAATTTCTTTGATAACAGCGAAATGCTCACTCAACAACCGGACATTCGATTCGGTCGTTTGAACTTTCAAGATGTAGGTGGCAACCAAGGCATGGTGCTCAAAGTGCCACTTGATGTGGAAATTTGGCAAAACGGTCGATTTACGACTAACTTCGATGACAGCTCAACAACGGCGAATGGTGAATATTACTTCAGCACGCCAATTTGGTCGCATGCGCCTGCAAACAACGCCCTGCTTTCTGGCGTTGGAACGATGAGTATTGGCAGGATAACCGATATCGTTGCAAGCCAAATTGACTCAGCGCGCGAGCAAATACAATTCCATCTAGATTTAGACAGCTCAGGCAATCGCATCCCTTGGTTGAAATACGATTGGGATAGCTCTACAAGTGAAGAGGAAAACCCACCCGTCATTGTTACGTTTGGTATTCACCGAGGAAACGATCGCATTATTTATCGTGGTGAACCAAATATGCTTGGCCTAAATTGACGCGAAACGACAAAACAAAAAGAGCCCCTCAATTGAGGGGCTCTTTTCACACAGACTGTGTAATTTACTTTGCGCCACGACGCGCTTTCAGGCGCTTCACCATAGCAAGACGACGCTCTGCCGACCCTTGGTCTGTTGCCGACTGGTTCGGGTTATTACGACGACCTTGACGATTCTTAAACGCTGGTTTTGAGTGCAGCTTTTCAATGTAAGATTCACGCTGTTTTGGTTCATAGCCTGCAAGCTCAATACGGCGAATTCGCTGCTGGATTAGATTTTCAACCTGAACAACCGTGAGCTCTTCATCTCGGTTTACAAATGAAACGGCATGACCTTGTTTACCTGCACGGCCTGTACGACCAATTCGGTGAACGTAATCTTCCGCTAGGAAAGGCATGTCATAGTTCACAACGTGAGGTAAATCTTCAATATCTAGACCTCGAGCAGCGACATCGGTAGCCACCATGACACGTGCTTTACCGGATTTGAACTCTTCTAACGCACGACGACGAGCACTTTGAGCTCTGTCACCATGACAAACCACCGCTTTGATACCATCAAGTTTCAGCTCTTTTACAACGTCGTTTGCGGTCTCTTTGTAGTTCACAAATACCAACACTTGTTTCCAGTTCTTACGACCAATCAGTTCCGAAAGCAGTTCCGTTTTTCGCTCTTGATCAACTGGATATAACACGTGAGCAACTGTCTGTGCTGTCGTATTCGCTCGCTCAACTTCAATACGCTTAGGCTTACGCAGGATATCTTTTGCTAGCAGATTTAGTTGGCTCGAAGTCGTTGCAGAAAACATCATAATTTGCGGATCAGTATCCACATCTAGCATGATCTTACGTACTGCGTGAATAAAGCCCATGTCCAAGATACGGTCTGCTTCATCAAACACTAAAAACTCTAAGTGTGCGACCGAGACATTACCTTGTTCAATGTGCTCTTCCAATCGACCAGGTGTAGCCACTAGGATATCTACACCGTTTTCTAATGCCGTTACTTGAGAAGACATTTTACGGCCACCGAAAATCGCAGCCACCGACAGGTTCGTGTACTTCGTGTAAGCTTTGATGTTGTCAGCAATTTGTTCAGCAAGCTCACGAGTTGGAGCCAAGATAAGTGCGCGAGCAGTCTTACGAGAAGCGCTACGGTTACTGTCTAGCAACTGCTGAATCATAGGCAGAGAAAACGCAGCCGTTTTACCAGTACCTGTTTGTGCTGTAGCGAAAATATCATGGCCTTTGCGAGCCATTGGAATCGCCTTCTGTTGAATTGGCGTTAACTTTTCATAACCGCATTCTGCCAGTGCTTTAACCACTTCTGGCGCAAAACCTTGAGATGAAAATGACATTGAGCGTATTCCTTAAACAAACCACTAAAAATAGCTTTAAAAATTTAGCCGTGCACTATACCCGAATTTGAGTGATTTATCTCACTTTTCTCATTGAAATCCTACAAAAGAAAAAACGGTGAGCACAGATATATTAGTGGTTCACCGTTTTCGTTTAACCTTTGCGCGATTTAATGTTTGATGCCAGATAACTGAAGGAGAATTCGCTCAAGCTCATCCCATGGCAACAGCTGAGAATCTATCACTTCTAATCGTGATTCAAAGCCTTCTAAGCTGATTTCATTCACCGACACGACTCGGTTGGCAACATTAAACGCGTAACAACCTTGATCCGTATTGACCACTGCTTTAACACGCTCTGCGGTCAAGTCCGACAGCATAGAGAAAAGCTTTTCAAAATCAAACTTATACTCTGCCCCAAACAACCACCCACAACTAAAATAACCCTGCCCTTTGTTCTCTTTGCGCACAAAGGCTTCACCAGGCGCCAACTGGAATTGAGGCTCTTGGTGAGCGTGGTCATGATGATGTGACTCGATATGGGAAGAAGCGCTGCCGTAAACCCGCTCAATATCCAAGACTTCTATCGGCAACTCACCGTCATGAATAAGCTTACTGAATACTTTTGAAGGGGATTGGTCCGTCACCCAGTCATTAAACACATCAAGGTCGTGGCTGGAACATAGGTCAACCTTACTACCAATAACCACATCTGCACTGTCTAACTGGTCCACGAAGTTTTGGTTAGAAAGATACTTTTCATCACTTAAGTTACGCGGATCAACCAAGGCAATCGTCGCTTTAAGATCAACGTAAGGTTCATACTGCTGTGAGGTAAGCGTCGCGATAACCTGTTTTGGATGACCAAGGCCTGTCGGCTCAATCAATAAACGGTCCGGTTTTTGACGCAATAATGCTGTGATACCTACCGACATCGGCACACCCGCAGTGCAGCACATACAACCACCCGGCACTTCTTTAATCAACGCGCCTTGGTCGGTCATCAATGCACCGTCGATGCCAATCTCACCAAATTCATTGACCAAAACCGCCCAGTTTTCTTTTTCCGGTTTGTTCTTCAGTAGATTTAAAATCGTGGTCGTTTTACCGACACCCAAAAATCCGGTCAGTATGTTGGTTGGTACTCGATTTGACATGCTTATCTCCGACACGTTAGTGCATTAATGCTCCAGCAAAGTATACGGAGAATGTGACTCGCTTCAACGCTTTTTATCGCGCTCATCAAGCTCATTGCGTGATGCGTGGGTATACATTTTTTGAGAATGATCAGAGTGACTTATCAACTCTGAACGCTTCATATCAGAAAGATACATACTGGTGTAAATGACGCAGGCAAAAAACGCGATAATAGCGACTACAATGGGAAGAACTCCGAGTGTGTTTTCGAATTTAAGCGCAGCGATAGCCAATGCGAAAACAACGACAGAGATAAGTGCGATAGACTTACTTTTGTTGCTTTTCATGATAACTCGCCTTTCGTAAGGGTAGCCCCTAATACCTCCTGTATTAGGGGGAGTGCCAGTTTGAACAACATCCAACCTGACTATTCAATGCTACTCCTTTCGCTACTTGTGAAATTTGACAAAGCTAACATTTATTACAACATCAAACGATGAACTTATTACTAGCTTTCAGACACTTAGTGGACTGTAAAGCACTTACTAGCAAATCGACCCGCCGCTGACCAATATGTCGTTTTCATTGGCAATACAAACTTGCGCCACCAGCCTTAGCCCTTCGACTATCATCTCCAGAGACATGGAAGGCTGACTGCCATCTACTGCTTGTTCTGGCAATAATGGGATATGAACAAACCCATGACGAATAGGTTTGTCTTTTAGATAATGTTGGATGCCATAAAAAAGGTGGTTACATACAAATGTTCCGGCACTGTTGGAAATCTGACTAGGTATACCCTGCGTTTGCAATGTTTGCACAACACGCTTTATCGGTAGTGTCGAGAAGTAAGCATCAGGACCATCAGCCACCACGGGTTCATCAATCGGTTGATAACCAACGTTATCTGGAATACGAAAATCATCGACATTAATTGCGACACGTTCTGGGGTTATCGCGCTACGCCCGGCCGCTTGCCCTACAGTAATTACACAGTCTGGCTGGTGCGCTTCTATTGCTTCAATAACGACTTTCACCGAGTCATATCGAACTACGGGGACTGGGCAAGTAACTATCACACCGCCTTTTATGGCCGCAGCCTCTAATTGCTTGACCGCTTCTAAGGCGGGGTTAATGGCGTCACCACCAAAAGGTTCAAAACCGGTAATCAGGACTTTCTTCATAACAGCCTTTAGGAAAAGAGTTTTACAAATTATTGCACTCCCCTTCACCCCATCCAATAGCAAAAGTATTGATGAGATAAACCAGACAACATTATGTGACTCATGTCTAACCAGAGAGTGTTTTCTGCCTCATTGAATCTAGGCAAGTTCCGGACTATCGAGACTAACTTATTGATGATTAGTGGCAGGGCAAGGTTCTCTCATTACATGACGCACGTAGAAGCTTGGTTTCCACGCTTAACTTAGGTAGAGTACGCGACCGCAATGCAATTCGAAGAGATTGAATACAATGAATATTGATAACCATGTAATCGAAACGATTGAAGAGTTAGAGGCATTTCTGCATTTAGTAGAAAGCGGCGCTCTGGGTCTTGAAGGTGTCACTGGCGTTGCGCTAGCCACCTCTAATACCGATGGCCGTCCATTTGTTGCCGTATTAGGAGAAAAGCACCAATTGCTCCTTGGCCGCTGGGTTTCGCAGCACGTATATGACAATGGTAAAGACATCGTTCGTAACGGCCCAACCAGAAAACACTAAGCGCTCGACGCCACCTATAACATCACGCCGTCTTATACACCAAGCGTATGCTTTGAAAGCAATGCGCTTGGTGTACTCAAAAAAATAAAAAAGAAAAGGCTAGCCTTTATTAATTTTGTCGGTATACTGCACATCAGCTCTTACGGAAAGAGCTATTAATGTAATTAAAGATCAAAGTTTCTCTCAGTTCCACATCGAATTCCTCGTTTACGTTCCTGCGACAAAATAGTTATCTCTAAAATCATATAGTAGCACTTGATATTAGCTAAAAATTCAATATTTAAAACAATCAAATATAGAGGTATCTATGTCTAATAAATTAACTGGTTCAGTAAAATGGTTCAACGAAACTAAAGGTTTTGGTTTTATTTCTCAAGACAATGGCGGTGATGACGTATTCGTTCACTTCCGTTCTATTGTTTCTGAAGGCTTCAAAACTCTTACTGAAGGCCAAAAAGTATCGTTCGTTGTTGAACAAGGTAACAAAGGTTTACAAGCAGCTGAAGTAACTGCACTGTAATTCTTTGTGTGGCATCAATGTTGTTGGTGCCACAATCCCCTTCCACTTATTACTGCCCTTACTATTCTCTATCTAAGTTTATATAGCCAAATCACTTACCTCTCCCACACCATCATTAATCACTTTCAATAAAGTCACTTTGGTATACATCTTTAGGTAATCACACAACCTACCTTGCAATTCCAGTTTGGAATTAAATTAATCTCATTCATATCTGAATCACTTCGCCTCATGCTTTGCTCATAAAAATAAAGTTTATAAAATAAAAGCGATTGGCGAATATAAGAGAAAAAATGAAATTAAATATATCTGCTCAATCAATAAATTCTAATAACTACGAGCACATAATCCCTAGCTGAGAGGTTGAGTCAGCACTGAAATGTCATTACATGAAGCCATTTATCGGACAACACTTCATGGGGACGGTGTCTGGAGTCACACACTTCGGAGTATTTGTTGAGTTAGAGGAAAACCGGATCGAAGGTCTCATTCCTTTATCAAGTTTTCAAAATGGAGAGTTCGAATTTGATGCAGTCAAACAAAAAATTTCCAGCCAGAGCGCCACGTTTACTTTAGGGACCAAAGTGCACGTGTTGGTTAAAGACGCCGATTCGAGACAAAGAAAGATCATGTCCAACTTAAAAGACGCGGAACACGCGGTAGGTTAGCCTGTTTTAGGTTACTTTCTAATCCATTAATCAAAAATAAAAAATAAGCTTTTAATACCGCAATTAACTTGTGACATTTCGCTGACATCGACTCATTCTAAAACCCTAATATCTGACAAAGGAAACGAATCTAATTTTTGTTTCCAGACACCATCGCAGAGTGTATTTCCAGCATTCTGTTTGCCTCGAGAGGTTCTTATGACAGCCTAGGATCTCTCGAGGCTTTTTTGCACCTATTCAAACCACCTGATTCTACATCACAACTATTATCCCCTACACAAGCTGTACTTTTTAACTAGTGCACTAGATCGCGAACTCTGATTTAAGCAACTGATCACACAACCACTTCTAAATTTTGGGTATAAAAGTATCAATACTTTCGTTAACTAGGATGTAAATAATGAAAAACTCGTTTGATCTCACTATGCCCAACGAAGAAGGATACTTTGGTGAATACGGTGGTAGCTTTGTTCCACCTGAGCTTGAACAAATCATGCATGACATCAACGCAGCTTATGAGGAATGCAGCAAAGATCCTGAATTTAAAGCGGAACTCGCTCGCTTGTATAAGCACTTTGTTGGACGACCTAGCCCAATCTTCCATGCGGAAAACTTGTCTAAAAAATACGGAGCAGACATCTACCTAAAGCGCGAAGACTTAAACCATACAGGCGCACATAAAATTAACCACTGCTTAGGGGAAGCCATTCTCGCTAAAAAGATGGGTAAGAAGAAACTGATTGCTGAAACTGGCGCAGGGCAACACGGTGTTGCGCTTGCTACAGCCGCGGCATTGGTTGGCTTGAAATGCGATATTTACATGGGTGAAGTTGATATCGCCAAAGAACATCCGAATGTCGTCCGCATGAGAATCCTTGGTGCTAATGTCATTCCTGCCACTCATGGGCGCAAAACCCTCAAAGAAGCGGTAGATTCTGCATTCGAAGCTTATCTGAAAGATCCTGATACACAACTTTATGCGATAGGCTCTGTCGTTGGCCCTCACCCATTCCCTAAAATGGTGAGAGATTTCCAATCAATTATCGGTAACGAAGCACGAGTTCAATTCAAAGAAATGACCGGCAAGTTACCCAATAATCTCGTCGCATGCGTTGGAGGTGGTTCTAACGCGATGGGGCTATTTACTGCTTTCTTAGAGGATGAACAAGTCGCCATTCACGGCGTTGAACCTGCGGGCCGCTCTTTGCAAAAGGTTGGCGAGCATGCTGCAACACTCACACTCGGTGAGCCAGGTATCATGCACGGATTTAAGTCTTACATGCTTAAAGATGCACAAGGTGAACCTCAGGAAGTGTACTCTGTAGCAAGTGGCTTGGATTACCCATCGGTTGGACCTCAGCATAGTTACTTAAAAGACATTGGCCGTGTCAATTACAGCTCAATCACCGATGACGAAGCGATTGATGCATTCTTTGAGCTGTCTCGTGAAGAGGGAATAATTCCTGCTATTGAATCCTCACACGCTGTCGCTTACGCAATTAAACTCGCGCAGCAAGGAGAAACCGGCTCGATTTTGATCAACTTATCAGGCCGTGGTGACAAAGACATTGATTTTGTCGTTGAACACTACGGCGCAAAATACGGCATTGAATCACTCATATAGCCTAACTCCGTAGCCTAACCCTACATGCAAAAAGCTACCTGGTACTAGGTAGCTTTTTGTTTTTGTCTACTATTTTAAGAAGCAAGTCCCTTTACTCACTGTTCTCACTATACCTTTAGAGCATAATTCGATTAACCGATAAGAGCTGGAATGCCTGGAAGCTGACCAACAATAGCAAGGGAGCCTGCACAAACGATAAACGCAGTGCCAGGAATCAGATATTTATCTTTGCGCGATAGTTCGTTAGCACGCTCATGGTCGCCGATAAGCCCGAGGTTATCCAACAGCATCGTGATTGCCCAACCGAAGACTGGATTAACGAATGCACAGGCAAAAATACAGATACCTGCACTGAGTGAATCTTTATGCTTATGGATCATCTGCATACCCGCTTCTAAAAGTGGTAAGAATACACCGACAATCAAAGCAACACGCAGAACAGGCTCCCACATTGCTAGATCCATTGGGTAGCCAATTACCGCCGCCGCAATACACATGAAACCCGTTAACAGTGCGCCACCTGGAATAGGACGTTTGGCAATTGCGGCAGGAATCATGTACGTTCCCCAAGAAGAAGCTAGGTTTCCGCCCCCTAAGAGTGAACCAACCCCCTGACGAACAGATGCTCCGACCATCGTGTCATCGACATCCATGAGTACACCTTTCGCTTCTTTTGGGTAGTTAAGTTCTTGAAACACACGATGGCCGAGATAATCAGGGGACCACATAGCGACTGCCAGTAGAGCAAATGGAGTCACGGCAATAAAGTGCTCTAGGGTTGGCCAGCCTAGCTGCCAGCCTGTATCTTCCCCCCACCAGTAGAATGGACTGAAATTAGGCAGGCCCGGCTCTGTGGTAAAAGCAAACTCAGCGCCCATCAAATAAGCAACAATACCCGCGAGTGCAGAGCACAATGGGATAGCGAGCCAACGTTTATTGATCTTGGCTAAGTAAGCGTAAACCATAACGGTTAGGCCTATGACCACAAACGAAATGTAACCTTGGTCCGTACTTGCAGCCCACGCTTCCGTCTTATTAATTTGCCCGAGCAACCCAACAGCACCAAGGTAGATCAACAACCCTCCTCGAACCCCGATACCAGTCAGAGTCATGAGTTTAGAGCCACCTTTGGTTAAAGCGAGAATTAAACCAAAAACACATACCATCAAACCTAGCGCGAGAGGGTGCCCTCCTGCAGCTGCGATCATAGGAATCAGCGGTATCATTGGGCCATGGGTTCCCGCTAAGTTTGCATTCGGGTTTAGGATGGCAGAAAACAAGATGACGAACAGGGCTCCAGCGATAAGTAATTCGTAACGCACGTTTTCTGCAATGAATTCCGGAGATAAACCAAACTGAGCAGCAAAAGCGGAAACCATGGCAGTGACCATAACCACTTTACCAATGGTTGCTGCTAATGCAGGTACCCAGTCTTCGATTTCAATACTGTAATCACGTGAGGGCAAATGAATTCCCCAGCGACGGAAACTCATGACGGTTAAATCATGATTTAGAAAGTCTTCTCGGTTTTCAAATTCATGCGGTTTTTTGCGCACATCCCTGTAAAAAGTCTTACTTTTGTCAGACATTGAGTCATCCTTTTATGTTTCAACGTTGAACTACGTCAACTAGAGTTTCGCTTGGTAGACAGACCAATACGAGACAACACCCACATCAAACATCGAGGCCACACCAAGAAAGTGGTATGGCTAATTTTTGATTTGAACCTATTAAGCATGTATTGCTATCGGTAGGAATATTAGACATTAGTAAAAGAACAACAAAAATCTCACTTATTACACAATAATTTAACATCGAACTGGGACGCTTGAACTTTTAAGAGTCATTTTTGAGCAGAGAGCTAAGTAGAACGGCCAATTCCGATTTATACTTTCAAGGTAGAGAGCACTGCGCTCGCATCCATCGCAAAGTAACTATAGATATCTCTGCATTGTATACTTTGTTAAACTCCGCCCTTTAATGAGTAAGGCCCTTAAAAATGATGACTGACGAAGAGAGAATCGAGCTGCAACAGAACAATCCACTGCACGGGTTAAAGCTAGAGACTATGTTGCAAGAGTTAGTAGATTTTTACGGCTGGGACATTCTAGATACAGCAATGCGTTTTAATTGCTTTAACACTAAGCCTTCGATTGCAAGTAGCGTGAAGTATTTAAAGAAAACCGAATGGGCGAGAGAAAAATTAGAAAACTTTTACCTTTATCGCTTTAAGCGTATGCCACGCGCGAGCGAAGAAGAATACAACTTACCACCAAGAGCTCGTACCTTCCCTCATGGCCTTGAACCTAAAGAGCCAATGCCGCTAACCGTTGACTCTATTCTTAAGTCACAAGCTAAAGCAGCGTCTGCATTTAAAAAGCGTTCACCTCGCGGACGCCCTGCTCGTCGCCAATAACACTATCTTGAAAAGCAATAGAGCCCTACTGGTAGCTCCAGCAGGGCTCTATTGTTCTTTAAAGGAATGGCTAGAAGCGAAGACTCAAGCTAGTGAGCATTCCCTTTCTCCAGCAACTCCCGTAAGTAAACTCACATGTAGTTTACGTTTTCTATTGATTACGCTTTTTCTTCTTTTTACCCGTACCTGCCGGCTTCGCTCGCGGCTTCATTGGTAAAAAGTAGGCTTCACTCTGATCGTCTTCCACTTCAAAACCGACTACCTGCTCGCGTTCAAGTTGGAACTTATTTTTCTTTTCTATCACTTTGAAATGGTGGTAGTCGTCGTAATCGATAAGAGATAACCCTAAACCTACTTCACCAGCACGACCACTACGACCGATTCGATGCATATAATCAGCAGGGCTACGCGGAAGATCGAAGTTAATCACCACTGGAAGTTTTTCAATATCAAGGCCGCGTGCTGCGATATCGGTGGCAATAAGAACTTGAATCTCGCCAGACTTAAAACCGTCAAGGACACGAGTACGAGCGCCCTGCCCTTTATCACCATGGAAAACTTCAGCGGTAATACCGCGTTTTGACAGCTTTTGAGCTAAATGGTTACAGACATTCTTAGCATTCACAAAAATCAAAGTCTGTCGCCACTGATGCTGTTTGATTAAGTGCGCGAGTACAGCCGTCTTCTCACCTTTATTTACACTAAACACGCGCTGCACCAAAGTGCTGGCTTCTGCGCTCTGCAACTGAACTTCAACAGGGTCGCGGAGCAACTGCTGAGCCAGCGTCGTGACTTTATCAGGGAAAGTAGCAGAAAATAACAGCGTCTGTTTCTTCTCTGGTAGTAACGCAAGAATCTTATTCAGTTCTTCGGTAAATCCGAGGCTCAACATTCGGTCGGCTTCGTCAAGAACAAGCGTTTTTACTTGGTCCAACTTAATCGCGTTACTGGATACCAGATCAAGTAATCGACCCGGCGTTGCAACAATGATGTCACAGCCACCACGAAGCGCCAGCATTTGTGGGTTCACCGATACACCACCAAATACGGCAACCGTTTTGATCTTATCTCTGAGATGGTATGAGTAAGATTTGACGTTATATGCCACCTGTGATGCCAACTCACGAGTTGGTACTAAAATCAGGTGGGAAACGAAGTTGCCACGGCGATTGTTTGATTCGTCTTGCTGAACAATTTTTTGCAAGATTGGCAGCGAAAAAGCAGCGGTTTTACCAGACCCCGTATTGGCACCACCAATAATATCTTTCCCTTCAAGGATATCAGGAATAGAACGGGATTGAATGGGCGTCGGTTGGCTGTATTCCAACGCTTCTAGTCGCTCGACTAATGTTGGAATCAGGCCAAGATCGGCAAATGTCGCTTGCTGTGTTTTATCTGTCATTACGATGAGTGGCTCAGTGCTAGTAAAGGCCGTGTATCTTATGCTATTTCGCGTCTGGATGTTAGAAATAATGGCCCAAACAGAAGATTGGTGAAAGAAGCACTATAGGGTTCAGGAATTTCCTTTCACTAACATTAGTTAATGGTTTCGGTAACCAATACTCTACGACCAAGATGGTAGCGTTCGCGACGAATCTGTTATCCACTTCGAAATTGATTTCAGCTCATTTGGGGTAGAAAGAAGTTAGAAGCACTTGCTTATGTTGGGTGAGTAAATGTATGTAAAGCCTCAGTACATAAAAACGAACCTAATTTAGGTAAGCTCTGGCAACTATATGCCACGACTCGAAAAGTAACGCGTGGGTGTATCGCCATAGACCCGACGAAACATCGCAATAAAGTTACTGGGCGTCGAATAACCTAAAGCATGTGCAATATCTCCCACCGATTCCCCTCGAGCTATCATTTCTAATGAATGTATTAGCAGTACTTGTTGCCGCCATTCACTAAAACTCATGTTTAACTCACTTCGAATCAATCGTCTTAACGTCCGAGATGAGACTGCCCCAATATTGGCCCAATGCTCTACAGAATGCTTGCTGTTTGGGTCTATTAAAATTGCTTGAGTAACTTTTTGCAGTCTCGGATCACTGGGCAGTGGGATGTGGAGTGACTCATGAGGGCTATCGACGATTTCATCGGATATTACGGCGAGAATACGTAAAGACTGTATGGATAGATCGTCTGTTTTGCTCCATATCGATGCTCTAACCGATAGGGCTTTCAACACATCGCTAATTTGGATAACACAAGGTCTCATTGGAAACCGCTCACAACTCTCTGGAGTAAACAGTAATGAACGACCTTTCAGAGAACCACAAAAATAAACACTGTGCATCGCACCTGGGGGGATCCAACCAGCTCGGTGAGGTGGTAGTATCCACGTTCCTTCATCGGTTTTGACCTGAATTAGCCCTTCATCTATACACAGTAACTGGCCTCGATGATGACTGTGCCAATTATGTGGCCGTTGATCCAAATGGTTGAAGTCGCTCCTTTCATGCTGCCACTCCTTAACGATCAGTGCGGCGCCATTTTTCCATTCGCTGTAATCAGAGTTTGTCACTTTATTTACTCAATTCCATTTTGGCCATTATTCATTATTTTCTGTCCTCTTAACGTTACCATAGCAAGTTAGCGTTCGAGTAACATTTTAGCAACGATCATTTCATCGAAGGCAGAACCATCATGAACGAACCTATCTTTATTATCTATTACATTACAGCAGGCTTGGGCATTGGCTTTCTCGCTGGACTCGTTGGTGTGGGTGGTGGTGGAATGGCCGTCCCTATTTTTGCGTTTCTATTTTCACTACAGGGAATAGCTGATACGGAAGTAGTGCATCTTGCGTTAGGGACATCAATGGCTTCGATGATTATTACAACATTGGGCAGCATGCGCGCTCACTACAAAAAAGAGAATGTAGACTCAACAATGGTAGTAAAAATGTTGAGCGGAGTTCTAGTCGGAACATTTTGCGCCACATTCGTAGCATCGTATCTACAAGAAGTCTATCTGGCAGGCTTTTTCAGCGTATTCATGTTGTATGTTGCTTATAAGATGTTTCTCAACACTGAAAATGAGTACAACCCTAACCCACATGGGGCTATCGGTAATATCACTGTAGGCTCGGTGATTGGCTCTGTATCAGCACTTGTCTCTATAAGCCGTGCGGGGTTGATCACCCCCTATCTTGTCCAGCAAAATTTTGAGGTAAAACGTGCTATTGGTACCTCTGCTGCGATAGGTTTCCCTATCGCGCTGTCAGGAAGCCTCGGTTACATGTTAAACGGATGGGGAAACACAGATTGGAACAACTTAGTATTAGGATACATATACCTTCCTGCAATGCTCAGCTTCTCCATTAGTAGCTACTTAACTACTAGCCTCGGCGTGCGTTGTGCAGAGTATTTCCCAAATAAAGTTCTTAAGAAAATCGTTGGTATTTTGTGTGTTCTTCTAAGTTTCAAAATGTTGGTACAAGTACTTAGTTAGAGCAAATAACACGGTCACTAGTAGGCCTTGCACTATGGTGAAAGGATAAGCCTGCAAAAACTTACTTCTCGCTTTGCTGGTCCAAGCACACAATGTGTAAGAAAGCTCCTCATTGTTGCACTCTTATGACTTTGTTAACCTGGCCAGAATTACATCCAAAATGTGCTGATGATTGTCCTTTCTGGAAACCTCGTCACGCTCCTGGCAAAGTGCTTCCTCCCCTTCTGATGCGAGAATTTTAATGCCACGCTCAGTACATTCTGCGAACGCACTAAACTGACTCGCACTAGGAATCTCTTGAAACGTCACATTGGGAAGATCAACAAGTGATTCGGCTGGTGTCAGTGCGGGATGTAGCCGATCAGAAAGCGTCACCACGGTGATAGCATTGTTCATCAAGGCCAGAGTTTCAGGGACAAAAGTTTTCGTTAGCTCAGGGTTGATAACGACGACCGATTTCAGTTTGTTTTCAGACTGAAATCGGGGGAATTTTTTATCCGGGATGCTGGTAATATCAACGTTATTTTCGCGTAACCAATGACAGTCTACATTGGTGGCGTTGTGACACGATGTTCGATATTTCTCCGGGCTTATTTGCGCTCCGGAGAGCATCAGCATAGATGTACCGCCCAGAAAAAAGCCGACCCCCTGCACTGCATCAGTATCTACGCCTCCGGACAGTATCCCGACCGAACTTAATTCGTTCAGCCCAAGCACCAAATCACTGGTTCTGAATGTGATTTCATCAACAGCCATTTCTGCATTGATTTCGTTCGGTGCAGGAGGCTTTGGTACCACAACGACATAACCTTGTTGCGCCAGGCTCGAGGCTATCCAACCACTGTGGGAAAACGCTGACCGTGTTCCGCCCTGCGACAAAAGCACAACGGGAAATTTTCCACTTGCTAAAGGGGCATCTAACTGCGTTTCGACTGATTTAAAAATGTTCCCCCTACCAAACGTGAAATTGTTTTTTTCGTTCGTGGAGGGATACCAGTAATAGACTTCCACAGGCTTGTCTCTGTCTTCACTGAATGCCGTTTTGATTGTTAGCGCAGAATGGTATTTCGGCTCATTCGTACTGGCGCTGGCACTGGCACACAATGTAGCGAGTAGAAAAGACATTATTATTTTGGTTTTCATTTTTCCCTCAGCCGGTCAACACATTATTCTGCACGGCATCTAGAAAAATAACGCGCAGGAGATTCTCCATATATTTTGCGAAACATAGCAATAAAGTTACTTGGAGTCGAGTAACCCAAAGCAAGTGCCTACTTTGAACTGCGCCAGCACTCTCTTGGACAGAAATAATTTAGAGCATTTACTTAAATTAGCAAAATGCGAATAACTTCTGGTATGGAAAATCTGTGTCCAATCTGGCAGGAGCAGTTTAGTTATTGGAAATGCAGCTTTATCGAGACGTTCTATATGTATTGGCTTAACAGAGGTGTTGCGAGCTTCAATGCAATACCAAACATGATGCATGAAATCGCAGAATCTAAAATTCTCCATGTTCTTGGCTTACTAAAAAGTGGGATCAACTTGTTAGCCAAATACACTAATCCATAAAACCAGATCCCTGATGCAATCAGTGCCCCTATAACAAACAGTAGTTTTTCATCAGGTTCCATTTGAGCAGTCACACCACCAAGGATCACCACCGTATCCAGATAGACATGTGGATTTAAAAAAGTGATAGCCATCGCCATTAAAACGACTTTTAACCAACTCTGGGCAATGTCCGAATTTTCCAACTCTAGGTGACTTGAACCATTCCATGCTGATTTTGCAGATTGGTAGCCATACCAGAAAAGAAATACTACGCCGCCAAGAGTCAAAAGGTCTTTCCATAATGGTGCTTTATAGAGCAGTGTCCCTATACCAAGTACACCAGTACTGATCAGTAGAATGTCTCCAAGAAAGCAGATAGTGGCAACGGACAGTGCGTATTGCTTTTTTAATCCGCACTTTAATAGAAACGCATTTTGGCTACCGATTGCGACAATCAAACTTCCAGAAACAACGGCACCTGTTAACAAAGTATTTATCACATCAAACCTCAATAGATTTTGAAGCAAACACCAACGATTGCTCTATCACTGAATCAGGCATGATCACTTGCAAGTGTTCTAGTGGCATTTCAGGCAAGCTTTCTAGAATAAACCACATGTTACGTGTGTCAGATTCAATTCGGGTTCTGACACCCTGCCTCCAGTTCCAACGACGACAAGTAACGCCTACTTCATCGCGCCAAATTACTTCCCCAACATCAGGGTTTTCAATTGAAGCCTCACCATTTTTCATGGTGTCAAAGGATTCAGAGCCATCTGCGATAGTGAGTGTTGGCGTTCCTTGATAACTGTCCATATCTTCACCACCTACGGGTATGGCGTATCGAATACTGATGGCATTATAAATATCCACAATAGGGTCAATGCTCTGCATTCCTCCATCTTTCAATACTCGTTTTCGCAGTGCAGCAGCCGAGCAAGGGGTTCGATTTGGTTTAGCGCCAAATTGACGAAAAACGTCTCCCCACGCATTGATGTGTGATTCTGCCCATGGATAGTCGTTCTCAATGACGGAAGTACATGCTTCTTGCAGAACCCGTTTTGCATACTCTTGGCTCTGAACTTCCGTTCCTTTAACGGATATGCTCAATGCTTTGAACTCTGGTGCAATCTGGGAAATTCGAGCATCGATTGACGGCACTACAACAACCATTAGATAATTCCTTCAGTGATTCATTTTCATGCAAGATACATTACAATGACCAAAAAAGTCAATATATCGACCGATAGTGGCACTGATGCTGATTTTATTAATCAAGCGGTAGCCGCAAGGATCAAGGAACATCGAAAAAGGCTCAAGTTGTCACTGGATGCCCTGTCAAAAAGAGCAGGGATAAGTAAAGGCATGTTAGTAGAAGTAGAGAAAGGGGCAGCTAACCCTAGCATTTCGACGTTGTGTAAACTGTCTGCTGCCCTTGGGATTTCGGTTGCCGATATTGTGAATGTTGCGAGTAATCCAACAGTCAACATCATTGATAAAGAGGACATTCCAACGCTTTGGACTGGCGAGCACGGTGGTAGCGCAAAACTTCTGGCGGGAACAAGCGGCCCAGATATGATTGAGTTGTGGCGCTGGAATATGAAACCATCAGAAGTTTTTGAATCAGCAGGTCATCCACAAGGCACGTTTGAACTTTTTCATGTTGAGTCTGGAATACTCACTTTGAATATTGATGGGAAAGCCATAGAACTGCATGAAGGTCAGTCCGCTATAGCTAAAACGGATGTCCCTCACAGCTACTCAAACCAAGCAGATTCGGATTTAGTTTTCACTATGAGCGTTGCTGAGTTACATCGATAAGCCCACTCATTTAGAGGCGAGTTCAAATAAGATTTATTAAGGCAAAGCCATACTCACAATAGATGGATTAGTACTAGCCCCAAGTAACAATGGGGCACTTTTGCGTTGGAAAGTACTCAACATGAAGGCTCTCGACAAAGATGAATCAACTCGATGCTGCCCAAAAGACGTCTAAGCGAGTTTCAGATTTCAAGTAACTTTTGAGACTTTGAGCACAACTTCGAGCACTTTATGTATATCGGTGTGTTCAATCCTAATAGAGCATTGAATAGTTAGATATTGAGCAATCCATGTGAACTATGAAACTTAAGTTAACCGTTTGATTTGCTCTCTTACGATATCTAAAGCTGATTGCAATTGTAATCGGCTTAATGGACCTGCAAGTGATATCCTCACTGCTGCCGGCACTTCATACCGACCCACAGCAAACATTTCCGCTTCCCTCACTCTGACACCATGTTTCAACAACGACTGGTTAAAGTGATACCCTGTTAATGGCTCAGGCAAAGGTAGCCACACATTGTAACCAGGAACACCAATCTGGATTTCGGGAAATACTGCCTTCCAGATCCGATGACGTGCACTGAGTTCCATCGCTATCTCTTTGTCCACGGCTTGCATAGCTCCGCTAGTTAACCAACGACAAACAAGGTCGATTATCAAAGGGCTAACATACATACAACTGGCTCGTAGCGCACGTTGCAGTAAATCTTTGAACGACAAAGGCAGAATGATGAAACCCAGCCGCAATCCACCTGCAAAGTACTTAGAAAAACTGCCCACGTATAAGGTAATATCTGGAGCGATAGCAACTAAGGGACTCTTTCGATGAGACGGTGGGCAGTAGAGAACATCGTCCTCAATAATCAACACATTGTAACGACGACATATCTCTATGATTTTTAGTCTTCGGCTATCCGTTAACTGAGCTCCGGTCGGGTTCTGTATTCCCGGCGTAAGATAAAGCAGTTTTGGGCGATGCCTCTTACAGTGCAAAGCCAGATCTTCTGGATCTAATCCATGTTCATCGACTTTTACTGGCACTAGCTTTCGTTCGGATTGCTGACATGCATAGATGAACTCTGGATAACACAGCCCTTCAGCAAGAATTGTATCTTTAGGGCGGCTTAGAGATTGAATAATCAACGATATCCCGTGTTGCCCTCCATGAGTCCACACTAGACGCCGTGCATCAATATCGATATTGAATTTGGTCATCAGCCATTGTCGAAGAGTCTCGTTATGACCCCGAATGCCATCAGCGGAGTAGTAATCCAGCACGGCTGCCTGCGCAATTTCCTCGTGTGATAGCTCTTTCAACGCATTCGCAAGAAATTTCGGTTGCGATAATAGCAAAGGTCGGCAACGTGCCAGATCAATGCCTTTTTCTTCCAATACCGGATGATAAAAGTGGTTCAGTTCAGTTTCTCTGTTACGTACATAAGTACCGCTTCCTACTTTTGGTTCCGTTAAGCCCCTCCGCTCTAGCTCCCTATATGCCCTCGTCACCGTTCCAACCGTCACACCTAAGCGATAAGATAAAATACGCTGAGGAGGTAATTTAGTGTCTGGTTCGAGTTCACCACTCTCTATCACCTCTGCAATCGCTTCAGCCAGTGCCATAAACTTAGGTCCGGAACGACCCGATATATCAGGGACTAACATTGTCTCTCTCCGAAGGGGTACAATTAACTCTTGTATTCAGGATAAATAAGGCCTGACGAAAATGAAATCAAAGAATTGTCACCATGACGCATTAACTGTAGGTCTCTCTCACTTCATCCCTTTATTCTTGGCTTATCAGCACTAATTTGAGAAGAAAAGAAATGACAACATTATGGGACCTAACTCCAGCGATGAGTTTATTTGCGTTTGTCACCGCCATAACACCCGGCCCAAATAACTTATTGCTCGCCAACTCAGGGGCACAATTTGGTATAAGGAAATCATGGCGACACCTAATTGGTATCCGTATTGGCGTAATAGGGTTAATTCTGCTTTGTGCATGTGGTGTCGGTGTTGCCCTACAAACTCATCCAAGTTGGTATCTCGCTATAAAATACATCGGTCTGGTTTACATGTTCTGGCTGATGATTAAGCTGCTATGTACTAACCCTTTCGCAGGCAAACCCACTAAAAGCAAACCAATCAACATAACTCAGGCTACGTTGTTTCAACTGGGTAATATGAAGGCTTGGATGGCATCACTTGCTTTGGTCACAAGTTATAGTCTCCCTTCTAACTATTGGTTCTCTGTTACATTGATTACTTTCGTGTTTACGACATTCGGACTGTTTGCAAATATTACTTGGGTCTGGGTTGGTCAAAAAATTCGTATTTATCTCAATACCGTATCAAGACAGCGCGTATTCAACATCAGCCTAGCGACGATAACATTCATATCATTGTTACCAGTTTTTAGGCACTCTGCCTGAATGGCAAAGAGCAGAGTTTTGTATGTATAAAATTGCTAATTACCTAAATTCGCATTTCGAGGCGTAACACACTTTGGGACAAAAAAGAGTCAGCCTAACGGCCTGGCTCTTTTGAATGAAAAAATAGTCTGGTGGGAGAACTTGTAAGGCTGTGGCAGGTTACACTCACTTACTCCTTAGGCAGGTGACCAGTTTCCTTCGCAAGCTTTTGCATCGCCTCGGCAAACGTTGTTGTCCCGCCTTTAGCTTTAACCTGTATTACCTTATATCCCAACTTTTCCAACGCTTGGCGCTCTGCCAAAACAGCTTTGTCATCTTGCTGGCTACCTTGAGCTGGCTGATGAATGTAACATCCCTCTAATTTACCATCTTCGACCAATTGGTGGTGTTTCAGTGCATCGATATCAAAATTCATAATAAGTCTTTTCATCAAGAGTGGGCGTTTCTGTAGCTAATTACATGCGCTTCAAAGGCTTCACGACACTATCTAAGCCTTCAATTTTGAGCGCTAAACATAGCTTGAGCAAATCCCCTAGCTCGCCGCTTGGCCAGCCCTTTTTATCAAACCACAGTAAGTATTCTTCAGGCAGGTCGATTAACACTCGCCCTGCATATTTCCCAAATGGCATTTGCATTCTAGCGAGTTTAATGAGGTTTTCTTTTTCTAACATAAGTGACAGAGAGTTAAGGTAACTCGCCCAAGGGTAACACTGGTTCTCCCTCCTCACCAGCAAATCGCAGTCACGTTTATTTTTGGCGGCCTTGACTCGCTTTATGCTAGAGTACGCGGCATAAAAAATGAGAACGAGAAAGCAATGAAGTCACCTTGTCGAGCAGCATGTAAAAATAACGCCGGAATATGCTCTGGTTGTCACCGAACGATGGATGAAATCATCCAATGGAAAGACAAAACCGATCTCCAACGAGATGCGATTATCGAACAAATCGCAGGAGAAGATTCAACACACAGTTGTCCTGAATGCGGGACTCAAGCCCATTGTGATATCGCCGCAGGCAAAGAGACATGCTGGTGCTTTACTATTGAAACCCGTGATTTACCCAAGCCAAGCGCCAACCAGCTGTGTTTGTGCCGAAAATGTCTAGAAAAAAAGCCAGTCACGTAATACGACTGGCTTACTGATCATCGTTTTCTGACTGGTGTTTATTTAGCGGTTAAAGCGGACGCTTCAAACTTAATGCCTTCCCACCCTGTCACCATAAAATTACGAATATTCTGGTGATCGCTGTTCTCTGGATGCTGCAATACATCTTCACGATAAAAACGGCCAAAGCAGGCTAGCGTCGCTTCTTTGTCTAGGTTGTTTAGCAAACCGCAAGCGAAGATCTTACACGAACCGTTGTTCTCGCCTGCATTGTTTTGTGTCTCACCATTTACAAAAGCGGTTGGCTCAAACGTATAGTTATCTTCGATCACCGCCATCGTTGCTTCAAATTCGACCTGCTCTGGTGACGCTGCCAATAAATCTAAAAACGATTTTAATTCCATTATTCCTCTATCCCTACTTCATCATATTGATGACATATTAGTTTCATAAAAAGCCAATATAAGAGTCATCAATCATACATATATTCAGAGCCTTACCAAATCACACGTCATTCAGCGCTCTATCATTCCAGTTGCGGAAATGGACAGCAGCATAAAACACATGC
Organism: Vibrio sp. Y58_MX_L22; assembly: GCF_024181865.1. Classification (NCBI taxonomy): domain Bacteria; kingdom Pseudomonadati; phylum Pseudomonadota; class Gammaproteobacteria; order Vibrionales; family Vibrionaceae; genus Vibrio; species Vibrio sp. Y58_MX_L22. The sequence continues at coordinate 390,522 of NZ_JAMZAN010000002.1, forward strand.
TGATTGACAACCTATCTGATTGATAAGGAGATATCATGATCACCCCTTTAAAGGCAATCGGTGCACTCGCATTGTCATCACTTGCCATCGCGTGTTCATCACAACCCGAAGATACCGTGGCTTCATTCGCTACACAATGCAAACCTACCACTGCACCCGTTACTGGGGAAACGTCAATTCAAGGTTTAACGTTTATCGGAACATCCGTTGCTGATGCACCATTCGACACATCGGCAGCTGAAATCGTGAGTTATGACGCCTGTACAGATAAGCTCTATGTGGTTAATGCTCAAGCAAAACGTGTCGATGTAATGTCTATGGATGACAACGGCGTACCAACGCAAAGCGCATTCATTGATCTCAACAGCGCTGGCGAAGCAGCGGGCATTGAAATTGGCGCAGCAAACAGTGTCGCTGTATTCAATGGTTTGGTAGCTGTTGCGATTGAAAACAGTAATAAACAAGCGAATGGTATTGTTGGCTTGTACCGCTCCGACGATTTGTCATTAGTCATGACGTTTCCAACAGGCGCATTGCCAGACATGGTTGGCTTCTCGAAAGATGGCCGATACATCGCAACCGCTAATGAAGGAGAACCAAACAGCGATTACAGCATTGACCCTGAAGGTAGTATCACTTTGATCGATCTGAGCCTTGGTGTTACTCAAGCAGAAGTGACACAAATTGGCTTTAACGAATTTGATGGTTCACGAAAAGCAGAGCTCCCAATGAATGTGCGTATTTCGGGGCCAAACGCCACCGTCGCACAAGATCTAGAGCCTGAATACCTCACTTTTGCAGATAACGGTAAAATCTATGTCGCGCTACAAGAAAATAACGCCATGGCAATCGTCAATCCAGAGAGCAAATCGGTAGAAAAAATTGTTGGCTCAGGTGAGAAGTCTTGGTCGGGCGCTAAACTCGATGCATCCAACAAAGACAAAATCATTGGGAACTTGAAAAGCTACCCACAACTGGTTGGCTTATTTATGCCTGACACTATCGACAGCTACTCAGTGAATGGGAGTACTTACATCGTATCGGCAAATGAAGGCGACGGGCGTGAGTACGGATTCAAAACCACTCAAGAACTGTGCGACAAAGCTGGCTTTATGTGGGATGAAGACGATTACCTCGGTACAGATGAATATACATCTGAGCAAGGAACCTGTTTAAGCCATATTGATGAAGTGCGCGGTAAGAAGCTGAAAGTGGCAGCAGAACACCCATTGGCAGAGGCACTAAAAGACAACAAACAACTCGCGCGTTTAAAAGTGATTAAGCCGGAACAAACGCTTTCTGCACAAGAGAATGTTCAATCATTTGGCGCGCGTTCATTCTCGATTTGGGATGAAAACGGCAAGTTGGTCTTCGATAGTGGTGACGATTTCGCGACTATCGCGCTGCTGAATGAAGGCAAGAACTTCAACAGCACCAACGATAACAATAATAGTGGCGATGACCGAAGTGATGATAAAGGTATTGAGCCAGAGGCGATTGAAGTAGCACAAATTAACGGTCGTCATTACGCGTTTATCGGCTTGGAGCGTCAAGGCGGTATCATGATTTATGACATCACAGACCCGAAACAAGCGCAGTTTATGCATTACGTCAACCGCCGTGATTACAATCAGCCAGTATGTACAGAAGTCGAAGATGGCGAATGCATGAACGACACATACAGTCCAAAAGCAGGCGATTTAGGTCCAGAGTCCATTAATTACTTTACCCGTAACGGTGGTCATTTTATCGTCGTTGGCAATGAGGTATCGGGCACGACATCCGTCTTCCGAATCAATCTATAAAGTAATGTAAAAGTCATTTAGAACCAAAACGCCCGACGTAAGCCGGGCGTTTTTTGTATGAGGTAATGTCCTACTCTGCCGATGCTAGCGCGTCACACTTTGATGCGCAGATAAAATCGTTTTTATGCAGACCTTTGATAGAGTGACTCCACCACGTTACGGTAACCTTACCCCACTCCAACAAAATAGAAGGATGGTGGAACTCATCTTCTGCCAGTTCCGCGATTTTGTTACTGAAAGCCCATGCTTGTTTGAAGTTCTTAAATTTATACACCTTTTCTAGTTGAGGTATGTCTTCTCTTTCAATGATCTGCCAATCAGACAATTGCAGCAGCAGAGATTGTTGTTCTTCTTTGCTTAGTGCAATGGCATCGATACTACAAGCTTCGCATTTTTGTTCATTCAACATGAGCAGGTTCCTTTGGTTCAAAAAGTGGAGGAAGCAGTCCAGCTTCAATCGCTAGATCGGCTTGTTTCAATAAATTTAACTGACTAATTTTAAAGAGCTGAGAAAAGTCATCAATCACGTAATACTTCGGTTGCATGATGTCGATACGATAAGGCGTTCTCAGCACTGTTTGTAATTCAAATGGGTCGCGAATTGCTACATCACTCTCTAATGCGTAGAGGGTTTCGCCAGGAGATGAAAGAATACCACCACCGTAAATTTTGGTTTTGTCCCCTTCTTTCACCAAGCCAAACTCTACGGTAAACCAGTAGAGGCGAGCGAGATAGGCTCTTTGTTTTGGGGTAGCGGCTTGCCCTAGTTGACCATAATGCTCGGTAAATGCAGCAAAGTCTGGGTTGGTTAACATCGCGCAATGACCAAATATTTCGTGGAAGAAATCTGGCTCCTGTAAGTAATCGAACTCATCTCTTGTACGCAAGAATGTGGCGACTGGAAAGCGCTTATTACCGAGTAGATTAAAAAATCGGTCGAAATCAATAAGCGCGGGAACGGGCTCCACTTGCCAACCTGTTGTCTCCATCAAGACACGATTAATTTCTGGTAACTGAGGAACGCGGTCTTGAGGTAAATCAAGCAGCGTCAAACCGTGTAAATAAGCCTCACAAGCTCTGTTTTGGATCACACCCATTTGTCGTGTTACCAAATCTCGCCAAATGGCGTCTTCTTCACGGCTCCATTCAACCCTGCCTTCCTGGTTTACGGGTTTAGAACGATACTGGGTCATGGCTCATCTCCATTAACAAATCCTTTACATTAAGCCTATCTGTAGTCTTAAGAGCTTCCAATCCCTACGCGATTTTCTCAGCAACATCCCGATGTAACATATTGTTTACAACGCATCGTAACTGCATGATTTTTATGACACGATATAATCTCTGGCTTGTTTGACTTTATCGTGTATTCCTCTCAAACTAAAACCTGTTATCACTTTGTTATAGAGGGACCTATGCGCGAGAGCAGCAAAGTATGGCACCCGAGCGAAAGTCGTATCGAAGAAGCCAACATTACACAGTTTATTGAACACATTAATCGACAAGGAAATACCCTTGAAAGCTTCGCTGATCTGCATCAATGGTCACTCGATCATGTAGAAAAATTTTGGCAGCAAGTTTGGCTATTCTGCGACGTCATTGGCACTCAGGGAGAGACCATAAAAGAGCGAGCAGAAAGTCGCTGGCAGCAACCTGTTGAAAATAGGGATATAAAATGGTTCCCAAACGCGCAAATTAACTACGCCGAAAATTTGCTAACCTACGCGTGTCACCAACCCGATGATCTCGCGATTTGGTTTGAAAATGAACGTGAAGAAAAACAGACCTACACCTGGAAACAATTGTGCGAAGAAGTTTCGAGTGTGCAGCAATGGTTGAAAGAATGTGGAATTAAGCAAGGTGATGTCGTCGCTGGTTATTTACCTCACCTACCTCAAACGGTGATAGCTATGCTAGCAACCACCAGTTTAGGGGCGACCTGGACTTCCACCTCACCTGATTTTGGCGTCGAAAGCGTTTTGGAGCGCTTTGGTCAAGTGAAACCCAAAATCCTGTTTACTTGTGATGGCTATACATTCAATGGCAAAACTTTCGATATGTCTGAGAAAAACCAGCATATTACGGATCATCTTGATGGTCTTAAACAAGTTTGCCAAATTAGCTACCTTAAACCACACATTTTTGAATGCGATGTCTGCACCCAAGATTGGCAAAACGTCCTGAATCAATACACACCCGAAGCGCTGACTTTTACTCGTGTGAATTTTAACGATCCGCTATTTGTGCTCTATTCTTCAGGCACAACAGGCAAACCGAAATGCATCGTTCATTCCGTCGGCGGAACGGTGCTTAATCACTTGAAAGAGCATCAACTGCATTGCGATATTCAACCGAACGACCGAGTGTTTTACTACACAACCTGCGGCTGGATGATGTGGAACTGGCACGTTTCTTCACTCGCGAGCGGTGCATGTTTGGTGATTTTTGATGGTAGCCCTGTTTACCCTACTCATAATGTGCTCTGGGACCTCGCAGAACAAGCCGAAGTGACGCTATTTGGAACCTCAGCAAAATACCTAGAGGCGCTGGAAAAAGCATCTTTTTCTCCGCAGAAAAGTGATGCATTTTCAAGTCTGAAAACCATTTGTTCGACTGGCTCTGTTCTGTATCCAGAACAGTTTGATTATGTCTATCAGCACATTAAAGAAGATGTACACCTCGCCTCGATTTCTGGCGGAACAGACATTTGTGGCTGCTTTGTATTAGGCAACCCTATTTCTCCCGTTTATCGGGGAGAGTGCCAATCAGCAGGGTTAGGGGTCGATGTCCGAGTCTTTAACCCACAAGGTAATAGCGTAATGGGAGAGCGCGGTGAGTTGGTTTGTGCCAATTCATTACCCAACTTCCCTGCTGGCTTTTGGAACGACACCGGTGAGAGATATCATCGCGCTTATTGGGATAAATTCGACAATATTTGGCACCACGGCGATGATGTTGAACAGACCAGCGTTGGAGGATACGTGTTTTATGGTCGAAGTGATACCACGTTGAATCCTGGTGGCGTAAGAATCGGCACGGCCGAAATCTATCAGCAAGTGAACTGTATAGACGGTATTCTAGATTCCATCGCAGTAGGGAAAGAAGTCGATCGCAACGAACAAATATGGCTGTTTGTCCAATTAGTCAAAGGGGTAGAGCTCAATGACGAGACGATCGCTTCCATCAAAGCACAGCTAAAGTCTGCATGTTCTCCAAGGCATGTACCTAGTGCAATTTACGCAATAAGCGATATACCTAAGACACGCTCAGGAAAGCTGGTCGAGTTAGCCGTTAAGCAAGTCGTTAACAACCGAAGCGTCGAAAATTTAGGCGCAATAGCCAACCCTGAAGTGCTGGAGGAGATACGCAGGATAGTCGTCTCAAAATAACCTCCGAAGACTAAGTTGTTCGAGTATGTCCTTGCCTGCACCACGACGCTTGTTTAGAGCAAGTGAAGTTACATATACCCTCAGCAGATAAGAAAAAAGCGAGCTTGTTAGCTCGCTTTTGTCATTTTTTGTTCTTTATTCAGCGGTATTAGCGACGACCAAGCCCCATTAATACCGACATTGTTTTACCATCAGATGTAATGTCAAAAACGTGTTGCGATTCAACTTCAGTAAAGCCTGCTTCTTTCAGTGCACGCTCAGACTTCGCAAGGGTAAAACCGTCTTGTTCACATTCTGCAATCCAATCAAAATGAACAAAATAGCCGCCGTGGTTAAGTAGAGAATGCGAGATCGTTAATGACGCGTCTAAGTCTTCCACAAACGCTAAAACTGATGATGCAACCACCAAGTCGAACTGTCCACGAAACGCAGGGTGCTGAGCGACCAAGCCGCGAGATAATGCATCTACCACAGGTTCTACGTTGACGAGCTCTTTTTTATCGAGTTCCTCAATCATGGCTTCCGATGCGTCTAATGCTACGATGTCTTTAACCATCGGTGACAATCGTTGACTTAACTGCCCTGTTCCGCATCCAAAATCTAGTACTTTAATGCCATCAAGCTGAGTTAGCTGTTGTAACTGCTCAAACACCGACTGCGCAAATTGCTCTGTTGCTGGATTTGATTCCCAGTTTTTTGCTAAGCCGTCCCAATCTTGTGCCATCGTGGCCTCCATGTTCACTTTTTGTAACCCACATAGATTACCGCAAAACCGTTAAAAGACCATAGACTTATCTGGCGGATTCGCGTTTTTTTCGATAATCTTTCATGGCTTTGGGAGCGCATCTGCATAATACCCAAATTATTTGAATTCATTTATTGGTTGTGTCAAATCATGAACTTAACTCAAGTAGAAGCCTTCTGCACCATCGCTGAGTGTGGTTCTGTTTCTGAAGCGGCAAGGCAACTCGACTGCAATCGCACCAAACTCAGCATGTCGATTAAGGCATTAGAGAAAGATCTCGACGTTGAATTGTTTAACCGAACTGGCAACCAGCTCACCCTCTCTGAAGCTGGGAAAGCCATTTACAAAGATTGCGAACACCTACTTATCATCGCACAACGGGTCAGAAAGACCTGCGCTCAAATCTCGGAAGGGTTTAACGCGGAAGTTTGGGTAGCACGTGACGACTCCTTACCTGATGATCTCTGGCAAGAATTATCTCATACATTGAATAACCGCTTTCCTTCAACAACCTTCAACTTAATCTTGGCATCCAGTGGCGACTTAGCCAACTTGGTCAGTACCCACCAAGTAGATTTTGCTTTCGGCGTTGATTATGAGCGAGTAGACGATCCTCGTATCGTATATAACCCTTTAGGTAAGATACGTATGATGTCAGTATGCAGTGTAGAACACCGCCTAAGTAAGATGCGCCGTGTCTCAGACGAAGATCTACGTAGTCAGATGCAAGCACTAATGGTGTACCTAAATGAGAAAGACAACCCTGAACTGCAACCTTTCTCGACTCGATATATTGGTTTTTCGAGTTTTGACTACATGCTGAACACCATCTTAGAAGAAGACGCTTGGGGCGTGCTTCCTGAACCATTAATCCGCCATTACCTTCGTCAGCAGAAGCTCGCCGTTATCAAACACACATACGGATTGACGCAAGAAGACTACTGTATGTTTTCACCTAACGGCCATACTGAGCATCCTGCAATGACGTGGTTAGCAGATAAATTGAGCGAGTATTTATTTGACTTCTAAACATTTTATCAGTGAGCGTCAATTTTACTGACACCAAAAAACCACAGTAAGCCGTTGTTTTATAAGAACATAAATAAAAGCGCAATTTTTTAGATTAGTTACTGGTCACTTTGTGGTTGCCTAAATTACCTTATGAGCGAAGAATAGTAAGGTATTAAAATTCAAAGGCATCTTTTATGTGTGACAGGACAAGCAAAAACGAAAACCGTATTCTAACCATTTCAGCCCTTTTGGCATCTGGGTTCGCTGCTGGTGGTATGGTACTTGGCTTGCTTGTAGGCTCAATTGTCATCGTGTTTGACGGTGTTTACTCTTTGGTCAGCTTACTGTTAACTTTATTGTCACTGGCCGCTTCTTACTATATTAACAAACCTTCAAAATCTGTATTCCCATTTGGAAAAGCGGTCTTAGAACCAATCGTTATTGCGATAAAAGCAGCCGTCATTTTAGTGGTTGTAAGCTTCTCTCTCTACTCTGCGATATCAGCATTGATGTCTGGAGGTCGCGAGGTCGATGCTTCTATTGCGACCTTATTCGGCATCGTGAATGTTATCGGCTGTGGTTACGCTTGGTGGTTTATGGCGAAACGCAGCCGCCGCTTCTCATCAGGCTTGATTGAAGCGGAGAAAAAACAGTGGCAAATGGATACTTTGTTGAGTGTGGCGGTGACCGTAGGATTTATCTCGGCTTGGGCTGTTTCACTAACGCCATTTTCTGAGTATGCAGTATATGCCGACCCCATGATGATGGTTTTAATGGGCTTTTACTTCCTCAAAGTACCGTTCGATATGCTAGTAGGTGCCCTACGTGAACTACTAATGATGACACCAAGCAAAGAGCTGTGTCAGAGCGTTGGCAAAGATGTTCTTGAGATTGAAAAAGTGACTGAGCATCAATTGAAACTGGCTGGCGTAACGAAGGTGGGCCAAGAGCTACGAGTAAATGTGGACGTACATATTGATGACGACACATTGGAGCTTGATACACTAGAGCACACTCGTAAGCAGCTTATCAAGCGACTGTCGAAGCACAGATTCAAGCTTCAACTACACTTGAACGTCGCTTATTAGAGCGCCACCAAAGAGCCGTTAAAACTCAATAAAAAGCTCCCAATCTCGGGAGCTTTTTTAATTTTTTCGATTTAGTTGCTTCGTATTCGAATACAGCTCGCAAGGGAGATCTGTTCGTTGCTCACTTAAATTCTCTGATCTCGTTGGTAACTTATCCAGCCGCTTCGCGCTTCTCTTTGGTGACTAACCAACACATCAGCGAGCCCACCGTTACCATCACAACGCCCTGCCAAAAGCTATGGCTCAGAGTTACGCCAAGAATAATGGAAGAAAATAAAGCGGAAAAAATGGGCGTGAAGTAAGACAAGGTGGCGAGAAAAACCATATTGCCGCCAACGATCGCGATGTTCCATAAACCATAACCACCAGCCATTAAAGCCGCAGAAGCCACTAAGTACCCCATCGCTTCCCAACTGAATGTCATTGGTGGCTCATCGGTAAACGCATATTTGACCCAAAGCGAAACAGCTGTTGCAATGAAAAACAGGGTAATCGCATTATGTTTAGATTGCTGCCTTTGGGTTAAGTTGCAATAAAAGGCCCATATAACCGCCCCAGCGAAAGCCATAAAATACACCAGAGGGTTACTACTAACATTGGACATGATCTGAGTTATGGATAAGCCATTCTCACCGCTCACAGTCCAAGCAACCCCAACAAACGCCAGCGTAACTGCTGGATAAAGCAACCAGTTTGTTTTTTTATTGCTGCCAAGGACCGCAAATAAAACCGTCAGTGCGGGCCAAAGGTAGTTGACAATCGACACCTCAATTGCCTGCGCGCGCGAGTTGGAATATCCCAAAGATAGAGCGAGAAATATTTCATAGCAGACGAACATCGCACCACCAAGCACAAGATACTTGGGAGAAAAGTAAGACAACTTTGGAATACCGACCACGATAAGAAGGAAAATAGAGCTAAGAGAGTACAACATGGCTGCCCCGCCTACAGGACCTAAACTCTCCGTAACCAACCTCGCGATACCAAGCAGACAACTCCAAGAGAGAATCGCGATACAACCATAAAGTGTGAAACGAAATTGCACTGATTTCATGTGACCTACCACTCACGAATGCCAAAGGAAACGTCAGCTTAACTCAAAAATGATCAGGTTCAACGTACTGTTTTATAAAAATCAGTATAAAAATCATTCTATTAAGCCGTTGGAGTTGATATGAAACATTTTCTGCCCTCTAGTGTTATGCTTACACCCTTTGTTGTGCGCTACTATGATGAAGATGACAACGAGAGTGAAAACGTTAAAACACACTCGGAAACGCATGGTCTAGATAGCGAAGAGCAATCTAAGGAACGTTCAGAGTAAAGGAATCCAAACATGAAAAAAGTCGCAGTCATTTTAAGTGGTTCAGGCGTTTACGACGGTTCTGAGATCCACGAAGCAGTGTTGGCGCTCTACGCCATCGAGAAAGCAGGGGCAACTTGGCACTGCTTTGCACCTAACATTGACCAACTCCATGTCATCAATCACCTAACTGGTGACGAAATGGATGAAACCCGTAACGTCTTGATTGAATCAGCTCGTATCGCACGCGGAAACATTGACGATGTTGCCAAACTTAACGTTGATGAATACGATGCCCTACTGCTTCCAGGTGGATTTGGTGCTGCGAAAAACTTAACCGACTTCGCCGTTTCAGGTGCAGAGTGCTCCATTAACACACACGTAGCTCAAGCTTGTCGCGCGTTTGCTAATGCGAAAAAACCAGCTGGCTATCTGTGTATTTCTCCTGTCATTATTCCGATGATTTATGAGCAAGGCGTGAAAGGAACGGTAGGCAACGATGAGGCAGTCTCAATAGCATTTAATCAAATGGGCGGTGAACACACCACGTGCCCTGTCGAAGACATCGTTTTTGATGAAAAACACCTCGTACTTTCAACCCCTGCTTACATGTTGGCAGAGAATATCTCTCAAGCGGCTTCAGGTATCGAAAAGTTAGTATCAAAGCTGATTAAAATAGCTTAATTATTAGTAGTTATCTTATAAAACACTTCTCTATCCCCATTGATAATTAAGTTATTAATGGGGATTTTTTATACTTTAGTCGAATTTAGAGATATATCCGCGTCAGAAGTCAATTTCTGCCAATCGTTTGCGTCCATAGTTTCATATTTGTTCTACTTTATATCAGTGTTGCACTTATACGCAGTGCAACAAGATCACTGTCACAGTTTTTCTCTTGCAAGTACCTCTAAGTAGGTAAACTTGCTTCAGATCAACTTCAATCTGGAAACGAATGTGCGACAGTAAATGGCAAATTAAGAAAGATTATTAAAAATAACGACGGAGCTATCCAATATGACAAGTGCATTTTTTATCCCTACGGTAAACCTAATGGGCGCTGGTTGTTTGAAAGACGCAGCAGACAGCATCCAATCTCAAGGCTTTAAAAAAGGTTTGATCGTTACGGATAAGATCCTTAACCAAATCGGTGTAGTCAAACAAGTTCAAGACCTTCTCACTGAGCGCGATGTAGCAACCGTTGTGTTTGATGGCACTCAACCAAATCCAACTATCAGCAACGTTAACGACGGCTTAGCACTTCTTACTGATAACGAATGTGACTTCGTTGTCTCTCTAGGTGGTGGTTCACCACACGACTGTGCGAAAGGTATCGCGCTTGTTGCTTCTAACGGCGGCAAAATCGCAGATTACGAAGGCGTAGACCAGTCTGCAAAACCAATGATGCCACTTATCGCAATCAACACGACGGCAGGTACTGCATCTGAAATGACGCGTTTCTGCATCATCACTGACGAAGAGCGTCACATCAAGATGGCTATCGTTGATAAGCACACAACACCGCTTATCTCGGTAAACGATCCAGAGCTAATGCTAGCTAAACCTGCTTCGCTAACTGCGGCAACAGGTATGGATGCCCTAACTCACGCGATTGAAGCTTACGTATCTATCGCAGCAACACCAATCACTGATGCGGTAGCAATTAAAGCGATTGAGCTTATCCAGGCTTATCTACGCACAGCAGTGAAAAACGGTGAAGATCTAGAAGCTCGTGAACAAATGGCATACGCACAGTTCATGGCGGGTATGGCGTTCAACAACGCTTCTCTAGGTTACGTACACGCAATGGCACACCAGCTAGGTGGTTTCTACGACCTTCCACACGGTGTTTGTAACGCGATTCTTCTACCTCACGTACAGCGTTACAACGCGCAAGTATGTCCTGAGCGTCTACGTGATGTAGCGAAAGCAATGGGCGTAAACGTAGAAGGCATGTCTGCTGAAGAAGGTGCAGCGGCAGCAATCGACGCTATCGTTACTCTAGCGAAAGATGTGGGTATCCCAGCAGGTATTAAAGAGCTTGGTGCGAAACTAGAAGACATCCCAACACTAGCAGACAACGCACTGAAAGACGCTTGTGGTTTCACTAACCCTAAACAAGCAACTCACGAAGAAATCTCTAAGATCTTCGAAGAAGCGATGTAATCTCGCTACATAAACAATTCTCTAGCCTTAATTCAATCCCCGATCTCGTATCGGGGATTTTTTACATTCATATACAAGTGAATCTCTGCCAAACATAGTCTTTTAGTGTTAGCTTTTAAGTATTAACACGATTCATATTGGAAGGAACCATGAGAACGATTGCTGCTATCCTACTCGCTTGTTTATCCTTTTCTGCCAACACTGCCGAATACCGCGCCAACGAAGTGGCGAATGGATTTCAGATCCCTTGGGGGATCGAGTTCTTAGATAACCAACGCGTTATCGTCAATGAAAAGAACGGTACGGTTTCGTTGCTGGATATCACCACAGGCAAACCTCAAAAGCTGTTTAACGTCCCCAATGTGAACACCAGTGGACAAGCTGGTTTATTGGATGTTGCACTCGCACCGAATGCCGATAAGCAAAACCCGCAACTCTTCTTTACCTACAGCAAGCGCACGAGCAAAGGCAATACGGTGGCGTTAGCGACGGCGCAATTGCAAAACAATCAGCTTGTGAGCTGGAAAGATCTCTTTGTTGCTGATGCCATCACTGACACAGGGCGTCACTACGGCAGTCGAATTTCATTTGTTGACGACAAAGTTTACTTCTCAATCGGTGACCGTGGCGAACGTGATAATGGGCAAGACACTCAAACCCATGCTGGCAGTATTCTTCACCTTAACCTTGATGGTTCGGTTCCACAAGACAACCCATTCAAACCTTCCGAAGCTCGTCCTGAGATATGGAGTTACGGGCACCGCAACCCACAAGGTATGTTTTACGACGAAGCAACTAAACAGCTGTGGTCGATTGAGCATGGACCACGCGGTGGCGATGAAATTAATCTAATCAAGAAAGGCGCAAACTACGGCTGGGCAAAAGTCTCTCATGGTAAAGAATATTGGGGACCGTTGGACGTTGGGGAAGCTAAGTCGTTACCGGGAATGGAAGATCCCAAGCTGGTATACATCCCTTCTATCGCACCCAGCAATATGATTTTGTACCGTGGTGATAAATACCCAGAGTTAGATGGGAAAATCCTCGCCGGTGCATTAAAACTGGCGCACATCAACGTGGTCTCTATTGATAATGGCAAGCTTACCGAATCAAAAAGATTAATGGAGAACCTTGGTGAGCGAGTAAGAGATATAACCATCAGCCCCGATGGTTATATCTACTTTTCTACCGACAGCGGCAAAATCTTTCGTCTTGAGGAAAGGTAATCGAACACTAAAATCGTTAAGACTATTTAATTTGTGACGTGCTAGTGATTTATTTTCGTACAATCTAAGCAGAAGAATCTAAACTTAACAATAACCTTTTGTTTTTTAAAACGATAGTTCGGTTAAGTTGTACGAGGCCATTATGATTCCATTCCCTTTGCAGCTCGATAAAATTAAAGCCGTGGTGTTTGATTTAGACAACACCTTGGTGAGTTCTGATATGAACTTCGGCGAATTGCGACAACAGCTTGGCTGTCCGCAGAGTGAAGATCTATTGGATTTTGTCGACGCACTTGAGCATCCTCACCATCGAGAGCACGCTCATAATGTGATATTTGATTACGAGATTTCTGATGCTGAGCAGTCTGCTCCAATGATTGGCTGCCATGAATTGCTCGCCCACTTGCATCAAAATGAAATCAAAACCGCTATCGTGACGCGCAACTGTCAAATCGCCACGCAGCGCAAACTAGAACACAACCAAATCTCAGTGGAACGAGTCATCACTCGTGAATGCTTCCCGCCCAAGCCAGACCCATTGTCTTTACAGGTGTTGGCGAAAGAGTGGCGTTTGATGCCTAATGAAGTGCTTTATGTCGGCGATTACCTTTACGACTTACAGGCAGCGTATAACGCGCAGATGCCCTCTTGCCTTGTTCATCACGGTAATCAAGAAACCTTCAATGATTCAGCCTCATTGGCGCTTAATGAACTCAGTGATTTATTGAGCCGTTTCGAATCCTTACCACGCAAATAAAGCACACATATAAAATACGCAAACAAAAAAAGGGCACCAACGTGCCCCTTATGACTTATTCCCGATTGTTCATGCGTTCCCAAGGATTGCTTGGGTGATGCGCTGCTTAGCCTTGTAGGTAAGCGTTAAGCATCCACATTAATTTTTCTTGCTCACGGATGTAGTCACCCATCAATGCCGCTGTACCTTCGTCATCTGCTTCACCCGCGTTTTGTAGAATCTCACGCTGTTTTAGAAGTAGAACGCTAAAGCCTTGAACCAGACCTTGTACACACTCCTCACCAGAAGTCGCGTTTTGATGTTCTTTAATTTCACTTGCTTCCAAATAGTTGCTGAATGCGTGTGCTGGCGTATGACCCAAAGTTAGAATACGCTCTGCAAGCTCATCGATTTTTGTTTGTAGATCAGTGTAAATCTCTTCAAATTTTACGTGCAGTTCGAAGAATTGCGCACCTTTAATGTTCCAGTGGTAACCGCGAGAGTTCATGTACAACACTTGGTAATGCGCTAGCAGTTGATTTAACTGTTGAGCTAGTTGTGCTGATTGTTCGCTGTCTAGACCAATTAGGCTTACTTGTTTGTTCATAATCTTGCTCCTAGAAGGATGATACCAATCGTAGTAACGAACGATTCTCTTACTGAGATTGGTATAAAGTTTAAAAATTCTTTTGCAGTATTTGCTGCCGATGGAGTCATATTACGACTCCGGCTCGGCGAAGAGAATTTGGTTTTAGCTATGATTTAAATAGCCAAATCCAATGAGCAAGTAGACGAATATCGGCGTATCATCCAACAAAAAGCCCCAACCCTTTTTGTGTAAAAAGGATTGGGGCTTTTTTACTATTTGGTTAACGTTCAAAAGTAGATGAACAGACGTAAATCTTATCTACGCCGTTTTAAAAGTTGCCATCTGTTGATTCAGCTCGGTAACTTGCTCTTTTACTTGCAATGATGTCTCTGATGCGCGTTGGCTGTTATTCGAAACCTCATCCACTGATTGAGTAATACCGGACATCAATCCAGTGATCGAATTGGTCGCATGAGATTGCTGCTCTGCCGCTGCCGCAAGCTCTGCCATTTGTTCATTCAAGGAACCTATTTGCTCAGTAGTAACAAGCAAACGAGTTACCGCTTTTTCAATGTGCTCAGCGCCCTGCTCCGCAAGTGATTGACTGTGTTCAATCTCCTCAACCACAGAATTGGTCGAGCGTTGAATCGCATTGATGATGCCGTTGATTTCTGTCGTCGATTGAGTAGTACGAGTCGCTAACATACGAACTTCGTCCGCCACAACCGCAAAGCCTCGTCCTTGGTCACCCGCACGCGCTGCTTCTATCGCGGCATTCAATGCCAGTAAGTTAGTTTGCTCTGCCAAACCTTCAATCACTTCCGTCACTCGACCAATGGCTTCGCTCTCTTTGCTTAGCTGTGTCACTTGCGTACTCGCGGTTTCAATGCTGCCGTGCAAACTTTCCATAGTGACTTTGTTTTGCTCTAAAGCATCACGACCTTGTTCAATCTCGCCTTTTGAATCAGAAAGCTTCTGCACCGATTGATTGGCTTGATCTAGGGTGTTACGCGCGGCTAAAGCGATTTCATCCAATTGGCTTCCCATTTCAACAATGCTGGTTTGTTGCTGTTCAACATTCGATGAGGTGACTTGCGCCGATTCCAACAAAGCTCCCATGCTGGTATCCACTTGGTGCGCTTTTTCACTCACCCCTGCCACGATGCTCGCTAACGATTGGTTCATGCGGTTAATCGAATCGGTAAGGTCTGTCAATTCATCTTTCCCAACAACAGTTAACGGAGGCTGAGAAACATCTCCTGAAGCGATCGTCTTTGCACGCTCCGATAAGTTTTTCACTCGGCGACCAATGGTGTTGCCCATGTATTTTGAAATCGCTACTGCGGCAAACAAAACCAATGCCGCTGCAATCAGCATGGTGGTGAGTACGTTTTTGATCGACTGATTAATACCCTGTCCGCTTTGATCAGCACGACTTTGCTGAGCCAATACGATCGTTTCTAAACTTTGGTCTAGGGCATCCGCTGCTGGCAACAGTTCGTTCGCCATCAACAAGTTTGATTCGTTCCATTCTGGTGACTGACGTAATGCAATTACCTGCTCTGCTAAAGGAAAGTACAGTTGCTGCATTTCTTTAAACAGTGACCACAATGATTGGTCGTTATCAGTGAGCCTGTCGAGTTTGCTATCGATTTCCGCCACAGACTGATTGTGGTATTTAATCAAGTCGTGGTATTTGTCTAGGTGATCTTGCTGCCCGTACAACAGGAAATCTCGCAAGGCGGACAGAGCATTGGCGAGCGAGGTATAGCTGTCGGCATAAACTTTAAACAGACGCTTTCTGTCTCCACCAAATGGGTTTCCTGACTCTTCATTGATTAAGCTTTGAAGCTGATCAAGTGCCACTTCTGCAATGGGTGCCGCTTCGTTAATAAAGAGGTTGTGCGCGGGTAAGTTCTCATCACTGTGGCTAAGTTCAATCAGCTTGTTTAGAGAAACTTTTACCGCGTCCCACTGACTTTGAATCGCTTGAAAATCCTGTTCAGAGATCAAAGCCTGCAACGTTGGAAGCGACTCGTCTGTAGATGCCATGATATTGCGTACGTCCTCACTCAGACGTGCGCTCGCCTCTTCATCGCCACCTAACAACATGTAGGCTCGAATAGAAGACAGCGATGCTTGAACGGACTGTTGGATACCGCGACTGGTGTCGACGGTCGGTAAATCGGATTTAAGTAACGAAGAGGCGTATTGCTCTACGGTAGTGACGTTGCGATACGTGAATACCGCTGATGCCATAAAAAGTACGGCTAGCAGCACAAAACTGAGCTGCAACTTCCCTGATATCGTAAGGTTCATCCATAAACTCCTGACAACGATGAGCCTTAAATATAACGATGTTTACAAAAATGTTAAATACTGGTATCAAAAGTTACTAAGAAAACCATGTAAATCACTATTTTAAGCCGATAAATAGGGCTTATTTGAAGTATGGTATGCGCTCACTACGTAAAATCAGATAATTAACGTAAGTCGTTTCTAAGCAGTCTTGATCCCACAACGAAAGAATCCGCTTAGTGGCGAAGTAGTAATCTTTATTACGCAGTAACACGCCCACCGTGCGGCTGAGCTGCTCAAAGCGCTGTTGCTCATTAGCAGAGATGTCATTGTCCTCATTTTCAATGATGGGCGCCAATCCATCGGCAAACCAATTGTTCAGAATTTCACGCATCTCAAGTTCTGACTCCGGTACATCGATACTCGACAACTCGCGATGCTGTGGTGGTGGCACTATGTACTTCGATGCTTTTGGCGAACTGACATAACGGTACATGTCGCTCCTCCTTGTAAATGACTCTTATACCCAAGTGACTTCAAGATGCAGGATTCAGAGCGTTGTCATTGATTCGGGGTCAAGGAAAACAACGCAGCGTAATAGTCAGCTCTTTCCAAGTTGTTTGACACAGAAACCGAGTCAATGACACGCTCCCGAAGGGCGAGCTGTCTTGGTTTGTATACTTTGTTGTCGATTCTTGATTTAGACCCACTAGACCTTTAAATCGCCGCCGCGTCTACAAACCAAGCCATTCTCGCTGAACCTAACATCTCGAGGTTACTTGGGTATAAACTAGCTAAGAATACTTTTTTCAATTTCCAAGTTTTTTCTAAAGCTCATAGAAAGAAGCCCAACAAAAAAGCCATGCAAAGTAGGCTCTGCATGGCTTTGGTTTGGGCAGCAATGACACTGCCCTCGTCTAGGACTGGTTACATTGAGCTTTGATCGAAATCGTTGCCTTGGTCAGTACCCGTTTGAGTATCCGAGTCGAAGCTGCCAGAGTCATCCGTGAAGTCAACACCTTGGTCTTGACCTCCCGCACTTGTCCAGTCGCTGCCGCCAGATTCCATACCCGCCATGTCTGGTTGCTGATCTTGCGCAGAACCTTGCATGGTGTATTGATCATCGACTTCAACTGCAACTGTGCCACTCGCACCTTCTACCGCGCTGCCCAATTCGTCGTAACCTTGGAATTGGATTTCGCTCGTACCTTCGTAACCTTCTGGTAGGTCAACCGATACTGGTTGGTTCAGGTTGCCACTTAATGTGAAGCTGCCATCGCCATTATCCAGTGCGTTGCTTACTGATGCACCATCAGGTAGACCGGACATTTCTGCATAATCCACCGATTCGTTACCACTGACCTCATCTGGAACCGAGATAGAAATGGTATCGCCTGGTGCTGCTGTCACATCAGCTGCGCTCTCCTCTTCACTGTCTGCACCGTTTGCTGCTTGCTCTTCAGGCTGTTGCGCTTCGCCAACTTGCTGCTCTGATGATGCTTGAGCAGTTTGGATTTGTGGCTCGTCACTTTGCGCTGAATCGTCCGCAACTTGGATGCTCAGATTCTGAGTCGATACTTCACCGTTATCGTTGACCTGAACATCCATAGCTAAATTGCCATCGAAGTCATCGTTCGGCCAGTATGTCCACTCTTCATCACCTGATTTCGCGAAGAAACCTGCATCGTTTGCATCGGCGACATCCAACACTTCTGCTGAAGGGCTAATGCCAAGCTCATCAATCAACTGCGCTTCCGTTAGGGTTAGTGAACCATCATCAGCCAGTGCGTAGCCTTCGCTGGTTGTGGTTTCACCTTCACCTTGGATGTCGACATTAAAGAAGCTCTCAATGCGGTTTTCACCGTCAGTTGCAATGAAGCCAACTTGAACATCTCCGTTGTAGCCTTCTGCTGGTGTGAATTGGTAGTTACCTTGGTTATCGGTCTCTATCACACCTTGACCTTCCATTAGGCTCACTGATTCAATGCTCAAGCTGTCGCCTTCTGCATCGCTCAATGTCGATAGCATGTCGTCATTGGTGAACGACAAGGTGCCATCCGCTGCCATTTCTGTGGTAGAAATGCTGTCGATTTCTGGAGAAGCATTCTCTTGTGGTGCGTCTTCTTTCACGACCACACCTGTTTGCTCATCATGAAGCACACCGTCTTTATCAATCACATAAGCGATATCCGCTTCACCAGTAAAGCCTGGTGCTGGATTGAATGTCCATGTGCCATCACCGTTATCGACAATCTCACCTTGGCTGCGATCAGCTAGGTGAACGAATTTCACTTCATCACCCGCATCAGCGTCTACGTTTTCTGCCAATCCGATTAGGTCATCAGCGGTTAGGATAACGGGTTCACCCGCTAGGGTTTCGAAGTCACCTGAATCGATGCCATCTTCGAACTCTTCTGGCTCGTCACCGTAATCCACCGTTGTTGCGGTCACGGTTACGAAGAACTCGCCATTAAAGTCAGCCGGAGGCGTCATTTGCAGGTCTGAGATATCCCACTCGTTCAAGTCGATGTATTGACCCGGTTCCGTGATGGTAATGGTGTTCACACCATCCGTAACTTCGAAGCCAACAGGGAAACCAGTCATCACTAGGTTACTTAGCGTTTCTGAATCGTCGATCAGACCGACATTCAAGCCTAGGTGACCTGTTTCGTCCTCACCGAAGACTAACGGACCATCATGGTCGGTTGTGATGACCGCGCCATCCGCAACAGGGCGAACAAACACTGGTACATCAAGAACCGTCTCAAACTCACCGTCACTTACCACAACTTGCAAGTCAGAAACCCCTGCAAAATCGCCAGTCGGTGTGAATGTCCAAGTACCGTCACCGTTGTCTGTTACCTCACCACCATCTTCACCTTCTGCGGTGATAATGCGTGATACGACTAGGTTTTCAGTATCGATATCGCCGAACAAGTTCATCAGGTCGCCAGCGTCGAAGGTGAATGCGCCATCCTCGTCGGTTGCCATAAAGGCATTACCCACATTGAATGGAGCATCGTTGACTGGAATGACATCCACATTCAACGAGCCTTCAACTACTTCTTCACCATCCGTCGCGGTGTAGCCCAGTTCCACCAAACCATTGAAGTCTTGAGTGGTCACCAAGTGGTACATACCATCTGGTTGTTGGGTTAATGTCGCGTTTGCAGGAGCACGAACCGTGATGCTTTCTACGCTGATTTCGTCACCATCAAGATCCGTAACTTGATCAGCGATGTAAGCTGGGTCAATCACCATGACCACATCTTCTTCGCCTTGCATCTGGATGGTTGGCGCTTCTGGTGCATCGTTAACCGCTTCGACGTTTAGATTGCCTTCAACCGGCGTCACTAAATCACCATCGCTGACACCAAACGACATTGGCACATCACCATTGAAGTTCTCTGCCGGAGTGAATGACCAAGTGCCATCACCGTTGTCTAGCAAGTCACCGTATTGCTCATCAATCACTAGGTCGACAGCAGACAGTTCATCGTAGGTGTTGTCGATGTCTGTCGCGTTAGCAAGCAACATATCCTGCGTGATAAGAATGGTGGTATCTTCGGTGCCAGCAATATTCACTGGCGTTGATTGCGGCGCATCGTTAATTGGGTTCACCGTTAGGTCAACGCCCACTTCCACGCTCGCACCATCGTTATCAATCAAGTCGAAGCTTAGGTCGATATCGCCATTGAAGTTCACGTCAGGCGTAATCGTAAAGCTACCATCTTGGTTCTCAACAACGGTTGCATTGGCAACCGCGGTTAAGTTCACTGCTTCTAGATTATCGCTGTCTACGTCACCCGCTTGAGCCAGTAACTGCTCTTGACTCAATGTGATTGAACCGTCTTCATCGACGCTGTAAGCCAAGTCGCCAGATACCGGAGCATCGTTGACTGGCAATACATCAATGTTCGCGTTGGTTGTCGCAGTTGCACCGTCTTCATCAGCGACGACTACATCGAGACTTACGCCACCGTTGAAGTTTTCATTTGGCGCGAAGCTGTAAGTGCCATCGTCATTCGCCGTTAGAATACCGTCGCTACCACTGTAAGAGACGCTTTCTAGGCTCACGTCGCCTTCCACATCGCTTGATTGCGCTAGCAGTTGCTCTTCCGTGAAGATAATAACTTCGTCTTCATTGACAGAGTAACTTGTCGCACCTGCGATTGGTGGATCGTTCACCTCAAGTACTGTAATACCTGCGGTAGTTGAATCCGTCGCACCGTCTTCATCGACCACGACAACATCTAAGCTCACTTCGCCATTGAAGTTCTCGTTTGGAGAGAAGGTGTACGTACCATCACCATTGTCTTGGAACACACCATCGTTGCCACTGTAAGTCACACTACTGATGTCTACGCCGCCTTCAATATCCGACGAATTAGCCAGTAGTTGCTCGTCACTAATGGTGATCGAATTATCTTCATGTACTGTGTAGGACGTGCTGCCTGCCACCGGTGGATCGTTCTCTGGCGTCACGCTTACATCGATATTTGCGGTCACGGTATCCGTGCCATCGGAAACATCGAAGGTAAAGTTCACGTCGCCATTGAAGTTTTCGTTTGGCGCGAAGCTGTAAGTGCCATCACCATTGTCGGTTAGGACACCATCAGCACCTTTGTAGCTCACGCCTTCAACCGATAGGTCATCGCCATCGATATCTGTTGCGCCATCAAGCAGATCTTGGTCAGTGAAGGTCAACACGCCATCTTCACCAATGGTGAACGCTTGATCTTCTGTCTGCGGCAAGTCATTGACTGGGTTAACCGTTAGGTCAGCCGTTGCAACGATAGTATCGCTGCCATCATTGATATCGAACGTGATATCAATGTCGCCATTGAAGTTCGCGTCAGGCGTGATAGTAAAGCTACCATCGTCATTAGCCGTAACCGTCGCATCACCGTCAACCACTAGGTTGGAAGCGGTTAGTGCATCACCTTCTACATCCGTTGCTTGTGCCAACAATTGTTCTTGGCTTAGCGTGATTGAGTTGTCTTCGTCGACACTGTAAGCCAAGTCACCCGATACTGGAGCATCATTGATTGGCAGAACATCAATGTTTGCCGTCGTCGAAGCGGTCGCACCATCTTCGTCCACGACTACAACATCAAGATTCACTTCACCATTGAAGTTTTGGTTTGGTGCAAAGCTAAACGTACCATCACCATTGTCGGTAAAGATACCTTCGCTGCCACTGTAGCTCACGCTATCTAGTGCTACCTCACCTTCAATATCGGAAGCATTCGCCAATAGCTGCTCAGAGCTAATGGTGATAACTTCGTCTTCATTAACTGAGTAGCTGGTCGCGCCTGCGATTGGTGGATCGTTCACCTCAAGTACCGTAATACCCGCTGTTGTTGTATCAACCGCGCCGTCCTCGTCAACCACGACAACATCTAGGCTAACATCGCCTGTAAAGTTTTCGTTTGGTGAGAAGGTGTAAGTACCATCGCCATTAATTTCTAGCACACCGTCGTTACCGCTGTAACTCACGCTACTGATCGCAACATCACCCTCGATATCAGACGAATTAGCCAGTAGTTGCTCATCACTGATGGTGATCGAGTTGTCTTCATGCACAGTGTAAGACGTGCTGCCTGCCACCGGTGGATCGTTCTCTGGCGTCACGCTTACATCGATATTTGCGGTCACGGTATCCGTGCCATCAGAAACATCAAAGGTGAAGTTCACGTCGCCATTGAAGTTTTCGTTTGGCGCGAAGCTGTACGTGCCATCACCATTGTCGGTTAGGACACCATCTGCGCCAGTGTAAGACACACCTTCAACCGATAGGTCATCGCCATCGATATCCGTTGCGCCATCAAGCAGATCTTCATCAGTGAACAGCAAGACGCCATCTTCACCAATGGTGAACGCTTGATCTTCTGGCTGTGGTAGGTCGTTAACTGGATTAACCGTTAGATCTGCCGTCGCGACCAAGGTGTCAGAACCATCACTGATATCAAACGTGATATCAATGTCACCATTGAAGTTCGCATCAGGCGTAATGGTAAAGCTGCCATCATCGTTTGCCGTAACCGTTGCATCACCGTCAACCACTAAGTTAGTCGCGGTTAGCACGTCCCCTTCTACATCCGATGCTTGAGCAAGAAGCTGCTCTTGGCTAAGCGTAATTGAATTGTCTTCGTCGACACTGTAAGCCAAATCACCCGATACTGGAGCATCATTGATTGGCAGAACATCAATGTTTGCCGTCGTCGAAGCGGTCGCACCATCTTCGTCCACGACTACAACATCAAGATTCACTTCACCATTGAAGTTTTGGTTTGGTGCAAAGCTGAACGTGCCATCACCATTGTCGGTAAAGATACCTTCGCTGCCACTGTAGCTCACGCTATCTAGTGCTACCTCACCTTCAATATCGGAAGAGTTTGCCAACAACTGTTCTGCGCTGATGGTGATAACTTCATCTTCATCAATGGTGTAACTGGTTGTGCCTGCGATTGGTGGATCATTCACCTCAAGTACCGTAATACCCGCTGTTGTTGTATCAACCGCGCCGTCCTCGTCAACCACGACAACATCTAGGCTAACATCGCCTGTAAAGTTTTCGTTTGGTGAGAAGGTGTAAGTACCATCGCCATTAATTTCTAGCACACCGTCGTTACCGCTGTAGCTCACGCTGCTGATCGCAACATCACCCTCGATATCAGACGAATTAGCCAGTAGTTGCTCATCACTGATGGTGATCGAGTTGTCTTCATGCACAGTGTAAGACGTGCTGCCTGCCACCGGTGGATCGTTCTCTGGCGTCACGCTTACATCGATATTTGCGGTCACGGTATCCGTGCCATCAGAAACATCAAAGGTGAAGTTCACGTCGCCATTGAAGTTTTCGTTTGGCGCGAAGCTGTACGTGCCATCACCATTGTCGGTGAGAACACCGTCCGCGCCAGTGTAAGTCACGCCTTCAACTGTTAGGTTGTCACCTTCTACATCTGTCGCGCCTGTTAACAGGTCTGCATCTGTAAAGGTAAGAAGACCGTCCTCACCCACGGTGAACGCTTGATCTTGTGGCTCTGGTGCATCATTGACTGGCGTTACCGTTAGGTCGAGACCAGCCGCAACCACTTCTTCGCCATCTGTGACATCGTAGGTGAACTCAATGTCACCGTAGAAGTTCTCGCTTGGAGTAATGGTAAAGCTGCCATCCTCGTTCATTTCAACCGTCGCATTTTCATCATTGGTGCTTAAGTTGATTGCACTTAGATCGTCACCATCGATATCAACGGCATGCTCAAGTAACTGCTCTTGAGTTAGAGTAATGCTGTTGTCTTCGGCAGTGACTGCGCTGATATCACCCGTCACTTCTGGTGCATCATTGGTTGGCGAGATATGAATCGTCACATCTTGCGTTGCTGTTGCCGTGGTTCCGGTATCCACATCTGTAGAGGTTGCATTCACGGTTAGCGTCACATCGCCGTTGAAGTCCGCAGAAGGGATAAACTCTAGTCCTTCTAGCTCGCCTGGTTGTAGTGACCAAGTGCCGTCGCCATTATCAACACCTGCTGATAGCGAGCTGCCTTCTGGCACATCTTCAATCAAGATAGCGAGGTTTTCTGAACCATCGGTATCGGTCAATGCGGCATCAATATCAAGCGGCACTGGTGTATCTTCGGTACCAATGATTTGGTAATCCGCGTCCGCTACCGTGATTTCGATGTTGTCGATGCCGAATGACTCGTCAGGAATACTTTGGTTTAGCGTAGAACCAAAGCCTAACTGAAGCTGACCGTCTTCCACCGGAACGGTTAAGTTAACTTGGTGTGCTTGGTCGTTCCAACCACTGAAGCCTTCACGTTGAGAGGCTCCGTGGATCACTTCACCCACTTCGTTACCGTCAGAATCGTAAAGCGTTGTCGTACCATCTTGAGTACGGAACGCGGAGTTCTCCAAGGTGGTTAGCTGTTCGCCGCCGACAAAGATTTGGAACGACTCGCCATCCCAAGAATCAATTTCGTAGAAGCTAAACGAGATATTAACTTCATTAACATCGCTTGGGATATCGTAAGTTTTGCTGACCGCTTCATCACCGCCAGTGCCACCAATACGACCCAGCATGTCGCCTGTTTCGAAACCTTGTGAACTTTCAGTATTCGCGTTCCAACCGTTCGAGCCAGACTCGAAGTTATCAGAGGCAATTACCAAGTCCGAAGCAATCGACAACTCTGGCATATCAACCACAGATTGAACATCAATGTTCGCTTCTGCTGGAACCGTTGCGGTGCCATCGTTGACATCAAACGTCACGTTCACGTTGCCATCGAAGTTTTCGTTTGGTGCGAAGGTGTACGTGCCGTCACCGTTATCGACTAACGTACCACTGTCAGAAGCAACGTTTTCAACCGTTAGGTTATCACCATCGATATCACCTGCATTTTGCAGCAGTTGCTCTTCGGTAAAGGTGAAGCTGGTGTCTTCTTGCGTGACGAACTGTGGCTGACCAACCGTTGGTAGGTCGTTTACTGGATTCACAGTCAGATCGGCAGTCGCTTGAATGGTTGCATCACCGTCCGTAATGTCGAAGCTCAGATCAATGTCGCCATTGAAGTCCGCATCCGGTGTGATAGTGAAGCTACCATCATCGTTCGCAACAACGGTCGCATTACCGTCAACAGTCAGGTTGGATGCGGTTAGGTCATCACCATCCACGTCGCCAGCTTGAGCAAGAAGCTGCTCTTGGCTGAGGGTGATAGAACCGTCTTCATTTACGCTGTAAGCTAAATCACCTGATACTGGCGCATCGTTGATTGGCAATACATCGATGCTTGCATTGGTTGTCGCAGTTGCACCGTCTTCATCAACAACCACAACATCTAGGCTGACATCACCGTTGAAGTTTTCGTTTGGTGCGAAGCTGAATGTACCGTCGCCGTTGTCAGTAAAGATACCGTCGGAGCCGCTGTAGCTGACGCTATCAATCGCGACGTCACCTTCAACGTCAGAAGCATTCGCCAATAGCTGCTCAGAGCTGATAGTGATGACTTCGTCTTCGTTGACTGAGTAGCTAGTTGCACCGGCAATTGGTGGATCGTTTACCTCAAGTACTGTAATACCTGCGGTGGTTGAATCCGTAGCACCGTCTTCGTCTACCACAACAACATCTAGGCTCACTTCACCATTGAAGTTCTCGTTTGGCGAGAAGGTGTAAGTACCATCACCATTGTCTTGGAACACGCCATCTGCGCCGCTGTAGCTGACACTGTCAATTGCGACTTCGCCTTCGACGTCAGATGAGTTAGCCAATAGTTGTTCGTTACTGATGGTGATCGAATTGTCTTCATGCACCGTGTAAGACGTGCTGCCTGCAACCGGAGGATCGTTCTCTGGCGTCACGCTTACGTCGATATTCGCCGTCACGGTATCCGTGCCATCGGAAACATCGAAGGTAAAGTTCACGTCGCCATTGAAGTTTTCGTTTGGCGCGAAGCTGTAAGTGCCATCACCATTGTCGGTTAGGACACCATCTGCGCCTGTGTAGCTCACGCCTTCAACCGATAGGTCATCGCCATCGATATCTGTTGCGCCATCAAGCAGATCTTCATCAGTGAACAACAAAACGCCATCTTCACCAATGGTGAACGCTTGATCTTCTGGTTGTGGTAGGTCGTTAACTGGATTAACCGTCAGGTCAGCCGTTGCAACGATAGTATCGCTGCCATCGTTGATGTCGAACGTGATATCAATGTCACCATTGAAGTTCGCATCAGGCGTAATGGTAAAGCTGCCATCATCATTTGCCGTAACCGTTGCATCACCGTCAACCACTAGGTTAGTCGCGGTTAGCGCGTCGCCTTCTACATCCGATACTTGAGCAAGAAGCTGCTCTTGGCTTAGCGTAATTGAATTGTCTTCATCGACACTGTAAGCCAAGTTGCCCGATACTGGCGCATCGTTGATTGGCAATACATCGATGTTTGCGTTAGTTGCCGCAGTTGCACCGTCTTCATCAACAACCACAACATCTAGGCTCACATCGCCATCAAAGTTGGCGTTTGGTGCGAAGCTGAATGTGCCGTCGCCGTTATCGGTAAAGATACCGTCGGAGCCGCTGTAGCTCACGCTATCAATCGCAACTTCACCTTCAACATCAGAAGCGTTCGCCAATAGCTGCTCAGAGCTGATGGTGATGACTTCGTCTTCGTTCACTGAGTAGCTGGTCGCGCCGGCAATTGGCGGATCGTTCACCTCAAGTACCGTAATACCTGCGGTGGTTGAATCCGTCGCACCGTCTTCATCGACAACCACAACGTCAAGGCTCACTTCACCATTGAAGTTCTCGTTTGGCGAGAAGGTGTAAGTACCATCACCATTGTCTTGGAACACGCCATCTGCGCCACTGTAGCTCACGCTGTCGATTGCTACTTCGCCTTCTACGTCAGATGAGTTAGCCAATAGTTGTTCGTTACTGATGGTGATCGAATTATCTTCATGAACGGTGTAGGACGTGCTACCTGCCACTGGTGGATCGTTCTCTGGTGTGACTGTCACATCGATATTCGCAGTCACGGTGTCCGTGCCATCGGAAACATCGAAGGTGAAGTTCACATCACCATTGAAGTTCTCATTCGGTGCGAAGCTATATGTACCATCGCCATTGTCAGTTAGGACACCGTCCGCGCCTGTGTAAGTGACACCTTCTACCGATAGATCATCGCCATCGATGTCCGTTGCACCATCCAACAGGTCTTGATCAGTGAAGGTCAACACACCATCTTCACCAATGGTGAACGCTTGATCTTCCGGCTGCGGCAAGTCATTAACTGGGTTAACGGTTAGGTCCGCCGTTGCAACAATAGTGTCGCTGCCGTCGTTGATATCGAACGTGATATCAATGTCGCCATTGAAGTTCGCATCTGGCGTGATAGTGAAGCTACCATCGTCGTTTGCCGTAACCGTTGCATCACCGTCAACCACTAGGTTAGACGCAGTCAGCGCATCACCTTCTACATCCGATGCTTGAG
The DNA here is from genome assembly GCF_024181865.1 of Vibrio sp. Y58_MX_L22. NCBI lineage: Bacteria > Pseudomonadati > Pseudomonadota > Gammaproteobacteria > Vibrionales > Vibrionaceae > Vibrio > Vibrio sp. Y58_MX_L22. Next base: position 417,869 of record NZ_JAMZAN010000002.1, read on the forward strand.
CAAGTAGCTGCTCTTGGCTTAGCGTAATTGAATTGTCTTCATCAACGCTGTACGCCAAGTTACCAGATACAGGTGCATCATTGATTGGTAAGACATCGACTGTGATGTAAGTATCAACCTCTGCGCCATCTTCATCGCGAATGGTCACATCCAACTGTACTTGACCGTTGAAGTTTTCATTCGGTGCAAAGCTACAAGTACCATCACCGTTTACTGAGAAGATGCCATCTGGACCGTCGTAGCTGATGCCTACTAGCTCAACATCCCCTTCAACATCCGAAGCATTCAGTAGCACTTGCGATTCACTGAAGGTTAGAACTTGGTCTTCATCGATAGTGTATGCGGTAGGACCTGCGATTGGTGGGTCATTTACCTCAATCACAGTAATGCCTGCAGTGGTCGAGTCCGTTGCACCATCTTCATCGACAACGACAACATCTAGGCTCACCTCGCCGCTGAAATTTTCGTTTGGTGAGAAGGTGTACGTACCATCACCGTTGATTTCCAGCACGCCATCGTTACCGCTGTAGCTCACGCTATCAATCGCCACTTCGCCTTCTATATCAGACGAGTTAGCCAACAGCTGTTCGTTACTAATGGTAATCGAATTGTCTTCATGAACGGTGTAAGCCGTGCTGCCTGCAACCGGTGGATCGTTCTCCGGCGTCACGCTTACGTCGATATTCGCCGTCACGGTATCCGTGCCATCGGAAACATCGAAAGTGAAGTTCACGTCGCCATTAAAGTTCTCGTTTGGTGCGAAGCTATATGTGCCATCACCATTGTCAGTAAGAACACCGTCCGCCCCTGTGTAAGTGACGCCCTCAACAGATAAGTCATCCCCTTCAATATCGGTAGCGCCTGTTAGGAGATCCGCATCAGTAAAGGTCAGCACACCATCTTCACCAATGGTGAACGCTTGATCTTGTGGTTCAGGCGCATCGTTAACTGGTGACACCAATAACTCAAGGTTGGTTGAGACAACATCATCGCCGTCAGACACATCGAACGTAAAGGTGATGTCACCATTAAAGTCCGCATCTGGCGTTAAGGTGTAAGTACCGTCACCATTGTCTGTGATGGTGATATTTTCATCATCCGTTGCCAAGTTCAGTGCTGTCAGTTGGTCTCCATCCAAGTCACGCGCATTAGCGAGCAAATCTTCTTGCGTGATTAGGATTGAACCATCTTCTTCAACCACAACAGAAACAGGCAATGCTTCAGGCGTATGTTCAATGTGAGCACCCGTTGCATTGACGTAGATGGTTTGAGAAACGGTTTCAGAATCATTATTTGATAGCTCTGTCGCCGTTGCCGTTACATTGATTTCTAGCTGTTGGTTAAAGTCTTCTGGCAATTGAATCTGTAGCTCTTGTTCAATTGCTGTGGTTGGAAGCGTTACAGAACCATCTGGACCGACTGTTACTTCACCGCTGTAGATCTGGCTGTTCACTTCACCTACATCAATGGTGAAGTTGAAGTCACTATAATCGGCATCGCCGCCACCGTAGAGATCTTCAAAGCCGTAAACCAGTTCACCGTCTTCGTTCACAGTAGTTCGAGTATGTTCAATGCCATCTTGGTTGAGCTCTGAGCTTGTGCCGCCATGGAAGACTGCATCACCAAATTGGCTTTGAATCACGGTTTCAGAACCATCAGCACCCACAAACACGAGTTGTGGGTCGACCGTATCCATGTTCGCAGGAGAGCCATCTGCCGCACGGAACTCATACTGACCATCTTGCATGGACGCAAAGTCATTGAAGTTGTGACCGTTAGGAATCAAGAATAGGTTGAAGCTTTCCCCTTCCGAGATTTGGAAGCTGAACTGATCTTGTCCCGGTACGAGGTCACCGCCGCCGCCAACTTGAGAAGCGTTTTCGTACACCACTTCAACGCCAGTGATGTTGCCATCTTCATCGACTTTGTAGTAACCCGCTGTGTTTTGGTAACCCGCGGTTTCACCTTCAAACGTAACCGTGATTTCAGTATCGTTGAAACTGGTGATACCGTTGTCTTGATCGTTAAGCACCCCTTCGTTGTCGTAGCTGATCACCGAACCTTCTGGAACGCCATCAACGGTCACAGTCAGCGTTTCTGACAAGTCTTGGTCAACCAATGCTGCGGCTATGTTCACTTCAACAATACCGCCTGGCTCAACCAAGATCGCTTGGTCATCCACGTTTCGACCGTCGCCATCAGTGATGACTAGGTCTGGCGCATCTGCCACAGCTTCGATATGGACATTAATGTCTTGCTCAACTTCATCCGTACCGTCAGAAACCGTAAAGCTGAACTGCAAGTCACCACTGAAGTGCTCTTCTGGTACGAAGCTAAATGTACCGTCACCGTTGTCCGTTACAGTACCTTCATCACCCGAGTAGTTAATGCTGGTAACGGTGAGGTCATCACCATCAATATCAATCGCGCCACTTAGAAGATCTTCTTGCGTGAACAGGATGTTGCCATCCTCTTCAATGTGGTACATGCCAGGCGCAACAATTGGAATGTCATTGACTGGGTTCACCGTCAATGTCATTTCATTGGCAACACTCAATTCACCGTCGCTCACTTCATAAGTAAACTCGATGTCTCCGTTGAAGTTCTGTGAAGGCGTAACGGTAAAGGTGCCGTCGCCGTTATCCACGATAGAGGCATTAGGATCATTGGTTTCTAGTGCCGTTGCGTATAGGTCATCACCATCTTGATCGCTGGCATTTTCAAGCAGCATTTCTTGTGTCACGAGAATAGAGCCATCCTCGTCCACGTCTGCCACGATTGGCGCTGCTTCTGGTGCGTCGTTGACGAACTCAACTTTCAAGTCGATGTTTGCCGCCACCACATCGGTGCCATCACTCACATCAAACGTGAGGTCAACATTACCAAAGAAGCCCTGCTCTGGCGTTAACGTGTAGGTGCCATCGCCATTGTCTGTCACTTGAACCGTATCGCTTGAGCTCGTCACGTTCACAACAGATAAGTCATCGCCTTCGATGTCCGTCGCTTGAGCCAGCAGCTCTGCTTCAGTAATCGTGATGGCTTCACCGTCTTCTGTGGTGAAGGACAAATCAGGTACATCTGGCAGGTCGTTCACTGGGTTAACAGTGAGGTTTAGATCCGCGGCGACGGTTTCGATCGCGTCAGTTACGTCATAAGTAAATTCGATTTCACCAAAGAAGTTTTCGCTCGGTGTAATCGTAAAGCTACCATCAGCGTTCTCAACGATGGTTGCATTAGGATCGTTGGTCGACAGGTTCACCGCTTCAAGGTTGTCACCATCCACGTCGGTCGCGTTCGCTAATAAGTCTTCTTGAGTGATGGTAATTGAGCCATCTTCATCGACGACCGCATCAACTGGACCGCTAACCTCTGGACCTTCGTTGACGATCTCAACATCGATCTTCGCTGTGCTTGGTGCACTTGCTTGACCATCGCTGATGTCGAAGGTCAGGTTCACTTCACCATAGAAGTTCGAAGTTGGTTCGAAGGTAAAGGTGTTGTCGCCGTTGTCTGTCAACGTACCTTGTGACTGGTCAACAAGCAGCAGATTCTCGATATGCAGAATGTCGCCATCAACATCGGTCGCACCTGATAACAGGTCTTTTGCTTCGATGATGATCGTGCCGTTTTCTAGCATTTGAGTATGCAGCGGTGCACCAGGGACTGGCACATCGTTGATCGGAATAACGGTCAGATCTAGATGGGTATCGACTTCATCGGTGCCATCGAAGACTTTGTAATCGATGTCGACTTCACCATTGAAGTTTTCATTCGGCATAAAGGTGTAAGTACCGTCGCCATTGTCGACAAGCTCACCGTTATCACCGCTGTAAGAGATATCAGAGATAGACAGCGCATCGCCTTCCACGTCACTTGCATTGGCAAGCAGGTCGTCCGCGCTAAACGTAATGCCCACATCCTCATCAGTCGACAATACAATCGGACCAGAAACGATTGGCGCATCGTTTACTGCTTCGAAGTTGATGTTGATGATGTTGTCGTCAGTGAGTTCACCATCCGTAACTTGGTAGCCAAGCTCAATCTCACCGTAGAAGTTCTCATCTGGTGTGACTGTCCACGTACCATCGCCGTTGTCGGTTAACGTAGCGTGCTCCGCGTTATCCCCCACCAGCTCTAGGTTTTGAATATCAAGGACGTCACTATCGATATCACTCGCTTGTGCGAGAAGCTGCTCCTCTGTGATTACCACAGAGGCAAACTGCGTAGAACCTTCGGTATCGATGGTCACATTTGGCAGATCAGCCGTCAGTTCGATTTCACTGTCACCTTCACGGATATTCAGTTCTACCGTTTCCGTGATTTCCGTGCCGTCCACGCCAATAGATGTGAACACCGCTTCATCATGACAAGTTTGCGAAACCGTCATGTTTTGAACCACGTATGTACCGTTACCTTGAATCGTACCTAGCTCAAAGTAAGACACTGGCTCGTTCACCGTTAGGGTGTAATCCGTCTCATAGCTACCACGATCTTCTTTGTGGTAAGTCATCGAGTCGATCAAGTCACCATCAGAGTTGAATGCGCGAATTTCGACTTCGGTAAAGTGGCGAGACTCCTCCATAAACCAGCCGCCTAGACCATCTAGGTGGAAGCTGATTTCGTTGATGTCTTGGCCTTCAACGGTCACAGTCAGTTTTTCATCACCGCTCAAGCCTTGGCGGTCAGTATCGCCAATACCGTGACCGATGTGTGTTTTACCATTCCACGCACCGAGTGGGTCATCATTACTTTGAACGGTAACTTTCAAATCACCATCAACAAACTCACGTGTGTAAGGGTCAACAGCAGTACCCCAATCATCAAGGCTCGCATTGTCATCAAAGGTACCAATTTGACTCGTATGCGTACCGTTTGCCAATGCATCATCGTTTGGAATGAAGCGCACTTCCGTGTCTGCAGGCACCTCCTGCCCGACTTCTAGCTGTACCCATTCGTCATTTAGATTTGCTTCAATGATGCCGTTTTCAGGGGCTTGGTCGAGACGTAACGCAGGCTCTTCACGCAGAGAAACACCCACTGTTTGGTCTTCTTCTGCTTGAATAAAGATCTCGTCGCCCGCTTCTGGCGCATCGTTGACAGGATTAACGGTCAGATCCAACGTGGTCAGAACATCATTTTCGCCATCGCTGATGTTGTAAGTGAAGTCCAACTCACCGTTAAAGTTTTCGGTGTGCGTAATGGTGAAAGAACCATCATCGTTGGCTACGATCGTCGCATCTGGGTCATTGGTTTGTAGATTGCTGGCAACAAGGTCATCACCTTCAATGTCAGTCGCATTCGCAAGCAACTGTTCTTGCGTGATGGTAATGGCGTTATCTTCATCTACCTCAGCTTGAATACCTGACGTCTCTGGTGCGTCGTTCACCGCGATAACATCGATGCCTGCGGTTGTTGTATCCGTTGCACCATCTTGGTCGATGACCGTAACGTCGAGCGAAATGTTACCGTCAAAGTTCTCATTTGGTGTGAAGGTATATGTGCCGTCGCCATTGTCTACGAAGCTACCGTCGTTACCAGAGTAGCTAACATTCGCCAAGGCTACGTCGCCTTCCACATCAGAAGAGTTGGCTAACAACTGCTCGTCACTGATGGTGATTTGACCGTCTTCTTGAACCGTGTAAGACGTAGAACCTGCAACCGGCGGATCGTTCACTGGTGTCACGCTGACATCAATGAATGCTGGTGTTGAACCTGTGCCGTCAGACACATCGAATGTGAACTGAACATCACCGTTGAAGTTCTCATTCGGCGCGAAGCTGTAAGTGCCATCGCCATTGTCGGTAAGAACACCATCTGCTCCTGTGTAGAGAACGTTTTCGATAGACAGATCATCGCCATCAATATCCGATGCGCCTTCCAATAGGTCTGTATCCGTGAACAGCAAGGTGCCATCTTCTTCTACCGTGAACTGTTGATCTTGCGCTTGTGGCAAGTCATTCACAGGATTAACCGTAATATCCAGACCAACTTGTACCGAGCCGCCATCGTTATCAATGATATCGAAGGTCAGATCTAGGTCACCGTTGTAGTTTTCATCCGGTGTGATGGTGTAACTGCCATCATCGTTGTATTGAATCGTCGCGTTGTCATCTGTCGATAGATTGATGGCTTCAAGGTTCTCGCTATCAATATCGCCCGCTTTGGCAAGCAACTGCTCTTGACTTAACGTGATTGAGCTGTCTTCGTTGATAGTGTAAGCCAAATCACCCGATACTGGTGGATCGTTGATTGGTAAGACATCGACATTGATGTGCGTATCAACGGTTGCCCCATTCTCATCTTGAATGGTCACATCCAACTGAACTTGACCATTGAAGTTCTCGTTTGGCGCAAAGCTACAAGTACCATCGCCATTGACGGTAAAGATACCATCCGAGCCTTCATAGCTGATGCCAACAAGCTCTACATCGCCCTCGATATCAGATGCGTTGGCAAGAATTTGTGACTCACTGAATGTCAGTACTGAATCTTCATCAATCGTGTAAGACGTTGGACCGGCAACTGGAGGGTCATTCACTTCAATGACGGTAATGCCTGCGGTCGTTTCGTCAATCGCACCTTGCTCATCCGCCACAATCACATCAAGGCTGATATCACCGCTGAAGTTCTCGTTCGGCATGAAGGTATAAGTGCCGTCACCGTTGTCTTGGAATACGCCATCGGTGCCTGCATAGGTCACGCTATCGATGGACACTGCGCCTTCCACATCCGAAGAGTTAGCCAGAAGCTGCTCGTCGGAAATGGTAATCGCATTATCTTCATCAACCGTGTAAGACGTAGAACCCGCAACCGGAGGATCGTTCACTGGAGTGACGCTCACGTCCACATTGGCAGGTACGGTTTCAGTACCGTCAGAAACACCAAAGCTAAAGCTGACATCACCGTTGAAGTTTTCATTTGGTGCAAAGGTGTAAGTACCATCACCGTGGTCAGTCAGCACACCATCGCTGCCTGTGTAGCTAATGCCATCAACCGTTAAGTTATCGCCATCGATGTCGGTCGCCCCTGCAAGCAGGTCTGCGTCAGTAAATTGAAGCGTGCCGTCTTCTTCAACACTGAACTGCTGGTCTTGAGGAACAGGAAGATCGTTAACCGGATTGACCGTTAGATCCGCCGTTGCTTGGATAGTGTCTGTGCCATCCGTAATGTTGAATTGGATATCAATGTCACCATTAAAGTCCGCATCTGGCGTAATCGTGAAGCTGCCATCATCGTTCGCTGTAACGGTTGCGTTTCCATCGACAGTCAAATCGCTAGCAGTCAGGTCATCGCCCTCAATATCAGACGCTTGAGAAAGAAGCTGCTCTTGGCTGAGTGTAATCGCACCGTCTTCATCAACGCTATAAGCCAAATCACCCGATACTGGCGCATCATTGATTGGCAATACATTCACATTGATGACGGTATCAACTTCTGCTCCATCTTCATCTCGAATGGTCACATCAAGTTGAACTTGTCCGTTAAAGTTCTCGTTTGGCGCGAAGCTGCACGTGCCATCATCGTTAACAGTGAAAATACCATCCGGACCATCGTAACTAATGCCAACAAGCTCTACATCGCCTTCCACATCAGAGGCATTCAACAGCACTTGCGACTCACTAAAGGTCAGAACTGAATCTTCATCAATAGTGTAAGAAGTTGGTCCTGCGACTGGTGGATCGTTCACTTCCAGTACTGTAATGCCAGCAGTGGTGACATCCGTTGCGCCTTCTTCATCAGCGACGACAACATCAAGCGTCACTTCACCATTAAAGTTTTCATTTGGAGAGAAAGTGTACGTACCGTCTCCATTGATTTGCAACACACCATCGCTACCAGAGTAGCTCACGCTCTCAATCGAGACATCCCCTTCTAAATCCGAAGAATTTGCCAACAGTTGCGCGTCAGAAATGGTAATAGAGTTGTCTTCGTGAACCGTGTAAGACGTTGAACCAGCCACAGGAGGATCATTCACCGGCGTGACGCTCACATCTACATTCGCTGAAACCGTATCCGTGCCATCAGATACGTCGAAGCTGAAGTTCACATCACCGTTGAAGTTCTCATTTGGCGCAAAGCTATATGTGCCATCACCATTGTCAGTTAGAACGCCGTCGGTGCCTTCATAGCTGATTCCCGTTACAGAAAGGTCATCGCCTTCAATGTCGGTAGCACCTGCAAGCAGATCCGCATCAGTAAATTGCAGTGTGCCGTCCTCTTCCACACTGAATTGTTGGTCTTGAGGAACAGGTAGATCGTTGATTGGATTAACCGTTAGGTCAGCGGTTGCTTGAACGGTGTTCGTGCCATCTGAGATATCGAAGCTGATGTCGATATCACCATTAAAATCTGCGGCTGGCGTGATAGTGAAGCTGCCATCGTCGTTTTGAGTCACCGTCGCATTGCCATCTACTGAAAGGTTAGAAGCCGTCAGTGCATCGCCTTCCACGTCAGAAGCTTGCGACAACAACTGCTCTTGGCTTAAACGAATCGAGCCATCTTCGTCCACCGAGTAAGCAAGATTGCCAGACACTGGCGCATCATCGACTGGTGTGACGCTTACATCAATGTTGGCAGAAACCGTATCTGTGCCATCAGATACATCAAAGCTGAAGTTCACATCACCATTGAAATTTTCATTTGGCGCAAAAGTGTAAGTCCCATTGCCGTTGTCGGTCAGGATGCCATCGCTACCGTCGTAGCTCACACCTTCAACTGTTAGGTTATCGCCTTCAATATCCGTTGCGCCAGTAAGCAGGTCTGCGTCCGTAAAGATCAGCGTGCCATCTTCTTCCACGCTGAACTGCTGGTCTTGAGGAACCGGCAAATCGTTTATTGGGTTAACGGTTAGATCAGCGGTTGCTTGAACGGTGTTCGTGCCATCGGAAATATCGAAGCTGATGTCGATATCACCGTTGAAATCTGCGTCCGGCGTGATAGTGAAGCTACCATCGTCGTTTTGAGTCACCGTCGCGTTGCCATCTACCGAAAGATTAGATGCCGTCAGTGCATCGCCTTCCACATCGGAAGCTTGCGACAACAACTGCTCTTGGCTCAAACGAATCGAGCCATCTTCATCCACCGAGTATGCAAGATTGCCAGATACTGGTGCATCGTCGACTGGCGTAACGCTTACATCAATGTTGGCAGAAACCGTATCCGTGCCGTCGGACACATCAAAGCTAAAGTTCACATCGCCATTGAAGTTTTCATTTGGCGCAAAAGTGTAAGTCCCATTACCGTTGTCGGTCAGGATGCCGTCGCCACCATCGTAGCTCACACCTTCAACGGTTAGGTTATCGCCTTCAATATCCGTTGCACCAGCAAGCAGGTCAGCATCGGTGAAGATCAGCGTGCCGTCTTCTTCCACCTCAAAGGTTTTATCTTCCGGCACTGGTGCGTCATTGATTGGACGAACAGTTAAATCAATCGAGCTAGAAATGGTTTCTTGACCATCACTGATATCAAACGTTAAGCCGAGTTCACCATTAAAATCAGTATCAGGTGTGACGGTATAAGTGCCATCACCATTATCCACAACCGATGCATTAGCACCCACTTGCACGTTGAATGCGGCAAGATCATCGCCATCAACATCACTCGCGTACCCGAGAAGTTGTTCTTGAGTGAAGGTAATAGTGCCATCTTCATCCATGATGTATGCCAGATCTTGCCCTACTTCTGGCGCGTCATTTTCACCTTCGACTTTAATTTGGAACGTCTCGCTCGTAGTTTCGGAGTCGAAATCGTCTTCTACTTGCGTCGTGGTTTCTTCGCTGGTGTCTTGTACATCCACCGCGAAGCTCTCTTCAGTGGTTTCTGAATCTAGCTCGTCACCACCTTGAGAACCTTCAGAGTCTGAAGAAGCACTTGGCGCAGATGAAGTTTGTACCGCTTGTCCTTTCGCTTCATTGCCTTCTGCGTCCGAACCACCTTCAGAGCCAGAGGCATCACCACCACCGACCGCTTGGGCACCCGCCCCAGAATCCGAACCACCGCTGCCCAGAGCCTCGTCACCTGATTCTCCGCTAGAAGCTACACTATCAACAACATTGGATTGTGCAGCGTCAGAGTCGCTGCTACTTTCAGTATCCTCTTCTTGAACTGCGCCACCCGAGCTCACTGCTTCTTCTTCCGTACCCGCGCCACTAGGATTTTCTTCCATCGCACGATTGGCTTCATCAACAGCATCTGCACTTTCAGCACCGGTCGCTACAGTCGAAGAGACGGTCGACTGCTGTTTTTCTTCTTTTGTCCCCGTATCCTTCGTTTCTGTTTGCTCTACCGCATCGTTAAGCTTTTCATTGTCTTTTTCTTGATTAGTGTCGCCTGCCATTACAGCCTCCGTTGCTTTTAGCTAACTGATCGTATTTAGAGGCAGTAAAGGACACCATTTTTAGAAACCAACTTTTTTATACAACTTTTTTCATACCTTTCGAGTTCCATAAAAACAAAAAAATTTGAAAAACCAGTATAAAGATCCTTACTTGTTGTCATTAAAGCAATTAGTGCGGTGGGATAATGATAAATATGACAAATCTGTTGCGCTCAGTCGACAACAGCCATAAAGGGCTGCAATTGCTATTAGGCGATTTTTACCAAGATTTCAGTGACGCAGGGATTGATATTGAGATGCTGCATAAACAAAACCGTTTTGAAGCACTCAGATGTTATTCAAAAAGACTAAAGACCATTCTCGTCTTGTTATGTGATGACGACTTACCACCAAAATTGGCAAAGCTTGAACACTTAAACAAACACCATTTCCCTGCTCCTAATGAATTGATTGAGGACGTTAAAACCGAGCTTAACAACGTAAACAAACAAATTAGCCAGCTGTTAAAAATCGAAAATTCAATCGATAGCCGCACAGGTAGTGAATCGTAGGGGTGGCTCATGAGTAATAAGCAAATAGAACATCACCTCAAAAAGGCGCTCGTTTCGAACAACGAAGCTTCGAAGGTAACAGCAGACGATACAATCGTGCTAGCCAGTGCAATGACCAGCGTACACAAAACCTTGCTGGTTATCTTTTTGCTTTCCATGGTGGCTATCGCCGTGGCATCTCAGGCTCGTATCGACATTGTGGTGTCGGTGCGCGGTGAGCTATTGCTCGAATCTGACATCGAAAAAGTGCAACACCTTGAAGGCGGTATTCTAGAAGAAATGCTAGTGCGCAAAGGCGAAGTGGTTTATGAAGGTCAGCCTATTGCACGCCTTCGCTCTCTGGATAGAAACACTCAACTTGATACGGTAAACACAGAGATCATTCAGCTTGAGCTAGACAAGATTCGTTACGAAAGCCTGCGCGATATGGTGGAACCCGATTTTTCTGCCTACATCGAAAAGTACCCAGAATTAGTGCAAGTCAACATGAATACCTGGCAGCAAGAGTTTTCTAAAAACCGTTCCAATGAAGAGTTGATCACTCACGATATCCAACATAAGAATTCGCTTATTGATTCAATGCTCAAGCGCCGTAAAAGCTCCGAGAACCAGCTCTCCTTGATACGCAAGCAGCTCAATATTAAGAACACCTTGTACAAAGAGGAAATGGCGTCTTACGTCGATGTTCTGAATATGCAGGTTCAAGAGTCAAACATGGTGCGTGAGATAGAAAACCTTGATGAGTCGGTCATGAATGAGCGCTTCCAACTCGACAAACTAGAGAAGCAGTACCGAGACTTGGTGGAGAATCGTAATGCCGAGTATCAAGCACAAATCATTCAAGCAAACAAGGACTTAAAGTTGAAACGTATATTACGTCCTCAACACTCAGATAAAGTGGATCGCCTCGTGGTTTACGCCCCTATTGACGGTGTAGTAGATAAAGTGCACTTCAACTTCCGCTCCGCTGTGATACCGCCAGGTGAAAGCATCGCGGACATTGCACCGATCAATAACGCCCTTCATGGAGAGGCGAAGATCCCGCGTAAAGACATGGGTTTTGTAGAAATCGGACAAGCGGTCAAAGTGAAGATGGATACCTACAACTTTGCCAAATACGGATTTTTGGAAGGTCGAATTGCATCGATCAGCCGTTCTTCTTATGAAGAAGAAGACGCTGAATTCTACCTCGCGGAAATCCAAATCAGTCAAAACTATCTAGAGCGCGGAGGCACACAATACAAGCTGTCCCCTTATATGGAGTTTACCGCAGACGTGAAAACAGGTTCACGCCGGGTTATCGAATACGCAGCGAAGCCGGTTATGTCGGCTATCGAAGACGCATTCGATGAGAGGTGATGGATGAGTAGCAAACCTTCTTACAATATTTCCGTTCCTGTTATGCGCCTAAGCATTGCTTTCAGCTTGATGCTGGCTGCCCTCGCCTTTTATTTGTATATCTCTTGGGACAAAGTGGATTCAGTCGAGAAAGTGCAAAACGCGCCTCTGTTGGTTCAAGCTCAACAGCTCAACCAAACTATCGAGTTTGATATTCAAACACTTCAACGCTGTTTAAGCGCACGTTATTGCAGTACAACAGAGCTTGATTTTGAGGTTCTGAAAGACGAAATTGACCAATTTAAGTCGCTCGCGTCACTCAACAAAACCGAGTTTAGCTTGGTGGGCGCGACCGAATACACGCAGCTTGAACTGGCAATCAATCGCTTCTCAGACAGCCAAAAAACACGCGACGATGTGTTGGCACTGTACCTCTCGCTCACCAATAACTACCTACAAATGGACGACAACTACCGGACCATATTTAACAACCATGCGAGTGACCTAATGATGGAGAAAAACGAGTTCTTCATTTGGTTGTTTGTGGTCGTTGTCGTACTGGTTGGTATCGCAGTGCTATCGAACTTGGTGGCAATCCTTAAACTGAAAAAATCCAGCTCGAATGAGCGAGACATTGACCAAGAATTCGATGAGCTTTATCAAGAACTCAAACTACTGGATTTACAAAGGTTGGAAGAGTTGCTGAATGAAGTGAGCATCAATCCTAAGCAGCGTCAGATCTACTCACACCTAAAACTGATTTTCAGCAAACTCGAAGAACAAAAACGCAATAACGATCTCTACAAGCAGCTCTATGCTCTGATTGGTTACGAGATTCGTGGCATCACCAACACCATTAACGGCGGCGTGCAATATCTCGTTCAAGAGACCGATGAGAGCGGCGTGTTGATGGCGCAAGATATAACCTCGGCTGCCAATACCCTGTCTGAATTGGCAGAGAACTACAACCGACTCATTTCACAAGGGACCGAGAGCAAATCGAAAGAGTTTTCACTGCTGAATGTACTGTCTGAATTGATGATTCACATCAGTTCAAAAGTGCAGCGAAATGAAGGTGAGCTAGACTGCTTTATCTCAGATAACTTACCAAACCGTGTTGAAGGACAATCCACCAGCTTATTCTGGGTGTTGTTCCTTCAGCTATCAAATGCCATCCAACTCAAAGCCGACAAGAAACTGTTTGTCACCATTGAATCAGGTGCGGCGTCAGACATTGAAAATACCCGCCTGACCATCAATCTAAACTTCTTAACCACGCTGGATGTGCCGCTTGCCAAGCTCAATACCCTACACTGGAGCGACCATAAACAGCACACTGCAACCAAAGACGATTTGGCGAAAAGCGTGTTGAAAGATTATGGCTATTACGAGAGCCATTGGTATCAATCGGGCAATCAGGAACGTTTTCAAATTCAGCTCGATTTGAAAGCCAAAAGCTTCCACACCGAGAAAACTCGCTTCGACAATAAGCGCCTATTACTGTGTGCCAACTCTCAGCTGCGCATTGATGTGATGAGCAAAATGTTAGTCAACTTGGGCTTAGAGATTACGCCAATTCGAACGCCGAACGAACTCTTCTCTGCGGCAAAAACCTTTGGCGAATACGATGCCATCATGCTGACCGACACGTTCGAGCCAAACAAGCTGCCCTCACTGAGCAAAACGGTGAAATCGCAACTGCGCAATCACCCGAACACCAAGTTGCTGCTCTCGGTCACTAGCACTCAGCAAGCGCAAGAGAGCCATACCTTTGTCGACAAGATTCTGAACTCCCCTGCGATTCCGTATGAGTTTATCCCCAATCTTTTAGCAATCATGGAAGCGGAAGCCTCAGAAGATCAGATGGAGAACAGCTCATTCCTGATTGTGGAAGATGACCGTGTTCAACAGATTCTACTCAAACGTATTTTGAGCAAGCAAGAATACGAAGCCGACACCGTTGGCGATGGCGCAGACGCTGTTCAGCACTTCATGAATCAGCGCTCGGACATCATTTTTATGGACTGCATCATGCCTGGCATGGGCGGTATTGAAGCAACCAAACGCATTCGACAATACGAACAAGAGAGCGGACAAAACCCTTGCACCATCATAGGCGCGACAGCATTGACCAGCAGTAATGAACACCAAGCTTGTATCGAAGCTGGAATGGATTACGTGATCAGCAAACCTTATAAAAACGACGAAATCATCAAGGTGATCAACAAGTATGTGGCGGTACAGAAACTTAACTAGCTGCGTATTGGCAGCGCTTACATTGAGCAATGCTCCTTCGGCAATGGCGACCACCTTGCTTGAGGCGGTCAAACTCGGCTTGGAAAACAATTTATCTCTGCGCGCTAGTGACAAAGGAGTGGAAGAAAACGAATACAACATCGACATTAGCCGTTCTAAGTTCCTGCCTTCTTTAAACGGTGCCGCTGATACAACATGGAATGAAAACGAGACCATATTAACGGGAACACCAGATAAACGTTCAAGCTACAACTCAAATAGCTACAGCGTGTCTTTATCGCAATCGGTGTTTAACCTTGGCGACATCTTCAAATACGGCACCGCGAAGCTGGATTTCAACATTGAGGAAATCAAACACGAGAACAAAATCCAGAGCACCATTTCTGAAATCGCGACGCAATATTTCGAATACCTCAAAAACAACGCGCAAATCAAAGCCACCCAAGTAGAACTTAAATCGTCTGAAACACGTGAGCGCCAAATGCGTCGCAACGTGGAACTTGGCAACACTGCGGCGAGCGAGTTGTATGAGGTAATTGCCCAGAAAGAAGGCATTGCCAATCGCTTAAGAACCTTAGAGAAAGACCGGCGCGTAATTTTGAACGGTTTAGAGATTCAAGTTCAATACCCAGTCACCCCATCACAAGACATCTACGAAAGTGTTCCCTTGGAGGAAATCAGCGAATCCGAACAACGTGAGATTCTTGAACAAGCTTTGAAGCTCAATAACGACTTATTGGTTGCGAAGAAAACCGTCGAGCGCAGCCGAAGAGGCTTGAAAGAAAGCGGTTCAAACTTTGTGCCGACCGTATCGCTCTCTGCCAGTTACCGTTACGACGATGCGAACAACTATGACCGAACCGACCCAACCGCAACAGGGGACAGTAACTCGACGAGCGTCGGGTTGAACTTGAATGTGCCAATTTTCTCCGGCGGTTCGGATTACTACGGTTATCAAAAATCGTCGACTTCCATCGAGCGAACCGAGCTGCTGTACCAAGATTCATTGTTCGCGACGCGCAATAGCGTTAACACCTCAGTACTCAACATTAACGACTTCTCCCGAGCTATTAGCAGTTACGAGAACATCATCCGTGCCAACTACGCTTCCTACAAAGGCATTCAACGCGCCTATCAGCTTGGTACGCGAACCATTACCGACTTACTGGCAGCGGAAAGTAAACTGTTTAGCGCGCTACGTGATTACGAGAGCGCGCGTTATGACTACATCATTGAATCGATCAATCTTGAGCAAATCAAAGGCATGCTGTCGGTGCAATCCATCGAAAGCATCATGCAGTTGATGGGCGATATCGAAGGCAGAAGCAATCAAGACTTAGTTCCAAAACACCTTCTCTCCAAACCATCGATTAAGAAAGGAGGTCGCAATGCAAACTGAGCACTTTTCCCAGAAGATTAACTTTGCTGACAAGTGTTATCTGACTTTCTCAACGGTCATCTCCACGCTGTTTGGTTTAGTGCTGCCCTTTTCGATACTGATTATTTTTGACCGAGTTTTACCTAACCAAGCCAAAGACACGCTGTTTCTTCTGTTTGCCATTATCTTAATAACCATCCTCCTCGACTATCACTTAAAAAATCAGGAAGAGAAGATTTCGTCGGTGATCATGAAGCAGTTCGAAACCAACTTAACCAACAAGGTGTTTCAATCAATCTGTTTGGCTGAGATATCGAAGTTTCGTCGTCTAGAACCCGGTGAATACCTAGAGCGTATTGCGACCATTCCAGAGATTAAATCCTTCTTTGGCGGAGAATCTGTACGGGCATTGATCAACCTTGCCGTCAGCATACTGACCATTCTGATTATCGGTGTGATCAACATTTGGGCGGGAGTGACCATCTTGCTCGCCTCCATCATTTTGGCGGTGTTCGCACTCAGTCTTTCCAAGCAGAAAATCAACAGCTTAGAAAACAAATCCGACATCGAAGGCTTAACTACTTCTAAAATCATCGAGATCATCTCTAGCCCACTCGATATCAAAGCGCGCAATATGGAATATCGCGTTGAGAGCTTGATGACACAAATGGTGGAAGAACGTGAAGTCGAGAACATCAAATACGAGCAAATTGAATCAAACTTCAACCTTATCTTGTCGCT
This sequence comes from Vibrio sp. Y58_MX_L22, assembly GCF_024181865.1. Lineage (NCBI taxonomy): Bacteria > Pseudomonadati > Pseudomonadota > Gammaproteobacteria > Vibrionales > Vibrionaceae > Vibrio > Vibrio sp. Y58_MX_L22. Next base: position 434,469 of record NZ_JAMZAN010000002.1, read on the forward strand.
CATACAACAGCTCTCCATCGCTTGTGTGGTGGTGGTTTTGGCAACGGCAGTTATCAACATGCAATCGAGCCAAGGCATCATGGCTGCCATCATCATGCTTACCAACCGCTACTTCGCGCCATACCAGCAAGTAATGCGCACGGTGAGTCGATGGGAGTTGAACAAGCTTCATATTCAACGTATCGCCGAGCTGCTTGAGCTTGCTGCATCTATAGAACAACAAAACGACACGACGGAAGTCGAGCGCATCTCGGTGAAGTATTCGGAAAAACAACGCATTGAGTTTGAACGCGGTCAGGCTTACTTGCTGACGGGGAAAAGCGGCGCAGGTAAAACCCACCTCGCCAATTGCATTACGCGGCAAAACACCGACAGCAAGCTCGATATCCAAATCAACGAGACACCGCTCGATGACGTCAACTACAACGTCTGGCGTAATAGCGTGCTCATGGTCGACAAAACCAGTTCGTTCGTCGAAGGCACCATCATCGACAACTTGACTTGTTTCCGCCCGAGCTTAAATAACACGGCATTTGCGCTTTGCGAAACCATGAACATCAAGGCACAAATCGATGCCCTTCCCGCTGGTTTTTACACCGAGCTTAAAGGACATTTACGCAACCCATTCTCGCGCCAAGTCGCTTATGCCTTGTTGTTAGTGCGTGCCTTACTCGCGAACAAACGTGTGTTGATCTTCGACGACATCGACTGTGTTTATGATGACGACTTTGCTCGATTGGTTTTGACCAGCACCGCCTATCGCGCCAACGACAAAATCCTCATCATCGTCAGCAACAAGATGGACAAACTCAATCATCGCCTCAAACGCGTCAAACTTACCGGAGGTGACCAATGAGTATTTTGGTTGATTTTAATAATGTCCCTCAGCGCTTGTTGGACTTTGAGGCTCGCAGTTATGACGAGCGATACAATCAGTCACCTTTGATTCGTGGTTTAGCTTACACCCTCATAGCGCTTGAATGGGAAGGCACACCTTCTATCCTCAGTGACGCTTTTATCCCTAAACCAAAAGACAGCGACAGTTTTATTGCCACCATTGAACGTCTTGGTTACCGTTGTGACGTCACCAAATTAAAAACGTTGGAGCACATCGAGGGGCACCCTCATCCTTGTTTTATTGAGATAGAAAACCTCACTGCGATTTTCTTGGGCACCAAAGACGGCAAACTGATCCTGTTTGATTACACCAATAACAACACCATTGAATACCCGCTCTGCAAGAAGCCGTGCTTGTTGGTGTCGATCAGCGAATACTCCCGCTTATTCCGAGAGCCGCCACCTGAATCTCAAGACCGCAGTAACTGGATTAAATACGCGTTTTATCGCTACAACAATGAACTCAAAAGCCTGATTATTCTCAGCTTCGTGGTCAGCATTCTCGGCGCACTCCAGCCCTTTTTTATTATGAGTGTGTACAACTTCGCCTTAACCTCTAGCTCGCAAGCCACGCTTTATTGGCTCACGTTATTTGCTGTGATTGTTGGGTTCTCGGAATACTTTTTCAAGAAAATGCGGGTCAACATCATCGCCACATCAGGAAAGGATTTGGCGGTGCATATTTCTCAAAACGTAATATCCAAACTGTTGTGGCTTCCTTATTCGATGACATCTACCGCTGGTGTCTCTTCTCAGTTAGCACGATTGAAGGACATCGACACTTTCCGCCGTTTGGTAACCGCAGAGTCAACATTAAGCTACTTCGACATGCCGTTTGTTATCGTATTCATTATTGCCATTGCTCTTATGTCTGGTACCGCAGCGCTAGTCGTTATGGCGGGGTTGATTCTAATGTTGGTGTTCTGTGTTTATTCTCGTTACATCTACTCGCAAGCCACGTCCAAGAGCTCTCGCGCCAACGCCATGGTTTCTTACCAATGGAATGAGATTCTTCGTGGTATAAAAACCATCCAAGGCTTGCCATTATTGCGTGTTATCCAGTCCCGCTTTAGCGCATCACATTTACAAAGCACAAACGATGCAGAACATGTTTCAGTGACTAATAGCAGGGTTCAGGCAGCAGGCGGGAGTTTGATTCAGGTTATTGGTACCGCAAGTATCGTCGCGGCCGTTATCGGCGTGATGGACGGCACCTCCGATGCAGGTGCAATGCTTGCTACTGTAATTTTAGTCTGGAAGGCGTTGGGGCCTATTATGGGCATCTACAACTCTATTTCTAAGTTCCAATCCATTAAGGCGTCTTCTGCGCAAATCAACAACCTTATGGCGATGAATGACGATAAGCTAACGTTAGAGAAAAGCCCCCCTATCCGCCTCTTCCAAGGTAGTATCGTCGGCTCTGGTGTGAGCCATCGTTATAGTGGTGCGGCAACAGGCTTAACTAATCTTGGTTTTAAAATTCCACCGGGCGCAAAAGTTGTGATTTGTGGACCAACAGGTTGCGGTAAAACGACGCTCATCTCTATTATCGCTGGGCTAGAGGAACGCTATCAAGGCTCAGTTTCGGTGGACGGTTATAACATCAAACAGTTCAACAGTTACCGCTATCGAACCTCGATTAACTACATCCCGTTTAACCTGCATATTTTTGAAGGCTCCTTGGAGACTAACTTCATCTTGCATAATGGATTAATCCCAACAGAAAAAATGCGTGAAATGGTGAGTTTCTTTGAGCTCGATACATGGTTGCCACAAGGCCTGGACACTCAATTGAGCGTTGATATCTGTAAAAGTTTACCAAATGGTATTCAACAAAGACTACGGCTCGCATTAGGGCTAGGCAACTGCGAACAATCTTTGATTATCATTGACGAGCCATTTAATGGTGCAGAGCAAGAAAACTCGCACTACTTCAAGCGGTTATTCAGCGATAAACTACTCAATAAGACCGTTATTTTCTCAACGAATGATCCGGGCATGATCTCTACATCCAATATGAGCTTAGTCTTGGAGCCAGATGGCAACCTGAAGTATTTCGGGTTAACCGATAAGTACTTAAAAAGTCTAAGTTAAGTTCGGAATGTGGTGTGGTTCATCATTCATACTTGAGCACGGTCATTGACAAAAATGTAAACGATGAGACTATTTACTCTGTAAGCGCGTACACTAAGGAATCCGATGTATACATTTGTTGCAGACAAATTGGATGTGGTTTATTTATCAACAATACCAGAAAACTACCAGTTACAAGACTTCGACGTGCCTGAAGAAGAACTCGAAATTCGTGAAATTGTAGAGGTATGGTATGAGTGTGCGTTTCTTCCTGACTTTAACCTTCAACACATCGACATCGAAAACAAAACTGCTTTGGTCGAGACACAAGCGCAAGTCGTAAACAACTACACAAGTACGCTCGCTTTTTTACTCAAAAGTCGTACTTATCGCGCAGCACTTAACCGATTATTGAGTGTATGGAGATTGGAGGCAGCAGCTAAAGCACAGCTTGAGCTGCTGTTACTTACGGAAGAACAGAGTAGCAAGCCAGTAAATTAATCAGCTAGGATAAGGGGCTAAAAATCTTAAACCCAACCATCGAATCGGAGACGTTTCTGCACGCGTTCAACCGCCTCTATCTGCATCTGACGAACACGCTCGTTAGACACGTTTAACAACAGGCCTATTTCCGACAAGGTTTTCACTCTCTGGTCAAATAATCCGAATCGATGGATCAAGACTTTCTGCAACTTAGTTGGCAAAGTTTTAATAATATTTTCAATGGCTTGAGTAAAGCACTGGTTTTCACAGTCTTGTTGTGGATCTGGCGTGTACTCACTTTCACACAGTTCAAGAACAAATGGAACACGATGTAGGTCCGCAGTGGTCGATACATCAATAAAACCACTTAGAGCAACAAGTTCATCTATACGTTCTGCTTTCACCCCTGAGCAGCGTGAGAGTTCAGAAATAGACAACTCCTTGCTCTCACTTTTTGACGCATCTAGCTTTTTTAAAGCCAGGCTATTTATCTCTTTGCACACATGAGCAGGTAAACGTACCGTGCGGCCATTGTTCATTAATGCCGCTTCTATATTCTCGCGAATCCACCATACCGCATAAGTAGAAAAACGGTAGCCTGGCTCAGGATCGAACTTATCGACCGCTTTTATCAAACCAATGTTACCTTCTTCTATTAAATCGAGCAGAGTAAAGTTATTGCCTGGCCGTTTGAGGTAGCCTTTTGCGATTTTCACAACAAGTCGAAGATTAGACTCAATCAACATTTCGCGCGCTTCTTCATCACCAGCTCGATTAAGTTTGGCGTAATGCAACTCCTCTTCACGAGACAACAAATCAATGCCCACAATATCTTTGAGATAGTGAGCATAAGGGTCTTTCCCAACTGACAACGATTCTTTCATTGACAGTTCATCCGTGACAGCTCGGAACCTAGCAAAGCATTCGTTGTTCATTCCCCGTCCTTCTCAAGCCAACTTATTTCTTATCTTCTTTAATTGTTTTTGTACAACACTGTATGCATTATGCTTTATATGCATTACTTTACACTGAGTGTAGACAGGGGTTCTGATCTTTACCAAGAAATCGCTTATCACTTTGAAACAATTACTGCTTCTATGATAAAAACGTGAGCAGATGGGGGGTTATATATATGAAAGTGCAAGTATTTGTACGCAAATTGGCCTCAAAGAAAACAACGCAACGTGATCGTCAACGCTTACCACCTTACTCTGACTAAAACTTTGAGGCTTGAGGATGGTTTGAAGTATCAGTTGAAGTAGCGAGATCTAATTCACTTGACGAAGCGCAGGTTGAAGCTGACAGTCTGTTATAACTTGGAAAACTGCACGATTCTTTCCTTCAGACTTACCTTGATACATCAACTCGTCAGCATCTTGCAAGCTCACGATGTGGGTAAACTCAGGATAGTAAGCACAGCCCAAACTGATACTCAAATGAATTGCTTGTCCGCCCAGTATAACAGGCTGATCGTAAACGGCTTTACAAAGCATATTGGCAAAATTGAGCGCTTCTCGCTCTGACAGAGAAGACGTAACGAGTGCGAACTCTTCTCCTCCAATTCTCGCCAATGTCATTCGGTCATCAGTCATCGACTTAGCGGCTTCTGCGATGGCAACTATTGCTCGGTCTCCAGCAAGGTGGCCATATCGATCATTGATTGATTTAAAATCATCAATATCAAACACCATCACCGTTAAGTTTCGCTTCAAATGATTCAGTAGCGCCAATTGCTCAATCAGGTGTCTACGGTTGTATAGCTTTGTGAGAGAATCCGTCAACGTCATCTCCAGCAATTGCTGATTGGCAATCGTTAATTGCCTTGTCCGAAGAGCAACCATACGTTTGAGAGCAAAAATATGATAAAGCGTTGCGACCGCCATAATGAAAATAGCAATAGGGAAAAGATAAAGTGGATAAACCGTTTTCACCACACTCCAACGGGTGAGGATCCGCTCACGATCCGTATCGATGACTTTTTCAAACGCTCGTGATACCTCTAAAATGGAAGTTGCACTGTGCATTCCTGCTGCAATCCGAAGATCTTTACTATATAAGCTAATTGTCGGGACAAACATACCCGCTCCCGGCGTGGTTGCCATATAAAAGTTAGCAACTTGCAGGTCTGCAACGAAGTACAGCACCTTTTTATCGACGGCGGCTTGTATCATCGAATCATTGTTAATGTATTCTGCGATAGGTGCATTCGGGTAATTCGTCTGAACAAACTCAGACTCGTAACTTCCTTTAACAACGCCAATTGGCAGCGTCATTTCGCCAGTTAAAACACTCCTGATATCAACCGAAAGTACATCTTTATTTACGTACAATTTGGTTTGGATAGGCATTATGACTGCGCCAAAGTCCATATACTTCGCTCTTTCGGGCGAGTAGACAAGTCCTCCGTGAAAGTCAGCCTTACCCTCTTTTACGGCTTGTAAAGAAGCATCCCAATCCAAAAGGAGAAACTGAACGTCGATTTGGTTGTTCGCCGCGTACTCTTTCCAAAAGTCGATTAAAATACCTTTAGGTTCACCATCTGGGCTAAGGTAAGAGAACGGCTTCCACGCTTTGGAGTTAGCAACAATTAAAGAATGAGACTCTGATTTGTGCGCATGCGCCATCGGACAAATGGACAGCCACAGTAGTAATAAAGATGCACACGCTTTTTTACATTTGCAACCATAAGTACCATAACTCGTCGATGACATACCTACTTCTCACCAGTCTTTTTAAACCATAATCTCGGCTGTTTGATTAGACTAAAGATATAGTAGAGTTGCATAATACAGGAAGTGACGCTTATTGATATGAATCTAACTTAGTAAGTTTTAGTACTTAATTGGTACTTTCAACGCTTGGTTCGCTGAAGCAGTTGAAGCAGTTGAAGCAGTTGAAGCAGTTGAAGCAGTTGAAGCAGTTGAAGCAGTTGAAGCAGTTGAAGCAGTTGAAGCAGTTGAAGCAGTTGAAGCAGTACATGATAAATTAGGAATAACTTATCTGGTACTAAAAAATTGAATATCATCAGTTTTGCAAACACCTAGTACCAATAAAAAAGCCCTATTCAAAATCCACCTTGGGGAGAACTTTGAATAGGGCTCTTTGCCTCTATGCTTCATTTTACGGCTGAAGCTACCTTTACCTTTTTTCGCTTTAACGACTCGTGTTTGGAACAGCTGACTGGTAACAACCGCTTTTAACGCGTTGTCTTTGATTTCACCTCTGCCGAAGTCGGTCTCATGTTGTGAGCCACTCGGTTGAGGACTGATTTTACGCTTTGCCATAAATCCTCCTTAATGGTCGAACCAGATTGGACAATAATTATATAAATAAGTCAAATTTATAGATTTAGTTGAATTTTATGCTAAAAAACTTCACATCACCGTCATTTATTTGAAATTTAATCAAAAACATGCTGGTTAAATAGTGACTAAATACAAATATTTGTCCATAAAGCACTAATATATGTTGACTCTTCGTGGAATTAACCTAGACTCAAACACGGCTAGAAAGAAAGTTCTTTGTTTTCACATTTCGTTGGATTACTTGTAACCCGTCGTCCTGTGGTACGCAATAGCAATTTATTTTTCCACGCTATAAGCGCCGTTGAGGCGAAAGATTACATTATTTAGATATTTAGGAAATAGACATGTCTAACACAGCTACTGGCACAGTTAAGTGGTTCAACGAAACTAAAGGCTTCGGTTTCATTCAACAAGAAAACGGTCCTGACGTATTTGCTCACTTCTCTGCAATCACTGGTGACGGCTTCCGTACTCTAGTTGAAGGCCAGAAAGTAGAATTTGTTATCTCTCAAGGTCAAAAAGGCCCTCAAGCAGAGCAAATCAAAGTACTTTAATTCTTAAAGAATTTGATACGATAGCCAGCTTTTAAAGCTGGCTATTTTTTTTGCCCAAAACTTATTTTGCCAACAAAACGATATAAATCTATGGCTCTTAAACCAACCATTTACAAATTTCGTATCGCCATTTCCGATATGAATAATGACTATTACGATTCTAAAAATCTAACTATCGCCCTTCACCCTTCTGAAAAGCCGCAAAGAATGTTGGCTCGCATTCTAGCTTACTGTTTAAATGCTCAAAGCAATCTGGAGTTTACAAAAGGACTCTCTACGATTGAAGAGCCTGATTTATGGCATGTTGGCGATGATCAAAGCATTACTCACTGGATTGAAATTGGCGAACCAGAACCAGACAGAATTAAGAAAGCTTCTCGCCTAGCAAAGCATGTAAAAGTTTACACTTATAACACCAAAGCGGCTGTCTGGTGGGACAAAATGTCAGGAAAGTTCTCAATGCTTCCCGTCAACGTAGAGAGCTTTGACTATGACGCTATCGACTTGATTTGTCAGCACCTTGACCGAGGTACTAGCCTTTCTGTTATGATTACTGGCAGCTCAATTTTTGTTGATATCAATGATCAGCATATCGAAGTAACGGTGAAGGAACTAAAAAACCATGACGTCTCTTAGTGAACTGAGTCAAGAGATGGGATTTGAAGAAATCCCCTTTGTTAAAGAACATAAAGCAGCAAAGCGACGTTGGTTAAAAGAACAGTCACAACTATTTACAAAAGTTTGTGAGAACAAACCCACAACAGCACCTACTCTTCACCTGCTTGGCCTTTTGACCAAATCACATATTGAAGCAAGTGCTAACTACGAGCAACATGCTCACTCTACCCAGCGTATGCAGCAAGTTCTGACTGACTCCTTGGGTAATGAGCACGCGGATAAGTTTACTAACCAATCTGCTGAAGACCTAATCTTAGTCACCCACCTTTGGTTATACACGCAAGGCTATTTAAATATGGATTTCAGCTTGGCGCACGATCATGCTGAGCAGACTCAAAATACATTGCAGCACGAGCTTGTCATAAAACGCATGGACGTTGATGCATTCAGAACCGAACTCATGCAAAGTTTTTATCAAGGTAAGGAAGCCCGTCCGGCTTCAGCAAGTGGCTTTTGGGGTTGGTTTAAACGTCTATTTTCCGCATAAAATACATGGTTTTATCCATTTCAAACAACTGATAGACTTCACGCTCAGTGCAACAAGCATCATGATTGCATTCTTAAAGGACAGTTACCCAATGAACATCAAGGGATCATTATGAAGTTTATCCGTTGGATTTTAGGCAAGGTTATCTTATTGCTGAACGCGGTGTTCTCACCTCGTGGTATTAAGCGCACCGCAGAAGAACAGCAACGTATTGATGAAAAAGCGAAACAATACGCACTTTACCAATTTGAAGCCTGCCCTTTTTGCGTAAAGGTCCGCCGTGCAATGAAGCGTCAATCGGTGAACATTGAGCTACGTGATGCAAAAAATAATCCTACTCATCGAGCTGAACTAGAGCAAGGTGGTGGGCGAGTTAAAGTCCCTTGCCTTCGTATCGAAAAAGATGGCGAAACACAGTGGTTATACGAGTCATCTGACATCGTCGCTTACGTTGAAAAAGAATTTGCCTAAGTTCCCCCTATGAACATTGGCGGATGTAAAAGAGGCACCTAACGGTGCCTCTTTTCTATTTTTTCTAGCTAAATGTTGCCGTGCGAGCTTTCCTTATTCAGTCTTCTTGCTCAACTCCGAACTTAAACTCCACTAAGCAAATAACGGGTATGTGAGAACAACACAACGAAGATTACCGCCTAACGTCTGCGTTATTCATCCACGATCAATGTTAGCTCTACGCGCCGATTGCAAGCTTTACCACTCGCTGTCGCATTGCTGCACTTCGGTACATACTCTCCGAAGCCTCTAGAAAACACTCGTTGACGTGGAATACTCGTCGCCAATAGTTGTTTTTCTACTTCACGAGCTCGCTTTTCAGATAGCGTGTCATTGAAGCTTTCAGCTCCCGTGCTATCCGCATGACCATCAATCACGACATCAACATCAGTTCTTCCAGCCAGATAGTGACCAATGTTTCGAATCCAGTCTTGAGATTGAGCAGATAACCGTGCAGAACCCGTTTGAAAATGCACTTGCTCTTTCAAACGTATCATCAGGTGACCACCACTGAGCGTCTCGTGAGGAATGTTATGCCTGCTCAGGAACATTTCCAGAGAGGTCACGTTTTGCGACTTTTTTACTGACGCCCTCGCCGTTTGATATGAACGAGGGGAAGAAGCCACATTGGATGCGCTCGGGTATCCCCACTCTGGGTGTCTCAGCTCAGTGTTTGATTTAGGAGCTGTATCTAAAATGTTCCCACCAGGGACCATATCTTGATCGAGGCTGCTGCACCCGGCCAGAATGCCACAAACAATTAAAAACCAATGCTTCATACCATTACCAACGTAGAAAAACTCTTGTTCATTGTGTCGACAAAACACGCCGAATCTTTAGCGCTTTTGTCCACCGACTGGTTTGTCTATGCAGCGTTCATGCCACTGGAGTCAATGCAAAATCATCTCTCAAATAAAACGCAACACTAAAATACCCTACCCTTACAGTCCATACGTCAGGCAAAGTCTGTTACCAATGGTCTCACTTTATTGTTATTTAATGGTTTTAGTCACTATCGTTAACCGATAAACTAACGCAAATTTCTCATTTAGAGCACTACTATGTTAAAAACCATATCGAAAGGCTTTGCTGTTGTTGTTGCCGTAATGGCTTTGTCGGCATGCGATAGCGGCAAGAGTCAGCCTCAGCAAGGCAAACAATACGAAGTTTTGCCAGTATCCCTTGAAGAATATGATTTAGCTCCCCTGACTGAAGCATTCTCTTTAACTTGTGGCCACTGCCGCTCAATGGAAGAGTTTGTCCCTCAAATTGAATCATTGACCGATCAAAGCGTTGAAAAAATGCATGTAACGTTCAATGAAAGTGCACAAGTGAGCGCCATCATCTTCTATACTGCCGTAATGCAGCTTGAATCAACACCAGATAAAGCGTTTATGGCGGATCTTTTTACTGCTGTGCAAATGGGTGCCGATGCAACGGCTGAGGAACGCCAAATCGCCGTAGAGAAAGCCTTTGAGTCTCGCAACCTTATCAGCCCTTACCATTTAGATGAAGCACAGCAAAAAACGCTGTTTGAGTACATCACTAAGGCAGAAGCGATCACGACTCGCGGCCAAATTAACTCCGTTCCAGCCTTTATCGTAAACGGAAAATATCAAGTGATTACTGGTGGTCATGACAGCGTTGAAGCCATGGCAGAAACCATCAACTTTTTGCTAAAACAACCTAAATAGACAAGGAGATCACGTGTCTAAATTTTTGTTTCCTCTTATTATTTTTATTTTGGCGGGCTTTTTCATTTACCGTACTTGGACAAACCATAAAGTAGCAGATGAAAACTTTGCCAAAGGCCAAGCATTCTTACTAGAAAATGCGAAAAAAGAAGGCGTTATCACAACAGAAAGTGGCCTTCAATACATGGTTCTTGAAAAAGGCGAAGGTGAGGTTCACCCAACTGCAACAAGTAAAGTAAAAGTACACTACCACGGCACCTTGATTGATGGCACGATATTCGATAGCTCTGTTAATCGTGGTGAGCCTATTTCATTTGGTCTTAACCAAGTCATTAAAGGCTGGCAAGAAGGCCTACAATACATGGTAGAGGGTGAGAAAATCCGCCTTTTCGTACCAAGCACGCTTGGCTATGGTAAGAGTGGCTCAGGCCCAATTCCACCAGCAAGTGTTTTGATCTTTGATGTTGAACTGCTAGAAATTCAATAAATCTAGAAAACTTTGTCTTAAAACCAAAGTATCAAAACCAAAAACGCCGCGAACCACGCGGCGTTTTCTGTTTTAAGAAAGGTTAAAAACCAATATAGTGATCCGAAAGCAATGCAATGAACAACGCCAAAAGATGATAGATAGAGAATTTAAACGTCTCCATCGCGGTATTTGGCTCTGGTGCATATTTTAGCTTCCATGCATGGTACATAAAGCCAACATTGAGTAGTAGTGAGGCAAAAAGATACACCACGCCGACCATACCAACCAAAACCGGTAGGACACAAACCAAAGTCAATAGCACCGTATACAACAGAATAGAAGTTTTGGTGTACTCAATGCCGTGTGTCACTGGCAGCATGGGAATATCTACCTTGCGGTAATCCTCGACACGATGAATAGCCAGAGCCCAAAAATGTGGTGGCGTCCAGATAAAAATGATCATCACGAGCAGCCAAGCATTCGCATGTAATTGCCCTGTTACCGCAGTCCAACCGAGAAGAGGCGGCATCGCACCGGCAATCCCTGCAATGACGATATTTTGGGGCGTAGCACGTTTGAGGTACATTGTGTATACCATCGCATAGCCGAGCAAACTCATCAAAGTCAACCATGCCGTCAGCGGGTTGACCATCGCATATAGAAGTACAAACCCTAAGACACCTAAAACTGTAGCGAAGGCTATCACCGATGATGGTTTAGTCTCACCCGATGGCAATGGTCTTTTGTGTGTACGTGCCATTCTCGCATCAATTCGGCGGTCAATTAGATGATTAAACGCTGCCGCAGACCCTGCCATCAGACCAATCCCCGTTAGGCCAACTACCGCCTGCAACCAGGGGAAATCATCAACCGGGGCTAAGCTCATCCCTACTACTGCCGTCACCAACATTAACGCCACCACTTTAGGTTTCGTTAACTTCAAATAAACGGAACTTAGTCGCTTTCGCCCATTTAACGACAGCGCGATTTCTTTACTCATAGCGAACTCCTTTCGCGGTGTAATTCCAAGCCGTTTTACCCTGCCACAAGTAAAACTGGCTAACACAAACGAGACTCAACATAACAGCGGCACCAAGGTTGTGCGCCACCGCGACATAGATAGGAAGTTGAAATACTACGTTGCTTACACCCAGCATAATTTGGCACACCAGAGTGAATAACAACCACCCTCCGATTCTCTGTGAATGATGAGAATCTTGCCTCATAAGCCCAATACTATAAGCCAATACCACGGTGGCGGTAACAATAGCGCCTATACGATGAGTGACGTGTATAGTCATTCTTGCCGGATACTCCAAAACACCAAATTCATAATTCTCGAATCCAGTTTGCCAGAAAGAAAACGCTTCTTTCCATGAGAGATGGCTCATCCAGTCTCCCTCACAAATCGGCAGTGTGGTACACATCAGCGCAGCATAATTTGACGAAGTCCACCCTCCAAGGAGCACTTGCACCAAAACAACCAGGAAAACCAACAATGAAAAGCCTCTCAGAGAGCTAGAAGATGGAGAGAAATAGAGATTGTCTTGCGCTTTTAATTGGCAGTAAAAAATCGCCTGTGACGCCAATAAAACAAAACCACCGAGCAAGTGAAGCATCACGATGACGGGCATTAATTTAAGAGTAACTGTCCACATTCCCAAAAGTGCCTGCCCAATCACCAATACGCTTAGCAACATTGGAATGGTTGAATTTACACGCTCAGACCTTACTGATATCGCTGCCATCGCAAAAATGACTAAACCTAACGTTCCCGCAAAATAGCGATGAATCATCTCAAGCCATGCTTTCTCATGCTCTACTGCCCGCTCGGGGAAGTTCAGGTTAGCACGTATGACGTCTTCTTCTTGATGCGGCACAGAAAAGTGCCCATAACAACCAGGCCAATCCGGGCAACCTAACCCTGCATCTGAAAGGCGAGTATATGCCCCTAACATGATCACCACGAGAGTTAGCAGCAAACTGAATCTAACCAACTGAATTAATTTCATATGCACTTCCTCTAACCGACTCGTGACAGTTTTAAGAGCTTGCGTAAGTCCGCCAACATACCTTTATTCAATAGGACTAAGTCCTCATTTGGTTTCGGCGAGTAAGACATCACCAGTTGCCCAAGAGGATCAACGATCAACATTTGCCCAGGTTTCACTTTTGCGGTAACCAATTCATTCATTTGCATCGCTAACATCGATACTTCCATGGGATCTGAATGCTCAGTCTGCCAAACGACTGGCACTACTCGCTCTTGATACTTACCTAAAGCAACATGGCTTTGCTGAAGCAGGTAAAGCTGCTGTTTACACTGTTCAGTGCATTCGTTAGGCAATACATAAGCGAGTTGCCAACCATGGTCTTTGAGAGGTGACTCTTGACCAAGTTGCTCTAACGTCGTGTATGGTTCGACTAACTCGCCTCTATTGGTCACTCCGCTTTGATACCACCCTTGTGTGAGAATGACTTTTGCAATGACAGCGGGAAGCGCGAACGTACAAACCAGCGCAATCAACATTAGTCGTCCTTTGGTTACTTTAGATGTCATGCTTCACCTCCATGTGACGCAACTTTTTTTGCCAACGAACAAAAACAATTAAAGTCAGTAATAAGAAAACACCTGCCATCGAAAACCATTGAATCGAATAGCCAAAATGTTTGGCACTATTGAGTGGCAATGGATTCCAAGGAAAGTCATAGGGCCAACGAGTTAAATTGTCTGGCTGCAAGACTGCGGGCATAAGTTCAATATTCAGTAGCTGATTCAATTGCGCGATGTTTAGGTTTTGCACGCGAATAACATCGCCAACTTCCGGCATTAACTCTGAACTCAGTGGATTAGTAGATTTTCGGTACAGGCGTCCTGTGATGAAAGTCGAATTATCGAGTTTGGTGACCGTTGGTAACACTGAGCGTTCTGCTCTTCCCTCGACAAAACCAAGCTCCAATAACGCGTAGGCACTAGGCTCATCGATCGTCAATACAATCTGAAATGCTAAATATCCCACACTGCCTTGATGCGTTTGGTTGTCTAACAAAATTACGGGAAACGCCTGAGGAACAACATTAACTTCCACTTTTTTCCCGAGGATACTTTCCTCTCGCCAGTCGTTGTCTTCAAGAACGACGCTTAGTGCTTGGTACGCACTATCCGCACGCGCGAGAATGGCTTGTTCCAATGCTTGTTTTTCTTGCCCTCTCTCAAACTGCCAAAAACCCAGTTTGACCAAAAGAGAAAACACAACCACAGTTAAACCAACTGCAACCCAAAACCGTTTCGATAGCCATAATTGTCTTGATAACAACAATGATGAAACCGGAGGTGCCATGTCCACCGTATTTCTATTCAAACTGACGCTTGTCCTTTTGCTGCTTTTCATTATCTTCAACCTCGCAAAAGCGCTTATCGAAATGGTTCGTGAAGACCCAGATAATCCTGAAAAAAGAGACAAACCCATGAGTCATTACTTAGGCCGTCGAGTCATGTTCTCCGCTTTGGTGGTCGTCCTTTTGCTTATTGCGCTCAGCTCGGGTTGGCTAGCACCAAACCCTCGCCCTTATTAGTCGAACCAAGAGTTCACACTGCGCCTAAAGTACGTAAACAAACACAAACAGACATAACCAAACCACATCCACGAAATGCCAATACCAGCTGCCCGCTTGAAAGGCAAAATGGTTCTTTGGCGAAAAGTGATCTTTAGCGATTCTGAACAGCAGCACGATCAAGAAGATAGTCCCAAGACAAACGTGTAAACCGTGGAACCCCGTCAACATGAAGAACGTGTTACCGTAAATACCGGACTGCAACGTGAGCCCTATGTCTTGATAAGCATGAACATACTCAACCGCTTGGTAATATAGGAAAAAGCCAGCAAGTACGATGGTTATCTCTAACCAAACAATCAGTGCCGTTCTTTTGTCTTGTTCAAGGCTTATATGCGCCATATGTAGCGTAATAGACGACAATAGCAGCAAGATAGTATTGGTAAGGGGTATGCCCTGCCACGGCATAGCTTGTGTTGTTTCTCCCCCCGGTGTCAGTGTGAGTGGCCACATCGCTTCGAAGGTTGGCCACAGGACTTCGTTGGTCATGAAGTTATTATCTGCCCCACCTAACCAAGGCACAGAAATCATTCTGGCGTAAAACAAGGCACCAAAAAAGGCACCAAAAAACATCACTTCAGAAAAGATAAACCAGCTCATTCCTTGGCGAAAAGAACGAGTAATTTGCGAGCTGTATTTTCCACTCAGTGATTCAGTAATCACATTACTAAACCAACCAGCCAACATGTAAAGCAAGAACAAGAAGCCCACCGCTAGCACAATGCCACCAATGGTTCCCACTGCACCGTCACTTTGTGTCCCCTGGACGGTCATGCCCGCGCCAACAGCAACCAAAAACAGAGCAAATGCACCGATGATCGGCCAGCTACTTTGAGCGGGAACATAATATGTTCCTGGCTTGTTACTCATAATTTCTCTCCTTACTGACCAACCTTGGTCTGTATCTCTCTCCCTGAGTGGCTAAGAGCCTGTAGGAGGGGGAAGTTTATAGAGTGTGTAAGACAGCGTTAACGTGTGTATAGACTCCGGCAAGTCCGGTTCGATATAAAAAATCAACGGCATTTGAGCTTGCTGTTTACCATCCAGAGGCTGCTGGTTAAAACAAAAACACTCAATCTTATTGAAGTAAGCAGCTCCAGTCCCGGGAGAAACAGAAGGAACGGCTTGCCCCACCAACTTCTGCCCGCTTTCATTAAATGCAAGGTATTCGGTTTGTACGACTTCACCTGGGTGAACATCCATCGAAATCACTTTGGGTCTAAACTCCCAAGGCATATCTGGGCTGACATGCGCCATAAACTCCACGCGAACAGTTCTGCTCATGTCCGGTTGCATACCTGTCGGTTGAATGGCGGCTACTTCACTTGTCTTTCCATTGATTCCCAGTGCGTCGCACATCACGTCATAAAGTGGGACCAGTGCATAGCCGAAGCCAAACATTAACAGGGTCGCCAAAAGCAACTTCACGGTGAGCTTCTTGTTTGATGGATTCGGTTTCATGTCACTCACCCCACTCTTTGCTAGTCAATCTTAGGCGGTGTAGTAAACGTATGATGCGGCGCAGGGCTTGGCACTGTCCACTCTAAGCCTTCCGCACGTTCCCACGGTTTTGCAGAAGCCTTCTCCCCGCCACGAATACACTTGATCACCAACCATAAGAAGATCAGTTGTGACAACCCAAATGCAAACCCACCAATTGATACTATTTGATTAACATCAGCAAACTGAATGGCGTAATCCGGTATGCGCCTTGGCATGCCTGCTAAGCCTAGGAAGTGCATTGGGAAAAACAGGACATTGACGGAAATAATTGAGCACCAGAAATGCCATAAACTCAGCTTGTGGTCGTACATATTGCCCGTCCACTTAGGTAGCCAGTAGTATGCTGCTGCCATGATCGAGAATACCGCACCAGATACCAACACATAATGGAAATGGGCAACCACGAAGTAAGTGTCATGATATTGGAAATCCGCCGGCACAATCGCCAACATCAGTCCCGAGAAGCCGCCAATAGTAAAAAGCACAATAAAGGCAATGGCAAACAACATTGGCGTTTCAAATGTCAGAGCTCCACGCCACATGGTGGCAACCCAGTTAAAGACTTTAACCCCCGTTGGTACCGCAATCAGCATAGTGCAATACATAAAGAAGAGCTCAGCAAAAACTGGCATCCCCGTGGTAAACATGTGGTGCGCCCACACAAGGAAAGATAACAATGCAATGCTGCACGTCGCGTAAACCATCGAATGATAACCAAACAGCTTCTTACCACTGAAAGCAGGCAGAATAGCGGAGATGATTCCAAACGACGGTAAAATCATGATGTACACTTCTGGGTGACCAAAGAACCAAAAGATGTGTTGGAACATTACCGGGTCACCACCACCAGCTGCGTCAAAGAAGCTAGTCCCGAAATATTTGTCAGTAAGAACCATGGTCACCGCACCCGCTAGTACCGGCATAACCGCGATCAACAAGAAAGCGGTGATTAGCCAAGTCCAAACAAACATTGGTAACTTGAACCAAGTCATTCCCGGAGCTCGCATATTTACGATCGTCACGATAACGTTGATCGCGCCCATAATGGAGCTGATACCCATGATATGAACAGAGAATACAAACAGCGCAGTGCTATCCGGGCCATAAGTCGTGGACAGCGGAGCATAAAACGTCCAACCAAAATCAGGACCGCCGCCAGGTAAAAACAACGAGCTCAACAAAATAAGAAATGCAAAAGGTAAGATCCAAAAGCTCAAGTTGTTCATGCGCGGCAGCGCCATATCTGGAGCGCCGATCATCATCGGAATCATCCAGTTAGCAAGACCAGTAAATGCTGGCATCACCGCACCAAATACCATCACTAAACCGTGTACCGTGGTCATTTGATTAAAAAACTGCGGATCGACTAGCTGTAGCCCTGGCTGGAACAGTTCGGCACGAATGATCATTGCCATCGCACCACCTGTTAGAAACATCGCAAAGCTAAACCAAAGGTAGAGGGTGCCTATGTCTTTATGGCTTGTAGAATACAACCAACGAGTGATGCCCTGGGGTGCATGATGCTCGTGACCATCATCGATCGCAATGGTACTGTTCGCACTGGCTTCTGCTGGCGCAGACTTCACTGCCTTATCTATTGGCTTACTCATATTTCCTCCTTAGCACTGCCTTGTGCCTTAAAGGCATTCACATCGGATGCTTGCACTGTATCGCCAGTATCGTTGCCCCATGCATTTCGTTGATATGTGATAACCGCGCCAATTTCTTTGTCACTTAACTGATTAGAAAAAGCCTGCATTGCGGTGCCCGGGCGACCGTTGACAATAATATCTATGTGCTCTGTAACATCTCCGGTTGCAATAGGACTGCCTTTAATCGCGGGAAATGCACCCGGAATCCCCTCACCATTTGCCTGATGACACACAGCGCAACGCGCCGTGTATATCGATTCGCCTTGCGACATCAATTCGTCCATAGATAAGTCTTGAGAGAGCGCTTCTTGTGCCGCCGCTTTTTGAAGCGCGAGTTCTTCCTTCTTACTCGCTAGCCATTCATCGAACTTTTCTTCTTCCATCGCATGCACCACCACTGGCATAAATCCGTGTGCACGACCACATAGCTCCGCACACTGACCGCGATATACGCCTGGCTCATCAATTCTTGTCCATGCTTCATTGATAAAACCTGGAATGGTGTCTTTCTTGACGGCAAAGTCTGGTACCCACCAAGAGTGAATGACATCATCAGAAGTCATCAAAAAACGCACTTTGCGATTCACAGGCAACACCAAAGGGTTGTCTACTTCCAGTAAGTAATGTGCGCCTTTAGCTTCGATTCCATCAATTTGTTTTTGGCTGGTGGCAAGCAAACTAAAAAACTCAACATCTTCGCCAAAATAGCTGTAATGCCATTTCCATTGCGAGCCTGTGATCTTGACCGTGATATCCGATTGGCTTGTGTCTTCCATTGCTACTAGAGTTTTTGTTGCGGGAATCGCCATAGCGACAAGAATGATGATGGGTATGACCGTCCAAATAATTTCCACTTTTGTACTTTCATGGAAATGTGCGGCAACTGCTCCTTTTGACTTGCGATGACGGAAGATGGAATAGAACATCACACCAAAAACAATCAAAGCAATTACACAGCAGATATAGAAAATCAGCATATGTAATTCATACACTTGCCCACTTATCTCTGTGACCCCTTTTGTCATGTTGTAGTCATTTTCCTTTGACCAACCAAAAGAGGAAAATGTGATTAAAATCACATTCAGTGATAAGGCTAGAGTAGTCGTTAATCTTTTCAAAAGATCTCTCCTCTGCTCAGCCGCTACGCCTACGCGAGCTTCCTTGCGTCCCGATGCAAATATCGAACAACTTTACGAAAAATCACAAAAACTACGATTTCGACACGGTTTGTTATATTTATGTTAAAAGGCTAGTTATAGTTCCAAGGTTCTTCAAGAAATTAAATATGATTAAATTTTGTTCGGATAAGAAAAATTAATTCGGTTTATCGATTGCCCTCTTTGAAATGTAATTGAGAACCATTTACATTGATTTAAAAGAAAACATTGAGATACTTACCAAACGAAGTGTCCAAGAAAGTAGGCTCCCCCTACTAAGGAATGACTGATATGACAGCACTAATTACGCAATGGCTAGAACGAGACCCTGACCCTAAGACTCGTGAAGAGCTACAACACCTCGTCGATACGAACAATGAACAAGAGCTTACTGATCGCTTTGGCTCACGCCTTGCCTTTGGTACTGCAGGCTTACGTGGCAAAGTGGGCGCAGGTCCAAACCGAATGAACCGCTTGGTGATTCAAGAGACCGCCACTGGTTTAGGGAACTATTTGCTTGAGCAAGTCAAAGATGCCGCGAGTCGTGGTGTCGTTATTGGCTACGACGGTCGTCCCGATTCAAAACAATTCGCGCATGATACCGCATCCGTACTGACGGCCCTTGGTATCAAGGTTTACCTAACGTATGACGTTGCAGCAACCCCAATTGTTGCGTTTGGTGTCCGTACATTGAGTGCTGCGGCCGCTGTTGTTGTTACTGCCAGCCACAATCCACCAGAATACAATGGCTTCAAAGTATATTGGGAAAATGGCGCACAGATTATTCCTCCACACGACTCTGGAATCGCAGCGAAAATTGATGACGCAACAACGAAGCCATTACCTTTAATGTCTCTCGATGATGCAAAACAGCACGGTTTGTTAGTTTGGTTGGAAGACGACTACTACCAAACTTACCGTAAGACAATGAATGAAAACGCGCTGCTTACTCCTGACAACAATACCGATATATCTATTGCTTACACCGCAATGCATGGCGTTGGCGCGAATATGGCGGAAACGCTACTTGCCGACGCAGGCTTCCAAAAAGTGGCAAGTGTTAAGGAACAACGCGAACCTGATGGAAGCTTCCCAACCGTCAACTTCCCAAACCCTGAAGAAGCCGGTGCAATGGATATGGTGATGGCATTAGGTAAGTCCGTAGATGCCGATATCGCTTGCGCGAACGACCCAGATGCGGACCGTTTTGCCGTGGCAGTTAAACGCCCAGATGGCGAGTATCAAATGCTAACGGGTGATCAGGTGGGCTCACTGTTTGGCGATTACTTGTTGGAACAGCAACCTAACGCTTTGGTTGGCAACACCATCGTATCCTCAAGAATGCTGAGCAGCATCGCTAAGGCGCATGGCGCACAATACTATCAAACATTAACTGGCTTTAAATGGCTTACTAACGTTGCCATGGAACAAGAGACAGAAACCAACCCATTCTTGTTTGCTTATGAGGAAGCGCTCGGTTATACCGTGGGTAACAAGGTGTGGGATAAAGATGGTTTATCTGCAATCGTCGCGTTTTCACAGCTAACAGGCAAGCTTAAAGCGCAAGGTAAAACACTGTGGGATAAACTGGAAGAGCTGTACCGCGAGCACGGTTTCTACTTCAACGCGCAACGCAGCATTGCTCTCGACCCGAACTCTCCACCAATCGGCGACAAACTCCGAGCAAATCCACCAACAGAGATTGCTGGTAAAAAAGTTGCAGTAACCGAAGATCTAAAAACATCGGTTCGCATGTTTGACGACGGCTCTGAAGAATCCATTGACTTACCGGCAAGTGACGTATTGATTTATCACCTAGAAGATCAATCACGCGTGATTGTTCGTCCTTCTGGTACTGAGCCAAAACTAAAATGTTACTACGAAGTCATCAACCTCTTCCCTGCGGATATGAGCTATGAACAAGCACAGCAAGCAGCAGAAGCGAAGATGAACGAACTTATCGACGCGCACCAGCAAAGTTTGTAAGTCAAAGAGAAACATAGATATTTGATACAACAAGAGGCGCAAATTCGCGCCTCTTTTTTTGATTTTAACGAGAACAAGTCAAGCTAACCCGTGCTTTCCCTAGCCTACAATTTCCTTTTGTAGAAAGTACTTGTGGATCCCCTCTGCAGGATAGCCTGAGTACTGCCCCACTTTCTCAAAACCCAATTTGAGATAGAACTCAAGAGCTTGAAAGCTGTAGGTATCCAAATAAACATGGGTAACCCCATGAGGCTTTACTTTTTGTTCTAGCATCGACATTAATTGGCTACCGAGACCAGAGGTTCGACTTTCAGCGTCTACCCACAAAAACTCAACAAATACCGTATTTTTAAACATTTCGCCAGTCAAGCCACCCATGATCTTGCCATTCTCATCTTTTGCGAAACAGCCTACAGCATGCACTTCCCCTTCAGGTAAATGCAGTCGGTTATAAGATCGAATACCTTCACGAACAAAATCAAGGTCTGTTTGATCTGGATTTAAACAAAATTCAAGCTTCATATACCCTCTCCTTAGGAAACACCAATATCCTAAAACAAAAAGCCAGCAATTGCTGGCTTTCTGATGGAATATGATAACTTTACAAGGCGAAACTACTCAGCATCCACAACGCCAGAATAACAAACACTAACCCCATTAGTTTATGTTGATACGTGCGGAATTTTTCGTTCTCGAGCAGCCCTTTGCCCAATGTGCCTGCTAACCCAACAAGTAATAAATTGAATGACAAGCCAAGAACGTTCAACAATAACCCTAGCGCTAGCATCTGCTCACCAGAAGATGCCGTGATATTGCTTGAGACAAACTGCGGCAAAAACATCACAAAAAAGACTAAGGCTTTAGGGTTGAGCAAATTACTCATCAAAGCACGTTGATAATAAGTTGATGCCATTTTGTTTTGACCATCAAGCTCTGGAGCCGAAGATGCCTCAGCTCGTAAGCAGTCCCAACCCATTTTTAACAAGTAAGCGCCACCTAGTAGATGAAGGACTTTAAGGGCTATTGGGCTCATGGCAATCAGGGTAGATACGCCCATCGCAGCAAGCAAAGTAAGAATAACACCAGACGTCGCATTGCCTAAGCTAGCAAAAAGACCGACCTTCTTACCGTAACTCATACTTGAGCTCGCTATCAGCAACATATCGGGCCCTGGTAACAGCAACAAAGCCACTACTGCGGTGAGATAAACAGGAAGTACAGATAAATCAATCATGATGGAACCGCTTTTCTACAACAAGGCGGCGAATGTTATACCAACAAAATGACATCATCCAGCCCAAAATAGCCAAGATAACTCAAAAAATAAAAATCATAGTTTGCCCATATGAGAAATAGCAATCAATTCGCCTGTTTATCAAAATCGAATAGCAATTTTGTACAAAAATAAGCACGATGGATCCGTTACACTTCTAAAATGATTTTCTTGAGCAGACCGGATAAAGATGAAAGAAAAGAATAAGGAAATCGCTACCTTCAAGATAGCTCAAGAGCTCGGCGGTTTAGAACTTCTCGATGCAAAGTATGAGAAGCAGAATTTTTCACGCCATAGCCACGAAGGTTACACTATTGGTGTCATCGAAAAAGGGGCACAACAATTTTTTAGGACGGGCGGGAATCATATCGCGCCACAGGACAGCATCATCCTTGTTAATGCAGATGAAGTACACAACGGGCATTCAGCCTCGGAAGGCGGCTGGGAATACAAAGCAATGTACCCCGTACCTCAGCAGTTTCAAACTTTAGGACAAGAGCTTGGCTCACCAAATGTAGCTCTACCCTATTTCCCTCAACCTGTGGTTTACGATCCTGAGCTGGCTAGTCAGTTACGACTGGTATTTGAAACACTAGAAAAATCAGACAACCGTTTATTGAGAGAAACTTTGGTTTACGGCACGTTGATCAAGCTAGCCAGTAAACACAGCACTCATCGGGCACCACTGAAAGAGTCAACCAGAGCTCAGCGACAAGTGCAGCTCGTCAGAGAATTTTTGGAAGACTTTCCACAAACGGACGTCTCACTAGAAGAACTCGCGAAACTGTCTGGATTAAGCCCTTTTCATCTGCTGAGAGAGTTTCAAAAGCAATTTGGCTTTCCGCCTCATGCCTATCAAATTCAGCAACGTTTACGTATGGCGAAGAAGCTACTAAAAATGGGACAAAAAATTTCAGACGTGGCACAAGAATGTGGCTTCCATGATCAGAGCCATCTGCATCGACACTTTAAAAAAGCCATGGGCGTCACTCCCGGCCAATACGTCCGTCACAGCTAAAGCAGCAATATTGTACAAGGCGTTATGCGACTACCGAGCTATCTTGGTAATCTGATTTAGGAATAAATAAGAAGAAACTATGGACCACACTTTGCCGTTACAAAAAGAATCAAAAGCCACGCTATTTTGGCAAGGTACACTTGCGATGATGCCTTTGAGTATCGCAGTGCTCCCTTGGGGCTTACTCGCAGGCTCATTCGCAATTGATACTGGGCTTCACCCTTTGGAAGGACAAGCACTATCCGCCATTTTGTTCGCAGGTTCTGCACAGCTCGTCGCGATGGGAATGATTAAAACGGGAGCAGGTCTAGTGACCATGTTACTGACAACGTTTTTTATCACCTCTCGACACTTCCTCTACAGTGTATCGATGCGCAGTAAAATTGCACCGCTCCCTCTAAAATGGCGATTATCACTCGGCTTCTTACTTACTGACGAGCTGTTTGCGATTGTAGGCCACCATTCCGATAAACAATTTAATCGCTGGTATGCACTTGGGGCTGGTCTGAGTTTTTACCTGTTTTGGAATGTCGCGACATTGACGGGCATTATTGCGGGAAGTCTAATCCCTGAACTGAACGAAATGGGTTTGGAATTTGCTGTGGCCGCAACTTTTATCGCGATAGTAGTACCCACCATTAAAAATGCAGCGGTGCTCGCGAGTGTTATTGTGGCTTTGGTGAGCTCAGTTGCCCTAACCTATTATCAAATTGAGGGAAGTTTGATGATTTCGAGCATTTTAGCCATGCTTACTGGTTACTTTGTGGAACAAGTAAAGGAGAAACGCTAATGATCATGTTGGCTATTTTGCTGATGACGGTACTTGTTTTCACCAGCCGCTACTTGTTTTTAGAACCCAAGCTACCATTGCGATTAGGGACGCGCACTCAAAAAGTACTCAATTACGCTAGCCCCGCAGTACTGACTGCGATCTGGGCACCGATCGTTTTCATTCCCGATGGGGAGCTCAGCGTCAATGTGCAAAACCCATTTTTACTGGCTGCCGTACTGGCTGCTTTAATCGCGTATTTTACTAAAAATGTTCTTTTAACGACGGTTATCAGTATGGTGGTATTTCTCGTTCTACGAATTTGGCTTTAATCCGCCAACCACTCAATCTCCAACAAGGTGACATCGCCACACTTTAATCGACCAAGGAAGATGTCACCTTCATGTACCTCACCAACGCCCTTTGGTGTACCAGTCATCACTACATCGCCATCTTGAAGTGTTGTGTAACTGGTTAATTCATCCAGGATAGTTAGCGGCGGATAGAGCATTTGGTTAACGTGACCTTTTTGTACACGAACACAGTTGATTAAGAGCTCAAGGTTAAGCTCGTTGATATCAATGTTATCCAAAGAGACAAACCGACTAAACACAGCAGAGCCATCAAATGCCTTAGCACGCTCCCACGGCAACCCCTGATTTTTAAGCGAGGATTGCAAACCACGCTTGGTCAGATCCAATCCCAAACCAACCGCTGAATAACGTCCATCCTTGATCAAAAAGCAGATTTCAGCCTCATAATGAAGGGGCTCTTGATGGAATGAACGCAGAGTTGTTGATACGGAAGTTGCGGGTTTATTAAATACCACCATTTGCTCAGGCATTGCATTATTAAGCTCATGAATATGTTCAACGTAATTTCGTCCAACACAAAGCACTTTACCCACTTCTACTTTCTTTTCTTCAACTTGAATAACACTCATCATTCTTCCCTGCAAAACAAAAATCCCATCATAATCTAACCTATTGACTTAACGACACTAAATAGCAACCTCTAGTGTAAAAAATAAGACATTCACCCCGTTTTGAGTTTTGTATCATCTAATTGAAACAGCAAAGTATTTGTAAAACAAATAGACAAAAAAGCCAGCACGAGGCTGGCTTTAGATCAATGAGCTGAATAATAGTTCTCGCTAAATCCTATTATAGGTAGTAACGAGCACCTAACGCCCATTTGTCATCAGTTTCACGACCATTGTCGTCATTTAGGTCAAACTGGTAACCCGCGTAACCAACAAATTTAGGCGTGAAGTTGTATTCTGCTTGTAGTGCCATTTCTTCACGAGCAGTTTCTGTTTTAGAGCTCTTAAACTCTTTACCTTCCACCATCTCATAGTTAACACTCAAGTTTAGGCTGTTTGCTAGAGCGTATGCGATGATCGCCTCGTACGCATCACTTTCTTCTAAACGGTCGCCTTTTGCACTGAAGTTCATGTTTTCGTTTGAACCATAAACCGCAGCAAGGAATAGGCCTTGGCCGTACGCACCGTAAGATGCTGATACAACGTGTGATTCCGCCGTGTGCTTACCTGCATATGCAGGGTGCTGGAAATCGCCGCCATTGTAAGAGTAACCGATTTTAGCGCCCATGATTGAGTAAGAAAGCGCAGCTTGCACACGGTCATCGTATTTAGCACCGCCAGTTATAACTCCAGCATCGTTGCGCGTGTAATCATCGTTTGCACCCTGCCAACCAAGACCAAAGTTGATCACACCCGCTTCACCCAGCTCGATGGCATTACGGTAAGAAAGCATTTTATCCGCACGGCCAGTGCCAAGGTTTCCATGATCGTCATAGATGAAGTCGTTGGCAAACGCGATTGGCATATCTGCAATACCTGCGACATCGTAGTAAGGTGACCATTGCGTACCACCTACTGCACGACCATAAACCTCATGCGTTATACCTAAGTAACCTAGACGAGTTTTAAACGACTCTTCACCACCGTCTAAGTAGTTTAGCGCCCATTCACCACGTGCGTCTGCGGTGAAGCCATTACCCAAATCCTGTGTCGCAGAGATATTGATACGAGGAGAGTTAGTACCCACATCCGTGTCACCTTGCTCTGATCCATTTAAATTAACAGAAACGTGGCCGCCCATCGAAAATGTTGTGCCATCGTTATTATATAGTTCCACTGCAACTGCTTGAGTACCGAAGGTTGCTGCCGCGATTGCCGCTGCTAATAATTTTTTATTCATTTCTAAATCCATTACTTATTAGTTGGTTAGTCAGTTTTAGACCCGGCTTTGGTTCACTTTCGTAAAAACGAAATGATGAACAAAGAGAGGAATACAAAGGCTATCCGAGGCATCGTTTCCACCAGATTAGTTTTACCTTTGTGTAACAACTGCCGACACTTTATTTGATTAGTTCCTGACAACCGAGTGAAAAGATCTCAGACAAAACCTAAAAAGCAATCGTTTACTTAGCCTTCAAAAAATCGAGAAATAAAAACCTTACAATAAGAAATGCTTTAGAGAGAGTTAGCTCACAAATAGCTGATGATTCGCTATTTTTAGGCCAAACTTCCCTGCCAAATTGAAATGTTTACTTACATTTAGGGTCAAGAAACAATTCAGGAACTTTTTGAAAAAAACACAGTCTTTAACGGAGAGGAAAAAACCTCAAAAAAGATAAACCTTTCTTTTTATAAGTGGTATGAGAAGGGGCACTTATTCTTTCCAGCAATAAAAGTGCAATCAAATCATAACTTAACAGAAATCTATCTTTCATTTTCAGCCTTTACCTTAGCGTCATCAACACATCGGGCAAGAAAGCCCATCGATTACAACTAGGGTAATAAGAAAATGAAAAAGGCAGCACTAACTACTGCAATTCTTACAGCATTGGTATCAGCACCATCATTCGCAGCAACTGTATACAAAAACGACGGTACTGAATTAAAAGTTGGCGGCCGCGTTGAGTTTCGTGGTGACTTCATCGGTTCAGACGGTGCTGAAGTTGAAGGTTCCATGGAAGATAAAAGCCGTGCTCGTCTTAACCTAAAAGGTAAAACAGACATCGGCAACGGCCTTTCTGCTTTCGGTGTTTACGAAGCCGAACAAAAAACGGGCAAGAGTGAATTCAAAAACCGCTACATGTATGCAGGCGTCGACTCTGATATCGGTGCTTTCTCTGTAGGTCGTCAAGACATGGCTGCCGTCATCATCTCTGACATGACGGATATCACTGAATTCTCTGGTGTTCAGCAAGTTATTGATTCGTCGTCTGATAAGCAAGACAGCGTTTTCGCATACCGTGGTGCGTTTGATGCACTACAACTTCAAGCAACCTACCAAGCAAACTCTAGCGATAACGAAGATAAATACGGCATCTCTGGAATGTACTCACTACCAATGGGCCTCGACTTTGGTCTTGCATACTCTGGTGGCGATGTAGATAAAGATAACTCTGAAGATCAAATTCTAGGTGGTATCGCTTACTCGATGGACAACCTTTACCTAGCAGGTACTTATTCTCAAGGTTCCCTGACTGACTCTGAAGACTTTACGGCTTACGAGCTAGTCGCAAGCTACAAAGTAGCAAGCAAAGTGACACTTGCAGCTCTATACACAGCTCAAGAGAATGATCCAGACAACGGTTCAAAGTACGACACCGTTGAAGGTATCGAGCTTGTTGGTTACTACAAACTAAACAGCAACTTCCGTACTTACCTGTCTTACTACATCAACCAACTTGATGAAGCAAAAGATGCAACAACAGGTCTAGTAACAGAAGGCGAAGATACACTGCGCCTAGGCGTACGTTACGATTTCTAATTCACTCTTGTCCTAAGAGCGAGTCCACTTGGCCAGCACCTTTGCTGGCCATTTTTTATTTAACCCAACACAACTCGATAAGTTTTCACACTATCCAAGCATCGCTCAGCAATGAAAAACGAGCGTAACGACGCCTACTTCTGCCCTCTTTTAATGCGATTGATCACTAAGTTAGTGCATTTCACCTAATCGACAACATAGAAAAACAAAAAAAACCATTTAAAATCAAACATATAAAAGTTGGCACGTGTTCTGCAATATTATTTATGCAAATGCATGGCAGCGTTTGTGCTTCTCGTTCTTTGTACCTGTTATAACAGGCACGTCCTTTGAATTGGTAATGTCGCCTCCCTCTGGGAGGCATTTTTTTATTGGCGCGAAAAACAATAGGACGTATGATCCCGCCACCTCTATCAAACTGGAATTTTTCAATTGAATCATCATCCTGTTCAAGGTGCGTCCTGGATGCTAACAGCTGGCTTGGCATTCGCCATAGTGAACAGCTTCGCCCAAATTGCTAGCATCAACTTTGGTGTCTCTTCCACCACATTTGCGTTATTCCAATATGCAATCGCCTTATTTGTTATTCTGCCCTACCTACGTACACTTGGGATTAGACGTTCTTTAAGAACCCAACACTTTGGCTGGCATGCATTCCGCATTTTTCTCTCTGTTATCGGGATTCAACTTTGGTTATGGGCTCTCGCTTACCCAGTTCCAATTTGGCAAGGCATTGCACTTCTCATGACCTCTCCGTTATTTGCCACAGTTGGTTCTGGCTTGTTACTCAAAGAGAAAGTAGGTACTGCACGCTGGCTCGCTACATTGACGGGGTTTGTTGGTGCCATGATCATTCTTGAGCCTTGGGCAGACTCATTTACATGGGCGACCCTGCTCCCTGTTGGCGCCGCATTTTTCTGGGCAGCGTATTCATTAATGGTAAAAAAAATGTCGGTAAACGATCCGCCTTCAACCATGGTTGTCTATTTATTGCTGCTGATAACACCATTTAATATCTTGTTAGCGATACCGACGTTTACTATGCCAGATACGTGGACGATATGGGGTGTGCTTTTAGCCGCAGGTGCACTTACAGCACTCGCTCAATGGGCTATCGTTAAAGCATATGCAGTAGCAGACGCCTCATTTGTGCAACCATTTGATCACGCCAAACTGCCTTTGAATGTTGTTGCTGGTTGGTTGGTGTTTGGTTGGGTGCCACCTGGTCGTTTATGGTTAGGTGCTGCGATTATTATTGCATCTATTGCGTTTATTACGCATTGGGAAGCGAAAAAGACAAAGTTAGTTGAAAGAAAAATCTAATTTAAAAGTTCTATATTTTCAGGAAAGGAAATGAGGAACCCATATGAGTCAACCAATCAAAATTACACTGTATCGCTGGGCTGGTAGTTGGGGCCCATTCAAAGTCAATATTCCTTGTGGTGAATGTACATTAACCAAAGATATTTTAAAGGATACTTTTGAAAACGAACTAGCCGATGTGCCCGTTGAACTTGAAGTAAAAGATTGGTTATCGCACTGGTGGGAACCATTAAAAGCTGGTGCTTGGCATGCACCCATTCTTCTTGTCGAAGGGAAAGTTATCAGTCAAGGAGAAGCATTGAATCGGGGTGTGCTTGTACAGTCTGTTATTGCTGAGTGGGTAAAACGCGATGAGCTAAAAGGTAACATTGTTTATGGTAAAGCAACTTGCCCTTACTGTGTCAAAGCCAAACAATTACTTGACGAGGCTGGCGTTCAGTATGAGTACCATGATGTAGTTAAAGACAGCGCCGCCTTATACCGCATGATTCCTGAAGTAAAAGCCATCATTGGCGAAAAAACACCGGTAACAGTGCCGCAAATCTGGTTAGATGGAACATATATTGGAGGCGCTGACGATTTAGAAAAGTGGTTATCAGCAAAGGGGCTAGATAAAGTGCCTAACAATGTTGTGGAGATACCAAGCCAATCCGCGTAATTCTAGATTTAAATGTCATCAGTCTTTGAGTAGCGTTTTGCCAATGTTGTGCAATATGTTGGCTACTTACTAACAACAAAACAGAGAAAAGCAAAAAGCCCTGATTTTTCAATCAGGGCTTTTTAAATTATTTCGCCAGTTTTTTAATAACACGAGCAAAAACAGAAGCTTTTTTCTTCTTCGCTTTACCGTAAAGCGCTTTGTGCATCGCGTCTTTTGCAATCATCTGGCCAATATAAGCACCACCAAGTTCGTTACCCATGACCTTCTCCTGAATGTATTGACTTAACTATGTTGTAATTTTACACCACAACTAGATAAAAACAAGACCAGGGTCACATTTATTTTGTAATTAACTTTCAGATTGGTTCTGATTACTTTTTCTAAACGGGCGCCTATCGCTTAGGTTGCTGGTATGTTTTACCCGCTGCGACGTACGTATCTTTCTGTTTGATTTCAAAGAATGTTTCAAAGAACCACGCAGCAAATTTGATCAAGTGATCGCCTTCATTCATGACGTGCTCCACGTATTCTTGCTCTTCTCCGGACTCGTCTTCTTGAGTGGTAATATGGTAAATACGTTTCTCGCCATCAACTTCTGCAAGACCAAACTGACCCGTTAGGGATTGTGCCGCTTGTGCAACTTCTTCTTCCTCACACGCCTTCAAGACTTCGAGTGCCTTTGGCATGCTTTCTTGCTGAGTAATTTCTTTTACCAGTGTTTCAAATTCGTTTTGTTGCATTCTTTCACCTAACGATTAGAGATCGGATAGTCATTTGGGCAGAAATGTATCCCCAAGCTTGAGAGGAGCATCAGGCATTGCCCTCTTCCTCTCAAACTGAGTCATTCAATATGCACAATGATCCTGACTTAATTTAACAGCGCATTTTAGAAAGCCGACCTTCTGGTTGCAAGTATATTCAGATGGAAGTTTCTGCTTGAACCGTCCCTTCTGGCACTTTACGAAATTGGCTTAGTACAAGAACAAAGCAAGAAAGTAACGCAATAAACAAATAAAACACCCCAAGCTGCTGCTGATTCGTAACCCATGAGTCTACTAAGTACCCACCAAACAAACCTGCTAAACACATTTGAATAGAACCAGATAGCGCAGAAACCGCGCCTGCCTGTTGCTTATGTGGTGAAAGTAGCAAACTGATCGAGACCGGGAATGACATTCCTTGAGCAAAACTTAAACACGTGAATGCCGTCAGCAATGAAAATACACTGAAGGGGGTAACCAACAACATGAAGCCAGCAACAGCAACAATCGCGAAACTCATCAGCAAGATTTGCTGAGCTTTGTAACGAGCGTTAATCAAATTGAGCACCAAGCTACCCGTCAGCAAACCAACTGACGGTATGATCATCAACGAGCCATAATCCGCCGCCGTTAATCCTAACTCTTGTTGCATTAAAAATGGATACAAGGAGAGCGTAACCAGAGCCGATAAATAACTAAGCCAGTTGTAGCTCGCACTACCAATCACTTGTGTATTCGTTAACAGACGCAAATAGTTCGCGCTTACTTCGCCTACTTTAAATTTTCGCTTCGGGTAAGGCAGCGTTTCTGGCAGCACCAATAAACCAAGCGTAAAAATTGCCATTAAGTAAATCAGCACAAACACAAAGACAGCATGCCAGCTCAGGTGAAAAGCAATCCAACCACCAAACAGCGGAGCAATGATTGGCATCACAGATGCCGTGACTGAAATATAAGATAGCGCTTTGGTTAATTGCATACCGTCATAACTGTCACGCAGTACTGACCGACCAAGTACCGAAGCGCTGCCCGCTCCTAGACCTTGCAGTAACCGTCCCGCTTCAAGGGCAACAATGTTGTCCGAAAACGCGATGCAAATAACCGTACCAACTAGATATACACTTTGCCCCAGAATAAACACCGGCCGACGACCAATCGCATCAGACAATGGGCCGTAAAAAAGCTGAGAGATACCGAAGCCAACGAGAAATAGCGTGACGAGATTCTGAATCGAATGTTGCGGCAAATTCAAGTCATGACCAATCAATGGCAAAGAAGGAAGATAAATACTAACGCCAACTTGGCCTGTGGCAATGATCATCATCGCTAATAACAATGGTGTTTTACGCAAACGTTCCTCCTACTTTGTGACAGATTGATGGCAAACAGTGTATATTTGATACTCAAAGATGATAATCAGCTAAGTTGGAAAGGAATTAATTCCCAAGGAGATACAATGGACTGGATTCAAAGCGTGAAGAGTTATATTCGTGTGGTCGAAGAAGGTAGCTTTAATGCAGCAGCGCGGAAACTCAATACCACCAGCTCAGCTATCAGTAAGCGAGTTCAATGGCTAGAAGATAAAATTGGCGTTCAACTACTCAAACGTACAACCCGCTCAATTAGCCAAACTGAAGCTGGTGCTCTGTTTTATCAACGAGCAAAAAGTCAGCTTGATTCATGGCAATCGGTATTAGATGAGACTCGCTCAGTCAACCAATCACCAGCAGGGCTATTAAAAATTGGGGCAACGCTGGCCGTTGGTTCCAAGTTTCTAGTTCATTATCTTGATGATTTTCTTGAGAAATATCCAGACATCACACTTCAATTAACAACAACGCTACCAGGCCAATTGCCAGAGCTAAGCTTAGACCTGTTTATTAGCCGGGAATTAGAGCAACTGAACTCTCTAAGTTTCAAAGCCACTGCGCTTTTCGAACATAAAGCCCAGTTTTACGCCGCACCTAGTTACCTAAAGAAATATGGCACACCACAATGCGTTGAGGATCTGACAGAGCATAATGTCCTGATTTGGGGTGAAAAGCCCTCACGAGAAATCAAAACAAATCGAGGTAAGCGTATCAGCTTGTCCGGTAACTTTGCCACGACCAACCCAGAAGCGCTGTTTCATGGTGCCAAAAGAGGCATGGGTATTTTGATGACGAACAACGTCATGATCAAAGATGATCTCAAATCCGGCGCGTTAGTCCCTATCCTGCCCGATATCACAGCGGATAAAGCCACTGTATATGCCTACTATCCAAAGCTGGATTATCAGCATACCCGAACTAAGCTATTCCTCGATTATCTCAAATCACGATTAGAAGAGGAGAAGCGAGCCTAGCTTAGCGTTTTTATCGCTCTAGCTTTAAAAGGTTCAAGCATAAAAACATGAAAATAATGATTTGTTCGTTCACAAAATTTGAAAAATCTGCCTTAGTAACCGATAGTTTATTTGATGCATATCAAATAATAATTCGTCGTGTCTTACACGATATGTTAATAACAACGCTAGGTGAAATGCTCAATGGGTCAGGTACAAATCAGTTTCCACAAAATTGATGAGATATTGAAGCTAAACGGCACGGCTCAGCTAAACCGAGTCACGCTAGATATTCATCAACACTTGCAGAGCCATTGCACTTGCGTTGTAGAAGTTGCGCATCTTCAGCATTCGGCTCATACCATTTCCTTCGCCAGCAATGGAAAAATTACAGACAACCTAAGCTACCACCTTTCAGGCACCCCCTGTGAAAAAGTGGCGAAAGACATTGGCGAACATATTTTCTATCAAGACCAGGTATACAAGCGTTTTCCTGAAGATAAGATGTTTCAAGAAGATGGCATTCAAGCTTACATTGGCCTGCCATTGAAGACACAAAATGGCGAAGTTCTGGGAATTTTACTGTCTACCTTTACCCGAAGCATCCACGCGAAAGAAGCGCAAGATATCCTCGACTGCCACCGATTTTATGCCAATGTCATTATTCATAGCTTACGTGAAAAGTGGGTCAGTGAACGTTCAGATAAGCTTCTTAATCAGCTTAGCTATGAGGTATCGCATGATAACCTAACTGGACTGCTCAACCGTAGCTGTTTAGCTGATACCTTGGAGACATTAACGCAGCAGGCGACTCGCCCATTCAGTTTGGCGTATCTTGATATCGATAATTTCAAATCGATCAATGATATCAACGGAAACTATATCGGCGACCAAATCATTAAGTTCACAGCTAACGCCATTCAACAGAGCTTGTCGTCGCCAAACAATGCGTTCCGTGTTGCAGGAGATGAATTCGCCTTCATCACGTACGACGAAGATCCTGTCGCCGTGTGTCAGGAAGTACTCGACAAAATTGAAAGCGGCTACAGCGACAAATCTAACCGGATTTCTTTCACCGTTAGTATTGGTATTGCACGTGCCCCAGTACATATGTTGAACAGCGATGAGCTGATTTTGAATGCCAGTCTCGCTCTCAAAGATTGTAAAAAACACCGCGATACACGGATTCAGCATTACGACACACACCTTAGTGCTTTATACCACCGTAGGACGCAGCTTATTGAGGCAATGCGAATCCAGCTAAGTACTGATATACAAGACAGCGATGAGTTGTATGTAGTGGTTCAACCGATCGTCGATATCACGAGCGACCGCTGGAATTACTTTGAAATTTTGACTCGTTGGAATAGCAATATCTATGGAAATATCTCTCCAGCGGAGTTCATTGAAGCTGCCGAACAATCAGGCCTGATTATCGAGTTAGGTGAACGGATTATTGAACTCGCGTGTATCGCAAAGCAAGAACTCGAAGCGAACCTAGGCTATAAAGTCAAACTCTCCATCAATTGCTCAGCGTATGAGCTGGTTGATTCCAACCGTTATATTAATCACTTAACCAACATGGTTGAAAAGTATCAGCACGAAGCAAAAGACTTTGTTATAGAGCTCACCGAGACCGTCTTACTCTCACAAAGTGGCCGTGAACAGATGGTACTTAACTCGTTGCGATACTTGGGTTTTAAAGTCGCACTGGATGATTTTGGTACGGGATACTCAAGCTTGAACTATATACACAATTATCCGATTGATAGCATCAAAATCGATGCTACCTTTGTGCAGAACATGCTCTCAAATACAACCTCTGAACAAGTAGTGTTTTTGATAGCGCAATTGGCAGAGCTGCTTGATGTGGATTTGATTGCCGAAGGCGTAGAAGACGATAGAGCACTACAAAAGTTAATTGAAATGGGCTGCCACTACATCCAAGGTTATTTTTACTCTCGTCCACACAGTGTTGAAGAGATCGTACACCTGATAAATGAACGTGAAGTGCGGAGTGCCTAACGTACTGAACAGACTGCTGTCATAGAATTCAAATCTAGTTAATGCACAAAGTAAAAGAGACCAAGCTATGCTTAGTCTCTTTTTGTTTTTTAAGCGAAGTACTTTATTACAGCACTGCTTTCTCTTTATCGCGTAATAGTCTATCCATTTCATCTCTGTTCGCGACAAAAGTAGCCATCTCTTTCTTAGGAACAGAACTCGCCATTGGGATATTTGCTCGCATAGCGTTAACTGGACGGCCGTATTCAATCAACTCATAGTGAAGGTGTGGCCCAGTCACTCGACCTGTTTTACCAGAAAGACCGATACGCTGGCCTCGAGAAACCTTTTGCCCTTTCTTCACCAAAATCTTACTTAGGTGTAAGTAACGGGTTTTGTATTTGCTGCCGTGCTCAACAACCACGTAGTTACCCGCATAAGGGTGTTTACGAGTCATGATCACTGTACCATCACCAGTAGAAACGACTGGTGTACCGGTTGGTACAGCAAAGTCAGTGCCGTTGTGCGGCGCAACACGCCCCGTTACTGGATGTAAACGATTAGGATTAAAGCCAGAACTGATACGCCAACGGCTACTTACAGGGTAACGCTGGAATGCGCGCTGTAAGCTTTCACCTTTGGCATTGTAGAATTGACCATCAGTATGAAGGTAAGCGGTGATCTCGCGGCCGCGATTATAAATCTTAATCGCCTCAATTTCGTTCTTACCTGTTGGTACACCATTGATGCTTTGTGAGCGACGAACAACTTCAAATCGATCACCTGCACGAAGATCACGTCCAAAGTTAAGTTGTTCTTTGAGTAAGCTTACGACTTGACTCACTTCCGCCGACGTTAAACCTAAACGACTCGCAGAAGAAGAAAAACTGCCTTGAATAACGCCAACTAAAGGTTCTTGGCTCCACACGCCAGGAATGGAAATATCAGTAAAGTCATAGCTACCATCACTATTCAGCTTGTAGACCACTTTATCTGCAATAGAAAATTGCAGTTCCATTTTCGCTAACTCGCCTGTCGCATCATCACGCCAGAAACGGAGCGTATTGCCCGGCTTAAGTGTATCAAGTGCCAAGTAGTTCAAATCCGTTTCCATTACTTTCATTAACGAGCTGTAACCGAAACCGAGCTGACTAAAAATAGTGCTTAGGTTGTCACCTGCTTGGATTTGATATTCGAAGTTCGGGGGAGTGACAACTTCGGCAGTTGTCGCATCAAGAATTTTTTCAACGACCTGAGATTCAGGTAGGTTCAATGCGATGGTTTTGGTTAAAGATGACTCTTTGAGAGAGTGAGAAACACCAATCGCAACTAAAACTGGCAAGGAGTATAACAGCAGCGCTCTACGACTTGTCAGATTCGGCAACCGTCTTGTAATTTCATTTGTAGACACGGGAATTACTATCTCCTTTCAAACAAGGCTCATAGCTTATGCATTCCCGAATAAGAAATCACTAGGAAATTTCGAGATCTAGCGCAGAAAATACTGAATTTTTACAGAACTCAAAAAAAATTCATCACTGTTGCATATGTAAGTTATTCCCTACACGCTGTAATGTGGATGAATTGAATTGATTTGGCGTGTCTGCCATTGCTTGATCATCACCGTGCGCTAAATATGAAAGCGTGATAGTTGTATCACTTTTCCATTCGAGCTGAGTAAATTTCACGCGGTCACCAACAAAAATACTGTCTAAAAGGACAACTCGGCTCGGCACGGGGTCAAACTTGAACAAGCCAACATAGTTAAACGAACCGCTACCTTGTGTCGTTACAATCATCGGTGCAACAACCCATGAAACACCTTCAATCTCACGCTGGCTAATCGACGCAGTTGGAACAAGTACCTGACCTTTTGTCGTACCTGAATCATAGTCACCGATCAAATAGCCGTTTTCTTTATCCCACTCATCAAGAAAAGTGACCGCACCCTGCTCGGGTACTTGGATCGTCCAAGGGTTACGTGCAGTGATCCCAAGCGTCTCTTGCACAATAACGTTAGTTTCTACTTCTGTTTGAGGAAACTTAGCCATGATCTCGTCATCAGACAAACTAAAACGATAAACACCTGCGATCACAACCACAACCAATAAAACGATTGGAATAAGTAGAATAAGTGGTATCGGCAGGATTTTTTTGTGAGTCATGAAGACTTCCTTGTTTCAAGGTATAAACGAAAAGCGAGTATACCATTGTATACCCAAATGATTTCACCTCTTCAAGTGTTTCAAAATTAAACTAAACTGATTGTATCCAAATAGTTTCAAGTCCAGAGCTCATAACGAGCTAGTGACACAAGCTCTGTGCTCTAGGTCTATTGGTGTATTGGGACAAATAGGTAATCACGATGACAAAAACCATTCATACATGCGAGTGCGCCTGCGGTTTAGTTGAGATCCGTTGTAAGGGAGAGCCCACCCACACGTCTGTCTGCCATTGCTTCGAATGCCAAAAACGAACTGGCAGTGTTTTTGGGGTACAAGCTCGCTTTGAAAAAGAGCACGTCACTTTAAACGGTGAAGTCACTAGCTATACCCGAATTGGCGATGATGGCAGTGAGGTTCAGTATGACTTTTGTCCATCCTGCGGCACGACAATGAGGTTGTTCGTTTCTGCATACCCAGAAATCATGATCATTCCCGTCGGTCTATTTACCGATAAAGAGTTCCACCAACCTACGGTTTCAGTCTATGAACAAATGAAACACGGGTGGGTGAGTTTCGAATGCACAACGGAACACATCTGCTAGCGAGCAATCCGCGTTCACGTATTTACTTTGGCTCGGACAACCGCCCTATAAGTGAGATTTTTTTGAGAATGATCAATCGAGTTTTACTGTAAAGGGTTTCGTAACTCGGTGTGAGCGCTATAATCGGCTCCTAATATTTGGTGGGGGTTTATTGTGATTTCCAGACTTCCTCGTTGGGTGGAATATGGCGCGTTTCTACTAGCT
The DNA here is from genome assembly GCF_024181865.1 of Vibrio sp. Y58_MX_L22. Lineage (NCBI taxonomy): Bacteria > Pseudomonadati > Pseudomonadota > Gammaproteobacteria > Vibrionales > Vibrionaceae > Vibrio > Vibrio sp. Y58_MX_L22. The sequence goes on from NZ_JAMZAN010000002.1 coordinate 472,438, forward strand.
CTTCTCGCGGGCTGCGTCAACGCCGTTGGTCTTCTCGGCTTTCAACACCAAGCGATAACTCATCTTTCGGGAACCGTAACTCAGCTAGGGAACAGCTTGCTAACAGGTGTGGATAGCTCCATTCACCTGCTCTTCATCGTATTTAGCTTTTTGATTGGCGCTGCCTTTAGCGGCTTTTTTATTGAAAGCAGTGCGTTAAAACTAGGGCGAAGATATGGTGTTGCACTGTGCATAGAAGGGAGCTTGCTCTTACTCAGCTTGGGCTTTTTGGTGCAAGGGGATTTGTACGGCCAATATCTAGCATCAGCAGCATGTGGATTACAAAACGCCATGATCACCACGTTTAGCGGCGCAGTAGTCAGAACCACACATATGACCGGAATCATCACCGATCTAGGGATTATGATTGGAGAGAGCTTGAGAGGTCGTCAATTTGACCGACGTAAAGCAAAATTATTCCTATTCATTTTCTTTGGCTTTTTGTTTGGCGGCGTCGCGGGAGCGGCTCTATTTATGGTATATGGTTTATATACGCTGGTTTTCCCAGCAATATTGGCTTTTTCTACGGCTCTGATTTACTGGAGTTACCTATACATACTTAGCCGTCAACAAAAAGCATAAAATTTCGATCCGATTGAAGCGACATGCTTCAATCGGATTTGGCTCAATAGGTTCACACTGCAACGGTACAAGAAACGCTGAACGGTATTTTGACACCACTAAAAACCTTAGAATAGATAAGGCTAACTGAATTTCTGGCAAAGAAGTTAGTTAGATCAAAATCACATTTGTTTACCATTTTATTATTCCAGTCACAATGCGCCCCATAATTCACTGCGCAATTCGCCTCTCGTGCTACAATTTTCTAACACAAGCAACATATTCGCATACACTTAGATGTTATTTGACCAATTACCCGACAAATCGGCTGAATAACTAGATGTATTTAATGAATAGTATTGCAATGGATGCAGTTTGCGGGTACCCTCCGCAAAACTGTGATTAAATACGGATGTTTAGTGAATATTTATGTCATGGAAATGGCAAGTATTGACTAGTAGTAACACGAGACAACTATGCATAACACCACTAATGCTACTGAAGCTCCTAAGGGCAACTTTTGGATGTTTTTCATCCCTTCCCTAATTGGTCTTCTACTCTTTATGGCTCCGATCTCTTACGATGGTGGCCTAACCATTCCCGTTGCCGTGATGGCAAAAGTCATCCCAGCGGTGTTAGGCGATACCTTGATTGCTATCGTCACCAGTATCATCGCTTTCATGGCCGTTGCTTCTGTTCTTTGCAAAATTTTTAAGCCAGCTGCAATTTTACGTAATGGTTTTTTAAACGGTCTCTTCAACCCATCTCCACTTTGGCTCGTTGTTCGTTTAATCGGCGGCGCTGCCGTGTTAATGACGTTCTTCCAAGTGGGTCCAAAAGCAATTTGGGAAGAGAACACTGGCGGGCTTGTTCTTACTGGTCTTCTACCTACTCTGTTTGCCGTTTTCATTTTCGCGGGTTTACTGCTTCCGCTTCTTTTGAACTTCGGTCTTCTGGAGCTATTTGGTGCGTTACTCAGTAAAATAATGCGTCCGGTATTCAACCTACCTGGCCGCAGTGCAATTGACTGTATGGCATCTTGGTTGGGCGACGGAAGTGTTGGTATCTTGCTAACCAGCAAGCAATACGAAAATAAGTTTTATACTCAGCGTGAAGCGGCTGTTGTCGGGACCACTTTCTCAGCAGTATCGATCACGTTTAGCTTAGTTGTTATCGCTCAGGTAAAACTAGAGCACTTATTTTTGCCTTTCTACGGCGCTATCTGTCTAGCTGGTATCGTAGCTGCGATTATCATTCCTCGCCTGCCTCCGCTTAGTCTGAAGAAAGATCGCTACATTGACGGCAGCAACCCAGATAAAGACGCAGATGCAGTGCCAGAAGGCCACACCACATTCTCTTGGGGTATGGATCTAGCTCTTAAGCGTGCTGGTCAAGTCACATCAGTTCAGTCTGTATTTAAAGAAGGCGTACACAACGCAGTCGACATGGTATTTGGCGTACTACCTGTAGTTATGGGTCTTGGTACCGTTGCATTGGTGATTGCAGAATACACGCCTGTATTTGCAATTCTGGGTCAACCGTTTATCCCATACCTAGAGCTACTGCAAGTCCCTGAAGCTGTTGCAGCATCACAGACAATCGTTGTTGGCTTTGCAGATATGTTTATTCCAGCAATTTTAGCGGCCTCAATCGATAACGAAATGACACGTTTTGTTATTGCAGCAATGTCAGTAACTCAGCTTATCTACATGTCGGAAGTAGGTGCCCTACTGTTAGGCAGCAAAATTCCAGTAAACATTGTAGAGCTCTTCGTAATTTTCATTTTACGTACGTTAATCACGTTACCTGTGATTGCTGGCGTTGCTCATCTTATTTTCTAAAATCGAGACGTCAATTAACAAAGGCTCCGCATCGTCGGGGCCTTTTTTATACCTAAAACTCCGTCCACATTATGCTTTTAGTAAAAAACTCATAATTTACAAAGACAAAACTTCAACAAAACACCTGTCAGCACCAACAAAATTTTCATCACCTCACCTGTAAAGCCAGTTAATGCCACTATTTGTTAAGCAATTCTTTTCATTATGACGATTTCATTAATTGAGCTCGCAAACATGATCACACTCACAAGTTTTAACGTAAATTGTCGGTTTGTTTAAATTTAGTTAAAAAAGACGACAAATGAGTTCATGTTTTTGACAAAGATGTCGATAAAAATATAACCAAACACAATAGGTTTCTCTTTATGCCCAATTCGCTCGGTTTAAAAGAGGCGAAAGCAAAGTGGAACCAACCGGGAGAATCAGAGGAAAGCTCATGAAATTCAGACATAAGGTTGTCACAGCCTCTTCATTTTTGCTGCTAATTACCGTGTCGTTATTGTCGACACAACAAGTTATGACCATCCGCTCCCAAACTCAGGAGCAAATCGACTCAAGTGTAAACGAGATATTGACCAGTGTTGGTAACACTGTGCAATCAGAAATGAATGCAAAGAAGGATCTCGCTCGCTCCATTACTGAAGTGATTGAGCTTGATCCCAGTTCACATAGCTATGTTCAAAACATACTTGAAAGACCGACGCCAAAAAGCAGCTTCCTTGCCATCGGTTTTGGTTATGAAAGTAATGGCTTTGTGATTGAAAATGACGACGGCTGGGATGCGGGTCCAGACTACGACCCACGTCAGCGTCCTTGGTTTATTGCAGCTAAGAGCAAAGGCGATTTGGTCGTAACCGATCCGTACGTCGATGCGTCCTCGAAAAACGTTATCATCTCTGTTGGTACGCCAGTAAAAGAAAATGGCCAGTTTTTAGCCGGTATGTTTTATGACCTCGAATTAACTACCCTTTCTGATCTGGTCAACCAAGTGAATCTGTTTGATGCTGGTTACTTATTTCTGATCACCGCTGATGGCACAACCATTGCTCACCCTCAAAGTAAGTATAACGGCGAGAAGGTCGGTAGCTACCTCCCGCAAATCGAACTTACGCAATCAGCACAACATGTTGAGATTGATGGCAACCGCTACATGGTTAACCTGACTCACATTCCTGGCGAGAACTGGTACGTAGGTTCGGTGATCGATGAAGCTGTTGCCTATTCTGCCGTAGGAGAGCTTCGTAACAACGCTATTATTTATTCAATCATTGCCGTGATTGCATCTATTATCGCCCTAACTCTGTTGATTCGCACTCTCATGCGTCCTTTGGACACGCTAAACAATGCGATTAAAGATGTAGCATCAGGGAAAGGCGACCTTACACAACGCCTCGAAACAGATACTGACCAAGAGTTTTCTGAGCTTGCCACAAACTTCAATACGTTCATGGAGAACTTACAACAGCAAATCATTGAGTCGAAACGTATTTCTGATCAAATTTTAAACGGAACTCAAATCACCGCTGAGGGCGCAAAAGACTCGGCAGGCGCAATTCACACTCAGCTGCAAGAGCTAGAACAACTTGCTACCGCGATGCATGAGATGTCTGTCACCGCGACAGAGGTTGCTAATAATGCGCAAGGTGCGGCAAGTGCAGCCAAAGAAGCCGACCAAGCAACGGTTGAGGGGTCTTCTATCGTTGGTGAATCGACACAAACGATAAACATGCTTTCCGATAGCATTGACCTTGCAGTCGAAGAAGTACAAGTGTTGGAATCTGCTACCGCCAATATCGAAACGATTCTAAAAGTCATCAACGATATTGCGGACCAAACGAACTTACTCGCGTTGAATGCCGCAATCGAGGCTGCACGTGCGGGAGAGTCTGGCCGAGGCTTCGCCGTTGTTGCAGATGAAGTACGTACACTGGCACAACGAACTCAAGAGTCGACAACAGAGATTCGTACTATGATTGAGCAACTACAATCTGGCGCTTCATCTGTGGCAAATGCCATGCATCAAAGCAAAGGTAGTGCTATAGAGGCCGTTGAAAAAGCGGGTTTAGCAAATAGTGCGTTACAACGCATTCGTGATGCGATTCAGCGTATTTCCGATATGAACTTGCAAATTGCCTCAGCAGCGGAAGAGCAAAGCCTTGTCGCTGAAGAGATCAACAACAATACGGTGAATATTAAAGACCTATCGACTCAAGTCGCCGAATCGGCAAATCGAACCAACGACGCGATGCAGGCGCAACAAGAAGATGTACATAAACAAGATCAAATCTTAAATAGATTTACTGTCTAACACTCATTTAAGCGAAAACAGCGAGCACCGGCTCGCTGTTTTTGTTTTTAACCCTCTACCCTAGTATTGGTCGATGTTACATGTGCCATGTTGGTGCTATTAAGCTCAACATTACAAGAACGCCGACTATGTGTCCTTTCAAGTTTAATTGAACTCGACATGGATATAGCGATCATTAGAACGACGATAATAGCGGTCGTCCACTTTTAGATAAGTGAAATCTCCAATCTTTATGTAGGTACTATTCCGAGGAATTCGGTCATGGTAATAGTAACTGCGCCTTGGTCGTCGGGTCTCCACATAAATAACGTCACGATGTTTGTGTTTATGTTTATGCTTGTGCTTGTGCTTGCGCTTGTGTTTATGATGGTGGTGATGCGCATGATGGTGATCGTACCGATGTCCATGCTTATGCTTCGGGTCAGCCACCGCTTCTGTACTCAACACACCTAAAGACAACATAACGCCAACCATGGCAAAAGATAATTGCTTTGACACAACAGAGCCTCTTATTCATATCAACATCGATATAATAGAAGGGTGAATCACTGTACATGTCAGCCTTTCGCTAAGGAGTTTTACTAAAAAGTCAGCGCTAACCGTGATTATCAGAGAAACGTCAAACATCACAAATGCTGATGACTTTGAGTGGCCTGGGTTCGGCTATGAATACAAAAAAGCCGCCCGTTTGACTACGAGCGGCTCAGTTTTTAAATAAGCTAGCGTGATTTTATACTGCTTGGGCAAACAGCAAGAAACAGCCGAATAGGAAGATCATGCTCATTCCCATTGCGCCGCCACCAGCTTCATAAATATTGTCATCTTCTACCGGCACTTGGCGCACTTTCATGGTCATTGATAATGGGACAAAGACCGCGAGAAACACGAGAATAATCCCCGCGTAGCTGAGAATAGCTAGGAAGTGTTCTGGCGCAAATACAGCACCTAATAGTGGTAGCACAAAAGTAGTAACAAAAATCACTGGCTTACTTGCTTTCAGTAGGTCTGCATTTTGATCGTATAGCGCCATTGCAACACCTAAGAACGACGTTAGTAGTGCCAAACCAGTAAACATGGATAGGATGAACTCTAAGCCCTCGTATTGCTGACCTAGTACCGATATCAACTCTGTTACGTTGGAGTATTGAACAAGCTCATGAGGTGGTAGGTTGCCGACAACCGCTAACAACCATAATAGGTAACAAACAAGCGGAATAGTTGAGCCCACGATAATCATATTACGCAGCTGTGTTTTACTCGCTTCTTTGTTGTAAGTTACAAGCGATGGGATCACGACCATAAAACCGAAACTGGTGAAAAGCACCGAACTGGTTTTGATAAGTGCCATTTTATCGTCGCTCACAACCTCATCAAGTCCTTCAAACGAGACGCTTGGTGCAAGCGCAAAAAGTGTCAGGATCAGCGCTACGATCATGCCTAGGAACAAACCGCGATTCAGCTTATCTACTACCCCTGTACCTGCCGAAACAATGATACCAACTAAAAGAGTAAAACCGACTTGGCTTGAGATCGTAGATGTTGGAAGCCCAATTGAGGCTGTTACTTTTTGTACCAGATCACCCGCACCAATGATGTAAGCCATTAATAGACAAACTAACAGGGCGTAAAGCAAGCTGTTGGTTACCAACTGACCTCCTTTACCAAGCGTTTCGCGAGCAATTGCATTCATGCTCACACCACCACCTACTTTGCAACTGGCTTCAAGAAGGAGCAGCGCAGCATAAGTCGTTCCAGCCCAGATGAACAACATAAGAAGAGTGCCCCAAAGGAGGCCAAATTGAGCAAGCACCATTGGTATAGCAAGCATACCAGCGCCAAGAGCAGTACCTGCAACGATCAGGGAGCTGCCGACAAGTTTTAGGTTCACGGTTAATACCTCTAAATTCAATCCGTTAATTTCTCGCCAGTTGTGCTTTATCTAAAGCACACAACAAAACGCTCCGACTTAGTCAAAATTTGGTTACAAGAGCACTATGTTACAAGAGCCCTGTATGGCTAAGAAAACATGCAACAAAAGGTGGTTAATCATTTGCACATGAACACTTGAGAGTCATTTTTGGCGATGTCATCGTTGATGAAATGTGCGCAACTTTGGGTTCGAAGCAAAATTGTTCATCTTAATTCATCAACCCCATTCGTTATGAATGGATTTGGTTCGAAAAGATTGTAAGGCATAAGCAGGACGATTGAAAAGCAAAAGGTCAATCTTATAGCGATATATTTTAACAACTCTTATCTTTTACCTAAGATGTGTTGTTTTTTTCGTCACTAATTAGTCTTTTATCGCTTAAAGAGAAGGAAGAACGTGCTCAATGGCTCAATTTGGCTGGGTGTACAGATTAATTTACAGTTTAAGTGAAGGTGTTAGATTCCAAGGACGTAGCCTAGATCGGACAATATCGCTATTATTCGCTGCGTACCGACACTGTTCGGTTCACATACCTCTAAACACTGATTTACGGTTCGAAAATATAGGTAAATGAGTGTCCGAATGCTGGGTGTGGTTCCCCAGCATTTGCATCCTTTCTTTTAGATGTCATCAATTGATCGAAATTGCATAAATCTTGTATCGCCCGACTTTACGACTGTGTTAATACGCTTTATCTAGCGCGCCAATGATATAAGTTAACACTGGAATACCCATATCGGCGACCTGCTTCTCAGTCTCACTCATATTTTCATGCGCCATCCGCAGCTCTACTTCACTTATCGATTCTTTGTGAAGGTAAAGCTCTTTGTAGTTCATCAATCGCTGTTGTGACTGTTGAATCAGTGTCACAACATTCTCTTTAGTCTCACGATGTTGCTGATCAATTTCACTAAATAAATGATCTAAAATGCGTTGCATTTTGCGAATAGAAGCTTTCGTTTCTATTGATTTGTATGATTGATACTTTTCCATTGAGTTAATAACTGACTAAAATATTTACGTTTTTATAAGACAGTTATTTTTATACTGATTGCAAAGCAGGTAAATATGTAGTGGTTAAACTGGTCCACTTCTTGCTCCGTTTAGGTCAAAACTGTCCTTTCAGGAGAGCACATGCAGGTAGACCCTATAATTCAAGCACTGATCGCAAGACGAAAATCGAATGGCCTCTCCCGTGAGCAAATGGCAAACATCGCTGGAATGAGCGTAAAAACATATCAAAGGATCGAGCGCGGAGAGTCCGATCTTAAACTCTCACAATATCGTGCCATATTGCGTTCGCTTCATTTGACTGACCTAGATATTGCTTTAGATGTACGTGATGTTCAGCATGTCACAGCAAATGACTTAACGGCCGTGGCGCGATTGCTCTCACCGGAAGCTCAGTCCCTGCTCGTTCGCCTGTTATCGTTAATCCTTGAACAAAAGAACAAGAAAGGTGATTAACCACATTACTCATACCCAAACGATGAATGCCCTGTTGAGCGTTGAAACATGAATCGTTTAGACAAAAATAAAACTCGTCAAATGACGAGTTTTATTCTTTATATCAGTCCGTTACTCTAGGCTTTTCAGTTCCGATGTATCAACGCCTTTTATTGCATCTTTCGCCACTTTATCAGGATCAAAGACATCACGTTCTTCATATGAATTATCAATCATGCCTTGTCCTATCGCGGTCGCCTGCTTTTGTAACTTGTTACCCTCTACCTCACCAGCATCCCAGCCTTGCCGATAATCTGAGTCGGTTTGATACCTTGTTTCATCCTTAATATAGTGTTCAAAATCATTCCCTGCCTCTTGCATACCACTATGCCGACCGTCATGAAAGCCTTGGATATAAGCTTCATCATAACCGCTCTCTTTTAACGCGCTGTCACTCGTACCACAGCCTGAGAGGAGAACAAAAAATAGCGAAACGAATACCTTATGAAACATATTTAGGCCTCAAAGCTTTCAAATAAATTAATCATAGTTCGCGATTTCAACTTCTGCTTACTTCAGGCTATTAGATAGCATTGTGACTCGACGAAGCCTGTGAACTTGAGTCCCTACAGTGAGTACAAAGCTGGACAAAGCATCACACCTACTGATAAACATTATACTCAACGCGCGTTTAATACTTCCATCGCAAGTGCTTCATCATCTTGCTCAGCCAAACCGCTAATGCCAATTGCACCGACGACTTTCTCCTCTTGTTCTATAGGCACACCACCCATAAAGCCTGTGATCTTCGGGTCAGTCCAATAACTCAACTGCTTACCTGTCTCACGAGCCCAAGCGCCCAGATTGCCACTAGGCTGACGGTCTCTAGCCGAGGTGTAAGCTTTGTTCTGTGCCAACAAACCTGCTTGCACACTCACATCATCCATTCGGGCAAAACCGAGCAATTCTCCATGTGTATCAACCACGGCAACCGCAATGTTTTGCTTGCGAGCAGTCGCAATTTCCAATGCCGTTTGAATCAGAGTTTGAACTTGTACGTATTTCATTTTTCTCTCCTACGGGATCTCATGACCAAGGGTTTTCTCGAACAAGCCATACCAATGGCTACGTGATAGCGTGACGTTCTCTACTTGAGCACAAGCGCGAATACGCTGTGGGTTTGCAGTACCAATAACAGGCTGAATTTGGTTTGGATGACGCGTCAGGAAGGCTAAAACAATCGCCTCAGACGACACGCCATATTCAGCTGCTAGCGCCATTACCATCTCCGCCGTCTGTCTGGTGTTGTGATCATCAGAATGTAAACCACGCTCTGAGAATCTTCCTTGCGCCATACTGCCCCACGCTTGCAGCTGGATATTATGCTTACGGGCATGTTCCAGTGTTCCCGCAACGTAGTCAGATTCCGACGAAGGAAGCCCCATGCCTTGCTTAATAAAGTCAGACTTAGCCAGACTCATTTCCAACTGGTTCGCCACAACAACTTCGCCCGTTGCTTGTTGAAGAAGGTCAATTTGAGCACTGTTCATGTTAGAAACACCGAAGTGGTTAACTTTGCCAGCTTGTTTCAGGGCTTTTAGCGTTGTGCCCAGTTCTTCAAATTCAACCAAAGGATCAGGACGATGCAGCATCAAAACATCAAGATTTTCCACGCCAAGGCGTTCAAGAATGCCCTCAACAGAAGCCGTCACCCATTTGGCAGAGAAGTCATACTGCTTAACACCTTGCTCATCTCCTAGACGGATGCCGCACTTTGATTGCAGATACATTCGTTCTCGTAAGGTTGAGTCATTGGCTAAGATGCGCCCAAACACTTCTTCAGCCTTACCGAATTTGTAGATATCCGCATGATCAAAGAGATTGATGCCAACCTCTAATGCTGCCTCTACAGCGGCATAAGCTTGGTTTTCATCTTGGGCGGTTAATGGGTTGCGATTCCACTCCCCTCCAAGTCCCATACAGCCGAAGACCAAGCGGCTAACGTTAGGTAAGGTTTTGGCGAGCGGTAGTGTTGGATTGTTCATCGTTATTCTCACTTTTCCGATTTCTGCATCTTCAATTTCTTAAATTAACTCGAACCATCTTACCGTTCGTAAAAATTAGTTTAATACCGTAAAATCGAATTCATTTTCCTCGTTACCGAACAATTAAAGCGAGCAATAAAGATGGCAGATTATAAGAGAATCGAAAAACTGATGCTGTTTGCTGAAGTGGCTCAAACACTCAACTTTTCTAGAGCAGCAGAGCAACTTGGCATTTCTAAAAGTTACCTGTCGGAACAAATCAAGCGTTTGGAATCGGAACTCGCCACGCCTTTGATTGTTCGAACCACACGCAGCGTGAGACTAACAGCAGAAGGTGAATCGATCTTTGCACAAGCGGAAGATCTCAAACGCCGCGTAATGGAAATGGAAAAGAGTTTAAGTCAGCGATCTGAACAAATAGACGGTCTGATTCGTCTTACCGCTCCCAAGATGTTTGCTGAAGCGGTGCTGCATGATTTGTGCGTAGCGTTTCGCGCTTTACATCCAAACGTAGAGTTCGAGATTCTTTCTAGCTATCAAGCGTTTAATCTGACGGAAACCAGCGTTGATTTTGCGTTTCGAGCGACAAGAACGCCGCCAGAGAATATGATTGCTCATCACCTTTTGGACTACCACCACTGGCTGGTTGCCTCTCCTCAGTATCTGCAAGAAGAAGGTACGCCGGAGACATTAGATGATTTACAAGAGCATCAATGCTTAACCACATTGCATCAAAAAGAGTGGCCGTTAAAAACGGGAACAGTTCAAACCCAAGGTTGGCTTTCAAGCAATGAAAACCGCTTACTCAAAGAATCAGCCCTGTCTGGCAATGGCATTGCTCGGTTAGCAAGTTACTTTGTCGAACAAGACGTTGAGCACGGCCGTCTAGTGCAGGTTCTATCGGAAGAAACCGACCACCAGCACAACGCGGTTTACTTGGTGTATCCGCAGCTCATCTATCAATCGGCGAAAACCAGAGCCTTCATTGAATTTGTGAAGCAGCACTTTGCTCAATAACTAAAGCAGTTAATCCGCCGACCACACCGAGCGAATATCTGGCCAACCCCAGTTAGTAAGAGCGACGTCTTCTAAAACGCCTTGGAAACGCAAAGTTTGTGTATGGTGGAACATGGGTGCAATCCAGTATTCGCTGATCAACGTCGATGCAATTGGCTCCAATGCATTAAGGTAGTCCTCAAGTGGAACGAAAGATCTGACTCTCTGTAGTTGTTCATCTAACCATTGTGCGTTCTTTTCTCCCAAAGTGTGGAATAGCACAGCGTTGCTGAAGAAGTTCGTGAACGCTGAGGCATGACGATTATCATCTAGGTTTATGTTCGTTACGACCATTGTCTCATTTAGCTCACCGTTCTTAGCCTTCTCGTTCAGCTCACGGTAGGAATACATAACAATTTCTACTTTACTGCCAACACTCGCCAAACGATTAGAAATAGCCCGCGCACAGCGACGCAATGCGGTATAGTTATATCCTGCTATCGTAATGTGTTTAGGTAACTTAAGCGGCTCACTGAACGGACGGAGCACTGGCTTCCAACCTGGTAGCAGGTTATAAGCGGGTATACTCCCAAACACAATATTCTCGCGGCGCATCACTTCGGCCAAGTGCTCAGGTTGAATTAGCTCACTAATATAACGGCGCTGCGCTAAAGAGAGTTTGTGCTTAGCGTGCTGATTAAATAAGGCGAATAAACAACCATCTTCTACTCGGCTACGCTTGCTCGCCGATGAGTTTTCTCGGTTTTGCGTCGACATATAGTGTCCACACAAATCCTCCGCGGGCGACGCATCCCTTTGCAACGTATTTGCTGCCAATGACGGGTTCTCCATCTGCTCGTCATTAACAATCCAGATAGTCACCAAATCCGTTAGAACTCTACATGCATAGTAACCATTAAATGCTTGCAGTTTTAAACGACTTTCATTGTGCTCGACAACAGAGAATGGGCCACTTCCGACCACCAGCTTGTTATTCGCTACGTTAACTTGGCTTACTGGTTGAATGCCGTATTTCACTCCAGAAATAAGTCCAGCAAAGCCCAAGTCAGCTCGATTAAGCTTAAAAACAACTTTCAATGGCGTTGGCGCAGTAATGTTAGCAACATGTGCCAACTCTTTTTCGTAGTACTGTAGTGAACTCAACTTTGCAAACAAGCTAACCACTGTTTCTGCATCAATGGAATTACCATTATGAAAAGTCAGACCTGGACGAAGGTAGAAAGTCCATTCGTAGGTGTCTTCGTCATAACGCCAGTGATGTGCGAGTTCTGGTTGCACTTTCCCATTGTTATCACTCGAAACTAAGCAACAATAGATTTGCCTTAATAAGAAACGTTCGCTGCTACGCTGAAGTTGATGTGGAACGACGCGCTCAAACATTCGCTTATAGGTTAATTGAATATTGAGCTGTCCTTCTTGAACAGAAGCACCAGACGTTGTTTTTAACAAACGGCCAAATGCCATTTCGTCTTCATCTAATATCGCCAGTGCTTTTTCATACTTGCCTAACTTGATACGTTCAAGAGCCAAGCTCTCTTTTAAAACGTCTAACTCCATATTCAGAATAAGAGTCGATCGTTGGTTCCGCCCAGCTTTCGGGTGCCAGCTCAACCACGCCTTCTGCTGCATCTGCGTTAGCAGGCTACGAGCATGCCGAGAAGAAGTGAACATGATGTCGGCAATGTCCTGTAACGTGGTTTTTGTTTCATCACCAACGCTAAACGAGAGTAATCGTTGGTAATAGCGAAACAAATTGAGATCAGACACTGAATCAACCTTAGATCTGTGAAGTTTGTGGATAGGAATAGTTTACTTAAGTTGGCGGTAATAAAATAAGAAAACTTCCTAATTATCTGTTCCCCTTTTCCACAATTAACCTCCAAATTCGGCTTTAAAGCCCCATATATTTACGTTATTAGGAAAAAAGCCAACAAAAGCACTCTCTTTTTTATATCCCCTTTTATACACATAATTTACTCGTCAGCTAAAGGAGGAAAAAATGAAGAAGCCAATGATGGCGTACTTTTTTCGCCAACGCCTAGCTCAATCGAGTAATAAAATAGAAGTGATGACTCTGGTTTATCTTAACGATATGTTCCAGTGGTCATAGCCTAACCTCAAGCAGAACTTAGCTCCTGATACTACACCCCCACTTCGTTGTATCTTAAGTTCTGCTTTTTCATCTTTTGCACTCTACTACCTTATTTCAGGTTACTAAAAGTTAACTAGTTGAAACACCGCAAAACAGAGTCTACATTGAAGTCTCATCCCCCAATCGCTTTGTTGAGAAAGGGGCATTCATGGATATACACCACCAATTCGGGAGTCAATATGGCAACTTCAGTGAAACTTAAAGCGGGCGACAGCTTCCCTCATCTTCAAGCCACTTTGCTAGATGGTTCAAGCGTGACGTTGGGTCAGCCGCAAGGTGATGCGACTTGGCAAGCAGTATTCGTTTATCGTGGTAAACACTGCCCTCTTTGTACTAAGTACCTCAACGAGCTTGAGAGTTACAAACAGGCTTTCGCTGATGCTGGCGTCGATATTCTTGCCGTTTCTGGCGACTCAAAAGCACAGCTAGAGGGGCATCTAGAGAAACTCGAAATCAGCTTCCCTATCGCTTACGGCCTGACCGAAGAACAAATGAAAACGCTAGGCTTGTATGTATCTATTCCTCGATCTGAACAGGAAACCGATCATAATTTCGCAGAACCAGGTCTGTTTGTGGTGAATGAACACGGCGACTTACACGTGGTGGATATTTCAAACAACCCGTTTGTTCGCCCTGAGCTTGGCGCGCTATCACGCGGATTGGCATGGATTCGCGATCCAAACAATAACTACCCTATCCGTGGCACATTGGATTACTAATATCTTCTACACCCAAGTAAACTTTCTATCCTTAAATAAGCTAGGATTCTTGCCTCAGTGAGAATAACTTGGAATGCATATCAGATCCGTGAGATCTGATATGTATCAACAAGTTGGAAATAGAGTCCTTGTTCATTATACAACGCCTTGATGAAAAACGAGATCAGTGAAGCTCAGGCTCCCCTCAAACGACGTTAAGTATTTACTTCTAAGTCACTTTCACGATAAATACATGAAATTAAGACTAAAAACTTAGACTTAACGGATATATAAATCATAACGGTATCTACACAAGTAGTTGGCTAGCGATTATTATCCTATTGCAGCCCACAATTGTGCAATTCTAATAATTCATACCATAAATGAAAACATAGATACCGTAAGAGACAAAATAAAAGCAAACGATTAAATTACAAATAAAACACCGTTCAATTAAAAATAAAAATTTTCACTTTATATAAATATAATTAATCGTTATTTGCAATCACACATCTTAATTGAGAAATACAGTATGAATAAAATCTCTTTGCTTTATATGGCCGTTTGTATCGGATTAGTTGGATGCGGTTCAGGAGGAAGCGACAACGATCCAGCAAAAGATATACATCCCACCATTTCAAATCCGGAACAAATCAACGCAATGACGGTGGAAAAAGGTCATTTCTATTGTTCTGTAAACCAACAAAAACTGGAACACGGAGGGACATCTGCAAGCATGTCCTACCTGATTGAAAAGAAAAGAAATTCTACGGTTGTTGACGATTATGAATGTACCGAATACGGTTTAAAGAAAGGTGAGTCAATTATCGTCACTAAAAGTGCAATTGAAAACTTTTCATACTCAAAACATTATAAAAGCACGAAGAAGAATGACATTAATGGGTTTAAAATCATCTACCCTACAGGACTTACGACTCCGATTAATAAAGATTATGAAAAAATTACGATCACGTATAATACGGAGAGACCTGACGTTAACATTAAGATAATTCAATATTTTGACGAAAAGTCTAAATTATATACCATCAAAAAATATGAAAGCCACGTTAACGACAACTCACCAATAGGTTTAGTTGAGAAAGAGGAATTCGATAAATATTCCGATTTTGAAAAGAAACTGGAATTAAATAGTGCTTTTTTAAATTCAACTGAAGTGAGTGATTTATTCTACAACTTATTAAGTATGATAAAATAATAACTAAAAATCAAAAACTTAAAAAGTACGATTATGCTCAAGTAGCTTCGATATGCCTGACTCGAAAGAGTACGTTGTTTTACGAAACAAATTACGATTTTAATGAAGCACATCTAAGTTACTTGGGTATAAACGGCGATGTATTGTTAATCAGCTTTCAAAAGAGAGTGACGTTTGCGATTAACTACTTTGGTCTTAACGAAGCTCAATTTGATGCTTTTCAGACCAAATTCGCAAATCATCAAGAATCTTAAGTGCGGTACGGCCGAACTCTGTTAGTTCATAGCTGACTGCAATTGGGCGGTCGCTGATCACTTTACGCACCACCATACCTTCCGCTTCTAGCTCTTTAAGACGTTGGTCGATCATCTTTTTACTTGCACCGCCTAGCATGCGTGCTAAGTCATTGAAACGAACTGGGCCGTCTTTCAAATGATAAATCAGAGAACCTTTCCATTTACCACCAATTAGACGCATCCCTTTCTCGATAGCACATGGCTCCGCACATACGTTCGCCACTGACTTACGACCTTTGCTATCTACACTGATTCTGCTTTCCACAATACACCTCAAGATACGCACCTAATCTAGGTAATGAAAAGTAAGCTAGATACATTTAGTGCTTTAGAGTAATAAAAACGTCACCTCGCCGCAAACAAATAAAAATGGACCGCATGTAGCAGTCCATCTCAATTCATCATTCAGTTCGCACTATCTTTCTAAAAGGATTAGAAGTTTTCGTTAATGTGCGCTTCGAAACGAACAAAATCGTTTTCGATATCTGCGTTCTTCATCACGTCGTAACAAGCAAATGTAGGCAGTGCTGACATACCAAAGAAGCGGAAGTTAGCGTGCATGTGGAACATCAAATCGTCCACGCCTTTACCTTGGAATAGGTATTCGTTCTCATCATCAAACGATTCTTCTGGCGCGTTGAATGTCAGTGACAGCATGTATTTGCTGTTGGTTTGAGTGCCGCCTGTACCATAGTTTTTCTTTGGTTCTTCTGCGCTACGGCCATCGAATGCACATAGTGCGCCGCCCATACCCGCAGTAAACACGTCGTCCATGTATTTTTTGAATGACCAAGGCACAGACATCCAGTTGATTGGGCTTTGGATGATCACGCGATCAGCCCACTCAAAGTGTGCGAGTTGCTCATCTACGTTGATCTCATCTTGCATTGTCACAACGCGAACCTCATGGCCTTTTGCTTGCAGAAGCGTCTGTGCTTTGTCGACAAGAGAAGCATTTAGACGACCTTCTGAATATGGTGATGGTTCGTGTGCATTGATGATCAGTACGTTGCTCATGGGATTACCTTTAAATAAGTTCACAAGATGACGCAGTAACCATTGTGCGTCGGGTGTGGTTTATTATGGTAACCTAGAAATATAGTGCAATTAGTTAACTTTTAGTAACCTACTTAATTTTTTATTATATCACTGTTTTTAAAACATATATTTTTTCAATTTTTTATTCATCGTTATTTTACGATTAATTTTTTCATCGAGTTGTTGCATCTTCCACAGAGCAGGCGTACACTTTATCGCAATTCGACGATTAACTATTAAGGCCAGCGAATGAGTGATAAGTGCAAGGACACGTGCGAAGTTGTTTTTCAGACAACGCAACAACAGCTCGAGAAAGAACAAACTCTCGCAGCGCAAGCAAAAGCTTTGTCGCATCCAGCACGTTTGCGCATTCTGCATATCCTGCACACGCTCGATACCATGGGCGGTTGTTTGAACAGTGATTTGGTTTCTGAACTGGGTCTTGCGCAATCTACTGTTTCCGAGCACTTGCGTATTCTCAAGCAAGCAGGCTTTATCAGCGCCGAGCCAAACCCACCTAAGGTGTGTTACCGCATTCAACGCGACGCGTTTGATCAGTTCAATCTAGGCTTTTCCAAGTTCTTTGATTAATTCCCTTTGCACGCTGGTCAGGCGTGCAGAGATAAACTATACCTTCAACTATCGCCTTTCGACGATAAACGAATAAGAGAACACTATGACTACTCAAGTTTTAAATAGTGCCAGCGACAAAATGAGCTTCTTGGACCGTTACCTAACGGTGTGGATTTTTGTTGCAATGGCAATCGGTGTAGGTATTGGCGCAGCGTTCCCTCAAGTTGCTGAGTGGAATGAGTCAATGTCAGTCGGCAGCACGAACGTACCGCTCGCGATTGGTTTGATTTTGATGATGTACCCGCCGCTAGCAAAGGTGAACTACAACCTGCTAGGTACAGTGACGAAAGATAAAAAAGCGATCACGCTGTCTTTAGTCATGAACTGGATTGTCGGCCCTATTTTAATGTTCATCCTTGCATTGACTTTCCTAGGTGATCATCCGGGTTACATGGTTGGTATCATTCTGATCGGTCTTGCTCGTTGTATTGCCATGGTATTGGTATGGAACGATATCGGTGGCGGTAACAAAGAATACGGTGCAGCCCTAGTTGCACTAAACAGCGCTTTCCAAATCGTGACTTACAGTGTGATGGCATGGTTATTCATCACTGTATTACCACCAGTCTTTGGTTACGAAGGTTTCGTGGTTGATATCTCGATGATGGACATCGCGGAAAGTGTTCTGATTTACCTTGGTATCCCATTCCTAGCGGGCTTCCTAAGCCGTAAATGGCTAGTCGCTGCGAAAGGTGAACAATGGTACAACGACGTGTTCATCCCACGCATTTCACCAATTACGCTTATCGCCCTACTTGCGACCATCGTACTGATGTTCAGCTTGAAAGGTGAAATGATTCTTGAACTGCCAATGGATGTATTCCGTGTAGCAATTCCACTGGCTATCTACTTTGTGTTGATGTTCTTTGTCAGCTTCTTCGTTGGTAAGAAAATGGGCATCGACTACGACAAAAACGCATCGATTGCTTTCACGGCAACAGGCAACAACTTTGAATTGGCAATTGCGGTTTCTATCGCGGTGTTTGGCCTAAACTCAGACCAAGCTTTTGCTGGTGTCATTGGCCCGCTGATCGAAGTGCCTGTGTTGATTGCTTTGGTGAATGTAGCATTGCGAATGAAGGCCAAATATTATGACTAACCTAAAAAGCACAAAAAATACAAAAGCGGTAAAACATTAACTCACTACCGTTTTAATATACTCGCTGGGCGTTAGGCCGAACTTACTTTTAAAGCGTTGGCTAAAACGCCCCTCTGACTGATAACCACACAACTGTGCGAGAATAGCAACGTTATACGAGCCATTTTGCATCAAGTAAAGTGCGTGATTTAAGCGCACTTCTGCCAATACTTCACGATACTGAGTACCTTCTTGTTTCAGTTTTCGTATCAATGTTGCTCGGCTCATAGCAAAGTGCCCCGCGACCATATCTAATGGATGCTCCTCCCCTGGAGAGCGCGATAAGTAACGACTAAGTTTCTGACTAAAAGAGATATGTGAACTCGAGAACAACCGATGCAATAACCCTCTCTCAGCTAGCTGCTGATATAGGCCCATAATCCAATAGCGTTGTGTCGCTTCACTTAAGCTTTCCCGCTCAAACGAAAACAAAGCATTTAACGTCGCTTGCAATGCTTTATCTGTCTCAACAACGGGTACATAGTTTCCTAATGCGTTGCTCATGCTTAGCTCCAACATTTCATCGCTAGGCACACAGTGAAAACTGAACATTCGAGAAAGAAATCGCCCTTGTAGAGGAAGATTTTCAAAATTTAGGGATGCATTTGCTTCACAAAGCATGATATTTGGATGATGGATGTCGAGTACTCCATCTTTCCAGAAAAGATGTTTACTCCCCTTAACAATCTGAATAAGGCTTGGGGAGTGAATCCTGACATTACGAAGCTTCTGCTGCTGCTCCGCACGAAACAGCGTAACCTGATATTGGTGACCCATTCTCTCCCCTTATATTCAATTATCGCGTGTAAGTCGTGGTTAATGTCGTTTTACCCAAAGCAACACTATTCAAAGTAAACCCTACAATGGCTGGTGGCGTGTTTTCATCCAATTTCAGTTCTTCAGTTGGCAATGCCCACACCGTAAACTGGTAACGATGCATCCCATCATTCTTTGGAGGACACGCGCCGCCGAACCCCGTTGTGCCGTAGTCAATACGAGATTCTTTGCCGCCTAACTTGTTCATATCAATGCCTCGAGGCAGTTCGCTAACGGTGGATGGAATATTAAACGCTATCCAATGCCAAAAACCACTGCCTGTTGGTGCATCGGGGTCATACACGGTGATCGCAAAACTTTTTGTGCCCTTTGGAGCTTCTTTCCACATCAATTGTGGTGATTGATTCCCGCCATCACATCCCCAACCAGAGTATTCAAACGTCTTCGCCATCGGGTGGCCTTCTTGAATATCTCTACTCACGAGTTCAAATGCATGGGCAGAACCGACCGCAAAAACACTCAATGCCAAAACTGATTTGTAGATCGCTTTCATGTTTTTCTTCCTTTCAATGAATTCAACACTAGTGTAAGTACCCAGCAGTCCGAATCCTTGTCAGTAAGTATCAAAAAACACAAAATAATCTATAATTTTGACACTTTAAGATTCTAACACAAATTTCTTACTCTCTTAATTGCACTTGGTTTATGCTAATTAATCGCTCACGGAACAAGGAAGGAAAATGGAATTGGATATCTACGTGGTGGACGCCTTCACCGATACGCAATTCAAAGGCAACTCAGCAGCGGTCGTACCGTTAGAGGAATGGCTAGCCCCAGAATTGATGCAAAATATCGCGACAGAAAACAACTTGTCGGAAACGGCTTTTCTAAAATCCATTGGCGCAAACCGATATGAGATTCGTTGGTTCTCTCCGATTACTGAAATCGATTTCTGTGGACACGCAACACTGGCCTCTTCGTTAGTGCTGTTTGATGAGTTTGGCATTAATGGCACGATTGAATTTCATACTCTGGAAGTAGGAACCCTCACCGTAGAGAAGAATGCGCAAGGTAAGATCGAGATGACGTTCCCTGCTCGTCCTCCAAAAGCCGTTTCTGATATTCCCTCGGCATTGATTGATGGCCTAAGTTGCGATGTGGAACGCGTACTGCTTAGCCCTCAAGCGTATTTCGTGGTGGTCGGCAACCAGCAGGAGGTACTTGAGGTTCAATACCGTTCAGAGCACCTCAAGACACTCGCTCCTTACGATGTGGTCGTTACCGCGAAAGGTGATCAACAAGACTTTGTATCGCGTTACTTTTGGCCTGCAAATGGTGGTGACGAAGACCCCGTAACTGGCTCGATTCACGCTGGGTTAGCACCGTTCTGGGCAGAAGCGTTAGGCAAAGCATCACTGGTCGCTTACCAAGCTTCTCAGCGCGGAGGTATTTTGCACTGTGAAGTTACTGGCGAACAAGTAAGAGTATCTGGCGACGGCGTGCTCTACATGAAAGGCCAGATTTTTGTTTAAATGATATTCATGTAATCAACTTAAAAGAGCCAAGTAAAGCACGGCTTCAGCAGGATAAAGCCAGTTTCAATAATTAATCAATTGATGAATATTGAAGGAATTAACTTCCTAGCCGGACAAAACTGACTCACGTTACACTGAATGCAGTCCCACACTCTTCTATAGCTTGATACGAATTCGAGCTCACCTTCTTAGAGGAAGCGTCGCATGATGAAGCGAATCATTCTTGGCACCCTAGCCCTGACTCTTTTAACTGCCTGTTCCAAAGATGACGGACAGCAAGCCCTTGGCACACTAGAACGTGACCGCGTAACCTTTACTGCAACCTCTAGCGAGATAATTCGTGCCCTACCCATCAAGGAAGGCAGCCAAGTCACCGAAGGAGAAGTGCTGGTTCAGCTCGATACAAAGAACCAAGAAGCCGTTTTAGCTCACGCCGTAGCCGAACAAGCCAAGGCTGACGCCTATCTTTTGAAATTGACCAATGGTGAGCGACCAGAAGACATTGCCGCAGCGCAAGCACGCGTTGCCAGAGCGGAAGCTCAATTGGTTGAAGCGCAAAAGAACTACCAACGTAAGGCGGAGTTAGTTCGTAAAAAACTCATCAGCCAATCAGAAAAAGACACCGCTTTAGCAGCCAGAGATTCTGCCCGTGCAGAGCTAGACTCCTCACAAGAAGAGTTCAGCAAACTGACCGCTGGCTCTCGTCCTGAAGATATTGAACAAGCAAAAGCCGCACTCATGGCAGCAAAAGCCGATGTGGCACTACAAGAACAGAAACTGGCAGAACTCACCATCACCGCCACGCGAGATGGCTTGTTAGATAACCTACCGTTTAACCTTGGCGAACGCGTTCCTGTGAATGGTGTAGTTGCTGTAATACAAGCCAGCCGCGTCCCATACGCTCGCGTTTACGTTCCTGCCAACTACCGAGTCGATTTTGTGCCGGGTAAAACGGTTAACGTGCATGTAGATGGCGTTGAGCAACCATATAGCGGCACCGTTCGTTGGGTTGCGACTGAGCCTTCATTTACGCCTTATTTCGCGCTTACCGAGGAAGAACGCTCGCGTTTGATGTACCTTGCAGAAGTCGACCTACAAGACTCAGCACAATCCTTGCCTTCGGGCATTCCAGCGCAAGTGGATTTGGTGGAGTAAGCCAATGACCGAATACGCGATTCAAGCTGAAAATGTAGTGAAGAAGTTTGGTGACTTCACCGCCATCAACAACATCACGCTCAATGTACCCAAAGGCAGTATTTATGGTTTTCTTGGTCCCAACGGCTGCGGTAAATCAACAACCATTCGTGTGCTGACTGGCTTGCTTAGCCCAAGTGAGGGCAACGTGGATGTGCTTGGGCTAGAGATCCCAAAACAATCTGAGCTTCTGCGCCTCAAGATTGGCTACATGACACAAAAGTTCTCCCTCTATGATGACCTGACAGTTCAAGAGAATCTTGAGTTTATTGGACAAATCTTTGGTATGGAAACCAAGGCTCTGAAAGCTCGCATCGAAGAACAACTATCCACCTACGGTCTCGACCAGCTGCGTAAACAGCGCGTCGGCGGAATGAGTGGCGGCCAGAAACAACGCTTGTCTCTCGCCGCAGCCACTATGCACAAACCAGAACTGTTGTTTCTCGATGAGCCCACATCTGCGGTTGACCCAGAGAACCGACGCGATTTCTGGGAGCAGTTGTTTGATCTCTCTGACCAAGGCACGACGATTTTGGTCACAACGCACTACATGGACGAAGCAGAGCGCTGTCATCGTCTGGCGATTATGGAAGCTGGGGAAATCCGCGCCGATGGTGAGCCAGAAGAACTCATGGCCCAAATGGGCGTTAACATCGTTGAAGTCAAAGCGGATAACTTACGCGAGCTAAAAGAGAAAGTCATTCGACGCGAAGAGGTGCGCTCGGCCGCACAGCTCGGCATTCGCTTACGCATTTTGATCCACCAGCACATCGAACAACCGCTCGAATGGTTAACCCAAACCTTTCCTGCGCTTGATGGCTGCGAGATGAACATTGCTCGTCCTAGCTTGGAAGATGTGTTTGTCAGCGTTACGGGAGAAGGTCGCCAATGATGAAATCTATTGCCCGCATGAAAGCGGTGATGATCAAAGAGATCCGTCAGCTTTCACGTGACCGCATTACCTTTGGCATGGTCGTAATGATCCCCCTGATTCAACTTCTGCTATTTGGCTTTGCCATTAATACGGATATTCGCAACATTCCCGTTGGCGTCGTCGATCAAAGTGGCAGCACTGCCGGGCGCGTGATCACTGAGTCCGTCAAAGTCACACAAGTGGTCGATGTGGTCGAAACCTTCGCTACCGCTTCTGAAGCCGAGCAAGCCATTCAAGACGGTTTGGTGCGAGCGGCTTTAATTCTACCTAGCGACCTAACCCAACGCATGGTGCAAGGTAGAGAGCTTGGCCAGTGGATTGTGGATGGTTCAGACACCATGATCAGCTCAGCGATTCTCTCACTGCAAACCATGCCGTTAACGGATTTTGATTTTGAGATACGCCCTGCCCCAACCAAAACCTTTGAAGTTGCGCTGTATTACAACCCGAGTCGGCGCTCGGCGGTGAACATTGTCCCCGGTTTATTGGGCGTGATTCTAACCATGACGATGATCTTGTTCACCAGCGCAGCCATTGTTCGAGAACGGGAACGTGGCAATTTAGAGTTACTGATTACTACGCCAATCCACTCCATCGAACTCATGGTAGCGAAGATCATTCCCTACATCTTTGTTGGTCTGATACAGGTGTTTATCATTTTAGGCTTGGGTCATTGGATATTTGGTGTACCGATAAACGGCGCCATTAGTCAGATACTGTTTGGCACGCTGTTGTTTATCGCCGCGAGTTTAACCTTAGGTTTGGTGATATCCACCATTGCGACGACGCAGCTTCAAGCAATGCAGATGACGGTGTTTATTCTTTTGCCATCGATTCTTCTATCCGGATTTATGTTCCCTTATGAAGGAATGCCCATCGCGGCACAATGGATATCCGAAGCGCTGCCTGCCACCCACTTTATGCGAATTATTCGTGGTGTGGTGCTGCGTGGTGCAGACCTAATGGAGCTATGGCGAGATACAGTTTGGTTACTTGGATTCACCGTTATCGGCCTTATTGTCGCTTCATTTCGCTTCAAAAAATCACTCGACTAATTCCACGATATTGCGTTTATTCCTTAAAAACAAAAATAGCCCCAACGAAGGGCTATTTTTTGTTTCTGTATTCATACACTGCGCTATCGAGCTCAACTCTCAGACAATATTAATAGTACTCACCGTAGGAACAATCTCGTAAATCGGAAATATTGTAGTTTTTCAAAGAGTTTATTTTAAAGTTGAACACTACCTGTTTACAGACAACGCCTTCGCGATCCGTGTACGTGATAATACCTTCACTGTACGCACGCTGACCATCAGAGGATGTCACGTCAGCAACAAGTTCCAAATGGCCCTTATGCGCGTCTACGCGATTCATCATCTCAAACACATCTACCCACTCTTCGCGATTTGCCATTTGTATTAGCATGGACTTCGCCTGTGTTTCCAACTGCTGGGGGTATACATAATAACGGTTGTAACCAAAGTATGCGCACATAAGTAATAAAACGAGTGCAAATGAGGTTGTTCTTGTCATACAAGCTTCCTCTTGTTGTTATAAAAATCTTGCTTCGTTAATTCAGTATAGGAAGCGAGCAAAGTTTAGGTTATAGAACTTGCCCAAATAACAGAGGACAGTCAGAGACAGTCAATTCTATGACAAGCTCAACAACAAACTTTATTGCACTCTCATCATGGGCTTGAACAAAAATACGCCACAGAGACAGCAAGAAGTAAGAAGGGAAAACTAACCGGAGCGCGGTGATAACAGAAAAGTAAAAGGAGTTGGAAGAAAAAGACAATCGAGTGAATGTAGTGAGAGCGGAAATCAAGATTAGATTATCCGCCCATCAACTAGGCTCAAATTGTCAGTGCCCACAACAACGTGACTCGCCGAATTTAAACGTGTTGGTAACTATCTTCGAGAGACTCTGTCTGCGTTGTCTTTTCGCTCACTTCCACTTTAACCGCAGCGACCTTGAACTCAGGGATCTTCGCATGCGGGTCAGTTGCCGTTGTCGTTAGGCGGTTGACTGGCGATTCAACAAAGTGGAATGGAATGAACACCACTCCTTTTTGAATACGCTTAGTCACAAAAGCATCAATCTCAATGCTGCCGCGACGTGTAGACACCGTCAGACGCTGACCATTACTGATGCCAAGCGTTTCTGCGTCTTCCACGCTCACCATCGCGCGAGGGCCAGCAAGATTATCCAACCCTTTGGTCTTACGCGTCATGGTGCCAGTGTGGAATTGCTCAAGTACACGACCTGTAGTAAGCACCAGTGGATACTCTTCATCTGGCAGCTCAGCCGCATAACGGAACGGTACGCCCACCATTTGCCCTTTACCACGAGTAAACTGGGTTTGGTGCATGATGCGAGTACCCGCAGGGTTGTTCTTATTGCTCGGCCATTGCACACCGTTTGGCGTAATGGCGTCCCAACGAAGACCCGCGTATTGAGGTGTCACTCGTGCAATTTCGTTAGTGATATCAGACACACAGTGGTAGTCCCAATCACTGCCCATGGCATTGGCGATTTCTTGAATAATCCACCAATCTTCTTTTGCCTCACCCGGTGCCGTGACAACCGGATTCACACGCTGAACACGACGCTCCGTATTGGTGAAGTGCCCCGCTTTCTCTGCAAACGAGCAAGAAGGCAGAACCACATCCGCGTATTGAGCGGTTTCCGTTAGGAAGATGTCTTGAACAACCAAGAAGTCGAGCGCTTCTAAACCTTCAATCACATGCGCTTGGTTCGGGTCACTCAATACTGGGTTCTCACCCATGATGTACATACCACGAACGTCACGATGGCAAGCCGCGTCAATGATTTCTGTCAGGGTTAAACCTTGCTCAGAAGGCAGATTTGGTGCGTTCCATTCAATAGCAAACTTCTGTCGCACAATTGGGTTGTATACCTTTTGATAGCCCGGGAAGCTGTTTGGCAAAGCGCCCATATCACACGCGCCTTGCACGTTAGATTGACCACGTAGCGGGTTAATACCACCACCTTCAATACCGATGTTGCCACACAGCAATTGCAGGTTAGCGATAGAACGCACGTTGTCATGACCTGTCGTGTGCTGAGTAATCCCCATCGAGTAGTAAACAGCCGTACGATCTGCTGTACCGATCATGCGCGCCATTGCTTGAATGTCTTCGGCTTTTACGCCCGTAACCAACTCCACTTTATCGAGGTTATAAGCTGGTGACATCACTTCTTGCAGTAAGGTATCAAAGCCGTCGACACGTTCTTCGATGTACTCTTGATCGTACCAGCCGTTCTTAATGATCTGCTGCATGACACCGT
Source organism: Vibrio sp. Y58_MX_L22 (assembly GCF_024181865.1). NCBI lineage: Bacteria > Pseudomonadati > Pseudomonadota > Gammaproteobacteria > Vibrionales > Vibrionaceae > Vibrio > Vibrio sp. Y58_MX_L22. Next base: position 498,552 of record NZ_JAMZAN010000002.1, read on the forward strand.
TTAGGAGCATCACATCCGTACCCGGACGATGCGCCATATACAGCTCAGCATGCTCTGCCATATCGACACGTTTCGGGTCAGCCACAATCAAGCGAGCGCCGTGGTGACGAATTGCTTGTTTGATGTGTGAAGCGATGATCGGGTGCGCCGATGTGGTATCCGAACCGATAATAAAGATCACATCCGAGTGCTTAATGCTTGGAATGTCGTTGGTCATTGCACCACTACCGAGTGATGCCTCAAGACCGGTTACACTCGATGCGTGACACAAGCGCGCACAGTGATCGACGTTATTGGTGCCTAGTTCACGACGGACAAATTTTTGGAACGCGTAGTTGTCTTCGTTGGTGGTTTTCGCTGAAGAGAAACCCGCCAATGCGTTGCTGCCAAAATCTTGCTTGATGCCAGAGAACTTGCTTGCAATCAGTTGAATCGCCTCTTCCCAACTCGCAGGCTGCAACCAACCGTCTTTACGAATCAAAGGCGTGGTAAGACGCTCTTCACTGCCGATGAAATCAAAACCAAAGCGCCCTTTCACACACAGCATGCCTTGGTTCACTGGCGAGTCACCGCCCTTCACGTAACGAATCGTATTGGTTGCTTCGTCCACGAACATAGTCAACTTACAACCCACACCACAGTACGTACAAATGGTGTCGACCGCTTTCAGATCTTCAGTACGGCCTTGCGAACGGTCACGACTATCGACCATTGCGCCCGTTGGACACACTTGAACGCACGCGCCACATTGCACGCAGTTCGAATCACCCATTAGGGTTAAGCCATTCTTGTTACTTCCAAAGTGTGGACGATCGTCAGGACGTAATGCCGGACGACCTTGTTTATCGCACACGAAGTTCAGTACACCGTGTACGGCTTTGTCGCGGCACGCTTGGATGCACTGACCACAGCTAATACAGCGGTTAGCATCAAACTCAATAAACTCAGAGCTGCGGTCAACTTCGTACTTATGACGCAAGTCTTTCGCACGAAGATCTAACCAATCTTGATGCGATTTAATCTGCAAAGAGAAGTCAAAGCTTTGCTCAGCCTCATATTCGATGGAGTAATCACGCAGCGCACAATCAGTATTTGCCTGACAGCCACATTCTAGACAGCGCGCAGCTTCCTTCATTGCTTCTTCGTTATCAAAGCCCAACTCCACTTCAGCGAAGCTTTGCTCGCGTTGTGCTGGAGTCAGCTCAGGCATGATAGATCGAGCAACTTTCTGGATGTTCTCGAAGTGAAGCGGATCGACTTGAGAGAGCTTCTTCTCTTTGCGCGAGTTGAACGCCGCCTTTGGCATGTCTGCCATATCACCATTCAAAAACAGGTCAATGGCTTTTGCCGCAACGCGACCATCACCCACCGCTTCAACTGCCGTTGCTGGGCCGCGGCGGAAATCACCAATACTGAAGATGTTGCCCGTGCCAGTGTGCATGGTCTTTTCATCTGCATCTGAGGTGTTCCAACGCGTAAGCGGAATCGACAAATCTTCACCTTCGAGGAAGCTCAGGTCTGGCTTTTGCGATACTGCTGCAATCACGGTGTCGAACTCTTCGGTGAAGAACTCGCCAGTTGGTTTAGGGCTTCGACGACCAGATGCATCCGGCTCACCCAACGCCATGCGCTCTAGGCGAATCGCACTCACGCGTCCAGTTTCATCGGCAAGGTTTTCTGCCGGGTTGGTCAAGAAGTGGAATTTCACCCCTTCGTGTTCCGCTTCGACAATCTCGTAGTCTTCTGCCGGCATTTCGTCACGGGTACGACGGTAAATCAACGTGGTGTCTGCACCAGCACGACGCGCAGTACGAGCACAGTCAATTGCCGTGTTACCACCACCGATCACCGCGACTTTCTGACCCGTTACATAGTTTTGCTCGGTAACGTAATCTTTTAGGTAATCAACGCCTAAGTAGCAACCTTCAAGGTCACTGCCTGTGTAATGCATTTCAACCGCTTGAGACGCGCCGACAGCCAAACACACTGCGTCGTATTCTTCGCTCAATTGAGAAAGCGTGAAATCCACACCCAGCTTTTGATTGGTGTGAACTTGCATGCCATTGCGGCACATCAGTTCGATTTCTTTATCGAGAATGTCTTTTGGTAAACGGTATTCTGGAATGCCATAACGCAACCAACCACCCGCTTTTGGCATGGATTCAAAGACCGTAACGTCGTAGCCTTCGTTCGATAGGTAGTAGCCAGCTGTCAGACCACCAGGACCACTGCCGACGACGGCAATGTTCAAACCTTTGCTTGGTTTCTTTTCTGGTACATAGGCTTCATGCGCAGACAAATCCGCATCCGCGGCATGACGTTTTAGCTGACGAATTGCAATAGGCTCATCGACTAACGAGCGGCGACATTCACTCTCACAAAATGCCGGGCACACACGACCAATCGATAGCGGCATAGGAAGCGTACGCTTAATCACTTCAATCGCTTTTTGATGATCGTTCTGTGCGATGTGATAAAGGTACGATTGGATATCAACGCCCGCTGGACACGCGGTTTTACATGGCGCTTCACAATCGGCGTAATGGTCCGTCATGATGCGGTTGAGTGCTTTTCTGCGGTGCTCGCTTAATTGTTCTGATTGCGTGACCACATTAAGGCCCCGGTAAACTTCAAGTTCACACGCACGCTTAGTACCGCCGCTTTCGACTTCAACCACACACAAGTCACACGGTACTTTTTCATTACTTTTGTTCATTCCGCACAGCGATGGGATCTCGACCCCACACACTTTTGCTGCTTCTAAAAGGGTTAGACCCTCTTCTACAATTCTATATTTTCCATCGATGACAATTTCTATCATGCAACCCCCGCAGCAAAGCAAATCCAAATCTGCACAAGTAAAACCATGCATTCTATAAGGATAATCATTTGTAAGACAAGTTAGTGTGATGTAAAACTTATAAACCACATTTTTCACGTGTCATAAAAAGCGAGGGCTTCTTTCGCTAACTTTCAACACTCGGTGTTTAACAAACGTTTTACTCCCTCGAAAGTGCGAAAACAGAAGGGTTGGACTATTTTGATAATAAGAGTAATAAATGATTGACCTTACCCTTAGGTTAACCTTTAGAATCGAAGGGTTTTCATCATTTTCATCAAACACATGGGAAAGGGTATGCACTTAAAATCGCTGCATACAATCTGGTTAACTCTCTTCACGACACTAGTGCTATTGGTATCTAGTGTGGCGAACAGTGAGCCGTTGATGAATATTCAAATGATGTCTACTGGCATGGCTCACCATCCTTCTATGATGAGTGACAGCGAGCACTGCGGTATGCCTGGTATGATGGACGTCTCCATGACTGACGCTTCTATGTCCGAAGATGGCGATGCAAGAGAAACCAGCATGAACTGTGGTGGAGGCTCCGGCATGGTTCATACCTGCTGTACTGCCGCGTGTACGATAGTTTTCGTCCCCCTACCGAATCCTACCAATAGCCCAATGCCCGTCATCTATCGCGCAACTATTACTCCTGAAGTTGCTTCCCCAGTCGTACACGTCAGCCGCGACCTATACCGACCTCCAATAGCCTAAATCCGTCCTAGCATTCGACCCTGCGCGTGTATCGCAGGTTGTTTTAATGCGCCTGAACGATGAGGTAACAAGGCTTTACTGTTCCCGCAATAAAATCCGCACCTCCATCGATCCGGCGAACACTGGATTTAGATTATGGATATCAAACCATACCGCTTAGCTGCACCTATTTTTATGGTGGCTCTGGTCGCTGCGCCTACCTTGGTTAACGCCGCAGGAAAAGAGACGCACGCAGCGCAAAATTCCGCATCAAGTGAGCGAGCTTCAACGACCAAGCTTGCCCAACTGATCAACGTCGCTTTGAGTAACGATGGCAATCGTAAGCAATACTCTGCGCAATCTGCTGCCATGCGTGAAACGGGCGTCGCGAGTGCGACCTTGATGGACCCAAAACTGAAAGTGGGTTTTGGTGGCTTGCCTGTCGACAGCTTCAAATTCGATGAAGACCCAATGACCAACATCTCCGTTGGTTTAATGCAACAGTTTGAGCGTGGCTCGACGCTTGATTTACAGCAGAAGAAAGCCAATCAACAAGCCGACGGCCTTGGGCTTCAAGTCCATGCTCGTGAGCTTGAAGTAGCCAACAGCATGACTCAACTTTGGTTAGAACTTGGTTACCAGCAACGCGCTGAACAAATCATGCTTGAGAATCGCAAGTTGATGAAGGAGATGGAAAGCTTTATTCAAACCAACTATTCGATTGGTAAGAGTGAAGCGCAAGATCTGCTCAATGCCCAGCTTCAAGTCAGCAAGTTGGATGAGAAACTGCAAGCCAACGCACAAATGCAACGTCGTCTTATGTCTCAACTCTCCGAATGGTTGGGGTCAGATTGGTTGGCAAACGAAGAGGCTCTGCACGCGAGCAATCAACTTAATTGGGACACACTGAACAGCAAACTTGCTGCCAGTCAGGGTTCCACCAAGCATTATCAGCAACTCAGCCAACACCCGATGGTTAGGATGGCCGACGTAAGTATTTCTGCCAATAAAACTCAGGTGGAAATTGCTGAGCAAGCCTACAACCCACAATTTGGCGTCGAAGTAATGTACGCCTACCGCCAAGCCGACAACATGATGGGTGAGCCCGCCTCCGATTTGGTCAGCGCTTACCTAACCATGGACATTCCGTTGTTTACGGGTGACCGCCAAGATCGCAATCTTGCTGCCGCTCAATACCAAGTTGGCGCGGCACAATCACAAAAAGACACCTTACTAACGCAGATGAATGCCAAGGTGAACACTTTGCTGGTTGATCACGGCAACTTAACCCAGCGTTTAGAACGTTATCAATCCACCTTATTGCCTCAAGCGAAAGCGCGCATTCAAGCCGTTGAGCGGGGTTATCAAAACAACACAGCGCAGTTTAACGATGTGATTTCTGCCACGACTGACGAGTTGGCTCTGCAATTAGAGCAACAACGTCTGCTGACCGATCTCAACATCGCAAACAGCAATTTAGCCACCCTACTCGGTGGTTTCGATTATCAAGTGGCTTCTCCAGAAGCTCGCTCTATCTCGACATATTAATTTGTGATTCCCAAAAACGTTGGGGCTACAGGTATGTGACCGATATAGAGCAGTCAACAACGCTGTAGCGTCATGCGCAAACGGGAAAATAAGGTATAAGAATGAAAACATTACAAGTTGCAACCATCGCGCTGATTGTTGGTGGTGCTTTAGGGTTTGGTGCTAATCATTTTCTTACGGGCTCGACTCACGACATGAGTGCGATGGGTGGCGAATCTGCTGCAAGCTCTAATGATCCGCTTTACTGGGTTGCCCCAATGGATCCGAATTACAAACGCGACAAGCCGGGTAAGTCCCCAATGGGCATGGATTTGATTCCTGTTTACGCAGAAGACCTATCCGGTGAACAAGACGCACCGGGTACAGTGACTATTGACCCTTCAGTAGAGAACAACCTCGGGGTTAAAACCGCAAACGCGACACTACAACAGCTATCACCACGCATCGAAACGGTTGGCTATATTGCCTTTGATGAAAGTCTGTTATGGCAAACCAACGTTCGTGTGGCGGGTTGGGTAGAAAAACTCTACATCAATGCCGTGGGTGAGAAAGTGAAGAAAGGCGATGTGCTTTTCACTCTCTACTCTCCTGAACTGGTTAAAGCACAAGAAGAATTGCTGAATGCGTACCGCACTGGCCGCAAAGGTCTTGTAAAAGGCGCAACCGAACGCTTGGTAACGCTTGGGGTTGACCGTGCTCAAATCAAATCCATTACTCGTAGTGGTAAAGCATCGCAAACCATTGAAATCAAAGCGCCTGCTGATGGCGTTATCGCGAGCTTAAACGTGCGTGAAGGTGGCTATTTGTCCCCTGCTCAAGCGGTGATCAGTGCAGGACCTTTGGACAATGTTTGGGTTGATGCAGAAGTCTTTGAGCGTCAAGCGCACTGGATGAAAGCGGGTTCTCAAGCCACGATGACCCTTGACGCGATTCCGGGCAATGAATGGCAAGGTGTTGTCGATTACGTGTACCCAATCCTCGATCCGAAAACACGTACGTTGCGTGTGCGCCTTAAATTCCCTAACCCAGATGGCGCATTGAAGCCAAACATGTTCGCCAACATTGCCCTTCAGCCTGTCACTGATGACGCAGTATTAACGATTCCTAAATCATCTGTTATCCGCTCTGGCGGTATGACTCGCGTTGTTCTGGCGGAAGGTGATGGCAAATACCGTTCTGCTCGAATTGAAGTTGGCCGCGAAGCTGGCGAACAAATCGAAGTATTACAAGGACTTAAACAAGGCGATAAGATCGTTACGTCATCTCACTTCATGCTCGATTCTGAATCAAGTCAGTCGGCGGATCTGTCTCGCATCAATGGTGTAGAAGCAGCGGTAGAAACGGCATGGGCCAAAGGTGAGATCACGGATGTGATGAAAGATCACCGCATGCTGACCATCAACCACCAACCTGTACCAGAATGGGATTGGCCGGGCATGGTAATGAACTTCACTTTCGCAGATGGCGTTGAAATGGGTGACTTGAAAAAAGGTCAGGCTATCGAATTTGAAATGCAAAAGACGGAGTCCGGTCAGTACCAAATCGTTGACTATAAGGCAGACAACAGCGTCATTGCAGCAGAAGTTTGGCTAACTGGTGACATTAGCATGCTGATGGCTGATTTTGGCATGATCACCTTAAACCACCTACCGGTTGCAGAATGGAACTGGGATGCAGGTGAGATGAACTTCTCTGTGGGAGAAGACGTTGATCTATCGGGTTTTGAAGAAGGACAGAAAGTTCGGTTTCTAGTTGAAAAACAAGGATCTGACTACGTTCTTAAACAGCTAGTTCCTGCAACAACAGCCGTCGAGGGTTAATTATGATCAATGCTATTATTCGTTGGTCACTGAGCAACCGATTCCTAGTGTTGGTCGCGACCTTAGCCCTTGTATTAGGCGGACTTTACAGTGTAAAGAATACGCCTGTTGATGCGATTCCGGATCTTTCTGATGTGCAAGTGATCATTAAGACAAGCTATCCGGGTCAAGCTCCTCAAGTCGTCGAGGATCAAGTTACTTACCCTCTCACCACCGCCATGCTTGCCGTGCCGGGTGCTGAGACGGTTCGTGGCTACTCTTTCTTTGGTGACTCTTACGTTTATATCATTTTCAACGATGATACCGACATGTACTGGGCACGTTCACGCGTGTTGGAGTACTTAAGCCAAGTAGCACCAAAGCTGCCACCGAACGCAAAACCAACCTTAGGTCCTGATGCAACGGGCGTGGGCTGGGTTTACAGCTACGTATTACAAGACAAAACCGGCAAGCATGATTTGGCCGATCTTCGCAGCCTGCAAGACTGGTTCTTGAAGTACGAATTGCAAACCGTTGATGGCGTTTCTGAAGTCGCTACCGTGGGCGGTATGGTGAAGCAGTATCAAGTGCAGATTGATCCTGCCAAGCTGCGTGCTTACAACCTCACTCTGCAACAAGTGAACATGGCAATCCAAAACGGTAACCAAGAAACTGGCGCGTCCGTTATCGAAGTGGCGGAAGCCGAGCACATGGTTCGAACCACGGGTTACTTAACCAGCATCGAAGACATCAAATCACTGCCGCTAAAAGTCACCGAGAAAGGCACGCCGTTGCTCTTAGGAGACATCGCAGACATTAACCTTGGTCCACAAATGCGCCGTGGTATCTCAGAGCTGAATGGCGAAGGTGAAGCGGTCGGCGGCGTTATCGTGATGCGCTATGGTGAAAACGCCAGTGAAGTGATTGCAAAAGTCAAAGACAAACTCGCAGACCTACAACGCAGCCTGCCAGAAGGCGTGGAAATTGTTGCAACCTACGACCGCTCTACCCTTATCGATTCAGCGGTAGAAAACCTATGGAAGAAGCTTGCAGAAGAGTTCATCGTCGTTGCGATTGTGTGTGCGTTGTTCCTGTTCCACATTCGTTCTTCGTTGGTTATCGCTCTGAGCCTACCGGTTGGCATTCTCACTGCGTTTATCGTGATGCATTGGCAAGGCATCAACGCCAACATCATGTCCTTGGGCGGTATTGCGATAGCCATCGGAGCCATGGTGGATGGTGCAATCGTGATGATTGAAAACGTTCATAAGCACATTGAACGAACGCCACTGACCGACAAAAACCGCTGGCAAATAATTGGCAAAGCCGCAGAAGAAGTTGGCGCACCGCTGTTCTTCTCGTTGCTGATCATTACTCTTAGCTTCGTACCGGTGTTTGCCTTAGAAGGTCAGGAAGGCAAGATGTTCTCGCCGCTTGCGTTCACTAAGACGTACGCCATGGCAGCGGCAGCAGGTTTGGCAATCACACTCGTCCCTGTTCTTATGGGCTACTTCATTCGCGGTAAGGTGTTACCGGAACACAAAAACCCAGTTAACCGTGGCTTGGTCGCGTTGTACCGTCCGTTGTTGAACACTAGCTTAAAATACCCTAAGGCCATGATTGTTATCGCATTAGGTCTGATGGCATCGGCTTACTACCCAACCAGTAAACTGGGTAGCGAGTTCATCCCTCCGCTGGATGAAGGCGACTTGATGTACATGCCAACGACCTATCCGGGTATCTCGATTGGTAAAGCGCGCGAGCTTCTACAACAGACCAACAAGCTGATCAAAACCGTTCCTGAAGTGAAAACCGTATGGGGCAAGATTGGTCGAGCTGAGACCGCAACCGATCCAGCGCCACTCACCATGATTGAAACCGTGATTCAGTTGAAGCCACGCGATCAATGGCGTGAAGGCGTAACAACCGAGTCACTGCGCAAAGAGTTCGACAAGTTGGTTCAGTTCCCTAGTCTTACTAACGCTTGGGTAATGCCTATCAAAACGCGTATCGACATGCTGGCAACGGGCATCAAAACCCCTATCGGCATTAAAATCGCGGGCCCTGATCTGAAAGTGATTGAGAAGATCGGTTCTCAGTTGGAGCCAATTCTTAATGGCGTACAAGGTACAGCATCGGTTTATGCGGAACGTGTAGCAGGTGGTCGTTATGTCACGATCGACATTAAACGTCGTGCCGCAGCGCGTTATGGCCTGAGCATCAAAGACGTTCAGCAAGTGATCTCTACTGCGGTGGGCGGCATGAATGTGGGTGAAACCATTGAAGGCTTGGAGCGTTACCCAATCAACGTTCGTTACCCACAAGACTACCGTGACTCGGTAGTAAAACTGCAAAACCTGCCGTTAGTGACTCCAAATGGCGCTCGTATCGCACTGGCTGATGTCGCGGACATTCGTTATGAAGACGGCCCTCCAATGATCAAGACAGAGAACGCACGCCCGAACGGCTGGGTGTTTGTCGACATCGATGGTCGTGACCTTGGCTCTTACGTCGTGGAAGCACAGCAAGTCGTGGCCGATCAGTTGGAGCTTCCTGCGGGTTACTCGTTGGCTTGGTCTGGTCAATACGAATACATGGAACGTGCGAAAGACCGCTTGAGTGTCGTGGTACCAATCACCATCGCCATCATTATGCTGCTGCTTTACTTCAGCTTCCGTCGTGTCGGCGAAGTAATGATCATCATGCTTACCCTACCACTCGCTATGGTTGGTGGTTTGTGGCTCATGCATATCCTCAACTACAACTTCTCGATTGCCGTTGGGGTCGGCTTTATTGCCCTAGCAGGTGTCGCGGTTGAGATTGGGGTCATCATGCTCGTCTACCTCAACCAAGCATGGCACTTCAAAAAGCTGGATGCGGAAGAGAGCCAACAGAAGCTTGAGGCGAAAGACCTAACCGATGCCATTCGTGAAGGTGCAGGCCTGCGTGTCCGCCCAGTAATGATGACGGTACTGACGGTCATTATTGGTCTGATTCCGATCATGTACGGCGAAGGTACAGGATCAGAAGTAATGCAACGCATCGCCGCACCAATGATTGGCGGTATGGCATCGGCACTGCTGCTGACGCTGTTGGTACTTCCAGCCATCTTCAAGCTGTGGAAACAACGTGAGTTGCGCCCAAACAACTCAACTCCGAGCCAAACAAGCACGCAAACTGGCAACCAAATCGAAAACGCCGACAGCACAGATCGCACTGGCAACAAGGCTTAATCCCTACCTTCCCCTCAATCAATTCGTTTGGGGGGAAGCAACCAAGTTATTAATGAATTAAAACAAGGATATAAAAATGAAAAAGACACTAATCACTCTTGCTCTAGCCCTAACAACAACGACTGCGTTTGCCCAAATGGATCATTCAAACATGGACCACGGCAGCATGAAGATGGACCACAGTAAAATGGACCATTCAAACATGATGGATATGCCGGGCATGTCGGCAGTAGGTATGCCAGCAAAAGGGGCAAAGCCAGACAAGGTGGTACACGTTATCTTGGGTGATGACATGACCATCAAGTTCAAAAAAGACGTTAAGATTGAGCCAAACGATGTGGTGCAGTTTGTAGTCATGAACACAGGTAAGATCAACCACGAGTTTACGATTGGTTCGGCTAAAGAGCAGCTAGAACATCGCGAAATGATGAAGACAATGAGTGGTGATCACATGCACGACTCGGGCAACTCTGTGACGGTAGAACCGGGTAAAGCGAAGCAGTTGTTGTGGCATTTCCACGGAGACAACAAGGTTGAGTTCGCTTGTAACATCCCGGGCCATGCAGAAGCAGGCATGGTTAAAAAGATTGAACTGTAAGTAATTATCCAAATAGACAAAGGAGCTGATGATTCAGCTCCTTTTATTTCTGGATCAAACTATTCGTTAGCTCATGATAAGAAATTCTGAGCCAGTGTCTCTCGCTAAGATATTTTTGTGACCGAATCACCGACGTAATATATAAGCCAAACTACAGGCCTTGATAGCAACACTCTTCTCCCCATATTGAGACCGTTTAAGCGTATTGCAAAGAATCCTACATAAAATAGACATAGATTTAACAGTGTTTAGAGTATTGGCTCGTTATAGTTTACGTGACATCGCTACCGTGCGAACTAAAACTAAAATTGAAGAACACGATCCATGAAAAAGTTATTTTTGTTGGCTGGGCTAATGGTTTGCTCAACCCTAAGTTACGCGTCCCAACTGAATGAGGACATTTCTCTCCTCGAGCAACAAACCTCAAGCAGAATTGGGGTGTCAGTTTGGGATACCCAAGCAGACGAGCGTTGGGATTACCGTGGCGATGAACGCTTCCCACTCATGAGCACATTCAAAACCCTAGCTTGTGCCAAAATGCTAAGTGATATGGACAGCGGTAAGCTAAGTAAAAATGCGACCGCAAAAGTCGATGAGCGCAGTATCGTTGTATGGTCTCCAGTGATGGATAAGCTCGCAGGCCAAAACACACGCATAGAGCACGCGTGTGAAGCCGCTATGTTAATGAGTGATAATACCGCAGCCAACTTAGTATTAAATGAAATTGGCGGCCCTAAGGCCGTAACAATGTTTCTGCGAACAATTGGAGATAAAGCAACGCGCCTAGACAGAATAGAACCTCGCTTGAACGAAGCCACACCAGGCGACAGCCGCGACACAACCACACCTAACGCCATACTAAACACTCTTCGAACTTTGGTCGAAGGCGAAACGTTGTCTTATGAGTCTCGTGTACAATTAAAAATCTGGATGCAGGACAACAAAGTTTCAGACTCGTTAATGCGTTCTGTATTACCAACAGGTTGGTCTATTGCAGACCGTTCTGGTGCGGGAGGTCATGGTTCGCGTGGCATTAACGCGATTATATGGAAGGAAAATCATCGACCTGTTTACATTAGTATTTATGTCACAGAAACCGAGCTCTCACTTCAAGCTAGGGACCAACTCGTTGCGCAGATAAGTCAGTTGATTTTACAAAAGTACAAAGACAATTAAGTCTCTACTCACCTGACCCCATTTTTATCCTTTTCTAGCCCTTCTCTTCCAGAAGGGCTCATTCTGTACTTCCATCTTAAAACACCACTTATTGAGTAATGACTTACTTATAAATAGGTATAAGATTTACTTATTTAGGGTGAGTTAACGCCCACATTGAGCAACCAAACACACACAAATGGCGATAATTAAACCATACTCTTACCAAGAAGCACATTTTCTACAAAATAGCTTCACGTAATTTATTGTTGGTATTTGCAACATTGCCAAGGAGATGTCTATTGAGACTTGAAAGAACTTTTAACCCTGATGACTTATCGATGCAAAACATGGAAAGTCCGATATGTATGCCGATAGGGTTTGTTCACTTTTTAGCTCAATCGGAAACACTACAGCAAGTACTTGATACGGTGGCAGAATGGATAAATCGTATATTTAATTCTGACCGTGCGAGTATCACACTTTATGAAAACAATGATCATCTAAAGGTCTACTCTTTCTCTGGTAGTAAAGCTATTCCCGCTGAATTTTTAGTGCCCATTCATCAAGCGTTTGTTGGCCGAGTGTTCAAAAAGCAACAACTGATGATCTGCGATGATGTTACACAATCTGATGAGATTGATTGTGTGATGCTCGCATCCAATGGTATGGGTACGTGTATGGACGCGCCTTTAATGCACGGTAAAGTCTGCCTAGGAACGCTTAATGTTGCGCATCATCAAACGCACATTTACACAAACGAACAAGCGGCACAGCTTCAGTGCATCGCTAATTGGATTGCTTTAAACATTGCCCTTCATATACAGATAATGAAAATGGAGCACCTCGCCACGACGGATGATCTAACAGGTATTCCAAACCGCAGAGAGTTCATACGACAAATCGAAAGCCGCCTAAATGAATACCGAACCCAGGGCATTGACTTCCATGTTGCTATTTTAGATCTCGACAATTTTAAAAGCCTCAATGACCGATTTGGTCATGACGCAGGCGATAAATCACTGATCCATGCAGTTAATACTATTAAAAGTCATCTACTTGATTGTGACTTACTTGCCAGAGTTGGTGGTGAAGAGTTTGCCATCGTATTAAGAAGTCGCTCATCACAGCAAGCTCTAGACACATTAGAAACGATTCGTAATGCACTAGAAACGACGACCGTTCAACATTCAGGTTGTGATATGAGCTTCACCGCGAGTATTGGGGTAACTCAAGTCTGTCGTCTCGACGACTCATTTGAACCACTCGTTAAACGCGCCGACTTAGCACTTTACAAGGCAAAAGAAACCGGAAGAAATCGCGTTGAGTTTCATATTGGTGAAGAAAGGTAGAAAAAATAAAAAAAGGTAGCGACTCATTGTGCTACCTTTTATCGATTCTAACCCGCTTAAAATAACTAATACGAACTTTAAGCGAGTTAAAAATAAGAATGAGCAAATTTAATTATGCTTTCTTAAGATCTTTAGCTGGGTAAGTTAGTGTTTTTTCGCCTGCTTTTACATGTGTGTAAAAACCGCCACTGCTTAAACCTGTAACAACCATTTCGCCAAGATCGATACCTTTAGTCGCTACTACTACGTCACCGATTGAAAACATATTGAATACCTTGTTTGTTTAGATTAAGACACTAAGTCGTTGCGCGGTATTTAATACGATATTAGGCAAAGCACCTAATCGAGTTTTTTATCGTAAAGATTAATTTATATTTGTCGTGAACTCTAAGTTTCCACATTGAAAATCACAGGATATTTTCCAAAAAAAGATGCGCTATTCTTGTGAAATACGGTAATATTTTCTAGCATCAAGTGCGGAGGTATTCTCCGCCCTCATTGGAGAAAAATGATGAAGAAAGGCCTAAAAATGCGTGCATTAGAGCGTTCTGATTTGCGCTTTATTCATGAACTGAATAACAACCGAAATATCATGGCCTACTGGTTCGAAGAACCTTACGAGTCTTATGACGAGCTCGAAGAACTTTATCGAAAACATATACATGATGACGCTGAAAGGCGTTTTGTCGTCGAAGATGAAGACGGCATCGTAATTGGCTTAGTTGAGCTGATCGAGATTAACTACATTCACCGCAGCGCGGAATTTCAGATAATCATCGCCCCAGAGCATCAAGGCCGAGGTTATGCGACAGAGATGATTAATCGTGCGTTAGATTACTCATTCTCAATTCTTAATCTACGTAAAATCTACTTATTAGTCGCAGTGGATAACGAAGTCGCTATTCACTTATACAAAAAATGCGGCTTTATCGAAGAAGGTCACCTTGTAGAAGAATACTTTATTAACGGCGCTTACAGCGATGTTAAGCGCATGTATATATTAAAACACCAATACCAGAAAAAGATCGAAGAAAACAACTCAATTCACTAGTTCATTCTATCAAAGTAAAAACGCAGCTATTTGAGCTGCGTTTTTATTTATTCGAATTGATATTGATATGATAATACGATGCGCTTGTCTGCTTCATCCAAATAGGTGTTGTTGTCCATGACAAACGTCATTACGTTAAACGAGTGGCGTTTGCTCACGAGGTAACCAAGGCCGATACCACCAAAGAAGCCTTTGTAGTTCTCTCCTTCACTGTTTTCTGAGCCGTAAGTGCCTGCTGCGAAGCTGATTAACGTCAGTTCTTTGGTAAACGATTTCAGCGCAAATGCACCAACGTAACCGCTGCTGCCTGAAGAGCTCATCATATTGAAGCCATTCTCTGCACTTGGAGTGCCCGTAAAGTTAGGCTCGCTACAGTGGCTACTTTCTGCACCGTCACAAACAGGAACATCACCAGTGTTGTACGTATAGCCTGCCATTGGGAAAATTTGGAAGCCTGCTGGCTCAATCCCGAAATAGCTTAGCGGCATAAAGGTACCAACGCTGTAGTTGGTTTGATCCGCGCCGTTTACGTATTCATTTTTACCGAAGTTGAAGTTCACGATACCGACCGGAAACAACCACGAGCCACCAATACGCCACTCGCTCGCATCATCATTGATACGCAGGTTAATTTTGCGCGCTTGGTCAAGCGCAAGTGAGCCCGAGAATGAGATGTTTTGATCATCAAAATCGTAGTTGTTTGCGTAAGACGCGCCAAATTTCGTGATGACTTTTGTTGGGTCATCCGCCAACTTGTTTTTATTGTCTTTTACTCGATGCTCGGCACCATGAGCCAGCGTACTAACCAACAAAGTTATACACACTAACGCTAGTTTATTTTTCATTTTTTAGTCCTTTGAGATGTTGAATACCCGCACTTAGCTGCGCAGATATTTTTTGAATCATCACTCACTGGATGTGACAAAAGCGCCCTAACTACCTTAGATGGCGTGACAGCATCCAGTGCAGGTAGTTAGGGTAGAATGGCCTGTAAGGAAGGCGTTTAGCGATTAGGAATGATTAGTTTTTCCAGTTGTAGCTCATGCTCATGAAGTACAGTGCAGGCTCATCAAAGCCCGCTTGGAAGCGTGGCGTTTCTGACGATTCCATCAAGATCGCTTCAAACGCGAAACCAATTGAGTTTTCTGAATCCAATTTGTAATCAATGCCTGTACCAATGCGGTACGCCTTGCCAGTAGGAACGGTAATGTCACCGTTTGATTGGCTTTCATACATGCTGGTATCGAATGCAAAACCTGCATTCCACATCATTTTTTCATTCAGTTTGTACTGAGTACCCAATGCGATTTGGTAAGTGTCTTGTGTCTCTACGCCCAGCGTGGTTGTGTATTCGCTCCAGTCTTGCCAGTTCACGTTCCACATCACCGCTAGGTCATCATTCACTTCATGGTAAGCACTGAAGATCAGTTGTTGTGGAGCAATGGAGTTACTCTTGTCGAATTCAAATTCGGTTTCAGAAGAGTAAGACAGGCCAAGACGAGTGCCTGGTGTTGCCTCATAAAGCACACCTACTCGACCGTTGACCTGAGTATCTTGGTCTTCGTCATTGAAGTTCAGGGCTCCCTTCGTTTCCACTTCATACATACCGTACTGAATGCCAAGCGCCGCACCCACAGACCAGTGATCATTGATGCGGTAAGAAGCGGAAGGTTGAATGGTCAACGCTTGTGTCGTTGCTGTAGGAATATCTAAATGATTATTCAAAAGACCTTCGTACTCGAGGCCAAGGCCGTAGTTGCCATACAGACCAATACCCAGCGTCCATTTGTCGTTCACTTGTTGGCTGTAAAATGCCGACGCCATAGGAACAAAACCAATCACGTTGCCCGCATCGCTAGTCATCGTGTCTAGTTGCGCGTCACCGTAAAGGCCAATCAGGTTACCAGAGAAAGATTTACCAGAAACATTCGCCAGACCAGCCGGGTTTGCTGCCATTACTGAGGCATCTTGCGCACGAGCCGCCATACCAGCGGATGCCAAACCAATATCCGATGCTGTAGTTTCATAAAGGTATAACCCACCCGCTTGCGCAGCAGCACACGTCAGTAGAGAGCTCGCTACGACGATTTTTGAAAGATTTTTCATGCTAAAACCTATTATTGTTAGGGGAACCCACGCTGCGACGGTGGTTGTATATCAATGAAAGGCATTGGCCAATCGCACACAGCGTGGGGGTGTTGTGGAGTCAGTCAGTTGAAATCAGCGTTATTGCTCGCTCACCTCAAGTTCAGTGGGTTTCTTTCGCTTAAACTTCTCGCGCAGAGATTGCATCATCACGAAGAACACTGGCGTCAGTAACGTGCCTACAAACGTAGAGAGAATCATGCCGCCGAATACTGCAAAGCCCAGTGAGTGACGAGATGCCGCACCGGCACCCGATGCAATCACCAACGGGAATACCCCCCAGATGAAGGCAAATGCGGTCATCTGTACTGCACGGAAACGGATTCGAGCAGCTTCTTTGGCAGCATCAATGATGGATAAGCCCTTTTCTTCTCGCAGAACTTTGGCAAATTCCACGATAAGAATCGCCACTTTGGCGGACATACCGATCAAGATGACCACACCAATCTGCACGTACAAGTCGAACGGTTGTCCCACCAGCAGTAGCGTGCCCATTGCGCCGAGAATCGCGACTGGAACCGCCATCATTACCGCTGCAGGAATGGTCCAACTTTCGTACTGAGCCACCAAGAACAAGTATGTGAACAGCAAAGACAATGCGAACGCGATCGGCGCCATGTTGCCTGCTTTCATCTCTTGGTAAGTCATGCCTGACCACTCGTATGAGTAACCACTTGGCAAAGATTCCGCAGCCAGTTTTTCAATGGCTTTTACAACATCACCCGAGCTGTAACCTGGCGCTGGCGCACCGTTCACGGTTGCAGAACTGAACATGTTGTAGTTCGACAAGGTATCTGGGCCGAAGATCGGCTTCACTTTCACTAGCGTTGCCAGTGACACCATTTTTCCAGAGCTTGAGCGAACAAACAGATGGTTGATGTCGTCGATATTGTCACGGTATTGCTCTTCTGCTTGCACTTTCACTTGGTACGAACGACCAAACAAGTTGAAGTCAGAAATGTAGGCGCCGCCCAACTGTGCTTGCAGTGTGCTGAAGATTTCATTCAACGGTACGCCCATCGAAATCGCTTTATCGCGATCAATATCGATGTAACGTTGCGGAATATTCGCACGGAAAATCGAGAACGCACGTGCCACTTCAGGCAGTTGGTTGATTTGGGCAACAAAATCAGCGGTTGTTTTTGCCAACTCTTGTGGAGAACGGCCCAAGTTGTCCTGCAGCACAAGGTTGAAACCATCCACCGCACCCATACCTTTGATTGCCGGTGTCGCGAAAACGAACGAAGCGGCATCTGGCGTTGAGTTCAGCATTTGGTTAACTTTATTCATCAATGCGCGTTGGTGTAGCTCAGGGTCTTTACGTTTGCTCCAGTTATCCAGTTTGATGATCAACATGCCCGAGTTTGGAATCGACGCCATGTTAATTACCGAGAAGCCCGCAACCGAAACCACGTTCTCCACACCTTCCATCTGTTTTAGCTCATCAACGTACTGCTTCATTAATGGTGCAGTACGCTGCAATGCTGCTGCGTCTGGCAAACGCATTTCGACCATGAACACGCCTTTATCTTCGTTCGGTACGAAAGAGGAAGGTACGGTCATGAACGCAAATGCCAGCACCGCAATAAGCGCGCCATAAACACCGATACTCAGCACAATGCGACGGCTCAAGAAGCCAACTAAACCTTGGTATTTGCGCGTTATTGCTTCAAAACCTCGGTTAAACGCACGCAAAGGCGCAATAGGTTGTGAGTGAGTTGATTTCAACATCAACGCACAAAGCGCTGGCGTTAACGTTAATGCGTTGATCGCAGAGATCAGCACCGACACACAGATGGTGACCGCGAACTGGTTGAACATTCGACCAGAAATACCCGGCAATAGCGCAACCGGTACGAACACCGCCAACAAAATAAGCGTTGTTGCCAATACAGGACCCGTCACTTCTTTCATGGCTTGGATCGTGGCCGGAATCGGGTCTAAATGCTCTTCATGGATAACCCGCTCCACGTTCTCCACCACGATGATCGCATCGTCCACCACGATACCGATGGCGAGGATCAAGCCAAACAACGAGATGGTGTTAATGGTCATGCCCATCACGCCCATGATTGCGAACGTCGCAATGATGGAAACCGGAATCGCTAAGGTTGGAATGATGGTCGCTCGCCAGTTCTGCAAGAAAACGTACACAACGAAGGTGACAAGAAGTACCGCAATCACCAGTGTCTCGTACACTTCATCAATAGACGTCTCTACGTATTCGGTAGAGTCATACGCGATGTCGTAGACCAAATCATCTGGGAACGATTTCTCGTACTCTTTCATGGCCTCTTTCACCCGCTCCATCACGTCTAGCGCATTCGCTGTCGGCAACTGGTACAAGGCCAGAACGGCGGCTGGTTCGTTATTCATACGACCATCAGCTTCGTAACCTTGTGCGCCAACTTCGACACGAGCCACATCTTTCAAGCGAATCAGAGAACCTTTCTTGCTCGCACGGATGATGATGTTCTCGAACTCTTCCGCAGAAGTAAGGCGGCCTTTGGTTTGCAAAACATATTGATATTGCTGATCACCCGGAGCTGGCATACCACCGATCTTACCCGCCGCCACTTGGATGTTTTGCGTTTTAATTGCGCCAATAACATCGCTAGCAGAAAGCTTCAAGGTAGCCAGTTTATTTGGGTTCAACCAAATACGCATTGAGTAGTCTTTCTTACCCAGCAGCGTAATGTCACTCATACCTTCGATACGTTTTAGACGCTCGACAATATTGAGATCCGCGTAGTTAGAAAGGTAGATACTGTCGTGAGACTGTTTCGGAGAACGCAGTGTGATAACGCCCAGCATGTCGGAAGATTTCTTCTTAACCGTCACACCGATTTGGTTTACTTCTTGTGGTAGAGACGACGTCGCCTGTGCCACCAAGTTGTTCACACGAACCTGCGCCATATCGCCATCTGCGCCCACTCGGAAGTAAATACGCAATGTGTATGAGCCATCGTTACCAATCACAGAAGACATGTAAATCATGTCTTCAACGCCGTTGACTTTGGCTTCTATCGGTTGTGCTACGGTCTTTTTAACCACGTCCGCGTTTGCACCCGGATACATGGTGCTCACCGTAATTACCGTTGGAGAGATTTGAGGATACTCAGAAATTGGCAAGACTTTCAGGGCGATCATACCCATCAATGTCATCGCCAGTGAGATCACCAAAGCAAACTTCGGCCGGTGAATGAAAAATTTACTTAACATCAGTACTCACTCAGCCTTGTTCACTCTGTAGCTCAACGTCTTTCACCGTTGCACCCGGACGCACTTTTTGTAGACCATTGACGATGACTTTTTCGTTAGCCGCCAAACCAGTCAGCACAGCACGTTTCACACCGTAGGTCTGACCGAGTTCAACGTTACGACGTGACACCACGTGATCATCACCAACCACCATGACGTAGTCACCCGCTTGGTCTTGCTGAACAGCCGCCGATGGGATAAGCAAACCATCAATGGTTTTGTTGCGCAGCTTGATGGTCAAGTTGCCATATTCACCCGGCATAAGCGCGTAAGTTGGATTATCGAATTGTGCTTCTGCTCGAATTGAGCCTGTTTCTAAATCGATCTTGTTGCCAACGGCGTAGATCTTGCCATCAAGTGGATACAATGAGCCGTCTGAAAGCGTCAGTGTTAAATCAACATCCAGTTTGTCATCGTTACGATGAGCCACATCAATGGCACTTCTTACTCGGCGGTAGAGCTTCTCATCCACATCAAAGCCAAAGCGAATTGGGTCGATTTGAGTGATCGAAACAAGAGGAACGAGTTGAATTTTCGAAATACGGTCACCCACTCGGAAGTTGCTGAAACCCACGCGGCCAGAGAAAGGAGCACGCACAGAGCTAAACTCAAGATCGAGCCTTGCTGAAACCAGCGTCGCTTTCGCCTCTTCTACCGAAGCAATCGCTGCGGCGTGCGCGGCAATGGCGTCATCGTATTGCTGCTCACTGATGCTTTTATCTTTGATGAGTTTCTTCACACGTTCTGCATCACGCGTAGTTTGAACGAGTTGTGCTTTTGCTTTTTGCAACGACGCTTTTGCATACGCCAGTGCCGCTTTGTAAGGACGGTCGTCGATTTCAAACAGCAATTGGCCTTTTTCGACCATATCGCCATCTTTAAAATGAATCGCGGTTAATTCGCCACCGACTCGAGGCATAATATCAACGTCATTTACCGCTTCAGTTCGACCGATAAAAGTATGATAAGGAGTGATTTTTGTTTCGGTTAGGGTAACGGTTTCAACAGAGGGTGCTTGGGCAGTTTTCGTTGCGATATCGCCAGTTTTGCATCCTGATAGTAATGCAGAAGATATAGCAATAGATACCAACGCAAATTTATATTTGGCTTTCATGATAAACCTACTTTATGTAGAAAGTGCCCTAGCCTAAATATTTAAATATATGGATAAACGCACTTTCTATTCTGGAAATAAACGAGGGAGTTAGAATTGGTAGTTAAATTCGATACGGTGATCACCATCACCGAAATTAACGTGCTCATTCCAGTTTGCAAAGTAACGAATATTTGCGCGAGGATTAATTTGATAAGACAACGCAAACTCATGAGTTAAGATATTATCTTCACCCGCGTAATAAGTATCTTTATATTGACTAGACCCTGATAATGTATGCATATACATTGGGTTGTAGTTAATCCAGATTTTATCGGTTAATTCAATTTTTGAGTACATACCGACAACAGTGAAAGTACCTGGAATTTCATAACCTTTGCCATCACCACTAAAATCATTAGCAATAGTGACACCCGCACCAGCCAAAGGAAATAGCTGCAACATACCAAACTTAGGTAGGCCTTGAATAAAGCTGTAAGATGCATCTAATTTATCGTTATCAACATCGTAGTTTACATCCAATTGACGGCCTAGACCTTTTGCGACTTCTACTTGGAAATTACGTAGTCGGAAAGAGTCAATGCTGTCATCAACGTTGGCATATATTGGATCGTCATTGTCGCGAATGCCAAATAGCTCACCACCAATGCCTTTCATTTCAATGATGTTCATCGCCATGGTACCAGGCTGGCTAGATTGGTAAGTTTGACCGATTTTGATGTTCGCGCCTTTATCAGTAATACCAAAGCCAGCTTGGGTGTATACCGCAAGTGGGTCAGACATATCTTGTAGTTCTTCGTTATTGTTTGTCTGCGCATAGGCAGAAGACGCGAGTTGTAGGGCTGCAACCATAATGGCAACAGACGGTTTCACTAAATTCATAAAACTGTATCCATTTTAATGATTATAAAATTATTCACGTCATGAGGTCATCATAAATAGCAAGCAACACAACTCGCTTTGGATAACATAAATTATCAAAGCAAATTCAATAATGACGAAACATTCGACGTTTTAATTAAAATAAAATAAAGCATCGTAAAAGTTCAATCACCGCTACTTATATCTTATATAACTTGAAATTTGGTAATACCAATGAAGAAGGAAATATTAAAACTTATGAAAATTCAATTATCATTAGAACAAATGATTAATTAATTTTACCATATAAATAGAGAGTGCAATGGATTTAGGTGATCGCGATCAATGTTTCATTTCGATCGTACAACACTCTTCAGATTAATTAGAACATTATAATAATTTAAAAACCTTAGTTTGATTAGCCTAGTATCAGATTAGAATAGTAGGCCTATAATAAATAAAAAGGGAATCACTCTCTGTGATTCCCTTTTATTATCGAGCGATAAATCGCCGATGCGTTTCGATAACTAAAACGCAAACAATTCGCACTATTGCAGTTTCTCTATTCCCATATTGAACAGTGCAAAACTATAAATATCTGCATTTGTCTCAATTATTTTACGCGTTGGTGTGCCTGCACCATGTCCTGCATTGGTTTCGATGCGAATTAAGGTCGGATTTGAACCCGCTTGCTTCGATTGCAACTCAGCAGCAAATTTGTATGAGTGAGCAGGAACAACACGGTCATCATGATCACCGGTTGTAATCAATGTTGCTGGGTATTCCACCCCTGCTTTTACATTGTGCACCGGCGAATAACTTTTCAGATATTGGAACATCTCTTTACTTTGCTCTGCCGTGCCGTAGTCATACGCCCAACCAGCACCTGCGGTAAAAGTATGGTAACGCAGCATATCCAGTACGCCGACTGCTGGCAGCGCCACTTTAAACAGCTCTGGACGTTGCGTCATAACGGCCCCTACTAACAAGCCACCATTCGATCCACCGTTAATGGCTAACTTGTTTGATGACGTTACCTTTTCATCAATTAGGAATTCAGCCGCAGCAATAAAGTCATCAAACACATTTTGCTTTTGCATTTGAATGCCAGCGTTGTGCCATTCTTTGCCATATTCCCCACCACCACGAATGTTCGCTACCGCGTAAACACCACCAAGCTCTAACCAAGCCGCACGTGTCGGGCTAAAAGATGGCGTGAGGCTAATGTTGAAACCGCCATAACCATATAGGATGGTTGGTGCACTGCCGTCCATCGGTGTCCCTTTTTTATAGGTGATGATCATCGGCACTTTTGTTCCGTCTTTTGAGGTGTAAAACACCTGGCGAGATTCATACAAAGCTGGATCAAATGGCGCTTTAGATTTGTAGTACACCTCGCTATCACCATCTTTGATGTTCAGACGATACGTAGTGCTTGGCATCTTGTAGTTGGTGAAAGAATAGTAGACTTCGGTTTCATCTTTTTTACCCGAGAAACCGTATGCGCTGCCAATATCAGGCAATTTGATTTCTCGGATGAGTTTGCCGTTCATGTCGTATTGCTTCACCATCGAGATCGCATCAACAATATAACTCGCAAACAAATTGCCACCCGCGGTAGAAACGCGTAACACATTCTTTGTTTCAGGAATCAAATCTTTCCAGTTTTTGGGCTGCGGCTGACTCGCATCCACCGTCACGACGCGTTTGTTCGGCGCGTTAAGGTTCGTAACCAAGTACAGCTTCGTGCCTTGGTTGTCTATCACCCAAGTATCAGAACTGGTGTTATCTAAAATGGTTTTCAGCGGGCTATTTGGCTTACTCAGGTCTTTGAAGAACAGTTTGTTGCCCGACGTCGATACGCTGGCTGAGATAAACAAGTAGCGTTCATCTTCCGACGTGTAACCCCCAACGTAGCGATACTTTTCGTCCTTTACACCACCGAAAATTAATTGGTCTTCACTTTGTTTCGTTCCAAGTTTATGAAAGTAGAGCTTGTGTTGGTCTGTCTTCGCGGAAAGTTCACTCCCTTTTGGCTTGTCATAACTTGAGTAATAGAAACCTTGATTGCCGAGCCAACTGATGCCGCTGAACTTAATATCCACCAGCGTTTCGCCGACGGGCTTTTTGGTTTCTGTGTCTAACACAATGACTTTGCGCCAATCGCTACCGCCTTCCGAAATGCTGTATGCAACCAAAGAACCATCACGTGAAAAGCTCACTCCCGCTAACGATGTGGTGCCATCTTCACTAAAAGTATTTGGATCGAGGAAAATTTCTGCTTCGCCATCACCTAACTGCCGATAAAGCACATCTTGGTTTTGTAGCCCGTCATTTTTGTAGAAATAAGTGAACTTACCCTCTTTGAACGGTTGGCTTTGCTTTTCGTAGTCCATGAGCTTAGTGATGCGCTCTTCAATCTGCTCGCGGTAAGGGATTTTCGACAGATAATCAAACGTCACTGCATTTTGTGCCTTAACCCATTCTGCGGTTTCTGGGCTGAGATCGTCTTCCAACCAGCGATAAGGATCACTCACTTTTGTACCAAAGTAGTCATCGACAACATCCACTTTTTGTGTGGTTGGATACGTGATGGTTTTCGGGGTTACCTGTTCAACCGACGATTGCGCCGCTTCATTTGCATACGCCACAGACAACACACTTCCGAGTACGAGAGCCGTTGTGAGTGCTAGGGTGTTCTTTTTCATGAAATTCCTTTTTATTTTTCTGTTGTCTTTTTGTGCAATACATCAGAACTCTACTATATATCGACAAAATGAATCTAATTTCATTAAACGAGTTGTGAAAGCCATCCTAACTCCCTCATTTCCTTCCAGTTCTACAAACTAGTAAGTGGAAGTGTAGAACTTGGGAACAATACTGAAGAGCCACGATGGCGTTTACTCTCTTTCGTCTAAGTCAGCTCGATTTGGCGCAAAACCCCAGACTCAGAAGCGAAATCTTGGTCGTGACTAATCAGAACAAATCCACCTTTGTATACATTTAACGCCTGACTAAGCATTATTTTTGACTCGAGGTCGAGATGGTTATCTGGTTCATCAAGCAGCAGCAAAGGCTGAGAATTTTGGTGGCTGACTATCAGCATCGCGAGCTTCATCTTCTCGCCACCGCTCAGTAGGCGCCCCAATCGAAACACTGCATCTCGACGAAAACCGATCCCGGCCAATAAGGTCCTCGCTTCACTTTCCGTCATCTCTTGGCAGCTCTCCATTACGTTCTCAAGTAACGAAAGATTTGGATTCACTGCACCAAAATGTTGGTCGAGATAATACAAAGGCGTATTCACTTGCAACTCACCACTCTGCAATGATAACTCGCCAAGCAACGTCTTTAACAAGGTTGACTTTCCGCAGCCATTTTTCCCTTTGAGATGGACTTTATCGTTAGCAAAAATCTGCAAAGTGATAGGAGTAGAATCCCCAAAAGGCAATATACCTTCTTGTATCGACAACACTTTTCTCGAACGGTTCGGATTATCTGCAAGATAAAACTTTTGCGCTTTGAGCTGCTCATGTCGCGATTGCAACGCCCGCTCTTTGGCTTGTAAATGCGCTTGTCTGAGTTGCTCATTCTTATTGCGATTTGAGGCGCTGGCGGTCGCGCTATCCTTTTTGCCATCAAGCAAAATTTTGGGCTGACTGCCGTCTTTGCGCAGTTTGTTCCCTTGCGCGGCGCGTTGGTCTGCTTTTTCGCGATTTTTCTGGGCTTGCTCAGCTAACCGTTTTTTGTGTTTATCGACCTGCGCTAACTGCCTTTCGACCGCTTGTAACTCAGTGCGTTTTTGCTCGGCATACACATCGTAATTTCCACCAAAAACCTGTAAGCCTAGGCCCGAGAGTTCCCAAATTTCCTCCATTGCTCGAAGCAGATCGCGATCGTGACTGATGAGTAAAATCGCGCCACCGAAATGCCTCATAGACTCTATCAACCATTGTTTCGCCTCGGTATCGAGGTGATTGGATGGCTCATCGAGAATCAAAAGCTCCGCTTCGTTTTCAAACAATTGCCATAACTGCAAACGCGCCAACTGCCCCCCACTGAGCCGAGCACAAGAGAAATCAGGGTCTTGCGGCAAGCCCATCGCAGCAAGCTGCTGTTTGAGTTTCTGTTCAATATCCCACTGTTCGCCAACCAGTTCGAACCAATGCTCAGAAACATCACCTTGTTCAATCTGCTTCAAAGCATGTAAGACCGAGTCTGTTCCCAGAAACTGGGCGATCGATTGCTGACCTGAAAGCAAATCAGACGGCTGCTGGCGATACATCATGAAAGAAGAGGGAGAAGTCACAACACCGCTGGCAGGCTGAGTTTCGCCCGCCAAAATGGAAGCCAAAAGCGACTTACCGATGCCATTGCGCCCAACCAAACCAACACGTCGTTTAGTCATGGAACAAGAAATAGACTGGAATAGCGTCTCGCCATTATCAAACTGATGGCTAACATTAAAAGCTTGTAAAACTGGCATAATTTGCCTCCTGTATGACAGGGACAACAGCCGTAGCTATGATTTGAGATTGCAACAAAACGCGTGCACAAACGCATTAAGCTCTATGTAAAGCTCGACGATAAACGTCAAATCAAAAGGTCGTCTTGTTGCAAAGAAATATCGGAAAGTGAGCTACGCCTACTAACCCTGCAGATCCAAAAAATAAGTAAAAATATGGATGACAGGTTTAGTTCTTCATGTTGGCGTAATCTCCTAGAGAAATGATGCGCAGAGTGTAGCGGCTTTTTTGTTCAAAAAGCAAGCTTTCTAACCAAATGAGTACAAAGAGAAAGTTTCACAGCAAGTTGTTATATCGTATTAACTTTTTAACAAAACTTTGAACAATTTCGAGATCTTATCAACACAATTTTTGCCCAAGCCATACTATGCTTAGGGTAAAGATAATCCACATAAGGGCGTGGTTATGAAATACAAACATATCCTTGTTGCACTCGAACTGTCAGATGAAAGCACCGTGCTTATCGACAGAGCGGTATCAATGGCAAACTATCTCGACTCCGATATCTCCTTTATCCATATTGATGGTACGCACGGAGAAATCTATCGCGAGCTTGTAGACATTAAAGAGAACCCGGATCAAAGGCCGTTGAATGAGCATTCAATGGAATGTTTAAAAACATTTAGTGATTACATGGATTACCCACTTAAACATTTCTTCGTAGGTACTGGCGACTTGGCTGATAAATTAGAGGTCACCATTAAAGAGCAAGAAGTGGATCTTCTGATTTGTGGTCACCACCAAGATTTCTGGAGCAAGATTATTTCTTACTCCAGACACTTAATTAACAAGTCACCGGTGGATATTCTAGTCGTCCCTATTCATGATTAGTAAAACGTAACACTTCCCAAAACCACCAATTTATTTGGTGGTTTTTTATTGATATTGAAACAGCTTAAACAGTTTTCCAAACTAGCTTGGCGATCATTTATGAGTTACATTTTCTAACCAACCCGCGCTCCTACTGGGCATGGTTATTTAGATAGCAAGGATCCCTATGGCAAATAAAAAAGTACTCATTCTCTTTGCTCATCCTTCCCAGCATCGTTCAGAAGTGAATACTCCACTTTTCAAAGAAGCTCAAAAAATTGAAGGCGTGACATGTGTTGATCTCTATGGCGAATACCCTCGTTTCGATATTAATATCGACCGTGAGCAGCAACGCTTACGTGAGCATGACGTGGTGATTTTCCAATTCCCACTATATTGGTATTCAACGCCTGCGATTTTAAAAGAGTGGCAAGATCTGGTTTTGGAATATGGCTTTGCTTACGGTACAGATGGCACAGCACTGCAAGGCAAGACCATGCTTTGTGTGCTGTCTGCAGGGGGCAAAGAAGAAGCTTATAAGGCAGAGGGCTACAACCACTTTACGATTCGTCAACTGCTTGCGCCTATTGAACAAATGTCCGCACTGACCGGCATGAACTACATTGCCCCTCTCGCGATGTTTGGCGCACGTACAGCAGATGAAGAAGGGCGAATCCCTCGTCATGTTGAGCGGTACAAGAGCCTGCTAACAGCTTTAGTCGAAGATAGGTTGGATGTTGAAGCTGCGGCGTCATTAATCAAGCTTAACAGCGCATTGCCAGAGCTCATTAAGGAGGCTTCATGACAGGGATATTCTTACAAGCCTTCGTATATTTGATTGCTGCTGTAATTGCAGTCCCACTTGCTAAGCGTTTGGGACTTGGGTCCGTTTTAGGCTATCTCATCGCAGGTGTGGTCATTGGCCCAATTATCGGTTTAGTCGGTGAAGAAACAACAACAATACAGCACTTTGCCGAGTTTGGCGTGGTGATGATGCTGTTTCTCGTCGGTTTAGAGCTCGAACCCAAAATGTTGTGGGCGATGCGCAATCGCTTAATGGGTTTAGGAGGTCTGCAAGTCGGTGGTACCGTCGCGGCGATTATGGGTATTGCCTTGTACTTTGACCAGCCTTGGACCATAGCCTTAGCCATAGGTTTGATCTTCGCCCTCTCTTCTACTGCGATTGTTTTGCAAACTTTTAGCGAAAAAGGATTAACGAAGACGGAAGGTGGACAAAACGCTTTCTCCGTGTTGCTTTTTCAAGATATTGCAGTGATACCAATGTTGGCGTTCATTCCTCTATTGGCCTTACCTGAATTAATTGAACAGGCACAGTCCGCGGCTCAAACAGCCGCAGCGCACCATGAAGAATTAAGCCTCGTTGCGGGGTTGCCAGGCTGGGCATACGGCATCGTAATCACAGCATCGATTGCAATCGTCGTCGTTGGTGGACACTTTTTAAGTCGACCTCTGCTCAATTATGTGGCTAGCTCTGGTTTGCGAGAAATCTTTACCGCAACTGCACTCATGCTTGTCATTGGTATCGCTGCACTAATGAGTTTAGTGGGCTTATCTCCTGCCTTAGGAACCTTCTTGGCTGGCGTTGTATTGGCGAACAGTGAATTCCGCCACGAGTTAGAATCCAATATCGAACCATTTAAAGGTCTATTGTTAGGTCTGTTCTTTATTACCGTTGGCGCAGGGATCAACTTCTCGGTCCTTTTTGGTGATTTCTGGTTGGTCATGGCATTGACCATTGGCGTGATGGTTTTGAAAGCCTTGGTGCTGTTTATTCTTGCACTGATATTTAGGGTGAAAGGCAGCAACCGCTGGCTGTTTACCCTAAGCTTGGCTCAAGCAGGTGAATTCGGCTTTGTGCTTCTAAGCTTTTCAGTGCAAAACCACGTCATCCCATTTGAACTCTCACAAACTCTTGCGTTAGTGGTTGCGATTTCGATGTTCCTGACACCAGGTTTGTTTATTCTGTTTGATAGAGTGATTCTGCCGCGCTTTGAAAGCCAGTCAAATGAACGCGAAAGCGATACGATTGAGGAAACAGGCACGGTGATCATCGCCGGCATCGGCCGCTTTGGACAAATAGTGAATCGCCTATTGGTATCAAACGGCGTGACTACCGTGGTACTTGACCATCAATCTGACCAAGTCGATAACATGCGCCAGATTGGCACTCGCGCCTATTTTGGCGACGCGACTCGACCAGATATGCTACATACAGCCGGCATTGAGCACGCCGCTGCGTTGGTTGTGGCGATTGATAACCAAGAATCGAGTGTAGAACTGGTGAAGTACGTTAAGCACACGTACCCAAAAGTAACAGTGATTGCACGTGCCTTTGACCGTGGACATGGCTATCTTTTGCGTCAAGCGGGGGCTGATATTATTGAATCAGAGACCTACCATTCTGCATTGGAGATGGGCGGTCACACAATGAAAGCCCTTGGCATTCACCCCTTCTTTGTTGAACAACAGAAGGCGACATATAAGCGTGTTGAAGCACGTAAGTCAGAAATACTTTACAAAGCTTGGGAAGATGATTCTGAAGGTGAACGCTATGACAACAATTTCCGACAACTGTTTATTCAGTTAGAGGAGAAAATGGCGGAAGAGATGCAAAAAGATCGTCATGACAAACTATCGCGGTCAGAACGTGGTTGGACACCGCCACCTAAAGGTTACGCAGATGACTTTAATGAAGATAACGTCCAAGAGCTAACACCACCAAGAGAAGAGCCTATCCAACGATAACGCACTCCATATTAAAAACCTCCCGCTTGGGAGGTTTTTATTTTTTCAGTACAGAGCCACACGCCGTGCAGGATAAAATGATCTTCTCGATATTACATAAGATCATTCATTAAAATCTCATACTCTTCGTTTGCTTCTTCCACTAAATGAGAAAGCTCTAACGCATCAGTAACTGCAAGATTGAACTGCCACGGAGTTGTGTCTTCTTTACCACAGATTCGAGTTTCACACCCACGACTCTCAAAAGACAAATCATCAAACTCTGTGGTGTGGCGCTCTTGAAGTTCAACAATCTCAACTTCTAATTTACCAACAGGGTTGACTTTAACGTGGGCATGTAACTCCGAACTGTTAGACAAACAATAATCTCTATGAACCGCAATCATGGCCGCCTCCTTGGTCTGCCAACTGACAACTCAACATTGAGTGTAGACGAGGGATTTTGAACGTGGCGTGAAATAATAATGAAGATTGATCTGTCTCATTAGAACAGACAATTGTTGTCATGAAGGCATTAGCCAGCATGAATCTCATCTGATTTAAATTGTTCTGAGATCGTAATAGTTGGCATTTACCGAGACTTTCCCTATTATCGAAACAAAATTACTGTGGTCATTCTTTAGAGGTCAGTATGGAGCTTGAAGCCGTTGCTAAAGCACTAAAAGAGTTAGGGCATCCGACTCGTTTAAGTATTTACAAAGAAGTCGTCAAAGCGGGATACAAAGGTATCGCGGTAGGCGGCGTACAAGAAAAGCTTGGCATTCCAGCATCCACTCTCTCTCATCATATCTCGAGCCTTGCTTCAGCCGGTCTTCTCACCCAGCGCCGTGAGGGTAGAACCCTTTTTTGTGTTGCAGAATATCAGTGCTTAGATGACGTAATTGGTTTTTTAAAAGCAGAATGTTGCGTTAACGAGTGCTCATAAATTTCTAGCAAAAACGAGAGAGTTTGAGTTTATATTGAACTTCAGCAGAACGTGAATGACGATGAAAAACAACACACCGAAGTTGCTAACCTCGGTGTGTACATCTTCTACTTCGCGACGAGTAACATCGACGACTTAGATGGTACGATTAACTTACCGTCAGTTGGAATGATTTGTTCTGTCATCAAATCAACCCAATTACCATCGATTTTTAATGTCAAAGACTGTTGACGCTGTGATTTATTAAGCACCACAATACCTTTGTCACCTCGCTTCAGTACGAGCATGTCATCGTTACCTTCAAGAACACTCATCGGCTCGCCATGCGTCATATTATGGAACTGGATCATTTTTGCCATTCTCGGATCGCTCCATGCACCTTGCCATCTTGGCTGACCATTTTTACCTTTAATACCGCTGGTGTTTAAGTCGGTATAAATCAACGGCACACCACCATCTCGGCCTAGAATATAGGCATAAGCTAACCATTCATTTTCCTCGTCCATGATGAGATCAAGAAAGACATCATTGTTAGGAATATCATGTGTGATAGCAAATGTAATCGCACGACCGGGGGACAAAGCCTGACCAAAACAATAGGGATCAATCAGAGACTTGAAGCTGCCCTTTTTAGCAAACGCCTTAAACATGGTTGAGAACAAAGGGAAATCGTACGCACCTAGGCGAGTTTCCTGTAGATACGGCTCAAGAAACAGCTGATACTCTTCTTCCGTCGCACCGCCATCGGTAATAATTTCACCAAATATATGCACATCCCGCGTGATGTCGTCTGTCCAAACACGCTTAAGATGCTCTAACGTCATGTGTTTCGCAGCGTCAATACGAAAACCTTTCACACCAATAGCTTTCAGCGCCTTTAGGTACGCTCGCTGCTGTTCAACGACATGGTCACAAACACGAAGAGTTGGCAAGCCAGGGTCGGTTGGCCCACCTGTGATACGTCCGTTTTGAACCTGCCACTTATCTTTCCAGTCTTTGATGCCGAATGCTTCAACAAAGTCCTCTTCATCAAAAAGTGGTTGAGATAGATCGCCAAACAACGCTAGCGACTGATATTTCTGTTTGTCGTTCTGGTATTCCTCCAAGACCTCTTGTCTTGGGTACTGAAGGTCTCTGCGAAGGTGGGCCTCATTTGCCATATGGTTAAACACTACGTCGGCATAAACCCACACACCAACTTGCTCCAGTTCACGAACCATATGAATAAAATCTTTGGTATCACCCAAGGCATTATCGATAACACGATAATCTTGTGGTTGATAACGCTGCCACCAGCGCTCATCGTGTGCGCTTTTCATTGGTGGCGAAACCAACACAGAGCCATAACCAAGCTCGCGGATTTCTTTTGCTCGTTGGGCAATGTCAGCATACTTCCAATCAAACGCATGTAAGATAACGTTTGCACCGAATGATTGTGTTTCCTGTGAGCCACTCATGTTGTTCTCCTGCTCGTTTCCACTCACGATTACTTGTTTGCATTTTTTTGTGAGTGAATTCAATAATCGAAATTATAAAAGCTATTCATCAGAGGCACTCACCCTTTTAGCACTAACTCAAGGCTGAAATCGAAGGCGTAGCGACTCATCCATTGCACAGCGATAAATCGTTCTGAGTGAATAACGGGCACACAACATACAACCCAAACAGCCCAACACAAAGCTAAGAAATTGTTTTTATTAACAAAAACTTAAATTTAAAAAGATAAAACATAAGACCTATGTACGCCCTAAAATAGGCCCAAAGGATAAAAATAGCCAAGCCAACCCGTTGAGTAATCAATTGTTAATAAAACGAAACTGGCAGATGGATCACGTTTGGCGCGTTTCAAAAATCCAGTAAATCACCATACCTAGCGTTAAAAGACTAAAGATTTCTGTTTGTATCTGTCCCGAAATGACTTCAAAATGCGAAACTTAGCTTATCTCTATGGGGTATGCTCTACCTTGGAGGATAATAATGAATATCAAAGAATTTTCTGACCTCGTCGGGCTATCTGCTCATACACTTCGATACTATGAAAAAATCGGTTTACTTAAACATGTCCATAGAAACGCGAGTGGACATCGAATGTATAGTTCGAAAGATCTAAACTGGATAAGCTTTGTTAAGCGTTTAAAAGAAACTGCAATGCCACTTGAAGAGATTCTAGAGTATGCCAAATTAAGGGAAGTCGGCTCTCAATCTGTACCACAACGTCAAGCCCTGTTAGAACAACACCAAGAAAACCTCAAACGCCACATTGAGCAACAGAAAAAGCACTTATCGGCTCTAGAAGAAAAAATTGCCTTGTATAAAAGCGGAAAAGTTCGTTGACTTAGAGTTAACTCTAACGATTAAGGTGTGTTTACATTTATTCACTAGGAACATACCGATGGAACAATCACGCTTTAACAAAGGATTAGAACTACTCTCTCGAATTGATGGCGACGCTGGTCATAATGTCATCGAAAGCTTACAAGATATTTGTCCAGATTTAGCTCAGTACACCATTGAGTATCCGTTTGGCGATATTTATGCTCGCCCAGGCTTAGACCTAAAATCGAGAGAAATCGCAACCGTCGCCGCGCTAACGGCAATGGGGAATTGCGCGCCGCAACTAAAAGTGCACTTAAATGCAGCGCTGAATGTAGGCTGTAGCGAGGATGAGATTAAAGAGATCATTTTGCAGATGTCCGTCTACGCAGGTTTTCCCGCGGCATTAAACGGCATGTTTGCATTCAAAGAAGTGCTAGCGGAAAGAGCAGAGTAATAACGACGTTGAAATCAATTTAACCGCAATTAAAAACGGCCCTTGGGGTTCGGGCCGTGATTAAAACAACGAGTGAATTAGCGCTCAGGAGTTTCAAGCAGTTTAACCGCGCAATCTACCGCGTTGTTAATGCCTTGACTGCTCTCCAACTTGCCTGAACTTGCAGGACCAAGGGCACAAGAATACAAAGCCAGCTGCTTATCGAACGGCAGATCCAACTGTTCATAGAGATTTTGTCGGATTCTTGCATGTTGTTCTGGTTCTTGGTTAGCAAGGCTAATCAACGTTTCATAAATAAGCGTTTTCATGTCTTTCCCTTTTCACTTTATTGCACGGGGTGCATATATATTGTATCCATTTGGGAAGCACAAATCAGAAGCTAGGTCACAGAACGCGTCGCTAAAAAAGTTTATGTGCGCGGTAAATTGCAATACAAACCTAAAGCCGTTTAGAAAAAGGGCAACTGATAACTCGATAGATCAGCCGATTAACTAGCATTCGCCGCTGTTTGTTTATAATCGTGTCCGATATAAACAAAAACGTCGCTGTATCAGCGACGTTTTATCTCGACTTTAGTTAATCGAACCTGTTTAGTTGAAGTGCACTAGCATTTCAACGTCATCGCCTTGCTCTGGAGCCTGAAGAGCGAAGTGCACGTACCCTGCTTCAGTAACAGGAATCGCAAGGTATTCATTGCTGCCTGCATAGTTGGACGCATACTCGTGCTGCTCTACTGTAGGCCAATGCTCCCTACTCGCGTATAGATCGACATTACCAGTTTGAGAGTGAGCCGTTAGCCATACACGAACCTCTTCAACACCTTCAGGCACATAAACTGCTGCATAACGCTGCTTGTGAACGGTAAGCATTTTGGCTTCACCAGACTCTAATACCACAGGTGCTAAATCATCTTGCACTTGGGTTGGCGGTGTTTGCGCTTCCACTTCTAACGCAGCCACAAGATTCACTGAGTCATAGCTATCACGTCCAGTTAAGCTGATGTAGTAACGACCCGCTTTAACGTAACCATCTTGCTCTGGTTCAAACACAATCTCTTCATTGCTGCCATCAGCATATTGACTCATTTCGAAATCATAGTAATGCGCGACTTTGTTGTAGCTCATGTAAAGATCCGCATCACCCGCACCCTCAATAGATACATTGAAGTTAACGGTGTTGGCTGGAACATCAACGTAGAACAGTTTTTCGCTGTATGCTTCGCCACTAAGCTGAAGGCTTTGGTTCGCCGTCAATTCAGTCACTTGTGCTTCAGGGCTTGTTGGTTCTGTTGGCTCTTCTGGGTCTGTATCAGGTTGCTCAGGTTCCACTTTTAATGTGTCCAACCAACGTTCAAACTCAGCATCGTATTGTTGACCTAAAGACGTCACCTGCTGTGCCCATTGTTCGAACTGGCCAGAGCGCGACAATGCCAACAAGCTTTCGACGTCTTGTGGATGATTTTCTAACATGAATCGAACAGCTAGATAACCCCAACGATAGATACGATTGGTATCGTGAGAGTACGTGGTATCAAACACAGTGGAAAGGCTCAGTTTACCATCTGCAATCAGCTCAATCGCAGCTTGGTAACCTTGCTTGTAATGCATGTATTCAGCAAAACCTTCTAGCCACCAAACAATATGACCATGAGCCAAGTTATCGCTGAACGAACCGTATTGGTTAAATCGTGCATCTAAATAGTGCGTGTATTCATGTTCTAGGTTCAAGATAGAGAGATCTTCACCATTCGCGTAGCGATAAGCGACGAAACGCGCAGTATTGTCCGCTTTTGAAGGGTCACCTTCTAGGTACTGACCACCGTTGTCCGTTGTATTACCAAATAGGAATGAAGAGTAATCAACGTAACTAGCGTTACTCGCGAATACCGCCACTTCAACACGATCATTCAAATCATCAGCGACAGGTTGATTACCCGTATTCGCAACTCGATGGAAGTCGGCTTCTTTTGCCGCTAGCACTTCACACGCTTTCGCTGCTTGAGCATCGGTCAGATCCTCAGAGCGAATAATGGCAGGTCCCTGACATTCAAAACGATTTGGCATTA
This sequence comes from Vibrio sp. Y58_MX_L22, assembly GCF_024181865.1. NCBI lineage: Bacteria > Pseudomonadati > Pseudomonadota > Gammaproteobacteria > Vibrionales > Vibrionaceae > Vibrio > Vibrio sp. Y58_MX_L22. The sequence continues at coordinate 534,069 of NZ_JAMZAN010000002.1, forward strand.
CACGTGCAGCTAAATCTTGCTTGGCTTGCTCAATATTCAGACCATTTAGGCCTTCTGGTGCGTAGTAGCTCATCATTTCAACGGCAGCAAGCCATAGTTTGTCATGCTCACTACCCAGTGGATAACGCTGCATCACCTGTTGCATTACTGCCAATGCTTTGCGTTTGGTCTCCTGATCTGGGCTCGCGAGCAAACGACCAGTTTCACGTAATGCATTGAAAACGATAAAGCTTGCATCCGTATCTAATGCCCAAGCATTATCAGATGCGAATTTCACCAACGTATCAATATGGTGTGTATTGTTTGCCATGTATCGGTAGAACGCATCGTTCGCCGCATGGCCTGCCATAGAGCGGAACAAGTTGTTTAAACCATCGACCCATTGCGTGTCCTGCGCGGTTTCACGATTAAAGTGCATCAACGCGGCCATCATGCTATCCATGGTCAGCGGCAACTGCTTAACGTTATCAACCATCAAAGTCAGGCTCTTCATTGCACCAACTTGTTCACGACCTTGATCCAAAGCATGAGGGTTGTTTAGGAATAGGTTCGTCGACTGAGCAAAACGCTGACTCAACGCTTGCGAAAACTCAGGTGTACCAGTACCAGCGTTGTAGCGAACGTAGTAGGCCGCTCGAATAAATTCGCCTAGGTTCTCTAGAATACGAGCTTGATCTGCTTCACCACGATAGCGAGCGATTTCTTGATCCAGCGCGACTTGGATACGGCTTAGGCTCGCTTCACTATAGATATCATTCAGCGTTTCTGAAGGTGCTGAAAACCAAGCGTGGTAGCAATCATACTCAGCACCAGAAACGGCAGTAGCCAGATCTCGCGATTGTTGTAAATCAGCAACAGCACACTGATTTTGTGCAAAAGAGAAGCCAGACACACTCGCTAGCATACAAGCAAGCGCCAAACGATGGCGCGGGAAAAAACGGATATGAGACATAACAACACTCATTGATTATTAACATACATTGAGTGGGGGTTTATATTCTTTACAGCTCAAACAGTGAAATCAGTGTCATAAAATTTATGAAACCGCTCCCAAAAATAGGTCTTTTACTCTAATTAAATGGGAGCAATCCCACTCCAAAAAAACTCACAATTATCAATAAAAACATTAATTTACCTTTTTCTAAATAACGACTTTATGAGGAAAATTGCCCTTAAACGCCCCCCTTAACTCTTCCAGATAGAGTTCACGACAATCAAAGGTTCTAAATTAAATTTTGATGCTTGATACCATCTATTTTTATTTGTGACTCATTCCCAATAAGTCATAGAGTGCATATCAAAAGGTTGGCATTAATGGTAAATTCTCCGCCAAATCAAACACATTTACTCCTCCAGTCATTGATGAGTGAATAAAGCAGATATTTGGCTAGGGATAATACATGTCACTTTGGGGATTTTTGGGAGCGGGGATTGCCTACTTCATGACAACGTTTGCCTTTGTTTTTGGCGGCATTTTTTGGTTATGTGCTGAAGGTAATACATTAAGAGAAACAAAGCGCCAATCATCAATAATGTCCGGGGTTATTGCTTGTACTATTGGAACTTGGGTGCTTGCTTTTGGTGTTTACGTTTACGGTTACTTTTGGGATAACTCTTCTCACTATTATTTTTATTTGCTCGCTCCATGGGGACTTGCCATTTTTGGGGTAAAACTTCGTAACCGCTGGGTTAAGCAATACGCGCGTGTAAAACACGCAAAAGAAGAACAGTGGCAAAAGCGCTGGCGAGAATTATTAGGGGAAGATACTGAAGAGCTTCCACCATATACACATGATTACGAGCTCTACTCGGGCATTTGGCAAGCCAATGAAGCGCTCCAAGAACAGTGTTTTGCAGCCCTTCCTCACGGGAAAGCAGTCTACGAGAGAGTGAAAGCCTTCCAAACGATGGCCTCCCCCGCTGGTGACATAAACAATCAAGTTTTGCTGAGTAAACTCGATCAACTAGAGGATGAAATCATTCAAGTTCTTGAGCAACACTCGCAAAAGAAAGTAAGCATTGAAACTGGCGCAGGTACTTTACACAAAGAGTCAAAACGCAATGTTTATCACCATGAGAATGGCCCAACAGAAGAGCAACTGTACGACTCAATCAACCTCCAACATGATTTGGATCGAGAGCTACGCAACATTATCTATGATCGGCTCGGTTACGATGGCGAAGATGAGTACTTTTTCCTCCAAGCGCCACTCGAAGAGCTTACCGAGAATGAAACCGCAATCAACTGGATGCTCTGGGGGTTAGTAAGCGACCATTTTGCTGTTGACCCATACCAAACGGCGTTGGATCTCAGCCTAATGAATGCGGAACCAAGATGGGGGCAAAATGAACGGTTTGTAATGATTACGGCTCAATAAACGCAAGTACTAAGTCTAACTTTAATACAACCTATTCTGAGACCACCCTCGCGTTGGTTAACTTAGCCAGTAAGCGGCCAACGCGATCGCGCATTTCACGTCTATCGACAATCATATCTAGCGCACCATGCGCTAGTAAAAATTCACTTCGCTGAAACTCGTCTGGTAGCTTTTCACGTACCGTTTGCTCAATGACCCGTCTTCCCGCAAAGCCAATACTTGCTTTAGGTTCACCAATATTGATGTCTCCTAACATGGCTAAACTCGCCGAGACGCCACCATAAGTTTGGTCCGTCAATACTGAGATATAGGGTAATCTGTGCTCAGATAAGTGGTTTAACGCGGCGCTGGTTTTTGACATTTGCATGAGAGCCACCAAAGACTCTTGCATGCGCGCCCCTCCGCAAGCGGAAAAACATACTAACCCAGATTTTGTATTAATTGCGCTTTCAACTGCTCGGACAAACTTCTCGCCAACCACTGCGCCCATCGAGCCTGCCATGAAAGAGAATTCGAATGCACACGCAACAACAGGCAGCCCCAATAACTTGCCCTCCATCACCACCAACGCATCTTTTTCTCCAGTCGTTTTCTGTGCTAAAGCAATTCGCTCTTTATATCGCTTTAAGTCTTTAAAACCCAAAATATCTTGTGGCTCCAACTCACTTGCCAACTCTTGTTGTGTTCCATGGTCCAGAAAAGAGATCAACCTTTGACGCGCAGCCATTCTCATGTGATATGAGCATTTAGGGCATACTTCCAAATTTTCTTTTAACGCGGCACGATAAAGTATTTGTTCACACTCAGGACACTTTGTCCAAACGCCCTCAGGGATAGACGCTTTGCGCGAACCTATTATATTTTTATTCTCAAATAACCGTTCTAACCAGCTCATAAATTCACCACTATTGATTACGTTCTAGCGCGATATCTCGTTGTTTGTTCGCTTAAACTTGTAAATAAAATTGTATGTAACTTAGTACAGGGATAAAGTGCGATATGCTGGCTTGATAATCCAATAAAGTGGGATAATGAAATGTTTGATAACGTTGACCAAATCTGGTTAAAAAGTTTTCACTGTGTTTATGAGAACAACAGCTTTAAGCGAGCCGCTGAGTGTTTGAATATACCAACATCAAATATCAGCCGACACATTGCCCTGCTTGAAGAAAAGTTAAACATTAGGTTGTTCAATAGAACAACAAGGCGAATGACGCCTACCGAGGCTGGAGAAGAGCTCTATAGCAGCACTCGTCCGTTATTGGAGCAACTCAACGCCGCACTAGAAACGGTAACGCGCCACTCACACACGGTAACAGGGGAACTGCGAATTCTTATGCCAGACACACCTGTACTCGCCAAAGCGGTTGTCACCTTTTGCACGCAATACCCGTCAATCTCTTTGTCTTGCGATACAACGCTAAACCCTAAAGATGATGTTATTGACAGCTTTGATGTCATTTTGAGTTTTCATAGAGGGACTTTGTCAGACAGTAACTGGGTGGCGAGAGAGATAAAACGCTGGCCCAGTGCCATTTTAGCCGCGCCTCAACTAATTGAGAAATACGCCACCCCTTACAAAATTACGGATCTAAGTCATGTTCCCTGCATCACGACGCTTACCGCAGTAAATGGTGCACCATGGGTATTCAGAAGCCCTGCTGGGGGCCATATTACTCAAACTGTGCAATCTTCATTCAAAGTAAACAGCGGTCATCTCGCCAGATATGGCGCGTTATCAGGGCTTGGGTACGCAATATTGCCAATTGAGTCATGCCAAAATGAGATCAAAAATGGTGAGCTAGAAATCGTCACTCTAGAGTACGAACCTGAGGATTTAGTGCTTTACGCCTTTTACTCGTCTAGAAAACATGTAGCTAAGAAAATATCTATGTTTGTTGAACATTTAAAGCAAAATGCGAAACTTAACGCTTAGCTAAGCTTTACTCAACTAATTTATCATATTTTGTTTTATCGTCTAGAAAGGACAGACACCGCTAAGCGATTTGAGACTCGATTTTTTCAAATAAAAAAGCCAGCAATTAACATTTACTGGCTTTTTATTAAAGAGGGTCAGTTGGCGTTTAGATTCTAAACGCTCCCACGTGACGATCGAGTGTTCGCGATAGCTCCGCGAGTTGTTGACTTGATGCTTCTAGTTGCTCACTCGCCGTTAGCGCACTTTTCACTGAGTGGCTGACGGTATCCATGTTCATATTAATTTCGTTTGCTACCGTTGATTGCTGTTCTGTTGCGGTTGCTACTTGAGTATTGATATCTGAAATAGTCGTCACTTGTGCAGCTATTGCTTCTAAAGCCTGTCGAGCTAACTCAGTTTCTGCCGTTCCTTCTTCAATAAGAGTCTTACTATTACTCATTGAATTCACCGCACTTTGAGCTTCAGTTTGTAGCTGGTGAATCATATTGTCAATTTCATCGGTAGAATGAGCCGTTTTAGTCGCTAGGTTGCGAACTTCATCAGCGACTACTGCAAAACCTCGGCCGGCATCACCAGCGCGTGCCGCTTCGATAGCCGCATTGAGAGCCAATAGATTGGTTTGCTCCGAAATACCTCTAATCACCTCTAGAATACTACCAATCGACTGAGTATTTTCAGCAAGACTCACGATAATGTTGGAAGTGCTGTTCATCTCGTTTTCAAGATTAGTCATCGCCGTTTTGGTTCTTTCTAGCGTCGTGTAGCCATCTTGCGCTTCATTACTTGCTGCACTCGCAGCATTTGCCGCTCCGGCAGCATTGGAGGCAATTTCATTGACCGTCGCAATCATTTCGTTCATGGATGTGACAACCAGCATGGTTTGCTCGTTCTGCTCTTGCCCTCTTGTGAGCGCTTGTTGAGATTGCCCACGCAAAGCGACAGCTGAACTATTAAGCTCCACACCAGTATTTACAACTTGTGTAATAATCTCATGTACTTTCCCAACAAAAACGTTGAAAGCAGAAGAAATTTGCGCGACTTCGTCATTACCTTTCGCTGGCAAACGAACGGTTAAGTCTCCGTCTCCTTTTGAGATGTCTTGTAGAGCGTCTTTAAGCGCAGAAAGCGGTCTCATCAGTTTATTTAGCAGAAGTGACAGAATCAAAACACACATAACGAAGATCGCCACCATAGAGATCAACTGGTAAGTAATAATTCCATTCGTCGCTTGGCTCACTTCGGTAATAGGAATACCGATATCAAAAGTACCGTATAACTGACCATCCACATAAATTGGTGCCATGATGTCAAACACCCATACTTTCTGGACATCGGCATACCACTTTGAGTACTGTTGAACACCTCTCGTCGCGCCTTCAACAGTATATTCATCGTTATAGGTTTTGTTCAGCTTGTGCTTATCACTGTGGGCTACTGCCGTTACGTTACGGTCAATTACAACGGCATAACTCACGTCTGAACGTTGTTTCAGCCCCTCAACAAGCGATTGTAAATCTTGCATTGGATTGGCTGAGTTCTCCAAAATATAACTCGCATTTCCCGCTAGAAACTCAGCTTGAACTTGGGATTTGTTTAAGATGATGTCATCGATTTTCTGACTCGAAATTAGGTACGTTGATGCCATACTCGCCACGACAGCAATACCAAACATGGCGCAGACTGCTAATAAGATGATTCTTTTCATTATAATTGTCTCAATACAATTCAATTGATGCTCATTAATCGAGCGCTAAGCCTTTCTTCTCCAAAACCAACCAAACTGCATTTTGGGTCTGTTTGGCAGAGCAAGACATAACTTTATAACTATGTATCTGCTTGGTTCCCGATTACTTTAGACAGAAGGAAAAAAAGTCTTCAAAACGTCACATTTCTACGAGGTTTGGCGAAGGGACGAGTACGCAAAAGGAAACGTTTGCATAGTTAAATTTAACTATGCGACCAAATTGGTATCGAACATTAAAGAAAAGAGTGCTAATTAGCGTTTTGCCGTCGGGAGCGCTGTGGTCAGTGCTCCCGTTTTATCATTTAGTATCTCAGGTTCAGATATTAGAGCCACAATCGCAGCGGTTGTAATCCGAGATGCTTGGTGAAGCGAGAATGACTTGGTTTGTAGATATGGCAGCGATGTCAGATCGAGTGATTCTCAATCAAGAATCGGCAGCAAAATATGCAAACCCAGGCATTAAGCCATTGCCCATAAAAAAGAAAGGAAAAAAATCTTTACCACAGAGTTTAACTTGTCAGCGATATGTATCCATGCATACCCATGTACAAACCAACTGCACTGATCAAGACGCCCGATAAGTAAGGAGCTCGACGTGCAACATCATTCAAACCGCTCCATTTAGATGTCGCTTTTTGCACGCCCACTGCTGCCACAACGCCAACAGCAACCAGAGTCAAGGCTAAGCCAATACTGAATGACACAACTAAAGTCGCACCAAGAGTCATTGCCTTAAGCTGCAAACAGATAAGCAAAACCGTTACCGCAGCAGGGCATGGAATCAAACCGCCCGTTAATCCAAACAGCAGAATTTGCCCATTCGTCACGTCTCGATTCTCAAAGCGCTTTTGAATGTCTAAAGCGTGAGCGCGCTCGTGAGCATCTTGATATTCCTTATCTTCGCTTTCTAAATGAGAACCAGGACGGAAATGTACATCAAAGTCATGGGTATGATCATGGTGCCCGATGATCAAAGTGACAGAAAGTCCATTAGAGACTTTAATGCAAGACGCCGATTCCAAGTATCCATCACGCTCTATAAAGTGATAAATATCAGCAGGTTGATAACCATCACTCGATACCGAAACCTTGATACCTTCAGCAGTTAAAGGTTTACCGCTGAGTGTTCGCAACTGGAAACGGTGATGCTCCCCTTCCTCTGTAATCGAAAGCGAAACATGCCCATGTCCTGTATCCACAACTTGCGTCGTCCAATCGCGAGCATGATCCTGAGCTTTGTTCCAAGCTCGCTCATCGCTCCATGTCCGCCAAAACATCCATACGCCGGTTGTCACGATAATGACCCCAGAGATAAGTTGCATCCATGGTTCAGCCGCTTCAGCGGTGAATTTCTGGCTAATATACATCCCGCCAACAGCGATTAACCATACAATTGCAGTGTGAGAAAGTGTGGCAGCTAAACCCAGCATCACGGCTTGTTTGACCGTTCCTTTCACCGCGACAATGAACGCCGCCATCATCGTTTTAGAGTGCCCAGGTTCTAAACCATGCAAGGCGCCAAGCAAAATGGCACTGGGAATAAAGAACCACCCATTACCTTGTTGTAGTAACGCGACAAAATCCATTGTTGTTCTCTGTTGTTGATTCTAATTTATCGCAAACTATACTCCCCCCTAGTATTAAATACTACCCCCCAGTATAAATTGAGTGCTACATTATCAGTTAGAATAACTCGGCCCGTAACGTAAAGAAGATAAGACATGTCGCATACAACCAGAGATCAAAAGAAGCTCAACACTCGAGTCAGTAAAATACAGGGTCAGGTGAACGGACTTAAAAAAATGCTGGAAGAAGAGCATGAATGCCAAGATGTGTTGCAGCAGATTGCCGCTATTCGGGGAGCAGTAAATGGTTTGATGCGAGAAGTAATTAAAGGCCACTTACTTGAGCACGTTGTACTTGAGGAAGACAAAACTCAACGTGAAAAAGATATGGAAGTCGTATTAAAAGTACTGGACTCTTATATAAAGTAACCCTACTTCGCTAGAGTAAAATCACTAGGGTTAAACTCGAATATATCCTTTATATGTAATCGCTTACTAAGCGGGAAATAACAATTCCATATCATATTAATTAAGTTGAAAATGGAACCTATATCGGTTCAAGTTAAATAGTTTATTTATAAGAACTAAAACGGCCCAAACATAGGGCCGTTCATATTATTAACAATCTCTAAACCATCTGATAAAAATACATGTTGTGATAGGTTTTTACTTTATGGAAGAGTACAAGTAAACCTTTATACCTCTTGTAATTCGACGTGCTTAGCGCTGTAAGATTTTGTAAATGCAACACACCCCAAAAGTACAGCAAGTGGTAACACGGGATCAAAGATTGAACCATGAGATCCGAAGAATAAGTTAAGAATCATGACTAATGAACCACCAATAGCCCAAGCAATTGTTGTTGGAATAGTCCAAATAATGAGTTGTTTCTTAACCTCGGTCACCCCCATTAGTCGATTAACAATATGGAATAGCGAGTCATTAAAGTAGCCAGCAAATAGAGATCCCATCGTAGCTGCCGTCGCTGCGAATAAAAGATTAACGTCAGGAATATTTACTAAAACTGGGGCAGATATAGAAGCAGCGGTTATCATGGAGACTGTACCAGAGCCCTGAATAATACGAACTAACGTCGCAATAATAAATGGAATCATAACCGCAGAAATAGGAAGCCCTGCAACTTGGTTAGCAATCTCTGCGCCCGCACCCGTTTCACGCAATACGGCACCTAACGCGCCACCAGCTCCTGTTACTAACAAAATGATGCCACAAGTGGAGATTCCTTGTTCCATCTTTTCATTCGCTTCTTCTTTGGTAAGGTTATTACCCAAAGTGTAAACCGCTAATAACGTCGCTATTGATAGTGCAATAGTAGGGCTGCCGATAAAAGCGATAAATTGACCAAATGTTGTTGCAGTCAGCCCTTCGAAACCGAAAGTCCCCTCTAATAAACCCATCACTGATTTCGCAAGTATAAGTAAAATAGGGATAATAATTGGAGCGATAGATTTACTTAAAGATGGTAGGTCTTTCGCTTCTTTACTTGCAATGTACTCTTTGTGATCATTAATCAGTTGCTCACTAGACTTCGAGAAATGTTCGGTTGGAATGAATTCAGGAAACTGTTTTTCTAACCATCTTGCATACCAAACAATACCCATGACACAAGGCGCTGCGATCATCAAACCAAAACCTAACATGCTGGCAAGATCGACACCAAAGATACCAGCAACTCCCAAAGGCCCTGGAGTCGGCGGAATAGCGTGATGCGCTACGACCAAGCCGCCCGCCAGAGCAACCGTAAGCGTTAAAATCGAGCGATTGGACGTTTTTGACAAAGACTTCGCTATTGGATAAAGAATGATAAGCGCGCTATCCACAAAGATTGGGATGCTAACAATATAGCCAGTTACAGCAAGAGCGGCCTCTTCTTTCTTTTTTCCTAACCACTTTATAAAATTATAGGCAATACTTTCTCCTGCTCCAGAAGCCTCTAAAATAGCCCCCATCATAACGCCGAGACCGATGACAATCCCTATACCGCCTAATGTTCCACCAAATCCTTTGCTAACGGTCGCAATCGTGTCGTCAACACTTAACCCACCAATAATACCTGCGATACATGCCGCAATTAACATCGCAATTAACACATGTACTTTTGTACGTAACACAAGAAAAACAAGGACTGATACGGCTACTATTAGTCCAATTACTGAGGTTGGTAACATTAGACAATCTCCATATTGTTAACAGAAATAAATTGTTGTAATACATCCTTGAAATTACTGTCTGCTTTAAATCCAAGCTCCAGTTCTTTAGTACAATCAATTTTTTGTGGCCAACTACTCACAATACGATCAATACCCGCATCATGCTCATAGGTAATATAATTAGAAAGTTGTTTACCCATTAGAGTGTCCATTGTTTGAATCATCTCAGCTGGTGTAGTTTGAATACCAGGTAAATTAAGCGTTCTATAGGACAGATTATTTAACTGCTCATAAGGCATTAGCCCTGCATATTGAATATTGTCCACCACTCTAGACGGGCTCGATATCCAAAGTTTTAGCGTAGGGTCTACAGGACAATTTGATTCTTGAGCATTCAAAGGCTCACGAATAATTCCGCTTACGAAAGAGCTAGCGGCAAGGTTTGGTTTCCCAGGGCGAATACAAATAGTCGGTAAACGTACGGATACAGCTTTAACAAAGCCTTTACGGGCATAGTCGTTCACCAATAACTCACCTATAGCTTTTTGCGTCCCGTAGGATGACTGAGGATGAAGTGCTGTTATTGGTGTAATCGTTTCCGGAAGATCACCACCAAATACAGCTAAAGATGAAGCAAATATAAAACGAATATTAGGGTTTACTTTACGGCAACGCTCAAGCAATAACTGTGTGGTCGTCAGGTTTACAGCTACGCCTAAATCAAAATCTTGCTCAGCATGGCTCGATACAATTGCCGCTAAATGAAAAATGTGTGTCGTTTCGGCAGTAATAACTTGGTCTATATTTTCTCGCTTTGTCATATCCATGACTAAAGAAACGACTCGGTCATCAATGCCCTCTAAGCGCGACTTTTGAATGTCGACAATAGTAATACTTTCAGCTTTGTTTTCTTTTAGTAGTGATTTGGCAAGTAGGGTTCCGAGAAAACCCGCCCCTCCAGTTATGATAATATTCATAGTCACGACCCTTTGTTTTTGTAATTGGTTTCAAGTTATTTATGGATAGAAATTAAAATTGTTATAGGTATGGTTTAACCCAACTAAGGCCCAGCTGCGTGCTATGCCTTGGGTTGTATTCACAACCGATCCAGCCTTGGTAACCAGAGTCATCCAAAACATTGAATAGGTGTGGGTAATTCAGTTCGCCTTCCGATGGTTCGTGCCTTTCAGGCACAGAAGCAATTTGAATATGGCCTGTGTATGGCGCCACATCGCGAATCAACGTACTCAGATCACCGTCCATAATTTGTGCGTGATAGAGATCGAGCTGCAATTTCACGTTTGGACGAGCCACTTGTTTGATGAGTTCCACCGCTTCACGCTGATGTGCAACAAAGTAGTTCGGTACATCGCGATTGTTGAGTGGCTCAATCATCAGCTCAACACCTTGTTCGGCAAACTTATCCGCTGCATAACGAATGTTTGAGATAAAGGTTTCAATATGCTGATCACGAGTGAAGCGAGAATCAACAATGCCAGACATAGCGTGAACCTTTTTACAGTTCAGTGCCTTGGCGTACATCAGAGCAGTCTCGACGCTCGTTTTAAATTCATCCTCACGCCCCGGAATAGCTGCAAAACCTCGTTCACCTGCATCCCAATCACCTGGAGGCATGTTGAATAACGCTTGCTCAAAACCAAACTGCTGTATCTTGCTTGCTAGTTTTTGCGCTTCGAATGCGTATGGGAAAAGGTATTCCACCGCTTTGAAGCCCGCTTGGTGTGCTTTTTCGAAACGATCTAGAAAAGGAACTTCTGTGAATAACATTGTCAGATTTGCCGCGAATTTAGCCATTACTTACCTCTCCCTTTTAGGTCTTGAATCTCAGTATCCGTTAAGTAGCGGATGTTGCTGTCTTTAAGAATGAACGCTAGCTTCGCTGTCTCTTCTAGCTCTTCTGCGTTATCCACTGCATCTTCAAAGTCCTTACCCGTGATCACTGGACCATGGTTCGCCAGGAGGAAAGCTCGGTAGTCACTTGCCCGCTGCGCAAGTTCTTCAGCAATCTGAGGGTCGCCCGGGCGCAGGTACGGAATCACTGGCAGTTCGCCAATGCGCATTACAAAGTAAGGTGTGAAAGCTTTGATGGCATTCTCGCGATCTAAACCTTCAAGACAAGAAAGCGCCGTCAAGTAAGTAGAATGTAGATGCACAATCGCATTACACTTTGAGTTATTTCGATAAATCGCCAGATGAAAAGCCACTTCTTTTGATGGCTTTTCACCAGAGATATGGTTGCCATCAATATCCACAACCGAAAGCTCTTCAGCAATCAAGCGGCCGAACGAAGAACCAGTTGGCGTTGCCAGAAAGTGTCCATTAGGCAGTTTTAGAGAAAGGTTGCCAGCGCCGCCAGTCGCATAGCCACGTTCAAACATAGAGCGAGCCATAGTGACCATTTGCTCTCGCAGTTGTTGTTCTGTCATCAATTCTTTATTCATCACAACGTCACCTATTCAAAAAACGACTGTGCTTTGGCAAAGAAGTGTTCATCGCCGAAGTTGCCCGATTTCAGAGCCAAAGAAAGCTCGCCTTCAAGTGACTTCACCCAAGGTACACCTGGTGCGATTTGAGGACCGATATGAAAACCTTTTACGGCTAGGCTTTGGGTTACAACCCCTGAGGTTTCCCCACCCGCAACGATGAAATTTTTCACACCGTGCTGCTGAAGTTTAACTGCAAGTTGGCTAAAGAACTGTTCAACCGCGTGACTTGAAGCATGCGCGCCAAACTCTTGTTGAATCGCTTTTAACGCCGCTGCATCTGCGGTTGCGTAAACCAGTGGTGCGAACTCGCTTTCGATGTTGGTCATGACCCAATCAAACACTTGATTTGAGTAGTCTTCTTCCGTCAGACACGCCTTCACATCAATAGCAAAGTGTGGCGCTTTTTCTTTGTAAACAGCGACCTGTTGGTTGGTCATGACAGAACAAGATCCAGATAACACAACGGTTGGTGCCTTTTTAGGGTTCCCCTCTTGCTTCGCATCACTTTGATCTTCAAGGCTCTCTATCCAGTTCTTAGCAATACCCGCAGCCAAACCAGAACCACCAGTTACCAGTTTTAGAGACTTCGCCGCTTGGCCAAGTGTGACAAGATGCTCTGCATTGAATGCATCAACCACTGCGTAGCGGTTGCCTTGTACTTTTAGCTCTTCAAAGCGCTCAATTACCGCTTTTGGACCTTGTTCAATTATTTGGAAGTTCACCAGGCCAGATTTGCCTTGAGATTGAGCATCCATCATACGAACTAGGCTTGAATCAGTCATTGGTGTCACAGGGTGATTACGCATACCTGAGTCGCTTAGCAAGTCTTGGAATACAAATAGATGGCCGTTGAAAACTGTGCGACCATTCACTGGTAATGATGGGCAGACAATGGTGAACGCTTCACCTAGCTCTGCAAGCAGTGCATCCGTTACAGGACCAATGTTACCTTCTGCTGTGCTGTCAAACGTTGAGCAGTACTTGAAGTAAAACTGCTGACAGCCATTTGCTTGCAGCCACTTAAGCGCTGCTACTGAATCCTCGATTGCCTCATCTACAGGACAAGAGCGAGATTTAAGACTGATCACGACCGCATCTGCGTTTACATCAATCTCTTCTTTTGGAATACCGTTAAGCTGAACTGTGCGCATGCCGTTTTCTACAAGAAAACCTGCGATGTCTGTTGCGCCAGTAAAGTCGTCTGCGATAACGCCTAATAACATCATTTTTTCTCCGTTTTACGTGCGCTTATTTCTGTTTGTTTTCTACACCTGGAAGCTCAATACCATCAAAAATCTTGATAACGGCACTGTCGTCCTCCTGCCCAAAACCAGCATTGCTTGCACTCAAAAACATGTTTAGTGCTGTGCTTGATAGAGGAAGTGGAAATTTGAGATCTTTTGCTGTGTCCGATACGAGGTTTAAATCTTTCACAAAGATGTCGACCATAGATTTAGGGGAGTAGTCACCATCAACTACATGCTTCATGCGGTTCTCAAACATCCAAGAGTTACCCGCTGCATTCGTCACCACGTCGTACATCAGGTCAAGAGGAATGTTTGCACGTGCCGCTAATGCCATTGCTTCAGCACCAGCTGCGATATGAACACCTGCTAGCAATTGGTGGATAATCTTCACAGTTGCGCCTAGGCCAATCGCTTCACCGATGTTGTAGACTTTAGCTGCCGTTGCGTTGAGTACTGGTTCAAGTGCATCAAATGTGCTTTGCGCTCCCGACGCCATAATAGTCATCTCACCTGATTCTGCTTTTGCAGCACCACCAGATACCGGTGCATCAAGCATCACAAGGTTGTGTTCTGCCAATTTCGCTTCAATTTGTTTTGCGTCTTCTGCTGAGATGGTTGCTGAAACCATTACTGGCGTATTCGGATTAAGCGCTTTAGCAAGACCAGTCTTGAACAAGACCGTGTTAACTTGATCTGCGTTCACAACAAGAACTAGAACCGAATCAAGCTTATCTGCAAACTCAACTGCATTCGTAGAAACAGCTTTTGCACCGAATGAACCTAGTTCTTCAAGCGCTTGAGAATTTAAATCGAAACCATAGACATCTAGGCCTGCACGCACACATGACTTTGCGGCGCCCATTCCCATAGAGCCTAAACCGATAACACCTACAGATTGAACTTCACTCATAAAAACAATGCCTTCTGGTCTATTAAACTTTGTTAATTCTTGTTTGGTTGATGTGATTATATGTGAAGGTTAATACTAAGACCTCGCTTTGAATCACATTTTTTCACACAAATTAACAATGTCGTGATATATACCTCTTTATGGGCAGAGATATTCCGAGCAGTTAACACAAGCGAAGGCTGTTCTTACAACGTTGAGAACATAATTCACAGATATTCACAACAAATGAAAAGATTGGTAGGATACTGAAAAACAAGAATATAGAAGTGAAACTATGATCCCAGCAGAACGTCAAAGAACCATATTATCCCTGTTATCACATCAAGAAGTGTTAAGCATTTCAGATTTAACCGACCACCTTGGCGTATCACATATGACCATTCGTCGTGATATCGTGAAGCTTGAATCCTCAGGTAAAGTCGTTTCTGTTTCTGGTGGAGTGCAACTTGCTCAAGCTCTACATTCCGAACTTTCCCATGATGCGAAGGTCGAGCAACAAGCGGATGAAAAGATTCAAATTGGTAAGCTGGCGGCTACGTTAATTGGTCAAGACGCTACGATTTACTTGGATGCGGGAACAACCTCTCTAGAAATCGCCCATCAAATAGCAAATCGTAATGATCTTTTAGTGATCACCAATGACTTCTCTATTGCTGCTTTCCTTATGACGCACAGTGAATGTGAGCTTTACCACACTGGGGGAAAAATTGACCGCGAGAACCAATCTACCATTGGAGGAAAAGTCGCAGAGTTCTTGAATGGGCTAAATATTGATATCGCCTTTATTTCGACTTCATCTTGGAGCTTGAAAGGCTTATCAACACCTAATGAAAATAAAGTTCTCGTTAAAAAAGCAATCATCAAGGCGGCACAAACCAATTATCTGATCTCAGACTCAACTAAATACGGTCAGATAGCGAGCTTTCATGCATTAGACATCGAGCAATTGGACGGAATTATTACCGATCGAAACCTATCCGAAGTGGTCACTCAAGAATTAACGGATAAAGGATTACGTGTGTATAAAGAGTAACACTACCTAAACATCTGAGTTCGCGTAACTTTTATACTCGTTAATTTATAGGTGCTTCCAATATACATAGACCGTGCTGTGTACTTTCTGGCAGAAAACACATCCTTTTGTTTTCTAAATTACCAAATTACTGATTACATCTGGATATGGACGCTCACTTCACTTTATCGCTGCTCGTCACTTGTCATCAAAAATCAAATTCACCGCAATTGCCATCAAAACTAAGCCTGAAATTGGCAGCAAAACACCTAATGGTGAGCGCTCGATGTAAGGCAAGTTTTCCGCAATCAATAAGCCCCACTCAGGTTCTGGCGGTTTAACGCCAAGTCCGATAAAGCTCAGAGAAGTCAGACTGAGCGTAATGTACGGCAAACGCAGAAACGCGTGACGAATCAATGGCGGCAGCACATAAGGCAACAAGTAGTAGCGGAGTACTCGCCACTGACTGGTTCCCCAAATGGGCGCAAGATGCGTATAAGGCTGCGCTTTGGCTTCCATCAACAAGCTCGCGCAGTGCGCCGCTAATGGTGCCCATGACACCATAACAATCGCAATCAAAGCGCTGTTTGGGTTCATCCCCGTTAGACCAGCAATCAGCAGACCCGCCACAATGTATGGCACACCTTTGGTGATCTCAATTAAGCCTTGGCTATAACGAGTCACAAAGCCGAGCAGCAAACCAATCACCAAACTAAGGAAGGTTGCGATGATGCCCATTTTGATTGTCGACATCATACCGCCGCCAACACGAGCAAGCAGATCTCGACCAACCGCATCGGCACCAAACGGGGCAGCTAAGCTTGGCGATTCAAGGCGGGTAAATTGGATGGTGTAAGGATCGCGCATTAACGCCCATCCCGCACAACCAATCAGCAAGGTAAAAATTGTGGCACTGACGATACGTTTGGTGGTGCTTTGGGTAAAACGGAACGTACTGTGACTGCTGATCAGCTTGCCACTTGTGACACTTTGCCCGAGTAACCAGCGTTGCAATAAGATGCTCGCACTGCTGATCAACATCGAGAACACCAGCAACACCAACAAGCCACCTTGCAGCATCGGCAGATCTTGTGACTTCGCTGCGCCTAAGATTAGTCGTCCGATACCCGGAATGGAGAACACTTGCTCCACAGCAACCGCGCCGCCGGTCAAACCAATCACCGTCATTGCGATTTGAGGAATCAAGTTACTAACGGCACGCCACAAGGCAAAGCGTAAGATTTGAAACTTACTGAAGTTCGCCGATAGCCAAGTGATCACCCAAGGCTCATCTAGTACACGCTTGAGGCTGTCATTGAGCAAGCGCCCGAACAAGCCAGCAGCAGGCAATGCCATTGCCAAACTGGGCAGCCAAAGGTTTTGTACACCTTGCCAACCATAAGGCGGGAACCAACCCAACCAGATGGAAAATACCATGATCAGCAGCGAAGCAATCACGTATTCAGGCAATGAAACCAACACCGAACTGAGCGTGTCATGATGCTTGTCTAAACGATTCTGTTGCCAACGACGCACGGTGTAAAGCACGCTCGCCATGCACATTACAAATGCCATGCCCAGCGCTGTAAGCATCAATAGTAGCGACGTTTTTGCAGTTTGTTGAACGCTCTCCATCACGGATGCGCCGCTCACCCAAGAGACACCTAAGTCACCTTGCATGGCAAGCGTCAACCAATCCCACAGTCGCTCAGCAGCGCTGCGGTCAAGTTGAAGATCTTCTCGAATGGCTTGCAGAGCTTCTGCCGTCAGCAATTGTTGGGCACCCGCACGAGCACGGAGGATTGATTGGCTTGGGTCGATACCTGCAATATCCGGCATCAAACCCACCAGCACAACCACTACCCCGAGTGACAGGAAGCGCGACAAAAGACGCGTAAACCATTCAGGCATACAAGCGCTCCAACGAGAACGCATGTTGGCAACAGACGACATCGAGTTAGTTCACCTCAGTAAACTGGTCGATCAGGCGACGCTCACGTGGGTCACGTTGTGCATTCTTCACGCGATCACTCTCACCTTGGATTACACGCTCGTGAAGCAGTGGAATCACAGCGTATTGCTCAAGGATTTTGCTTTCTGCTTCGATGATCGCTTGTTGGCGTTTCTCACCCAACGGCTGACGATCAGCGTGTTTCAATGCTGCGTCCACTTCTTCAGAGCAGAACTGACCTAGGTTGTAAGAACCTTTACAGCTAAAGTCACTTTGCATGTACGCCACTGGGTCACCAGAATCCAGCACCGTTGCACGTGACAACAAGAACGCATCGAACTTACCTGCTAGTACATCGTTTTCGATTTGTGCGTATTCACGAACGTCTAGTTCAACCACAAAGCCAGTCGCTTCAAGTTGTTGCTTTAATAGCACCGCTACTTCTGGCAACTCAGCACGGTCGGTAAATGTACCGATGGTGATCTTCTCACCGTTCGCGTGGCGCATTTCCATGGTTTCCATACGAGGGTTCGCATCACGAATTGGTTGAGCCCATGCCAATGCAGGACCTAACAAACCTTTCGCTGAATCGGCGTGGTTCTCGTAAACCGTTTTGATGATTTGCTCACGGTTAACCGCTTGAGCCGCTGCTTTACGCAGCCCGAACTGGCTAAACACGTCTGATTTATTGTTTAGATAAAGCGTGTTGGTACGCGGCATTGCGACTTCGTGCAGCTGTGAAGATTCCATCATCGCGATTTGCGAAACAGGAACCGCTTCAACTACATCCGCCTCACCGGTACGCAGCGCTGCAGCACGAGCAAAACCGTTTGGTACGTATTCCGCAAAAATGCTATCTACTTTCGCTTTTTCACCCCAGTAACCGTCAAAACGCTTCAGTTTTGCGCTGGTTGTACCGTTGATTTCTGTCAGAACGAATGGACCCGTACCCGCATTGATTGGCACAACACGACCGTTTTCTTGATATGCAGCACCAGAAAGGATCGCTAGCTGTGGGCTAGAAAGACGGCTTGGCAACAGTGGATCGTTAAAGGTCGTTTTGATTTCAACAGTGAAGTCGTCCAATGCGCGAACTTGCCATTCGATACCGTCCAAGATGCGTGGCTTTGGTGCAGCATCTAATGCTTTTTGCAGAGAGTTCACAACCGCGTTGGCATCAAGGTCAGAACCATCGTGGAATTTCACGTCCTTACGTACCGTAAATTGCCACGTCATCGGGTCAACTTGTTCCCACTCTGTTGCCAGCATAGGCTCTGCTACCGACTGATCGTTAAGGTTCACCAGCGTTTCTGCCGTGCTCCAACGTGACAGTTTGAACGCGTCATCTGAAAGTGGCGATAAACCTGTGCGTGGTGGTTGCATCATGGCAACGCGAATTTCCGTTGCTTGCGGTGCAGCTGCTTTTTCCGCTTCTGGCTTGCTTTCGCCAGAGTCAAAACAACCCGTCAGCAATGCGCTTAAAGCCAGCGACAAAGCTAACTTGGGAGTACTAAGGTGCATAAGAAACCTCTCCAATGGTTTTTGTGAATTCATTACTTTTGTGTTGAGCGCTCATCAAGGCTCTCGTGATCAAGTGCGATGGGTTATTTGTCACGTTCTGTGCTGTGCCGTGCTCGACAACGCGTCCTTTGTCTAACACTAGGATTTCATCGCATAGGGTTTGTGCCGCATCGAGGTCATGTGTCACCAAAATCAGGCGCATCTGACGACTCTTTTGAATGCCTGCCAACAAGTCGAGAATCTGTTTACGACTGACGGGGTCTAAGCTGCTGGTTGGCTCATCGGCAACCAATACGCAAGGCTCAACAATCAAAGCTCTGGCGATAGCCACACGTTGGGCTTGCCCAACTGATAATTGCTGCGGGTTACGATCCAACAATGTGAGATCCAAACCGACATCCGCCAACACCTTTTCCACCCTCTCGTTGAGCTCTTGCGTCAAACCAATGTTGCTCAAAGGTTCCAGTAAAATCTGGCGAACGGTGTAATAAGGATTCAAGCTCGATTGCGGCTCTTGTGGGATCAGCTGAATGTGCTGACACAACTCTTGTCGCTGCTTAGCCGAGCTACGCGATAACGGATAACCACACACATACACTTCACCAGATGTGGGCTTACGAAGACCGAACAGAAGCTCAATCAAGGTCGATTTACCCGCACCAGAAGGACCAACAATCGCAATGTTCTTTGTGTCGATAGCAAGATCCAATTGTTCGAGCGCTTTAAACGGTTTGCCCCCTAACCAACTTGGTTTGGAGTAATAGTGAACACTGGCTTGCTCAAAGCGAACTTCCGCCGATTTAGGCTGCGTGTGCCCGCTCAAGTTGTGCTTAGTCAAAATAGGCTCCAGAGATGAGGTTAAGGCAGCAGTTGCGCAAGTTGTTGGCAGAAAGGATGCGAACTTTGCTGAATGGCTTGCCATGGTGCGCCATAAGCCACCATGGTGTTGTCCGCAATCACCAAGACTTTGTCACACGCCAAAGCCGCAGACAGATCGTGCGTGATCAACAAACCACTGATACTGCGTTGCTGAACACTGCTGCGGAACAACTCAAGGATCTCCGCTTCGGTGATGGGATCGAGCGCACTGGTAGGTTCATCAGCGATGATCAAATTGGCACTACCAAGCAACGCAATCGCAATACAAATACGCTGGCGCTGACCACCAGATAACTGGCTTGGATGCTGCGCTAAGGCTGCTTTTGGATCTGCAAATCCGAGTTGAGACAACAAGGTCGTCACCGTTTCTCGGTTTGCTGAAGACAAGCGTGTTTTGTTGCCCGTCAATGCCAAACACAGTTGTTGCTCGACAGACGCCAATGGATTCAGCGCTTTAAGTGCATCTTGGAAAATAACCGCGGGACGCTGCGATTGACTACGTTGCAGCATGACAGTTTGTGCGACTTCACTGCTGTTAAGCTGGATACTTCCGTCTACCCAAATATCAGACGGCAAAAAACCTGCGACGGCTTTCGACAACATGGATTTACCAATGCCGGAAGGTCCCATAATGGCAAGAACTTCACCTTGAAACAGCTCAAAAGAAATGTCTTTGAAGAGTGTGCGTTCTGAGTCTGTAAGGCTGAGATTATTAACGGAGAGTATTGGTCGAGAAATCACGGCATCAAACTAAATGTAATAATATAACATCACAAATAATATCATGCGGGTTAAAGCAAGGAAACCAGTCGGAAAGGTTATTTCATCACCTTTTTCAGATTTATCAACAAGGGCAGATAGCCCCCCCCTTGTGATAAGAACATCTAAGTTAGGTCATTTGTGACAGTGTGTATTAAAGACACTTTTGTTTAACTTGACCGAGGTATGGAAACAAGAAGACAAAGCGCCCAACGTAGAACAACGTGAATGCCAGCCATAAACCGTGGTTGCCCCAATATTGCACCGCAATAAATTGAGTCACTAAGAACAACACCATGGTTAGAAAGGTAGAGTTACGCACTGGTCGCGTCGTCCCTGTACCGGTAAAGATGCCGTAAAACGTAAGACCAAAACCAGCAACCAACGGGAATGCCAATAACCAAGGGCTCATGTCCAAATACAGCTCAACAAGATTTGGCAAAGTGGTAAATAACGACACCACTTGGTGTTTGAACTGCACTAGCAGCAAGGTCAAGACAACAACGAACGCCGCGGTCCATTGCGTGTTTAGCTTAATCACATTATCAAGCAATGTCTTATTCTTCTGCCCTACTGCTTTACCTGCAAAGACGCTCGACGCATTCGCCACACCGTCGAACATGTAGCTGACGATAAAGGTCACTTGCATCAAGATTGCGTTCGCAGCAAGCACATCAGAACCAAGCTGAGAGCCTACACGCGCCATCATGTTGAAGAACACCAATAGACACACAGTACGAAGCAGCAGATCCATATTGGAAGACGCGATGACTTTGAGATCTTTACGCGTCATTTTTGCGGTCTGAATGTAATCAAACAGCGGGAAGCGACAGGTTTTCAACACCAGCACCGCACCAATAACAAACGTCGAAATTTGCGCGATAAGTGTCGCTACCGCAACGCCAGCAATGCCCATATCGAAGTACAACACAAAGACGATATCCAGCACGATGTTCAGCACGTTACCAAACACTTGCGTGAACAAGGTTTCTTTGGCTTTCGCCTGCCCCATCAACCAACCAATCACGGTGTAGTTCAGCAGTACAAATGGCGCACCAAAGATCATGATATCGAAGTAAATCTTAGCGTTTTCTGCCACAACTGCATCAGGGGAGATAATCAGCTCTGCCCCCATCCAAATCACGGACTGCAACGCAATGAAAATCAAGCCAAGGCAGAGCGAAAGCACGAAAGGACGGAATAAGCTGCTCGCTTGATCCTCTGGGCTATTTTTACCTAATGCTATTGCACTTTGCCCGGTAGTACTGACGCGGAAGAAGCCAAACAGCCAATACAAGGTATTCATGATGACGGTGCCTATCGCTACACCACCAATCATCTCAGCCACACCGAGTTTACCGATCACCGCGGTGTCCACCGCCCCCAATAATGGTTGGGTTACCGTAGAAACGATGAAAGGAAATGCGATTTTAAAATAGTCTTTATGAGTCAGGGACATCTTAAATTATGAACAGGATTAATTTTTATAAGGTCGCTATCATATGCGAATGGCGCCCGAACATGAACCAAAGTTCGCCAGCAAGGAATAGCATTGATAATTGATACAACCGGCAAACGTATCCTCATATCAAAGCTTGAAATAGAATAACGACTTATGAGAAAAGCCAAGTTAACTGCATATAAATGAGTTTCTAGTTTGGAAAGATTGGCGTTTGGTGGAGCATGGCAGATCAGAATGTATCTGCCATGTCATAACGGTAGTGATTGGTGAAAAGAGACCGTACAGATGATATTTAATGCTTGTGGGTTTCATCTGACAATGTTTAGGTCGATACCAAGCCTTATGTTCTGTAAAGCACCTTTACAACATGCCAACCGAACTTGGTTTTAACTAAATGCGGCGTTAACACTTCGCCAGAAAAGCACACTTTGTCGAACTGAGGTACCATTTGACCACGGCGGAATTCACCAAGGTCACCACCGCGTTTGCCTGACGGGCAAGTTGAATACTTCTTCGCTAATGTCTGAAACTTTGCGCCTTTTTTCAGTTGCTTGATTATGTCTTCCGCTTGCTCTTTGTGCTTCACAAGAATATGTAATGCGGCTGCTGTATTTGCCATTGATCTATCTCTCACTATTCTGGTCGCGCAAGTGTACCCAATCCTTTTTAACAGACCAAACATTTCTTAATAATAGCTCAGCGGTAAAGGCCCCAATACACGAGGAATATAAAATCGTCTACATAATGAGTTTAAAATACAAACAAGTTTTGCTCAGTTAATCACTATGTCTCTAAAAGATTGTCTAAAAAGCTCACATTTGTCTCTCCGATGGTTGAAGCCTTCGTCTGATAAGATTAGATTAGACACAATTCGGTGGTGTTTATAAGGTTATTTTCATGGCAAAAGTCATTAGCAAAGCGAATCAATCTCAGGGCATGTTGATGTTTAAGCTCACCCTGCAACAGAGTTTCGCTATCGGTACGCTAAAAGTCCGTGAAATCGTCCCGTACATGCCAACGACAAAGATCCCTTACTCGCATCATCACGTCATTGGAACCGTTACGATACGTAACTTAACAGTACCAGTGATAGATATGTCAGCGGCTGTTGGCTTTCGTCCTATAAGTGAAGAAGAATATAAAAGCTGCTACTTGATCGTGACAGATTGCTTGCGAACCGTGGTAGCTTTTATGGTTCGTAGTATAGAGAAGATCATTGAGTGCGATTGGAAAGCTATTGAAACGCCACCTCCGAGCGCTGGAAAAAATATTTTCGTGACTGGAATTACTCGCTACGAGGACAAAACTGTTCAAATGCTGGATGTGGAGCTGCTACTTTCCAAAATATATCCGCAGTACGAGAATTCAAAGATACCAATGCTGACAGATATTGAGCGAGAACGCCTAAAAGCACTCAGTATTCTATTGGTGGATGACTCTTCCATCGCTCGTAAACAGCTGTGTGACGCACTCGATAGCATCAATATTGGGTATCAAATCTGTAAAAATGGTTTAGATGCATTGGAACTGATGAAAAGTGACGCTGCGGCTCATCGCCCAATTGATATTCTGGTCAGCGATATTGAAATGCCCGGATTAGACGGTTATGAGTTAGCATTTGAAGTTCAGAATAATTCCTCTCTGAACCATTCATACCGCATTTTACACACATCGTTATCGAGCGAAATCTGTGTAGACAGAGCTCACCAAGTTGGCGCGCATGAGGCACTTGAGAAATTCAATGCAGGAGAACTAATCGAAGCGATGCTTCGAGGAGCAAAAGAGCTAGAAGCCAAAGCTATGACTTCTTAACTCTTATTGGACGAGTTGATTTGAGAATATAATGCAGTACTTGTCCTATCCCTGATGCTCACATCCGCTAATTTCTCAGCTCACTTCTTTGGCATCGCGTAACTACGAGAAACGAATTCCGTCTCTTTGACTTGGTGAGCATGATTAATATAAGAAGCTAGGCTGTAAAGTACATTCGCTAATAAGTTCGCGTAACGAAACAAAATAGGTGCGGGCTGCTTCTTACCTGTATGTTCAACGGCAACTAATGCTCGTACCGTTTTTTTAGCTTGGCAACGGCACAAATGCAATTGACTGGCTGCCGGGTGCCCTCCGGGTAGAACAAAGCCTTTGAAGCCGCCATCAATACGTTGCTTGAGCAAAGCATAATCGGCCTTTAACTCTTCAACTTCCGTCTCTGTAATCGCTAATTTTCCGCGAACCGAACCATTTAGATGATAAACATTAGGCTGCATTCTTGTCAGTATATCGCGGCTAAACTTGTCCAATTCCATAGCGAGAACAAGGCCAATACGACTACAAAGTTCATCTGCTGTAATTTCAAAGTCACAAACCGGACTGTCCTCGTAAATAAACGGATAGCAAATCTCGCTCAATTCCTTGCTTACAGGTTTCATGCTTTTGTTCCAATATAAAAAAGGGAGTCAGTATAACCTAACTCCCTTTAAACGTTCATTATGCCAAATGATCGACATTCATATGATCGGTTTACAATCAGGCACTTTCGACTTTCTTATGACCTTCTTGAAGGTGAACAAAATCGACTAAATCATCACCAGACACTTGATACGCCTGACCAAAACCTTTAACAAATAGCCCCGATTCTGGCTTTAAGTTGAACAACACGAAATCCTCTAGCTGGCTTAGACCATCAATAATCTCACCAAAACGCTCTTTCATTTGTCCAACAACTTGTTGCCACATCTCTGTGTCTCGCTCAACTACATTTGCTACTGCATCAAAAGTTAAGCGCTTACGAGCAAACAGCTGCTTTGAAGACTCTTCATCTTCAATCATCATCAATGAAACATTTGGATTTTCTAAAAGGTTACGGGCATGACGAGCGATTTTAGAAATGAGAACGAAATAACCTTCCTGGTTTTGAACATAAGGCGCGTAGCTTACATTCGGGCGACCTTCTGCATCGACAGTTGCAAGCTGAAGTGTACGGCGCTCCTGACGAAACTCTTTGATCTCTGGCCCTAAACGACCTTGCAAACGCTCTTGTTTAACTTGTTGATCCATATTGATACCTGACTTTACTAATTAGTATTCGAGTTAAGCCTCGATTATGTTTGTGATTACTTTTTTAATTCGGCTTGTAGGGCGCGAAATGCGGTGACTTGCTCTTCAATCAACTCGCGCTTTTCGTTACGGCCTAAATAAACCTTGAAAATATTGCTTCCGCACTCTGAGAAAAAACCAAAATAGTGACTCTCTCTACCCATAAACGGTTTACTGACTAATGCGACATTTTTAACGTTATCTAATTTAAGGTGGCCGTGCAGTTCACCTTCTCTACCCATTAAATTGTAATAGCCACGCGCCACTTTTCCTTTTCGAAACGGCGCTTTAACTTCAAAGATAGAACCAAAAGAGTGGACGATGGTCGTCACCGGGCCAAAACCAACCAAACTTTCTAGGATGCTTTGCGCTTGCTCTCCTGGTGCAATAGCCACCATTTCCTGAGGTAGAGCCGCAACAACCTCAAACTCGGAAATGCCAAGACGCTCTGCCATCGCAGCTGGCAATAATTGTGGTTCTTGCTCTAGTAATACTTCAACTTGTTGCTTGATTGATTCCATTGTGTCTTCCGTTTTTGTTCAATTTGTTTTCATTAATTATTGGATGCTTTCGGTACGGTTTCGTTCATCTCTGATGTGAGTACCTGAATACAACTTTGAGCCAATGACACTGCCCAGAAGCTGCCTGCAAGAGTAAGGACTGCGCTACGTTCATGTAGCTGTACTAAGCCTTTCGCTTGCCACACTTTAAATAGAGGCAATAAAAACACGAACGCGTCCTCTCCCATAAATGATGGAAGTTGATTTGCTTGAACAATGCCACGGTCAAACGCAGATTTGAGTGCAGAAAAAAGTGGTTCTAGAGCGCTTTGTTTCATCATCATCGCGATGGTGCTTTGACCTTCTTTGACCGCTTTAATATAGGTCTCTAGTGTGCGGTGTTGCATCATCCCGTAGCCACCGATATTACCTCCAGCACCACAGCCAATTGGCAATACCTCTGCATAAGTCTTGGCTAAACTATTGTATAAACTACGCTCGCGGTTATCGATTGCCCAATGGTTCACGCTAAGTTGCTTCATATGGTGTTTGGCCATAAAGTTCACACCGAGCTCATACATTCCCGCTTTTTCTGGTGTGGTCGCAGGTGGCGGGATTTTTCCCTTTTCTACGAGGTTGAGCATGGGAGCTGACCCACCAACCACTAACTGATACAAATCCAGTCCGTGTGCGCCAGTCGAGAGGAAATCATTTAAATCTTGCTCTAACACTTCTTTGGTTTGATAAGGTAAGCCATAGAGTAAATCGATAATGACCGGAATTTTGTCTTCTTTGGCGATCTCGCTCACTCGTTTGAGGACATCTTCCCTATCATCTAAACGTTTTGCGCTGCGGCGCACTTGTGTATTAAAACTTTGCACACCAAAAGAGAAACGATTAAACCCACCCTCTAAAGCGCTTTGATACAACTCATCAGAAAAACGATTGATGCGACCTTCTAAGGTGATTTCGCAGTCTGCAGCCAAAGGAAAGTGGTCTCGGATAGCCTGGCCTAACACACGAACCTGTACTGGAGATAAATCCGTTGGCGTTCCGCCCCCGATATATACGGCGTGAAAAATACCATTTTGTGTCCAAGGTAATGTCGCTTTCTCTCTAAGCTCCTGCATTAATGCTTCAAAGTACTCATCAACCAGTGTGCGACTTGCAGCATTTTGAAAGAAGTTACAAAAAGTGCAACGAACGCGACAAAACGGAACATGAATATAAAGACAGCGTTTATTGGTCGCTTTAATTAAGTTAGCCGTAATACTCGAAAAAATCGCCTGTTGTTGAGACGAGGGCACAGGTACGCTCGCTCCCCCGGCATGTGCAGAATGCTTCTTAACAAAAGCAAATCGCAATGGATCAGGACTATCACTGCCCAACACTGATTCATCAAGCTTATCGATATCGACGCTCATATATACTCGCTTAACTCCCATCATGTAAGGGATGGAAGCTGATCTTAAAAATTCTGCAAGAATCATAATTTGAGCGTAATGATAATGCAATTGATAATTGATCTTATTTCCATTGTAAGTAATAATCTGCCCAAGTTTTCATAGTTTCCCGAGATATTCCGTGAACGTACAAAGATATGTCATTGCAGGAGGTGCTTCCCTTGCCATCCATGCCGCACTTCTTTTTGTTTCTCAAGAGACAAAGGTGTTCGCGATGCCGGCTGGAAACCCAGCAAGTTCGGTAAGTCTAAATCTTGTGTCTGCTCCTCCCGCTGTCGAAAAATCTACACCAGAAAATGTAGCGCCACCAAAAGAGCAGCCTCAAGACCAACCTGAACCAGAAAAGAAGATTGTAAAAAAACAGGTCGTCAAGAAAGACGCTGTTAAGAAGAAGGTAGTAGAGAAAAAACCAGAACCGGTTAAACAATCTAAACCTAAAACGGTCGAGCCCACCAAAACCGTAACAAAGCAAAAGGTTCAGCCCGAAGCGAAACCAAAGAAAAAAACGGAACCGGTGAAGAAAGAGACGGTAGCTCAACAATCCGCACCTGCGAGCCAATCCAAAGGGGCAACGTCTCAGCCTGTCTTGGTCGACAAACCAACGTTTGTGAGTCAACCAACACAACCCCGTTACCCAAGGTCTGCACAAAGACGCGGTATTGAAGGTGTAGCCTTGTATGAGATATGGCTAGATGAGAATGGTAACCAGATTAAACAGGTTTTGATTGAGTCTTCCGGCACAGAGTCGCTAGATGCCTCAGCACTTCGTGCGATCAAACAGTGGCAATTTACACCACATATTTCAGGTGGGCTAAAAGTCGCTCACCGAGTACAAGTACCTGTTCGTTTTAAGTTGGATGGATAATGGAACAACTACAAGAATTACAAACTCAATTTGGGCTGATGACATGGCCTTTGATCATTTGCTCAGCTCTAACCGTGATGATCATCGCCGAGCGATTATTCCATGTGTTAATTAGCCTTGGTGTAGGAAAGCGAGCCATTCGCCAAAAGCTCACAGGATTAGACCCAACAAATGGGAGCGAACTTGAAGCACTTGCTGAAGAGTTGTCGAATAAGCGGCCGCTTCTGTACCGTGGTGTTGCGATGTTGCTTGCTCATCATTCGTTTTCGAAATCTTTAAGAGAAGATGCCGCAGGTATTTGGCTGCAAGAAAAACGCCATCAGTTGCATTCCGGCCTTCGTTTGCTGACGCTGATTGGCGTCATCAGCCCTTTAATTGGCTTGCTTGGTACGGTACTTGGCTTAATTGACATGTTTAAAGGCATCGCGGTTTCAACGGGGAATATCACTCCGAATGATTTAGCTGACGGCCTAGGTCTTGCTATGCGCACCACTGCCGCGGGTCTCATTATCGCACTTCCTGCCATTTCAGGAGCGCAGATCATTGGTTTGTGGGCGGATCGTGTAATCGCCAAGCTTGAGCACACTTTAAACTACGTCAACTTATGGCTTGAAGGTATCTCGTTACAGCATGTCTCGCCAGACCACTCAAAAGTAACACTGCGCTCTTCTGAGAAGATTGAGGCTGCAACTCAATGATTAAAACACCACAAGAAAATAGTCGTAACGGTTTAACCCCCGATTTAACACCGCTGTTAGACATTATTTTTATCGTCATGGTTTTCCTGATGTTAACCGCAGCGGTCAAACTCGATTCATTAGACGTCAATTTACCGAGCACAGAATCTCAGGCTGTTGCAGATGTCGATAAGCAATCCATCACGGTAAATATTCTTAAAGACGAGCCTTACTGGGCTATTAACGGCAAGACATATATCGATTGGGACAACTTTACCCTCGCGCTGTTAGAAGAGAGTAAGTCAAGCGATAAACCGATTGTAATTGGAGCAGAAAAAACCGCGAATATTCAGTCGCTAGTACAACTTCTCGGCTTTTTACAAGAAAACGGAATTCAAGCAACTCAGTTACTCACTGAAGAGCCATCATAAAAATAAGTAAGATAGAGATCCTTTCAAAATGAAGAACACACGCATCACTATTCATGCTGTTGTCACGGCAGCTATTTCCCTACTTGCGAGTAGTCAACTTTTTGCCAATGAAACGCCATCCTCAGAGCGCGTTGTTAGCGCAGGCAGCGCCGTCACTGAACTCTTGCTTGAACTCGACGCTAAAGATAGCTTGGTTGCTATCGACGTCACCAGTCAATTACCAAAAGGAATGGAACTGCCTAAAGTGGGCTACCATCGTCGTCTTTCAGCGGAGGGGTTGCTCGCCTTACGTCCGACAAAAGTCATTGGTTCTGATGAGATGGGGCCGAAAACAACATTGAGCCAATTGAAATCGGCTGGCGTAGATGTAGAAATCGTTAATACTGATGCAAATGTCGAGGGCCTTTATCAACGTATTGATCAAATTGCGAACCTTATGGATCGCAAAGCTCAAGCTGAAAGCTTAAAGCAAGATGTCCAGGCGCAAGTACAAGCACTCAATGCAAACCAACCTGTTCAAGCGAAGAAAAAGAAAGTGCTCTTTCTGCTGATCCATAAAGGGCGACCTGCAAATGTTGCGGGCTCACAAACAACACCCGATGCAATTATTCAACTCGCCGGCGGACAAAACCCAGCCGCTACACAACTCTCGTCTTACAAGCCTCTATCCACAGAAGCGATGGTAGAGATGCAGCCTGACGTGATTCTTGTTAGTGGTCGCAGCTATGAAACGTTGGGTGGTGCCGATGCAATTTTAAAAGCAATGCCGCTTCTTGCTGCAACACCCGCTGGAAAGAACAAAGACATCATAACGATTGATGGCCATGCTCTGGTAGGTGGTTTGGGCCTTAAAAGCCTTGCAGAAGCTAAACGCTTGAATGCACTGCTTTACCCATAGAGACATGACATGTTGTTAAGACGCATCCCCCTTTCAACGACGTTATCAGTGCTTAGTGGATTTTTAGCATTTATTGCTATCGCCTCTATTACCGTTGGCCCAATGAACATTAGCTTTGCTGACAGTTTGCGTAGCCTAACGGGAGGCAGTTCTGATCTCGCTCCTCACATTCAGTTGGTCATTAACGAAATCCGATTGCCTCGCACCATTTTGTGTATGTTCATCGGCGCCATTTTGGCAATTTGTGGTGTGGTTATGCAGGGCTTGTTCCGTAACCCATTAGCCGAGCCTGGTATCATTGGTGTGTCTGCTGGCGCTGCTCTTGGTGGTGCATTCGCTATTGTTGTATTTGCTGAATTTAGCCAAAACTATCCGCAACTAATGAACTTAGCGGCTCTGCCTCTTTTTGCTTTCCTTGGCGGTGCACTAACGACTATTCTCGTTTATAAACTCGGCACAAGTAAGTTTGGTACCTCAGTTACAATTATGTTGTTAGCCGGCGTTGCCATCAGCGCGCTCTCGGGTGCTGCGATTGGCTACATGAACTTTATCGCAGATGATCAGATGCTGCGAGACTTGACGCTTTGGTCGATGGGCTCATTAGCTGGTGCAAATTGGTCAGGGATTGCTCTATCTGCTGTAACACTCGTCATCCTATTGCTCTGGTTTCAGAAGAAGTCGATGGCGCTGAATGCTCTGTTGTTAGGGGAATCAGAAGCAAGACACTTAGGAGTTCCGGTTCAAAAACTCAAACGTCAGCTTATTTTACTTTCTGCACTGGGTGTTGGTATTACGGTGAGCATCAGTGGTGCAATTGGCTTTATTGGGCTCGTGATTCCTCACTTAGGGCGCATGCTCGCTGGGCCTGACCATCGAACGCTATTACCAATATCTGCCTTAATGGGAGCACTGCTTCTTACTGCCGCAGATATGTTTGCTCGTGTTGCAGTGGCACCAGCTGAATTACCAGTTGGAATCGTGACCGCATTGATTGGCGCGCCCTTTTTCATCTACTTATTGTTCCAGCAAAAAGGGAAGATTTTGTAATGAACCAGATCGTTTTATCGGGGAAAAACATTTCGATGACGTATGGCAACCGTGTGGTGCTCGATGACATCAACATTGATATCCGAGCTGGTGAAGTGACCGCCCTACTCGGCCCCAATGGCGCAGGTAAAAGTACTTTGCTCAAGCTTCTATGCGGTGAGATCTCTTCGAATCATCACATCACCTACTTCGGTAAACAAAAGCATGATTGGGAGCCTGAAAAAAGCGCCAAACATATTGCAATGCTCCCGCAGCACAGCACCTTAACCTTCCCATTTCTAGCCAGAGAAGTCGTAGAGCTGGGGGCAATACCGCTATCACTGTCCAATAAAGAAACCACTAAACTGGCTTTACATTACATGGAACAAGCCGACGTATTGCATTTAGCAGAAAGCCTGTACCCGTCTTTATCTGGTGGAGAAAAGCAACGACTGCATCTAGCACGAGTGATGACACAACTACATCAATCTGGCGAAAAACGAATCTTAATGCTTGATGAACCTACCTCAGCGTTGGATCTCGCCCATCAACACAACACGTTAAAAATTGCTCGTGAAACGGCAAAAGCACAAAACGCAGCGGTGGTTGTGGTGTTACATGACTTGAATCTAGCCTCTCAGTACGCAGACCGCCTTGTACTCTTGCATAACGGGAAACTAGTTTGTGATGACACGCCATGGAATGCACTAACGTCAGAGCGCATTGAGCAAGTTTATGGCTATCGATCTATTGTGACAAAACATCCGACGCTAGACTTCCCTCAAGTGCATGCCGCAGCATAAAGCGTATCTCCTCTAAGCCGTCTCTAAAACACTTCGATACGACAAAGGCCCGCAATATGAGAGTTGCGGGCCTTTGCTTTGATAGTGGCAGAATTTGGTGCTTTAAAGGCTATTACTTGCTCATTTGGATCAATGATCGACCAATCAACCACTCAAGCTCTTTGTCACCACCCGCACCAAACTGGCTTTCAACCATTTTGTATAAGCGGTCAATACCATTAGCAGCAAATTCTTGCGCATTTTCAGCGGTGACAATGTGATGGAATAGCAGTCGTAAAATCGCGAGGAATTCAGCATCTTCCAGCGCTTTAATCCAACTTTGTGAAAATGCATTTAATCCTTTATCAAACTCTAAGTGTTCAATAAACATTTTAAAGATACGGCCATCCAGTGCGGCGGTGAAGTCCGTTTTCTTAGGGAAGTGATGGCTAATACCGGTACGCGATATACCTGTCTGCTGGCTTAGCGTCGTGTACGACATTTTGTCGTAACCTAATCTGAGTAGCTGATCAATAACGGCATCCATGATCTTTTGGATAGTGATTTCGGTATCTTCTTTACTACGCTTTGGCATATTTTAAGCTCTTCTCTTTGTAAATCCATCTAACTCACTATTAAATGAGGCCAGAATGAAATCATTCTTAGCATTATACCCGGCTCGCCGATGCGGTTCGATTAGCGAAAACCTAGAAATCAGGTTGCTAAGCGCTGCACTTGAAAGCGCTTTGGGTATATGTATTGCGACTATTTAATATCATGTCGAGTTCCAAACCATAACGTCTTTACACTGCGTAATGTGTAATTTTCAGTTATGTTTTTGTCAATACATGCTACTCAAAATAAGGCGAAAAGTTAGTCTCATCAAAACCTTGCGCCAATTATTCATCGAAACTATTCAAAGACCAAGAATGATAATTATTAAAAATAATCAATCAAGAAATAGTCTTATAAATTAACCATTAGTTCAACTGGACTGAGCAAAATCTCGTCACTATGTTCGTTAATTGATTTTAAATGTTGATATATATCACATTAACGTTCTTGATGATTTAGTAATCCAATCTTTAACCCTTACTTAACAAGTGCCTATTCTGTTCCTTTTTTACGCAAAAGTCGTCATTTTTGTAGATACAGATCAAATACCTGATAGAATACCCTTAGTATTTACAAGAGGATTCGTTATGAGTGTCGAATTAGAAAAAAACCAAGTATGTGAGGCCTGCGGCTGTGCTGGCGAGATTGGCTTTATCATCAAAGAAGGTGACGAAGTTGCCGACGTAACGGTTTTCGCACAGACAAAAACAGAGCTAGAGTCTGAACTACAAAAATACATCGAGCTCGCTAAATCAGTATGTGCTGATGTTGAATACAATGTTTCAGAAATAACCGAAGAATCGAACCAAGCGACGGCTCGATTCAAATTTGAAGTAAGTGCTGAAAAACTTATCTTTGAATTAAAAACTCGCTCACTCGCGCGTTAATGAAAAAAGCGAGCATGATGCTCGCTTTTTATTTTTCCAATCTCTTAATCTTAAACCGCTCTAAATGAAACAGACAACTTCGGCGCGTTTATTTATCTTTTTTGAACACGACCCACTTTAACGAGCCATTGGTTTCAAAATCGTTCTCAGCGGTACACATCAGTAATACGCCTTCAACATTAATCACGGCCCCTGTGGTGTAGGCTTTATCATCGTAGTAACAGATACGCTGACCTACCTTACCGTCAGCAACTATTAGCGCTTTGTTTTCTGGTGTACTGTATGATTTAGCAAAAACGGAACCCGACAGCAGTACTGCAAAAACACCAGCGGTAAAAATAGATACACTTTTTAACTTCATGAAAATCTCCTCAAACCTCAATAATACTAACAAGGACCCTTGTGAAGTTCTTGGAAGAATCTCATATTATTCAAATATCTACTGATATTTTTCTCACCTCTACACTTGGGTCTGCTTCACATTCAATCATTTAATTTATCTCATTTTAGTAAGCTTGAAGTTACTTAGCTCAGTAAAGAAGCGCACACTTTTAACGTGTATCTCTAATTTGAATATTTAAGTTATGAATCAAAAACTGTGAGCAAAAAATGCATAATAGGTTTATTTAAGTATAAGATAAGCACCTGTTGATCTCGGTATTTAACTAACTCTTTGACTATGCGTTTTGTTTCCCTATGCCTTACTTCAATCCTACTCTGCTCGTCTCCTTTGGCATATGAGCTAGATTACTATTCTAAGTTTGGTCACATCGATAATTACGGCAATCTTGATCTTAGAAACAAGCCTTACACCCAACTACCCTCTGGCCTAGTGGTAAAGGGCAACTTAAACATCTCACAAACCCCTATCAAAACCTTGCCTAAAGGGCTTGATGTTGAAGGCAGTCTGGAAGCAACTAACAGCGCACTCAAAGTTATTCGCTCAGGAACAAAGATAAAAGGCTATGCAAACCTACTAGGTAGTAAGATCGAAAACTGGCCTAAAGGCATCAAACTAGGCGGTTACCTAAATCTGACAGATACACCGCTAAAAGCGCTTCCAGCTAAACTTCGAGTAAAAGGTGATCTAAGTGTTATTCGCACTCCCATTTCTGATCTTCCTGAAGGATTAGTGGTTGATGGTAATCTCTATATTGGAGGATCAGCGCTGAAAGTATTTCCAGACACAATGACGGTGAAAGGGAATATCTATTTAGGTGGTAACAGGATCACAAAATGGCCCAGCAATTTAACCCTTGGTGGTGCCGTCGCACCTTAAAGAGCAGATAAACAAAAGCCCCGGCAGACCGAGGCTTTAAGGCATTCTGAATCAACGAGTTCAGTGACGAAGATTACTCTTGGTTATTCACAGGATTAGCATAGCTCGCCACCAAATAAGGTCTTGCGCCTTCAGGTAGCTGATCCAACTTATCCGCGAGATGACGCTTAACCGCTTCCGTAATGATGCTCGAATCTTCATGCCCAGCAGCTAACAAGTTGATTGGGTACAACTTGTAGTTGTTGTGAATTTGGCGGTCGATTTCACCAGCAAGAGATTCCGGCGTTTCAAACTCTTGCTCAATCACATCACCAAACGCAACATGTACACGGCCTTTATAGCCAACGATACCTTGAATGATGCTTTCGATATCTTCAAATTCGCCTTTTTCATAGCGGCCATTTTCTGCTTTTTCGTACAGCTCTTTTGCTTTGGCAATGTCACATGGATCATTTTCATAGGCAATCGAGACAGGAACGATTTTCAGAGAACGCGTGTACTCACCAAAGCTGATCTTTTGTTTACGACCTTCAACATGGAACATTTTTAAAATCGCAGGATCAGTAAAGTCGTTTCCATCTTTAGCACGACCTTCCTTTTGGGCAATCCAAATTGAATTGCCAGTATCAAGCGAATGTTTGATATAGCTTGACAGTTGTCCCAATGCTTTCATCATTTCTCTAGGTGCTTTAGCAGAGCGCTTAACGATGAAGCTCTTATTGAGTCGCATCAATTCTGTCGCACATGGCTTCTTCAGCAGGTTATCGCCAATCGCTATACGAACTGTACGGTGCCCACTTTGGTACAAGCCATAATTTACGAGCGCAGGGTCCATCGCAATATCACGGTGGTTAGAAACGAATAGGTATGACGTGTTTTTATCCAGCTTATCCAAACCAGAAAAAGTGACGCCATCCGTTGTCTTATTCAATGTATCTTTCAGATACTTCTTCACTTCAATCTGAATTGCTTCGACAGAATCAAGCTTGCTCCACTTGGCTTTCAGGTAGATGCGCAGGATCGGGCTCATTAGCGTTTTGAACCACGCTGCTTTATTAGCAAAGCGATGTTCTAGGATAGCAGTGATAAATTCATCATCTTGGATTAGACGATCCAGCGCTGCTGGAATTTCTTCGTCGTTGTAAGGACGAATTTCAATATAAGGATCGGTATTGGCTGTCATTGTTCATTACATATCAAAAAAAGCTGGCACATTTTACGCATAGTTTTGCTGACAAGCAGCATTTCAACCCATACTTTTAACATGGTCATACCAGTTAAGCCACCATTTATCATGCTAAAAAATTCTCTCTGCAGGTTGGAATCGTATGGGTTTAACGTTACCCTTAGCGCCAAAAAACACTGGTACTCATAATGAACTACGCAATTGAATTTCACGACGCTAAATACCCCTTTCTTGATGTAGCTGCGCGTAAAAAAGCATTGAAGCACAGTCTACTGTCTGTCATCGAAGGGTTAGCCGTCATTAAATTGGGTAAGCAGGAGTATGCCATTGAACCAGGCCAATATTTTTGGATTCCTCAAGGATGTTTGAGCTCCCTCACCTTTTTACCTAATTCTCGTGTATATCGTTGTGATTTTTCTGTGCGTTTAAATGACGACTTCTCACAACAGGCGGGCTTTGTGAAGCCTTCACCGCTACTAAAAGCGCTCGTCGAGAAGCTAGCAACAACTGCCGAACGCTCGGATCTGCAAACCGATCTACTGACAGTAGTAAGACATGAAGTATTGACGCTGTCTCCTAAACTAGCGCACTCAACGTTAACGAGAACCATCAATCAATGGACTCCTGGCTGTGACATGAATATTTCTAAAGAGCTTTGCTTGGTACTAACACTACGTGAAGCAAGAAAAATGAAACTGTCGGGGAAGAAGGAAGAGCAAATTGTTGACTCTCTTTTTGCTGGTAACACCGAAGAATATGAACAGCTTTGCTTTTTAGTCTTTGGAGAAGCGCTATAACTTGCTCTTTAACAAGCTACGTTTTCAGCATTACGTAGAGTTACGGATACAGAAAGTAGAGATTCAAGTAAAAGCAAAAAGGGCGTACATTGATAATGTACGCCCTTTTTTCATTTGCTTGAGATGTCTAGAAAGGTACTTCTATCTGCATCATCCAGTCAGCGTCATAATATTCGTGCCAACGATAATCAAACCGCATTCTTGGCTGTCCGTCGGATTTATCCCCAAAACCAACGCTGAACATCAACCCGTGACTACGAAGCCACTCTTCTGTATCCATTTTACTCTCTTCGTCTCGAAGCTCTTCCGGCATCCAAAAACCAAGACCAAAGTAATTCTTTTCTAAGTTTTGAGTTAGAAGTGGGGTGTCTTCCGGCTTAATCGCCCACTCCTCCCAATAGTTTTCTGTTGGTCCTTCAAGCTTCGCTTCCGCTGCATACCAAATCAATGCTTCAGTACTTAACACGCCGATGGAATCTAAAATTTCTTCACAGATAGGAAGAGTGTTATCTTCAAACACCACGGAACGATCAGAAAAATAGTTACACGCGGAATGAGCTTGTGTCACCACAAGCAGCGCACATGCACTAAATAAAACGACTCTGACCATGAAAATCTGACCTCTCAGTTCCCAGACAATGTTTCTCTGTATAAGCCTTTACTAAGTAATAAATCACGTACGGAAGGTGTTGTATAGGCACCGACCTCTTCACCCTCGGCCAATGCTTTGCGAATATCCGTGCTTCTGACTTTTACTTTTTCAGGACATGCCATAACAGTCCAACGTTCCGTAATCTCTTCAGCTCTACTAAATTTAGCAAATTTGAAGAAATTATCAGGACCAATGACAAAAGTTATATCGGCAGTTGGGTAGATTTCTTGAGTTTTTTCTAACAACGCATAGGTCGTCACACTTTGTCCAGGTTGGTATAAAGCTTGCTCCGCATCAGAACGCTGAACATTAGAAAGCCCCATATCCTTGATGAACGCGTCAACCATTTTGCACCGAGTTGGGTAATCAAGCATGTTCTTGCCCCAAGCGTGTGCAATGCTCGGCTCAAGTAGCACAAGATCAAAGTGGCTCAAAGACTCAATAACACTTTTATGCCCTAAACTAGGTGGGTTAAATGCACTACCAAAAATGGCGATTTTTTTCATATCCGGTGATTACCTGGTTGAAGAGAGTTTTCTAATCTGATGATTTCGGTATGATACTACTAATCTTTACAGCTTTTGACCCTAAAGTCGCGTTTAATGAGCCTCAACTGTATGGTTTATCACCATTTGAGCAAATGTGCTTTAGAGTCTGAAATATTTGCAGGAAAAGGAACCCTAAATGGAACAATCCATCCGTGACGAAATGCGCGTACTCCCTTCAATTGATCCGCATTTTGAAATTGAACGCCGTGTCGCTTTTATTAAGCGTAAATTGCAAGAAGCGGGCTGTAAGTCTCTTGTTCTTGGCATCAGCGGTGGCGTTGACTCAACGACATGTGGTCGTTTAGCTCAGTTGGCTGTAGACCAACTAAACGAAGAAGCGGGCAACAATAGCTACCAATTTATCGCAGTTCGCCTGCCTTATGGGGAGCAAAAAGATGAAGATGAGGCTCAGCTCGCTCTGTCTTTTATCCAGCCAACCCATTCTGTATCGGTGAACATCAAAGCAGGTGTTGACGGGCTTCATTCGGCTTCTCACGTTGCATTAGAAGGCACAGATCTTCTACCAACTGATGCAGCAAAAGTCGACTTCGTAAAAGGCAATGTAAAAGCGCGTGCTCGCATGGTTGCTCAATACGAGATCGCGGGCTACGTAGGCGGCCTTGTTCTTGGTACTGATCACTCAGCAGAAAACATCACTGGTTTCTACACTAAATTTGGTGATGGCGCTTGTGACATGGCACCATTGTTCGGATTAAGTAAGCGCCAAGTTCGTGAAGTAGCTGCTACATTGGGTGCACCTGAGCAACTAGTGAAGAAAGTGCCAACAGCAGACTTAGAAGAGCTTGCTCCACAAAAAGCAGATGAAGATGCCCTAAGCCTAACTTACGAGCAAATCGACGACTTCTTAGAGGGCAAACCTGTTCCACAGCAAGTGAGTGACCGTCTGGTAGCGATTTACAAAGCAACGCAGCACAAACGCCAGCCAATCCCGACGATTTACGACTAAGCGATATTTTCAGCTCTCTTTAAAACTCAAAACGCTGCTAAAAATAGCAGCGTTTTTTTGTCTAGGAACAGTTTTTGTCGAAGGACAAAGGGGCTCTCGCCTAGTTGGTTACTGTTACGTCCGTCTCTGGCACAGCACAACACGCCAATACGGTTCCCATTGCACGTTCCTCATCTGTCAACGCAGGCACGTCCGGATGATGTACTTGACCCGACGTAAGCTGAACCTTACACGCGCCGCATAAGCCAGCACGACAGCTATTGCTGATGACCTTCCCAGCATCTTCGAGCTGATCTAACAACGTTTTTTGGTTGTTGCCTACGACTTTAGCTCCATTAAAGTCAATAGCGAGACTTTTCTCTGGCTTTGACGTAAGAGAAGAAACTCCAAACGCTTCTTGATGGTAGTTTTCCTCTGGCAGCCCTTTTCTTAGCAGGAGATTTTTCGCTTTCTCCATAAAACCATCAGGACCACACACAAACACCTGCCGCTGTTCAACATCTTTGATTTGCTTAATGTGTGACAAACTTAAACGCCCTTTCAAACCAAACCAATCAACAGCAGGTTGCGTTAAACAGACTTTTACTTCTAGCCCTGGGTGCTCAAGCTTTAACTGCTCCAACTCTGAGCGACAAGGAATATCATTCTCGGTGCGACATTGATGGTAGAAAACCACATTATCCAACTGATTGTGATCCGCTAAGTAACGCACCATTGATAACATTGGTGTTACTCCGCTACCCGCAGAGAGTAACAGCAGAGGCTGCGCTTCATGCGTTTTAAGGTGGAACTGACCGTCAGGTTGCTCTGCCTCTAAAACATCACCGACTTGTAAGTTGTCTAAGAGTGAGTTAGAGACTCTTCCACCCGCGATACGCTTTACAGAAATAGCATAACGACCCGGGCGAGAAGGACTGGATGATAAGGTATAGCGTCGACCCACTTTCTTACCATCAATATTCACCTCTATTGGCAGGTGTTGTCCTGGCAAGTAATTAGGCAACGAACCTTTGTTTGGCTCTAACCATAAGGTCACAAAGTCTTGGGCAATTTCTTCACGCTCAACACATGTAAGCTTCATGCGCACTGGCGAGTTATCTGCGTAAAACTCCGGCTCTTTGTACTCCAATACTTCAACTTTATCGCCTTGACGAATAATGCCTTCATTTCGCGCGACAAGATTCTGGCCAAAGAACACACCACCGACATCGTTTGCACGGAACTGTTGCAAGGTTTTGAGCGGCTCTTTGCTCTCACGGAATGTGCCTCTTTGGGTATTCACCGTAGTCAGGATACAGCGCTCGCAAGGTTTGAGAGACTCAAACTCTACCTCACCGATTCGTATGCGCTTCCATGAATCTTCTTCAAACGGCTTGGTATCAGAGACCACTAAGTTAGTACGGAACTGATCCATAGAGTGTTGCTCAGAGCTTCTTCGGTTCAGTTCATCAAGGGAAGCCTGGCTAATCACTAACACCGGATAACCATCGGCAAAGCTAACGTTTTGACCTAGCTTTTCGCGGACACGATTCGATTGCTCACCACTAAACAACAACTCAACGCGCTGCCCCAACACACGACTAAACCAGTCATCTGCATCATCTGTCGTGGTATAGGCAGTAAACGTATCTTTCCAAACCGTTGCAGGTGTCTCCTGCATTTTGAAATCTTGGTAACGGATTTTAAGTGGCTCCATACCCAAACTACTAAACACCACTCCATCGGACAATAAGGCTGACTTAATGGTTACCATTTGCGGATACTTTCGCGCAGTGATCATCGAGCCATCAGCTTTCGCAATCATAAAGCGACGATCGAAGCTCAATCCTTGCTTCTCAACCCATACGGATGACAGCGATAATCCGCCAACTGACTTAACCGGAAAAACATTAATTTGGGATAAAACGGGTTGCGACATGGCCTTCTTCCTACGGGTGTTTTTTATTTGTTGCGGTATTGTATACTCAAATCACATTAAGTTGCAGAGTCTACTGCCTCTTCATCCATCGCAACTTTCTCGAAACCATATTCTTATAAATTTGGTTTTAGTGACAAGTATTTACTACACTCAATATTCGCGTTTTTTAACACCGTTCTGACCAAATACCGTTTGATAAAGTGTGATACGACACACATAATTCACCCAAGTTATCACTACTCCCATTTATCGATTTGGAGCTTAATTATGGATACAAGAAAACTGG
This sequence comes from Vibrio sp. Y58_MX_L22, assembly GCF_024181865.1. Lineage (NCBI taxonomy): Bacteria > Pseudomonadati > Pseudomonadota > Gammaproteobacteria > Vibrionales > Vibrionaceae > Vibrio > Vibrio sp. Y58_MX_L22. The sequence continues at coordinate 574,987 of NZ_JAMZAN010000002.1, forward strand.
TTCTGATTTTGTTATGTATCTTTCTTCCGCCTGTCGCGGTGTTTATGGAGAAAGGTCTAAATAAAGACTTTTTGATTAATCTAATATTGACGTGTTTCTTCTTTCTACCAGGTACGATCCACGCGCTTTGGTTAACAATGAAGTAACCACTTACACTCTCACTCTTTATAAAATTGAAAAATGGGATGAAATATGAGGGCAATTCCTCTATCATCCTGTCGCCTAAGCGCAAGCGTTTGCTCAAAAGCAAATACGGCGCTTAGGCTCCAATCAGACAACTTTTCAATGGTGGGAGCAATTAATGACAACACTGACTATCACTCGTCCTGACGACTGGCACGTTCACTTACGCGATGGGGAAGTTCTTAAAGACACCGTTCGCGACATCAGCCGCTACAATGGCCGTGCGCTGATTATGCCAAATACCGTCCCACCTGTTACTACAACTGAGCTCGCCCTAGCCTACCGTGACCGAATTCTCAAAGAGCAACATGGCGAACAGTTTGAGCCTTTAATGGCGCTTTACCTTACAGATAACACGACACCAGACGAAATACGTAAGGCTAAAGCAACCGGACACATTGTTGCTGCCAAGCTCTATCCTGCTGGCGCCACAACAAACTCAGATTCCGGTGTGACCAATGCGAAAAACATTTATCACGTTTTAGAAGCAATGGAAGAAGTCGGAATGTTACTTCTAGTTCATGGGGAGGTAACACATCACGATGTTGATATATTCGACCGAGAGAAAGAATTCCTTGATACTGTCCTCGCTCCTATCGTCAATGACTTCCCTAATCTTAAAATCGTTCTAGAACATATCACCACCGCCGACGCAGCAAACTTCGTTAGCAACGCCTCAGACAACGTAGCGGCTACCATCACTGCCCACCACCTTCTTTTCAACCGTAACCACATGCTTGTGGGTGGTATTAAACCTCATTTCTACTGTTTGCCAATTCTTAAGCGCGGAACCCACCAGCAAGCGCTGATCGAAGCAGCAACTAGTGGTAGCAAGAAGTTTTTCCTAGGTACAGACTCAGCGCCACATGCGAAAGGGGCAAAAGAATCGGCTTGCGGTTGTGCTGGTTCTTACACTGCACACGCAGCGCTAGAGCTTTATGCAGAAGTCTTCGAAAAAGAAGGCAAGTTGGAAAACTTGGAAGCTTTCGCAAGCTTCAACGGTCCTGATTTTTACGGCATTGCACGTAACACAGATACGGTAACGTTAGAAAAATCCGCTTGGGATGTGCCAGAAACGATGTCATTTGGCAATGATATCGTTGTGCCTATTCGAGCAAATGAACAGATCGAGTGGAAAGTGAAGTAAGTACTTTACTGACATTTCCCCTATAAAACAGGGTCATGCTTTTTGTAAAAAGAAGTCATGACCCTTGTTATTATCGTCTCATGTTTTAGATGTGATTATTGACCACGAAGCTTTTCAACCATCGTCCATACCGCAACCACAACCAACCCCGCCACAAAGCCGATAATACCGTTCAATAAAATAGGCAAAATGGCTGTAGCAACCGAATAACCACTAAAGTTCATAATAATCGGCTCTACAAAGTGATGAATGGCTGGCACGTTGTGCACCACAATTCCCCCACCCACCAAAAACATCGCAGCAGTTCCTACAATGGTTAACAACTTCATCAACTTTGGTGCAAAAGCGACCAAGGCCCCTCCGACTTTCGCCACCCAACCTTTACCGTTTGAGCGACTTTCAAGGTAAAGGCCTAAATCATCTAGCTTCACAATCCCAGCGACTAGTCCATAAACTCCAACCGTCATAATCACTGCAATTAAACTGACAACTAAAATTTGCGTAACAAGACTGGCTCCTGTCACGGTACCTAACGCAATCACGATGATTTCTGCTGAAAGGATAAAGTCTGTCCGAATCGCACCAGAAACTTTACGCTTTTCATACTCTTCTATCGACTCGCCAGTATTAACTAGCTCATCTTCTTCTTCGTGCGGATGCGAGTGAGGAAACACTTTCTCAAGTACTTTCTCTGCCCCTTCAAAGCAGAGAAATAAGCCGCCAATTAGCAATAATGGCATGATAAGCCATGGAATAATCGCGCTAATAAGTAAAGCTGAAGGAACTAAAATCAATTTATTTTTGAATGAGCCTTTTGCAACCGCCCAAACCACTGGAATCTCTCGCTCAGATGCAACACCAGACACTTGTTGAGCGTTTAACGCTAGATCATCTCCCAACACACCTGCGGTTTTCTTTGCCGCCATTTTTGACATTAAGGCGACATCATCAAGCACCGTGGCAATATCGTCCAACAGTGTGAGTAAACTTGCTCCAGCCATTTTTTGTCTCTTATATGAAATTGAGTAAGTAACAAAATGTAACACCAATGAATCACTCATCAAAGTGATGATTTTGCAAAGAATACCACCCCAAATGGTGTTTTATATTGCCGTAAAGATAAGACAGGTCTAGTCTTGTGATACCTTTCAGCAGTCAAAAGAAAAAGTATAGATGAAAAGTGGATACATTTACCCGATCGGTACTCCTGGCCAACCTTGGAACGAAGAAGAACGTAAAGCTTGGTTAGCAACGCAAGAAGTAAAACGTAGCTACCAAGATGAAGTCGTCAGTAAAATCGATGCCCTACGCGAGCGTTTTGATGTTGAACAATATGGTGCGCTCTCATACAACGAGGCACGCTTCCCTCTGTTTTGTATCAAAACACACAATTGGGATTCAACTAAACCTGTTGTGTTGGTCACAGGCGGCGTGCACGGTTACGAAACCAGCGGTGTACATGGCGCATTAAAGTTTGTAGAAACAGAAGCAGAGCGCTATGCAGAGCATTTCAATATTGTCGTTGCACCCTGCGTAAGCCCTTGGGGTTACGAGGTGATCAACCGCTGGAATCCAAACGCGATTGATCCAAACCGCTCTTTCTATAAGGATAGCCCTGCCGAAGAGTCCGCTAACCTCATAAAGCTAGTTGCAACTTTAGGCGATGTGTTAATGCACATTGATCTACATGAAACGACAGATTCTGACGAAACTGAGTTCCGTCCAGCCTTAGCTGCTCGTGATGGTATTGAGTACATTGAAGGTATGATCCCAGATGGCTTTTACACGGTGGGAGATAGTGAAAACCCTCAGCCTGACTTCCAAAAAGCGGTCATTGAGTCAGTTGCAAAAGTGACTCACATTGCACCAGCAGATGAAAACGGCGAAATCATTGGTTCACCCGTCGTACAGTTTGGCGTTATCAACTACCCAATGGTAAAACTGGGCCTGTGTGGCGGCGTAACAAATTGCGTTTACGGCACGACAACGGAAGTGTACCCAGACAGCCCAACAGTGACCGACGAAGAATGTAACGATGCACAGGTTGCAGCCGTAGTTGGTGGTTTGAATTACATAATAGCTCAGCTATAACAATCGATTCTTGTATTGCTCCGGTGTCATGCCGGAGTATTTCTTGAACATCGCGATAAAAGGGCTAGCTTGGTTATAACCTAACGTCAAAGCGACTTCTTTCACAGTCTGCCCTTTACGCAGCAACTCCATAGAATGTAAATATCGCACACGTAAGCGCCACTCAGTAAAGCTCATGCCCAACTCACTCTGGCAATGTCTCGCTAACGTGCGTTCTGTAGTATGCACTTTTGCCGCCCACTCCGCCAAACTGATCTCATCCGTCGGCGATTCTTCTACTGCTTTTAAAATCGGTTCAAGATACTTATTGTCGGTAGTCGGTAAAAAGTGATGTTCCACTTCTTGCTTTGCAAGCTGGTCCAATAACACTTGTACCAAGCGCTTGTCTTCATCAGTTTGCGCCACGTTAATGTCTCGCTGACGAAAGTCCTCAATAATAGATGACACGATTGGAGTCACTTTGATCAAGCTCGTTTTGGTAGGAAAATGCGCTGTCAATTCAGGGGCAATGTTCAAAGAACAATATTCGATTGGCTTACGGTTGTAGCTAGTGTGACGAATTCCGGCGGGAACCCAAATAGCAAGATGTGGAGGTGCTAGAAATCTTGTGTCTTCTGCATCCATCTCCAGAATCCCACCGCTGATCAGTTGCACTTGCCCCCAAGGGTGGCTATGAATTCGTGTTTCTGTATTAGAGAGAAACGCTTCGAAATTCATAAACACATCTGATGGCGCACGATCGATTGATAAGGAGGGGTGAAGATTTCTGGCGCTCTTTTTCAAAATTGTCTTCCTATCGCTTACGATGTCTTTTAAGAGATACTTTTTATTATAAAGACCTGCCAGACTAGCGCCATCAATAATTGTGCTATAGGGTTCTCATGATTTATTTACTTCCGTTTTTCACCGTTATGATTTGGGGTGGTAACTCAATTGTGAACAAGATGGCTGCGAGCGCCATTGAACCAAGTGCGATGAGTTTCTACCGTTGGTTTGTCGCAATGGTACTCCTAACGCCATTTTGCCTGCCTGCAATCATCAAACAACGACACATTATTCGACCTTACTTAGCTAAGTTGGCGTTTCTTGCGTTACTTGGTATGGTTCTCAACCAGTCACTTGGATACTATGCCGGTTTAACAACAACGGCCTCTAATATGGCCCTGATCACCTCTTTAGTTCCTTTGATCAGTGTGTTTTTAAGTGTCCCATTGCTCGGTAAATCTATATCAATGTTAAGTATCGTCGGTGGTGTCATTTCGCTCGGCGGCTTGGCATTTATGCTTGGTCACGGTGATATCACTTACTTTTTACATCAAGACTTAACGCAAGGTGACAGCTTAATGCTCGTTGCTGCCATGGTATACGCGGCTTATTGTGTTCTGTTAAAACGCTGGAAAATGCCATTCAGTAGTTTGACTCTGGTTTACATGCAGGGCTTCTTTTCTGTTTTGATGCTCACACCACTTTGGCTCTCTAGTGAACAACTGTTACCAAGCCAAGACGCGCTACCATTAATCGCTTATGCTGGTATTGCTGCTTCCATTTTCGCGCCGCTGATGTGGGTAAAAGCGATTGATTCAATTGGTGCTGATTCAAGTGCTATGTTCATGAACCTAATGCCTGTGGTTTCCGTCATACTTGCTTCAACACTAATTGGTGAGAAAATTTACGCTTACCATATTATTGGTGGGTTGTTAGTCATCTCTGGCGTTATCCTGTCGCAAATAAAAGTAAGACAGAGAAAACTATTGTCCAATTCTGAGATTGCCTCTACCGCCAATTAACATCTACACCTCAAGCCACAGAACTACGCTGTGGCTTGTCACTTCCAGCGTTCGAATAAAAGTTAATATTTTGTTTCATTCGCTATTCCCGAAAATTCATCTTGCTGCTAAATTGGGAAAACAATAACCCATCAAGGAAAGACAGATGAGCAGTGGTCAAAGAGACATTACCCTTCGCTTTTTAGCAGAACCCAGCGACGTAAATTTTGGCGGAAAAGTGCACGGCGGCGCCGTAATGAAATGGATCGACTTGGCAGCGTACGCCTGTTCTGCAGCGTGGAGTGGTAAATATTGCATTACCGCATATGCTGGCGGCATTCGGTTTGTTGCTCCGATTCATGTCGGCAACTTAGTCGAAGTTAGCGCGAAAGTCATTTATACCGGACGAAGCTCAATGCACATTGCGATTGACGTGCAAGCTAGTGATCCAAAGCAAATGAAAAACAGACTCACCACTCACTGTATCGTTATCATGGTTGCTGTAGATGAAAACGGAAAACCAACCGATGTACCGAAATGGATTCCAGAGTCAGATGAAGACAAAGCCTTAGAGCAATCCGCTATCCGTCTTATGAACATGCGTAAAGAGATTGGGGAAGAAATGGAAGCACACGTTAAATATCTCAAGTAACTGGCATCCGTTAAGAACGCTATTAAGTACCTCAACGTTACCTAGACCCAGAGTGTGGAGCAACATCATGGTTTCGCCATTTGTTTCACGCTCGCCCTTCTCTGTCATAAATCCTTCACCTAGCTTTGCTTAAATCCATCCATTATTTTAGAGTTGGATAGAGTTTGGATCTTGAGACTAAAAGAAACGACCTTAAGTGAAGAGACGTTGACCAATTTAAAAGCGGTCGAGTACCAGTGGGTGAGAACCATGTACGTCGAGGGGTATAACGAAACAGAAATTAATCATTACATTCAAACTTGCTTTGGCGGTGACGTTACCTTTGCTAATCTATTTCGTCGCGTCGCACTGCAGCAAGAAAGTTTGTACACGCTGCTTCAATACGTTGGATGCGCACCTTCCAGCCGAGAGTTTTAATCTCTTCCTTCCCTACCTCAATTTAGCTTTTTACTAAGCTCTAGTTATTTATGTGAAGTGCTACGCAGGGCATTATTCAAGCCCTGTGTAATCCATTGCAAAGCCGCTAACCTCTATCAACTTATTGCAAAATTGCCTTTAAAAGGCATAAAAAAACCTGAGTCTAAACTCAGGTTATGGTTACAAAAACTGTTAGTGATTGAATCGTAAGGAACTAAGCTAACAGCCAGCTATGCGTAACGCCAATAAAAGCCAAGATATTACTGATCGGCGGCCAAACCAAAATTGTAATATCCTTGCTAAGTATAAGGGCGACCATGTGGTCGCCCTTTTCTAGTTATTCTTATCAATCTCAGACCACAAGAGATTATCCTTTTACACCACCAGCGGTTAGACCACCAACCAACCAGCGCTGCGCAAGTAAGAATACGGCAGTGATTGGCACTGCTGAAAGTACAGCAGCTGCGGCAAAGTCACCCCACAAGTAGTTTTGTGGATATAGGTATTGCTGCATACCCACTGCAAGTGTGTACGAGTCTACATCAGAAAGCAGTAGTGACGCTACAGGAACTTCACCAATTACCATGATGAACGACAATATGAAGACTACCGCTAGGATTGGCACAGACAGTGGCAGCAATACCAAACGGAATGCTTGCCATGGTGTAGCACCATCAAGAGCCGCTGCTTCTTCTAGAGACGAGTCAATACTTTCGAAGTAGCCTTTAATGGTCCAAACGTGCAGTGCGATACCACCTAAGTAAGCGAAGATCAGACCGCCATGCGTGTTCAGACCAAGGAAAGGAATGTACTGACCCAGTTTGTCGAACAACGCGTACAGAGCAACCAGTGCCAACACCGCAGGGAACATCTGGAAGATCATCATCGCTTTAAGAATGGTGTTCTTGCCTTTGAACTTCATACGAGCAAACGCGTAAGCCGATGTGGTTGATAGCGCCACGATTAGGATTGCAGAAATACCACCCACTTTTACCGAGTTCCACAACCATGTCATTACTGGGAATGGTGGCGGTGTAACTGTACCGTCTGGATTAGTCACCGAGAAACCTAATGCCAATTTCCAGTGATCAAGTGTTGGGTTGTCTGGGATAAGGCTACCCGTTGCAAAGTTACCTTCACGGAATGAAATCGCGATGATCATCAGTAAAGGGAAAATAATCAGTGCCAAGAATGCCCACATTGCAATATGAGTAGCCCAAACACGATACTTTAATGACTTACCTTGTACCATTGCCATTGTAATTTCTCCTTAGTCCTGAGCTACTTTAGTTACGCGTAGGTTGATAAGTGCCAATGCGCCAACCAATAGGAAGATAAGCGTTGCTACTGCACTTGCTAGACCGAAGTCTTGACCACCAGCACCTTCGAATGCGATTCGGTAGGTGTAACTTACTAGCAGGTCGGTGTAACCCGCAGGCTCTGATGTACCAATCATGTTTGGACCACCGCCAGTCAACAACTGGATAAGTACGAAGTTGTTGAAGTTAAATGCAAAACTCGCGATCAACAATGGTGTTAACGGTTTCAACATCATTGGTAGTGTGATACGTGTGAAGTTCGTGACAAAGTTCGCACCATCAATTGCTGATGCTTCATATAAATCGTCTGGAATCGCTTTTAGTAAGCCCATACACAAAATCATCATGTAAGGGAAACCAAGCCAAGTGTTAACAATTAAGATCATGGTTTTCGCCATGAACGGATCAGAGAACCAAGCCGGGCTAATGCCGAATAAGCCTTCCAACAACATGTTGATCTCACCAAAGCTTTGGTTAAACAAACCTTTAAAGATCAAGATAGAAATAAACGCCGGAACTGCATAAGGCAGGATTAGCAACAAACGGTAAACTGAGCGACCTTTAAGTGCTTCCCACTGAACCACACTGGCAAGGACAAGACCAATAACAAGCGTAAATAATACGGTTAGCGCAGAGAAAACAATGGTCCAGATAAAGATACTGATAAACGGCTCTTTGATACCATCATCTTTCCAAACACGCTCAAAGTTGTGGGTACCAATGTTCACCACGAAACCTGGTGACACTGTGCTACCAACAAATTGACCGTTTTCATCGACAGGCTGGTAGTAACCTACTTCCATATTTGGACGTAGCGTTTCTTCAGTCCGGTTGTTGTAAAGCGTTTCACCATCTTCTTGTAATGTGTACAAAGGTACAACTGCAGCAAATTTGCGCAGCCCACTCATGCGGATATCATCACCACTTGGCAAATGTAAATCGACACTGCTCAACGCACTGCGGTTCTTAACAATCGCCTTGATTGATTCTTTTTCACCCGTTACTTCTTCAATTGGTGAAAGATCAAACTCCGATGCTGAAAGGTTATCAAGCTGAAAAGTCGGGCTTGCAAGTAGCTCACCATCTTTTTCAACCACAAGTTGATGGCCTTGCTCCGTTTTATACAAAGTGAACGGGTAGCTATCACCACTTTGGTAAGTTCGGTCCAAAAGTACGTTCTGAGCGCGATCAAAAGAGAGTTGGTTTTTCGCGCTATAGTTGGTAAACGCCAAACCTATGGTGTACGCCAAAGGAAAAAGAATGAAAAGGATCATCCCTGCTATACCAGGGTAGATGTAACGGTGTGCGTACGTCTTTTTACTACCAAAGATGAACAACGCTAAAGCGGTAAGAATGAGCGTAAGTAGTGCAAACGCAATCTCACCGCGAGAATACATAAGGATTGTTGCGTAGCCATTGATGATGCCGACTGTGCCTAAAAGTGACCATTTCATGAACACTTTTTTGCTGCTCGGAAGGCTGGCTTCTGGTGCTGTCATAGCATTTGTACCTTGAACTGACTGCATAGGGAACCTGCTAGCGAATATAGAATAAATATAGAAAAGTAAGGAGGAGTTGCCTCCTCCTTAAAAAGGTCTTACTTAATTATTTAGTCATTTGTTTTTCTGCATCTGCAAGAGCTGCATCGACAGTTTGACGACCGTCAACTACGTTGATGATTGCGTTCTTAGCCGCACCCCAGAATGCGTTCATTTGAGGGATATTTGGCATGATTTCGCCGTTCATCGCATTGTCCATTGTTGCTGCGATACGAGTATCTGAATCTAGCTCACGTTGGAACGAGTTAAGTGCTACCGCACCTAGAGGCTTATCGTTGTTAACCATACGTAGGCCATCGTTTGTTAGTAGGTAGTTCTCAATGAACTCAACTGCTAGATCTTTGTTTGGAGACGCAGTGCTGATACCAGCCGTTAGAACACCAACGAATGGCTTAGAAGATTGACCTTGGAACTTAGGTAGCGTAGTCACGCCGTAGTTAACGCCAGACTTCTCAATGTTGCCCCAAGACCATGGACCGTTGATCGTCATCGCTGTTTTGCCTTGGTTGAACGCAGACTCAGACACTGAGTAATCCATATCCGCAGAGATTACGCCTTTGTCAACTAAGCCTTTTACGAAGCTCATTGCGTCTTTAACGCCTTCTTTCGCGATACCTGCGTCTTTAACATCGTAACCTTCAGAAGTGTATTTAAACGCGTAGCCGCCATCAGCAGCCATTAGTGGCCAAGTGAAGTACGGTTCTTTTAGGTTCCACATGATTGCAGACTTGCCGTCTTTTTTAAGTTTTGCATCTAATGCTGCAACCTCTTCCCAAGACTTTGGTGGGTTTGGAACTAGGTCTTTGTTGTAGATTAGAGATAGAGACTCAACCGCAACTGGATAGCCGATCAATTTGCCGTCGTAACGTACTGCATCCCAAGCGAAATCAACGATACCTTCTTGAATATTCTTAGAAGGTTTAATTTCTGCTAGCAGGCCAGCTTCTGCGTAACCACCGAAACGGTCGTGAGCCCAGAATACGATATCAGGACCGTCGCCAGTCGCTGCAGTTTGAGGGAATTTGTCTTGAAGGCCATCTGGGTGAGCCACAGTCACTTTAATGCCTGTGTCTTCTTCAAATTTCTTACCAACTTCAGCAAGGCCGTTGTAGCCTTTATCACCGTTGATCCAGATAGTAAGTTGTCCTTCTTCGATGGCAGCATTAGCACCAAAAGAACCCAAAGCAACAAGAGTACCTAGTGCTACAGCGCTTAACTTTTTCATGTTCGTATCCTTTTTATATTTTTGATGTAGGGCTAGTCCATTGAGGTTCAGCCGTATTTCGACATATATCATCTGAAATAATCCAATATGTCTCATCCTCCTAATCCCTACGCCCTTACAATTATGACGTATTTTCGTGATCTAAATCGCCAAGGGTAAGAGACTCAAATCACAAAATGGATAGTTCCTGTGATCGGTTTCAACTTTAGGTGGTGCAATAATGTGATTTCCGACCAACTGCTTTCTTCCTCCTCCTTTTTTACTCCTCCCTTTCTACTCCCCCTACAATTATTTCTATTAGGAGGATGTCGCACTACGAACAATCTTAGAAACTGCAGTCATCCAAGAGTGGATGGTAAGAACCCTTTCCCAGCAGTGCCTACGTATTAGGAAAAAGATTTGCTGGTTTTGCATTGCCAGACGAGTGGAATGTCATTATTAGTGTTGTTTGTGGTAATTATTTCACGGGGGAGACAATACGAATAATGTGGGGGAGAGAAACTCGTACTTGGCTATGATGGGTAGCACTTCTATTCAGGACATTTTATTGAAGTGCTACCCTACTTTTCTTACCAACCGCAAGAACTTACCGATTCCTACTGTTACTGCTCGCTAGATAATTCATATAATGATGAGCGGTGAATAATAAAAAATTGATCGAGGACGAGCTACATGGCGAGTGTCACGTTAAAAAATGTTTGTAAAGCGTATGGCGACGTACTGATTTCTAAGAACGTAGACCTAACAATCAACGAAGGTGAATTTGTTGTTTTTGTAGGTCCATCAGGTTGTGGTAAATCTACCCTTTTACGTTGTATTGCCGGTCTTGAAGACATTACTTCAGGTGATTTGTATATTGGTGACCAGCGCATGAATGACGTCGAACCATCCAAACGTGGTGTTGGTATGGTATTCCAGTCTTACGCTCTTTACCCGCACCTTAACTTATATGACAACATGTCATTTGGCTTGAAACTAGCAAAAGCAGACAAAGCAGAAATCGACAAGCGTGTTGAACAAGCAGCAGAAATCCTACAACTAGGCCACTTGCTTGAGCGCCAACCAAAAGCACTTTCTGGTGGACAGCGTCAACGTGTGGCGATTGGCCGAACATTGGTATCGCAGCCAAATGTATTCCTTCTAGACGAGCCACTATCAAACTTGGATGCGGCACTGCGTGTAAACATGCGTGCACAAATCACGAAACTTCAGCGCCAACTTGGTTGTACCATGATCTACGTAACGCACGATCAGGTAGAAGCGATGACAATGGCAGATAAAATCGTTGTACTAGACGGCGGTTATGTATCGCAAGTTGGTAAGCCGCTTGAGCTTTACCATTACCCACAAAACCGCTTTGTAGCTGGCTTTATCGGTTCTCCGAAAATGAACTTCATGAGCGTATTCATTGATGAAGTAGAAGCAGAGCGCGTCAAAGTTCAACTATCTAACGGCGTATCTTTCTGGATTCCGGTGGATGGTACAACCGTTAACCGCGGCGACCGAATGTCTTTAGGCATTCGCCCTGAGCACCTATTATCCGCTTCTGAAGCTGATGCAAGTATTCACGGTGAAGTGATGATTGTTGAGAAGCTAGGTAACGAAACTCAAGTATACCTAAATCTAGAAGGGGCGGACGCCGACGTTATTTTCCGTCAGCCTGACACGCTTGCAGTCGACACTGGCGATAAAATCGAGATCGGTATTCCAGCTCATCGTTGTCACCTGTTCCACAGTGATGGTCGCGCATGCCGCCGCCTATACAAAGAAAACGGCGTAGAAGTCGAATAGTTCATTCGTCCTACTCAAAAATCCCTCTCACTTGAGAGGGATTTTTTTATCTTAATAAATATCAGCAATTCGATACTAAATCATTAATCGTTAACGAATCAAATCACCCGTTTCTTCTACCCTCACATAAACCATTGTCTTTGTACTGATACTTCATTTTTAATACTTTTCCTCATTCCTCATAAGTAAGTACCAGCTTTTTCCTAACCCTCCAAACTTGGCCAAAGGGCTAAATATCATTCTTATTTCCACTTACCTCAACAACGCAAATTTTTACACTTATCAACGAAATTACACGTGACAAAAAACTCAGCAGCATTCCACAGAATGCTCTGTGCACTAACTACTAATAACGTTCACGACACGGCAATTGGGGAAGACACCCAAGGGCGGTAGCGTGTCAGAAGGGAAACTGAGTCATGAAACAAAAAGGACTTATCCGCTCTCATGAGATGGAGTTCGCTTTTTTATATCGCATCTCAGATCTTGCTGTCATCGTCTCTTTTATGCTGCTTTTAGTGTTCAAAGACATGAATACTGCGATGGGGAAAGATTACGTCATATTGGCTTTCGTTGGAGGCATCTCCTTTCTATTTATGGCAGAAAGCGGCAATCTGTATCGCTCTTGGAGAACCAGTTCGTTTAAAGAGCAGATGTTTATTGTCTGTGTTGCTTGGGCGGTGACTTCTGCACTTATCTTTATTGTGCTGTATTTTTCTGAAGTCCATACCTTATTTGATAACACAATTTTAGTGCTGTGGTTTGCGATTACGCCCGCTCTGCTTTTGGCATGGCGAGTAACGTTCCGTACCGGATTAGCCTATTTGAGAAAAAAAGGATTCAACACTCGCACTGCGATCATCATCGGCCAAACTCCTCACGGCATTACCCTAGCTAACGAAATTCAAAGCCACACAGAACACGGTGTGCTTTTTGATGGCTTTTACGACGAACGATCTTCCGACAGATTGCCAAATTCTGATTATCCTATTAAAGGAGCTGTTGACCACGCCCTTGAGCGAGCTAAAAAAGGGGAAGTAGATTACGTCTATATCGCGATGCCAATGCACGCAAAAGAGCGCATTGCGTCACTTCTTAACCAATTCTCAGATACCACCGCAAATACGTATCTGATTCCCGACTTCTTCACTTATAACCTTTTACATTCTCGTTGGGCGCAGATCGGCCAAGTTCAAACACTAAGTGTCTTTGATACACCTTTTGCTGGAATTTCTTCTTGGGTAAAACGGTTTGAAGACATCTTGTTTTCGAGCATTATTTTGGTCTTAATCGCCCCTATTCTATTCGTCATTGCGATTGGCATTAAGGCAACGTCTAAAGGCCCTGTCATCTTTAAACAACATCGGTACGGTCTTGATGGACGCAAGATTGAAGTCTGGAAGTTCCGTTCAATGACAACCATGGATCAAGGTTCCAACGTGAAACAGGCGACAAAGAACGATCCTCGTATTACGCCTTTTGGCGGATTTCTACGTCGCACCTCTTTGGACGAACTACCTCAATTTATCAATGTACTGCAAGGGACCATGTCTATTGTCGGCCCACGCCCTCATGCCGTGGCACACAATGAAGAATACCGTCAGATCGTGGATCGCTACATGCTACGTCACAAAGTAAAACCAGGCATTACTGGCTGGGCACAGATTAATGGTTATCGCGGCGAAACCGACACCTTAGAAAAAATGGAAAAGAGAGTAGAGTTTGATTTGGATTACATCCACCATTGGTCGGTTTGGATGGACATCAAAATCATCTTTATGACCGTTTTCAAAGGCTTCACTGGTGCTAACGCTTACTAAGGTTAAGATTATGAAGAAACTGACAATGGCAATAGCATTAAGTCTGTTTTCTACTGACTTGCTCGCAGAACCGATGGCTTACCAAACCGAGTCTGGTATAGAGTTGATTCCCCTCGTAAAAACTTTCTACGAGGGAGATGACAACATCAATAAAGCGGAAAAATCCGGCAATGTAGAATCGGTCAATATTTGGGGTATAGAACCAAGCTTACTAGCACGTATAGAACGGAATCGCTATCGCGCAGATATTTTATATAAGTTAAAAGCTGGCTTTTCATCTGACGATCGCAACGACTTCGACGACCACACTTTTCAGTTTTCCAACTTTTTCGAATTTAATCATCGTCATCGTTTAGTGGTTGATTACCGTTTTCGCGCCCAGCATGAAGTTCGAGGAGAAGACATTACCGAAGGTAATGGTAGCGCAATCGACTCACCAATAGAGTTCAACCGTAACGATGTAAAAACCAATTATGTCTTTGGATCTAACGGTGCCAAAGGCAGACTCGAATTCGGTTTAGGCTATAGTGATAAAACCTATCAAAACTATCGTGATGGCTTGCCTAGGCGCCCAAACGCTAAAACTAAATACAACGATTTTCGAGCTCCCAATGCACATTTGGAGTTCTATTTAAGAGCGACGCCAAGAACCTATTGGTTAGTCGGAACAAACCAAATCGTAACCGAGTATCAGCACCGAAATTCTGCGCAGCCATCGAAAGATAACAACACCAGTTTCTATTACACCGGTGCCGAATGGGAAGTTACAGGAAAAACCAAAGGCATCGCTCGACTCGGTTATCAAATCAAAGATTTTGACAGCGCTCAACGAGAGACATTTAAAGGCTTTAGTTGGGATATCGGCTTTGAATGGTTGCCTCAAGAACAAACTCTAGTCAGCGTGAAAACCACTCAAGCGGCGGTTAACCCCGATCAAGATGGCGATTACAACCTACAAACTCGTTACCGACTGAACCTGAAGCACGATTGGAATAGTTACCTTGCAACTCGCTTAGGTGCTGTTTATCAACAAGATGATTACACGGGAATCTCCAGAAACGACGATCGGTACACTCTATCTTTTGGTATCGATTATCAGATCAAACGTTGGATACAGCTGCAAGCCGATTGGCAATACCAAGATAAAAACTCTAGCCGATCGGATTATAGCTTCGAACAAAATATTTGGACTTTAAGCGCACAGTTTTCTCTGTAAAAAGGATTATTAATGAAGGCATTCATCAAATTCATGAGTGTAGCGTTGTTGCTATTTAGCACTTTGGTCAACGCTGACTCAAACGAGGAAGATTACTTACTCGATACTGGCGATACCATTTCCGTGCAGGTCTATGGTGAAGAAGATCTTACGATTAAAAATATTCTAATAACGTCAGATGGCTACTTTGATTACCCCTACCTTGGCCGAATTAAAGCAATCAAAAAAACACCAAAACAACTCAAGTACGAAATAGAAACGGGCTTAAAAGGCGATTATCTCATCAATCCAAAAGTGATGGTCACCATCAATAACTTTCGTCTGTTTTACGTTAATGGCGAAGTTAGGAAACCAGGTGGATTTGAGTACCGTCCAGGGTTAACCATAGAGAAGGCCATCGCTCTAGCAGGCGGCTTGACCGACAGAGCCTCACGCAAAGGCATTAACCTCACCAAGCATAAAACGGGTCAAACGATGGAAGGGGTCAGTATGCACCGCAACGTTGAACCTGGTGACATTGTATTTATTGACCAGAGCTTCTTTTAAGTGACAGGGAATCAAATGAACGGGACTCATCCAAATAATCTCCAGATGAACAAAGTAGAACTGATTCGTTTTGGCCATCACTTCAAAGCGATTAAAAAGAATTGGCTAAGCATCGCAGCATTCACGCTTCTGTTCTCATTAACTTGTACTTGGTATATCTACTCCAAAGCATCGATATACCAAGCTACAGCTACGCTACTCATCCAAGAGGAGCAAAAAAGCGCCCTTTCAATCGAGGAAGTATATGGCGTCGACACGACAAAAAAAGAGTACTTTCAAACGCAAATCGCCATTTTAAAATCGAATCATATTGCAGATAAGGTCATTAGAGAGCTGAACCTCACCCAATTACCTGAATTCACAAGCTCAGGGGGGTTAAATAAAAAAATCGACCAAATAAAGTCGATTCCTTTTGTTCAAGACCTACTGAATGTGGCACCAAGCCCAAAAGAAACCGCCCAGTTTTCAGAGTCCTATTATCAGGCACTTCAAGCTTTCAGAAGTAAACTCGATATTGAGCCAGTACGTAACACCCAATTAGTCAGAATTCGCTTTCGTTCTACCGATCCTAAGCTTGCGACGACAATCGCCAACGCGGTCGGCCAAGCCTATATTGACGCAAATTTTGAAGCCAAATTGGTCGTTACACAAAATGCGGCTACTTGGTTGACAAATAACTCTCAAAAATTGGAGGAGCGATTACGTAACTCGGAGCAAGCGCTGCAAGAATTCTTGTTAAAAGAAGGGTTGATCGATATAAACGGTATTGATGAAATTTACGCAAATGAGCTAGAAGAACTCACTCGCAAGCTGAATATCGCTGTTAATAAGCGTATTGAAGCGCAGACGTTAATCCAACTGTTACGACGTAAATCTTCGCAAAGTTTAGACAGCTTGTTGTCAATTGATGAATTCGCTAATCAAGCGCAAATCCGCGATCTAAAATTGTCGGAAGCACAGGCAGCCAAAAATCTCTCTGAACTGGCACAGCGCTACGGACCTAAGCATGATCGAATGATTCAGGCGAAAGCGCAGCTTGCTGAAATTCAATCTAGAACCCAGCAACTCATCCGTGACATTTCCTTCAGTAAGCAACAAGACCTTCTTGCTGCAAAAGCGCAAGAGGACATGCTTCGCGCAGAACTCGATAACAAAAAGTCAGACTTCCAATCGTTAGGGTCACAAAAAGCGCGTTACGAACAGTTAAAACGCGAGGTTGAATCCAATAAGGCACTCTATGAAGCGTTCTTAAATCGTGAGAAAGAGACCAACGCCACCAGCGACTACAAGAATGTCACTGCTCGCTTTACTGATAAAGCCATCATTCCTCTATTCCCGGTGGCACCACAACGAATCAAACTGGTACTAATTGCCACCTTTTTTGGCTTTGCCATTGCTTGCGCTCTAGTCATCATCTTAGAAACGATGCGAGAAGTTATCCGAAGCACAGCCGATGTGCAGGAAAAACTTGGTGTTACGTGTTTAGGTGTGATTCCTATGGTCAAAAAACGCAATTTGCGTAAAAACGGCGTCAGTTATACCGCGTATTTAGATGATGAAGAAAAGCTATTTAGTGAGGCTTGCCGCTCCGTCAGAACCTCGCTTCTGCTCAGATTAACCAACACGAAGCAAAAGATATTGCCCTTTACCTCTGCTATTCCAGAAGAAGGAAAAACATCAACCAGTATCAATATGGCGGTGTCGTTTTCAAAAATGGAAAAGGTGTTGATCATCGACTGCGATTTACGTCGACCTTCCATCGCAAAGCGATTCGGTATCGCTGAATCAAGCCCTGGCTTAACGCATATCCTGACTATGGATACGCCAATCAAAGATTGTGTTACACATATAAAAGAAGCCAACTTAGATGTATTACCGGCCGGCCTAATTCCGCCAAACCCACAGGAATTACTGGCTTCTGATCGCTTTAAAAAGTTGCTCGAACATTTTCAAAATAAGTATGACCGGATCATTATCGATACACCACCCCTACTGTCAGTGAGTGACGCACTTATTCTTGGTCAGTATGCCAATGGTCTGATTACCGTCATTCGCTCAGAATCAACAAAATCATCACTGGTTAACCTTGCGTTATCTAAACAAATACAACACTCAGTTCCATCTATTGGCGTCTTAATCACACAAGCCAAGGCCAAGGAAGGAGAGACGCTTTATGTCCAGAAATACGCCTACTAACGTAAACCTATCTTGGTACCAAACGTTGAAAAGCCAAGAACAGCCGGTATTGATCTATCAAATGGGCAAAGTAGGTTCGAGTGCATTAGAGCATTCCATTCCTAACTCGATTCACTTGCACGACCTTATGACCGTCGATGCGCAAAAACAAATATCCCCCGTTAGAGCGCAATTGCATAAGCCTCAGATCAATGCGTTAAAGCGACGACTAAAGCGTATAACGATGAGCCATATGTTAAAGCGCAAGAAAAAAGTTCGAATCATCTCGCTAGTGCGTGAACCGATCGGACGAAATGTCTCAATGTTCTTTCAAGCACTTCCTTTTTGGATGGCGGACAAATATCTAAAGGATGACAGCGCAATACGTACCGAACGACCTCAATTACTCCAAGAAGCATTTGATAAGCACATGAATCATCAATATGCGCTGCAGTGGTTTGACAACGAGATCAAACAACTAACAGGGATTGATGTGTTTAACGAGTCTTTTAATCACGAAGTAGGCTATCAAACATACCATAACAATAACTTCTCACTGTTGGTCATTCGAAGTGACAAGCTAACGAAGGCTAACTCCGCAGTTGAAGACTTTTTAGGTTACCCCGTGGATGTTGTTTATGAAAATCAATCAGACAACAAATGGTACTCGCCACTAATGAAAGAATTCAAAACGCAATTTCAACCTACACCCGAGTACGTTGAAGAAATGCTGAATTCTAAATTGACGAAGCACTTTTTCTCAAATGCAGAAATCACCGACCTTAAACAGCAATATCTGACCAATTAATCATGAAAACCAAGATTCTACATATTATTAATGATCTTTCTCAGAACGGCGGTGCTCAGAAGTTCTTAGTCGACCTTGTTTTAGAACATAAGCCTGAATACGAAATCAAAATTTTGGTCTTGTGTGATGAAAATGATTACTTACCAATGCTATCCGCCCAAGGCATAGAGTGTTTTAACTGGCGCACATTGCCATTGAGTGAGAAATTCTCTTTGCTGCGTTGGCCGGATGTCGTTCACGGGCACCTCTACCCTTCCATTTACCTAGCGCTATTGGCGGTAGGTAAAAAACGAATCCAGACTGAGCACTGTTCTTATAACCGTCGACGTGACTATCCGCTGTTTAAGTTCATGGAATACGTCTTATATTGGGGCCACGACTTGACAGTCAGTATTAGTGAAAAAGTACAAGATGAACTGGTGAAGTTCATGCCTCGCTACCAACACAAATATCACGTGGTGCACAATGGCGTTGATTTAAAAAGGTTTTCTATGACGCCAAGATGCGCCAGCCACCTAATCGACAAACCAGTTATCAAGATTGGAATGGTGGGCCGACTTCACCAACATAAAGATCATGAAACGCTTATCCAAGCACTTATCCATTTACCAAGACGATACGAACTCCACCTTGCGGGAGATGGAGAAAAAAAATCGTCACTGCAAGCATTGGCAACAAAAATCAACGTCGCGCAACGTGTTCACTTTCATGGCGTAGTTTCTGACATTCCTGCCTTTTTGAACGACATGGATATTTACGTGCAATCGTCGCACGTCGAAGGCTTTGGCTTGGCGGCGGTTGAGGCCATGGCAGCAGGCTTACCCGTATTATCATCGGACGTACCTGGTTTGGATGACGTCACCGGACGTGCCGAATATTTATTTCAGGTTGGTAACGCCACTGAACTGAGCCAAAAAGTGCTCCAGCTGTGTGAAAGTGTTAAGCGGTATGACGCTGCAAGTCAATACTCAGTCAATAGGGCCTCTCTCTACACCATCGATAAATTTCGTGAAGGTTACTATGGAATCTACCAGCAGCTTTGCGCCAACAAATAGTTCCGCGCCATCGAGCCATCGCGCCTCATTGCTTGCAGCATGCCTATTAGTATTGTTCTTTATTCCAATGAAGTTTCGTGCTGGAGGAATAGCGCTAGCCCCATCTGACATCGCAAGCCTTTTGTCTATTGGTTTTACTGCATTAGTGGTATTGGAAGGAAAAGCTGAAAAACTCATGCATCCCTGTATGGGGTTCCTCATATTGTTCACTGGGTATGTGTTCATAAATGGTCTGCTAAATCGCGTCCCTTTAATGCCGCTAGTTATAGAAACTGTGCAATGGTTAGCGATTTTGTGCCTACTGAGCCTAATGTACGCCTATGGCGTGTTTGATGACGAACGGGTAATGGTTTATTTCACGTATCTGTTGTTTTTCATCTGTACGCTCGTTGCCTTATGGCACTTTGCTCAGGGCTATCAAAGCGGGTTTAAGTTACTCGGGGTAAGTAAATACGGGTTCGGTGTACTGTGCTCGCTACTGTACCTTTATCGAGATAAAATTCGCGCTTTCCACCTTTTGATGCTCGTAGCTTTAGTATTACTGGTGTTGTCACAAGAAAGAAAAGCGCTACTTGGTTTTTGTCTGCTTTTCTTCTTTGACCAACTGCTCGTAAAAAACTTAATGAGAAAATCGCTCAGCGAAACGTACACGTGGACAATTTTATTAGCCTTGAGCTTCATTGTGTTTACTGCCGTCACAACCACACTCTACGTTGGGTTTGAAACGCTAGCAGACACATTGGAAATAACCCAAGAAGACGTCTTATTTGCCAACCAAAGTGAAGCCCGCTGGGTATCGAATCTTCATAGAAAACTTTTACTTGCCAATGGGCTAGATATTTTACTTCAACACCCGGTGTTAGGTGTCGGCGCGAAAATGTTACCCAACTTTATGATCAGTTACTTTAACTATGATGAGCTGGCGATCTACACCCACAACTTTGTGTTAGATACCGCAATTGAATACGGATTGCTTGGTATCGGTCTGCTGTTTGGTGGTTATTTTCTTTTTATTCGCTTTTGCTTCCGCAGCCTTAATGAAAACAGAAAAAGCCTATTACTTGCGATATACGCCCTCATCATGGTGTTTTTCGTTGCGGTAAACACCACCATAATTTTAATACTCTTGTTACCCGTCATGATCAGCATGAGCAACGACTCACGGGCCATTGCTCATACTTTTCCGGTAAACCATCACCACGAATATGAATAATCAAGGATAGGATAGATGAAGTATTCAATCTCTCGACAATTTGAAAAGAACCGAGAACTCCAAGCTGATAATTTTGTTTTAGTTTACCAAATGGGCAAAGTTGGCTCCTCATCAATTGAGCACACGCTAGGGGAGAAAAATATCCCGAGCTATCACATCCACACCTTTGATGATCACGAAGAATTTCACATGTATCACAATAAAAAAGACGTGAGTAAATTCTTCGACTTCCGAAACCGCGCACTCTATCGCTTAGTGCTCAAGCAGCGAAAACGTATCTTACAAAAACGAGAACAGATTAAAATCGTTACGCTGGTCCGCGATCCAATCGCAACTGTCTTTTCTCGCTTCTTTCAAGATCTCCATTTGCAATTTATCGAAGGCAAAAAGAACGATGCAATTCACCGAGATATGGAAGTCACGTATCAGCACCTCGAGCATTGTTTTGATAACTATATCAATCTCAACTATTTTGCGGACTGGTTCGACAACGAGTTAAAGCGTAATTTCAATATCGATGTGATGCGCCAAGAGCTGGACAACACTCAACCTTTCTTCACATTCCAGAACGATCAGGCCAACGTCATGCTAATCAAATGCGAACAGCTCAGTTCTCTTGATAAAGAAATCGGTGAGTTTCTTGAGTTGCAAGACTTCGTGCTGAAAAACAGCAACGAAGCGAAAAACAAGTGGTACTCCAATATCCACCAACACTTTAAGAATCACTACGACTTCTCAAAACTGTTCTATATGTACGATCTTCCCTTGTATCGCCACGTTTATTCAGAGCAAGAGCGTGATGCTTTTAAACACAAATGGATGCAAACACCAGGGACAAAATCATCATGAAGAAAGTGCTCCATGTTACAGAAGCATTTGGAGGTGGCGTTCAAACTGCTCTCTATAGTTATGTTCACTCATCCAGAGACGAGCCTTATCAGCATTTCTTGCTAGCCAGAGCCCGAGAAAACGACTTGACCAATGAGAACAACCACCACATTTTCGTACAGACAAAGTGGGTAGAAGGCGGCTTGCTTCAATTTATTCGCGATGCAAACCACATGATTGCATCACTTGGTCCCGACGTCGTGCATTTGCACTCGAGTAAAGCAGGATTTCTCGGCCGATTTCTAAAGCTTGGCAAGGCACGCTTGGTTTACACACCGCACTGTTATGCCTTCGAACGTGAAGATATCTCAGAGCTTGCACGCCAGATCTATAAAGCACTAGAGAAAGTAAAACTGAGCAAAATTGATGTGGTTGCAGGCTGTAGCCAACGAGAGTGTGACCTAGCCATTAGCATTGGTGCGAAACGTGCCGAACTGCTCAACAACTACGTGTCTTATCAAAGTGAAGATCGTATAGAACGAAACAAGCAAGAAGCGCTGAAGCTCGTTGTACTTGGTCGTGTCGCGCCCCAAAAAGATCCTCAGTTTCTTATCAGCACATTGCAGTTCCTTAATCGGTATGCGCTTAACCGCCCGATAGAAATCACATGGATAGGTGGCGGTGACCACGTACTCGAACAGAAATTACGCACTGAAAATGTGGATGTAACGGGCATGCTGCCTCGCGATGAGGTAGTTGAAAAGCTCAAGGGTTCAGACCTTTATCTACATACTGCAGCATGGGAAGGGATGCCGTTAACCATTCTAGAAGCATCCAAGTTACATCTTCCTATGGTTATTCGGACCATCGGCGCAACCAAAGATCTCAACTACCCGTTTTTAGCGCTCACACCTGAAGAAATGGCCAAGCAGATCGCGCATTGTGTCAATCATTATGAAGAGATTGATTTTCGCCAATATACAGCAGAATTAAACGATGCCTTCAGTGAAGAAAAACAGCGCCTCGCACTCAATAAACTTTACGGTTAAATGCCCCTATGTTTCACACTGTTCAACAAAAATTACTGTTGATGCCCAGCGGTAAAAAAAGCTTGTTATCTACTGGATTAAAAACCGCAATCACGCGTGTGTTGAGTGCGCTATTTGCTTTTTTACTGACTCTGATTGTATCGAAGACCAGTGACGCTTCGACGGCCGGTCAATTTTTCTTTTTATTCAACCTAGTCTCGCTACTCGCTATCGTTTCTCAGCTAGGTTTTGATGTCTCGTTAGTTCGTTACAATGCGATCGCTTTTAATAACAAAGAGAAGCTTGAACAAAGCCAAAACTATAAAACCGCACTTTATCGAAGTATGGCATTTTGCTTGCTCGCCATAGGCGTTTTGTTAGCAGGGTTTAATCTGTTTCCAGAACAGCTAAACCAGACTCAATCACCAATGTATGCGATTACTTTATGCTTGCTTTGCATACCTTTCTTGGTGCTTGCGCAAACCAACAGTCGGGTGCTTCAAGCATGTAGAAAAGTAGTATCATCTCTGTTTGCGTTGCAGCTTGGGGTAAGCATGTTGATGGTCATTTTTGTCTTTGCCCTAGACTATATCGGTCAGCAAAATATCAACAATCTAATGACCGCACTGCTTTTAGCGAGCATAGGTGTCGCGGTCATATCTAGTGCCAATTGGCTTGGCTCAGATCAATATCAAACATCGGCTTTCGTACCAAACAAAAAAATGGTCTCTTCTGCCAAGCAAGTCTGGGTTGGCAGTATCTTCACGAATGTTCTTCAATGGGGAAGCCTTGTTATTACGGGCTTTTTTATCTCAACAGCGGAACTCGGTTTGTTAGCCGCAGCCCAACGTACATCACTACTGATTGGCTTCGTGCTGATTACCATTAACTTTGTGGTCGCCCCGATGTTTGCCTCTCTCTACAAAGAGCGTCAAATGCGTAAACTGCAGAACCTGAGCCGCTTGGCGTGCCGAGCCAATGTTGGTTTAGCGATTGTACCCGTAATTATTTGCACCCTCTTCCCCGAGTTTGTAATGCAGTTTTTTGGTGAGGAGTTTCTCGCCGCGGCGCCACTATTAGTCGTCCTTTCTCTGGGGCAGTTAGTCAATGTTGCGACTGGTTCAGTAGGTTTTTTATTATTAATGAGTGGTCATGAGAGAACCATGAAATACATTACAATTTCCTCCGGTACGGTGTCCATCTGCCTACTTGTTACGCTTTGCCAAATGTTTGGGGTGATTGGTGCAGCGTGGGCAATGGCAATTGGCATGGCTATCCAGAATTTAGCTGCACTGTACTTTGTAAAACGTTACTTAGGCTTCTTTCCAATAGGTTAATTATGGCTTTAATACTGGCACGCACGAGTTTTGTTTTAGTCCTGACGCTAACCGCTTCACTCTCTCTGTGGAAAAGCTCTGACCTACACCATACTGCTTACCTGCAAATGGAAACCTACTTAGGCGGATCAAGTACGCTTCACTTTACTTTCAGTTTATTGATCGGCTTTTTATCGGTCTTCACGTTCCCTTCTCTGGTGAGCTCGAATAAAACCGACGTTTTTGGGATTCGTCTTTTGCTACTGCTGTTAGCTATCGTTTCAATGGAAGAAATAAGCCAACTTTTTATTCCAAATCGATCATTTAGTTTTGATGATCTCAGCACCAACTGGATAGGCGTTATCTCAGGTTACTTTAGTGCCAAGTTAATTCGCTTCATCCGCACTCGGTCGTTCTAGTAATACAGGAATCTCTGGGGGATTTGGGTATATAATTACGCCAAACAACCAGACTAACGAGTACATCATGCCATCTCATCCAACCAAGATTACTTTTTTTGAATTCTTAACCCCGTTGATCACGTCAGGCAAAAAGACGATAACGATTCGAGATGAATCAGAAAGCCATTACGTTCCCAATACAGAAGTCGAAGTTTTTACCTTAGAAACGGATCGTAAAGTCTGCGATATCAAGATACGTTCTGTAGAACCACTTCACTTTGAAGGTATTAATGAGTTTCATGCCGAACAAGAAGCCATCGAACTACCAAAACTCAAGCAGTTAATTCGAGAAATCTACCCAAATACCGACACGCTCTTTGTTATTGAGTATGAGCTGATTAAATAACCCACAACAAATACTAGACGACTGGTCTAATTCATTCTATAGTACACTTCATGAACGCAAAGACGAATGACACACGCCAACATATTCTCGACGTCGGATACGAGTTGATCGTAAACCGAGGGTTTACGAGTGTTGGTCTTTCAGAGCTATTAAAAAAGGCCGCAGTGCCAAAAGGCTCGTTTTATCATTACTTCAAATCCAAAGAACAATTTGGTGAAGCGATGATTCAAGACTACTTTACTAAGTATTTTGAGCGTTTAAACGCACGCTTTACCAATACTGAACTGAGTGGCTACCAACGCCTAATGAGCTATTTCGAAGAAATGGTCAAAGTAGAAGACGACGTGTGTAATGCGAACAAATGTTTATTGGTTAAGTTAAGTGCAGAAGTCTCCGATCTCTCTGAGTCAATGCGCTTGGCATTACGCCAAGGAGCAGACAAAACCATTCAAGCGATAGCGGATTGCATTGACATCGGCATTCAAGATGGCTCAATCCCCAATGGTGACAGTGCGTTATTAGCAAGGCAGATATACTACCTTTGGAATGGCGCTAGCTTGCTGAACAAACTTTATCAAGATCAGGCAGCATTGACGCAAAGTCTGACCTATACTCAACACTTACTGCAGAATACGCGCACTTGCCCATAACGGGCGGCGTGGAAGCAGAATGAACACCCTACACACGTTTCACTGTCAGAAAAAGCGTCAGTGTTAACACAGTAAACCTTCCCGCTTTACATAAGCGGGATATTTTGAAATAAATACTAGACGACCGGTCTAATCAACAAGTGAGATAGATATGACTAACGCAACAAATCGCAGAATAGTACTCGCGTCACGTCCCCATGGTGCACCGACACAAGAAAACTTTCGTTTAGAAGAGGTAACGAAACCGACTCCGAAAGAGGGTGAAATGCTATTGAGAACGGTTTATTTATCTCTAGATCCATACATGCGTGGTCGCATGAGTGATGCCGAATCATACGCTGACCCTGTTGCAATTGATGACGTAATGGTCGGTGGTACAGTTTGTCAGGTAGAAGCATCAAACCACCCAGATTACGAAGCAGGTGAATGGGTTCTTGCCTACACTGTTGGCTGGCAAGACTACGCTATCTCAACTGGTGAGATGGTCATTAAACTTGGTAAAGAACCGCAAAACCCTTCTTACGCGTTAGGCGTTGCAGGTATGCCAGGATTTACCGCGTACATGGGTTTACTCGACATTGGTCAGCCAAAACCAGGGGAAACCATCGTGGTAGCAGCTGCTACGGGGCCTGTAGGCGCAACAGTTGGTCAAATTGGTAAAATCAAAGGTTGCCGAGTTGTTGGTATAGCAGGCGGAGAAGAAAAATGCCGTTACGCTAAAGAGGTGCTTGGTTTCGATGAGTGTATTGATCACAGAGCTGAAGACTTTGCAGAACAACTGAAAAATGCCTGTGACAAAGGTATCGATGTTTACTTCGAAAACGTAGGTGGCAAAGTATTCGAGGCTGTAATGCCACTTCTGAATACAAATGCGCGTATCCCACTTTGTGGTTTGATTTCTCAGTACAACGCGACAGAGCTGCCTGAAGGTACCGACCATCTTCCATTACTAATGGGTAAGCTCCTGACCAAACGAATCAAGGTGCAAGGCTTCATCATTTTTGATGATTACGGACATCGTTACGGTGAATTTGCGCAAGATATTAATCAATGGTTGGCAGAAGGAAAGATCCAATACCGCGAACATCTAGTACAAGGACTGGATAATGCGCCAGAAGCATTCATCGGTCTGTTGGAAGGTAAGAATTTCGGCAAGCTTGTAGTACAGATTAACGACCCATTATAAAAAGGGATATGTAAATGATTAAACTTCACCACCTCAATCAGTCTCGTTCAAAGCGCATCATTTGGTTACTTGAAGAGCTAGATGTAAATTACGAGATTGTACCCTATGTCCGTGATTCCGTGACCTTCATGGCACCGCCAGAACTAAAAAGTGTTCACCCATTAGGAAAGTCACCTGTTCTTGAAGATAACGGCGAGATTATCATTGAGTCAGGTGCAATGACCGAATATTTGATTGAGAAATACAGTGACGGAGCCTTTGCTCCTGAGCGTGGTACAAAAGCACACACAGAATATTTGCAATGGATGCACTTTGCAGAAAGCTCTGCAATTTTACCTATGCTGCTAAAAATCTTCGTAAGCAAAGAGCCAAATGAAACTCAGTTTTTATCAGGCTATGCCGACAAGGAAGCAATGAATGTACTAGGCTACTTCGAGCAATCCTTAGAAGGCAAAACTTACCTAGTAGAAGAGCGTCTGACTGGCGCTGACATCATGATGTCTTTCATTGTCGAATTGGTTCAAAAGTTTGGTTTAGTTAATCACTTCCCTAATATTGAACGTTATGGGAAGCAGCTCGCGACACACCCAGCATTTGCAAAAGCTGAACAACTTGAAGTGAAGTACTCTTAATTACTTCCCCCCTTTCGCCCCTTTGATGACACGTAAAACTTCATTTAAGGGGCGATATTACTAGCATCGCAGACACGCTAACTGGATAGCGCTCCCCCCAGTCAATCGCTTTCGAGAACGCCGATTGTTATGTCAATCAAGCTAATGTAGTAAATTTCTGATTCTAATATAGTTTCGACCATAGTCACCATCTATTGAATTGATAAGCAATATCAGTTTTCTCCCCCAGCTTTTCCGTAATAACCTCCTCTACAGTTTCTAAGGTATTGAACCCTGGAGGGGGAAGAAAAATGACAAACAAGAAATTGACTACAGCAGCAGGTTGCCCTGTCGCACATAACCAAAACGTTATGACTGCAGGTCCTCGTGGCCCTCAACTATTACAAGACGTTTGGTTCCTTGAAAAATTGGCACACTTTGACCGCGAAGTGATCCCTGAGCGTCGTATGCACGCAAAAGGTTCTGGTGCTTACGGTACGTTCACAGTAACGCACGACATCACAAAATACACTCGCGCTAAGATCTTCTCTGACATCGGCAAAAAAACAGAACTATTCGCTCGCTTCACTACTGTAGCTGGTGAGCGCGGTGCAGCAGACGCAGAACGCGACATCCGTGGTTTCGCACTAAAATTCTACACTGAAGAAGGTAACTGGGACTTGGTTGGTAACAACACACCAGTATTCTTCCTACGTGACCCACTAAAATTCCCAGACCTAAACCACGCAGTAAAACGCGACCCTCGCACTAACATGCGTAGCTCTACCAACAACTGGGATTTCTGGACGTCATTACCTGAAGCATTCCACCAAGTGACTATCGTAATGAGTGACCGTGGTATCCCTGCTTCTTACCGTCATATGCATGGTTTTGGTAGCCACACATTCAGCTTCATCAACGCAGAAAACGAGCGTTACTGGGTAAAATTCCACTTCAAAACTCAGCAAGGCATCAAAAACCTAACTGACCAAGAAGCAGAAGCGATCGTAGGTAAAGACCGCGAAAGCCATCACCGTGACCTTTACGAAGCGATTGAGCGTCAAGACTTCCCTAAATGGAAGATGTACGTACAGATCATGCCTGAGCTAGAAGCGGATGAAGTCAACTTCAACCCATTCGACCTAACACGTGTATGGTCTCAAAAAGATTACCCACTGATCCCAGTTGGTGAGTTCGAACTGAACCGTAATCCAGAAAACTTCTACGCAGAAGTTGAGCAATCAGCGTTCAACCCAGCAGCAGTCGTACCTGGTATCGGCTTCTCTCCAGATAAAATGCTACAAGGTCGTCTGTTCGCTTACGGCGATGCTCAGCGTTACCGTCTAGGTGTGAACCACCATCAAATCCCAGTGAACGCACCTCGTTGCCCTGTTCACAGCTACCACCGCGATGGCGCAATGCGCGTTGATGGCAACTTTGGTTCAACACTAGGTTACGAGCCAAACTACAAACAAGAATGGGCAGAGCAACCAGATTACTCTGAGCCACCTCTACGCATCAACGGCAACGCTGATCACTACGATCACCGTGTAGACGAAGACTACTTCAGCCAAGCGGGTGACCTATTCCGTCTGATGAGTGAAGAGCAACGTCAAACTCTGTTCGACAACACAGCTCGCGCAATGGACGGTGTACCAGAGTTCATCCAACAGCGCCACGTTCAACACGCATACCAAGCGGACGAAGCGTACGGCAAAGGTCTTGAGATTGCACTAGGCTTAAACAAGTAAGCGAACGCTGTGATCGTCACGCTGTGTGATTAAAAGACATAAAAAAGGAGGTGCCCAACAGCACCTCCTGATTTCAAATCACTAATCCTTAATCACTAGCCACAACCAATGCTCAAGGAGGTTCATTATGATTAACTTAGATTTCTTTAAGCTCTTTGATACCAAAGAACTGTTTATCTATTACTGATTCATCAACTACTGATTTTTAGCTACCGCTTTGATCAGTACTGATGTATCCATGCGACCTAAACCATCACGTTGAAGGTCTGCGTATTGCTCATCCACTTTCTTAGTCAGTGGAAGTTCTAGACCCACTCGCTCAGCTTCTTGCAGACAGAAACCTAAGTCTTTGCGCATCCAATCAATAGCGAAGCCAAAATCGAACTTGTCTTCAGCCATCGTATTTGCGCGGTTTTCCATCTGCCAAGAACCTGCAGCGCCATGCTTAAGCGTTTCTACAACTTGAGCGATGTCCAAGCCTGATTTTTGTGCCAGCAACAAAGCTTCACTCAGCCCTTGTAAAACGCCACCAATACAGATTTGGTTTACCATCTTACAGCGTTGACCCTGACCGTTTTCACCCAGTAGCGTCATCTGCTTCGCGTACACATCCATCGCCGGAGACACACGGTCAAAAATGCTTTGTTCACCACCACACATGATGGTTAGAACACCATTTTCTGCGCCCGCTTGACCACCAGAAACTGGCGCATCAATAAAGTGATTACCGTACTTAACACACGCTTCAGCCAGCTCAACCGCTAGGTCTGCAGAAGTGGTCGTGTGATCGACTAGCACTGCGTCCGCTTTCAAACCGACCAGAATGCCCTCTTCACCGTAAACAACGCTACGAACGTCATCATCATTACCCACACAGGTAAAAACGATGTCACAGCCTTCTGCCGCTTCACGTGGTGTTTCACAAGCTACGCCTTGGTATTCTTCAGCCCATTTGTCGGCTTTCGCTTTTGTGCGGTTGTATACTTTGGTTTCAAAGCCCGCTTTACTTAGGTAACCAGCCATTGGGTATCCCATCACACCCAGACCAATAAATGCTACTCGTTGTTTTTCCATTGCACGCTTCCCTTAGTTCACCTGACTGAAATGTTTCGTAACATGCTACTAAAGAATTGAAATCATTACTCGTGATTTCTCTTTCCTCGGTCTCGATGATCCTGCATTGCAGTCCGTTTATTGCGCCTTCTACCCCCCTTTACTTGACGATTAGCGTAACAGTCAAAGCACTTACAAAGGTTCACTACTGCTTAGCGTGGAACATCGCTTGCCCACTCTTGTCCTTGTTCGACCAGAAATTGATGTTGAACTGAGCATCATCGCTCATCTCAATGCGGTGCCAGTACTGCGGTGGACTTGTAGCAAACTGGCCTGCATTAATCACCACCACTACTTCTGCTTCTGTGGCATTTTCATCAGCAAAGCCGTAGTAAGTCACTTGCCCTTCCATGACGCACAGCTGCCCAAACACACCCTCAGCGGTATTGTGATGAGTCAGTAGCGCTGGTGGCACATTGTCTTTAGTGAAGAAAGGCGTTGAACGTTGAACAGTCCAGTCTTTAGGAATTCGTAGATGCGACATAATAATACCCTCTCTAATTACAATTCTTTTCGTTTAAATCGGTTAAGCCTGACCGGCTTGAGACAACTCTCGAAGCAATGGAAATGCTTGCGTAACTTGTTCTCCCGTCACGACGAAGCCCATGAGTCGGCTATTTTCATCTTCTGCTTTCGCGGCAATGCCAGTTTGAGAAATCTGCACGCTCCAGTTCGTCACCGAACTAAAATCGCCTGCCAATTGAATTGGGTAGCTCGGCGTTTTGACCTTTACCATCATGGGCGGTAGTTTCAACTCTGCTTCTTGCCCCAGTAGTTGTTTGCCCAAAGCATTGGCACTTAGCACGATCGGTTGGAGGTACGGCATCATTCGACCTTGGATCTCAGCACAATCGCCTAATGCAAATACATTGGCTGCTGATGTCTGTAATCGGGCATCTACCTCGATGCCTTTATTGACACTCAACCCACAAGCCTTCGCTAACCAAGTGTTAGCACGTAAACCCGCCGCTGAAATCACTACATCGGCTTCGATTGCTTTACCTTTGCTCAAGCTTGCCACCAGCGAATCATCTGAACGATTGATCGCAACTACACCAGTCTCCAAGGCAAGTTGAATACCTTGCTGCTTAAGTTGGTTTTCGAGCGGCAATGCGACGAATTCAGGAATCAAGTTAGCGAGCAAACGGGAATTTGGCTCAACCACCGTAACCGCTTTACCACTGGTTGCGAGATCCATGGCGATCTCGACGCCGATCAAACCACCACCCATTACTAGAATTCGTTCCGCGCGGCTAATTTGCTCTTCCGCTAATTGATATTCTTGTAGCGAGTTCAGCGTTATCACCTCAGGTGCTGCACCACCAGATATTGGCGGCACAAAGGCTTTCGCGCCTGTCGCAAACACCAGTTTGGAATAAGGATAGGTTTGGCCGTTGGCGACCACTTGCTGAGCTTGCACGTCGACATGCTCAACCTTGGTATGGGCGAACAGTTCGATGTTGTGTTCCTGTGCAAACGCCTCACCACTTTTAACTACCAAGTCTCGGGCAGTTTGCTTGTTACTGAATACATGACTCAAATCGGGCTTGTTGTATTCCGCGCCATCATCAGCAGTAAACACTTGCAGCGGAATATGTGCGTCCATTCGACGCACTGTTTTCACCAATTGGTAAGCCGCAAAGCCGCTACCAATAATCACAATAGGTGCTTGCATATTCCCTCCTAACCGTTGTATTCAACGAAAACGTCTTTACCCAAGTGACATTCTGGGCACAAGAAGTAATCTGGCACTTCAGACCATGCAGTACCCGGTTCAACGCCTTGATTAGGCTCGCCTTTAGCTGGGTCGTATACCCAATTACAAACGGTGCAAACCATGCATTGGCAATCTGCAGGATGCGCCTCGGCACTAGGGTTGCTAGGAGCAGCATCGACTACCGCTTGTGTTGCTACTTGTGCTGCGGGTTGTGATTGAACTTGTGGTGCAGACGTAGCAATCGCCGGCGAAATAACAGGACTTGTCAGGTCATGCTTCGCCCACAACTTCGCGATGTTCTGACCATGTTCGCGACATTCACGCATCGCATTACCATCTGGTCGCCATTTGGTTTTCAAACCCACTGCGGTTTCAAAACCTGCGTCAGTCAATCGAGCATGGATACGATCCACCGCGCCACCATTCCACCCGTAGCTACCGAATGCAGCGGCTTTCTTCGCTTTAAAGCGCAGACCGGTAATTTCTTCTAGCATACCTGCGATCTTCGGCATCATGACGTTGTTCATGGTAGACGAACCAACCAAGATGCCTTTTGAGCGGAATACGTTGGCGAGAATTTCATTCTTATCATGCTTAGAAACATTAAAGACTTTGACCGCTACACCAGGATCGACATCGTGAATGCCTTGCGCGATTGCATCGGCCATCATTCGGGTGTTGTTTGACATAGAATCGTAGAAAATCGTAATGCGATCTTCTTGATAATTGTCTGCCCACGCCAAGTATTGCTCGATGATTTGAACTGGATTATCGCGCCATACAATACCGTGTGACGTTGCGATCATGTCGACAGGCAAATTAAAGCTCAGCACTTCTTTGATTTTAGCGGTTACCAAGCTGCTGAATGGCGTTAGGATGTTTGAGTAGTAACGCAAACACTGTTCCATCAACTCATTTTGATCCACTTCATCATTGAACAGACGTTCATCACAGTAGTGCTGACCAAATGCGTCATTACTGAATAACACTGCATCGCCCGTTAGGTAGGTCATCATGCTGTCTGGCCAATGCAGCATCGGCGCTTCCACGAACACTAGTTGCTTGCCATTACCGATATCGATGCTGTCGCCCGTTTTTACGGTTTTGAAGTTCCACTCAGGATGGTGGTGATGACCCACAATCGAATCAATCGCCGCTTCTGTACAGTAAATTGGTGTGTTCGGAATTTTCTCCATCAATGCAGACAATGCGCCCGAGTGATCTTCTTCTGCATGGTTTACCACGATAAAGTCGATAGACTTAAGGTCGATTTCCATCTCTAAATTTTGGATGAATTGTTGACTGAATCGATGATCGACCGTATCAATCAATACGGTTTTCTCTTCACGAATTAGATAACTGTTGTAGCTGGTACCTTTTGTCATTTTGTATTCTGTACCGTGGAAGTCTTGAACTTCCCAATCGCGTTGACCTACCCAGTGAATGTTGTTTTTTACGTGAATTGTCATAATTACTACCTTGAATGACGGGATAAACAAAAATAATTTCTTCTTGTATTGCACTGGGCGTGCCAACTTTTAATTGCTATATATTTCAATATCTTAATTAAAACCCAACTTTAATAGCTGTCATTTAGACACAGTTGAAAATAGTCATTTAGACACTACAATAGTCATATTGACACAATCGGTATTGGCTATGACTTCTTTAATCGCGCAATGGCTACACATCACGCAAGACCTTAACTCGGCGCTCACTCAACAAGCTCGCTTCGACACGTTATTAACCACGATTCGAGAGGTATTGAAGTGTGACTCTTCTGCCCTTCTTTTGTATGAAGACCAGCACTTTAAACCTTTAGCGATCAATGGATTGGCGAAAGAGGTCCTTGGACGCCGTTTCTCCATTGAGCAGCACCCAAGATTAGAAGCCATTGCCCGAGCAGGCGACATCGTGCGCTTTCCCTCCGACTGCGACTTACCTGATCCATACGACGGCTTGATTCCAAACCACGATGACAAACTGCATGTCCATTCCTGCATTGGTTTACCTCTGCTGATCGACGATCAACTGATTGGTGCCATTACGATTGACGCCTTCGACCCCAACCAATTTGATGGGCTACGCAACCAAGAGTTACGTTTTGTCAGCGCATTGGCAGCAGGTGGCTTGCACACTGCACTCCTACTAGAACAGCTCGAGACACAAGCGAGCCTGCCACGCGACTCTTACGCCGAGAAACGCACCTTAAGTAATGAAATCATTGGCAACTCTAAGGGGATGAAGAATCTTCAAGAGCAGATTGATGCAGTCGCCGATACTGAATTGTCTGTGCTAGTGAT
The DNA here is from genome assembly GCF_024181865.1 of Vibrio sp. Y58_MX_L22. Taxonomy (NCBI): domain Bacteria; kingdom Pseudomonadati; phylum Pseudomonadota; class Gammaproteobacteria; order Vibrionales; family Vibrionaceae; genus Vibrio; species Vibrio sp. Y58_MX_L22. Next base: position 609,280 of record NZ_JAMZAN010000002.1, read on the forward strand.
GGGAGAAACGGGCGTAGGTAAAGAGTTGGTTGCCAGCGCTATTCACCATCGCTCTAGCCGCTCGAACAATACTTTGGTTTACCTCAACTGTGCAGCGCTGCCCGAATCAGTCGCGGAAAGCGAGTTGTTCGGACATATCAAAGGCGCATTTACGGGCGCGATCAGCAATCGTAAAGGTAAGTTCGAACAAGCCGATGGCGGCACACTGTTTTTGGATGAAGTCGGCGAACTGTCGTTAGAGCTGCAAGCCAAGTTACTTCGAGCTCTACAATATGGAGACATTCAACGTGTGGGTGATGACCGCCATATTCGAGTCAACACACGCATTGTCGCCGCAACTAACCGTATATTGCATGAAGAAGTGACTGCTGGTCGCTTCCGAGCCGACTTATATCACCGCCTAAGCGTCTTCCCGCTTCATGTTCCACCTCTTCGTGAACGTGAAGACGATGTTGTGTTGTTAGCGGGCTTTTTCGCCGAACGCTTAAGAAGCAAATTGGGATTGAACAGCATTCGTTTGTCCCCCACTTTGGTGCAGGCACTCAAAGACTATTCATGGCCAGGCAACGTGCGAGAGCTTGAACATGTCATTAAACGTGCTGGTGTTTTGGCAAAAGCACGTACTCACGCCATAGACATTGAGTTGGTTGAGCAAGATTTTGATATTCGAACGCCGAATCAGAACATCAAGAATGTTGAAGAAACGGAGCAAAACTCTCGGCGTGAGCTACCAGAAGGTGGATTAAAGCCTGCCACAGATGCCTTCCAAAAAGCGATGATTGTTCGAGCACTGGAAGAAAACCAAGGCAACTGGGCAGCAACGGCACGTCAGTTGGAACTGGACAACGGCAACTTACACCGATTAGCGAAGCGCTTAGGGATAAAATAGACACTAACGAATATCACCTAATATGGCATATTCATCGCCAAACAATGTGCCTGATGCCCAACCGCGCACTCAGCCCACTATAAGTAGTGGGCTGAGTGCTCAGATAGAATAGCCACCTAAGTTTGACGGTATTTTCTTCTAAATTTTATTGTCTTGAACCACCTCACAGATTTAATAACCCTTAACAATAAACACAATAATAGTTAAGGTATTTTTATGAGTCAGATCTAATAAAATTAAATATATAGTATTTATTTTAAGAATCTAAACTTTCAAAGTTCATCATAATAAATACAACCTCTATGTATACACTTTACCTTCAAAAAACATCAAAATATAATCCCTTCGATAAAAACACTTAAATGAATTTAACTGTATAAAAGTGAGGAGAATAAAATATGGGATATGGGGCGACAGTATATTCATTAGATACTGAAAAGGTTTTTAACGTACTAAAGAATGAGCGTAATCCAGAGCTAGAAAAAGCCATCATGGAAAGGTGTCAAGACTCCTTTAAAGTGATTAATGAAATGCTGGAAAGTAGTGGCGAAAGCATCCGAGCTGAAGAGCTTCTTATGCAGATGCTGTCTGAAGAGATAAAATACAGTCACTTGGGTTACGCCTATGCTTACTTGCTTGAAGCTATATGTAAGATAACTGGTTATTACTTGTCCAATAACTCTTGGTATCCATGCGATGTCAACGATTTCTGCGATATCCCATTCACTAACACCGATTATCCCATAAAATTCCCATTGCCTGACGATTTCCCTGTTGTTTTTATGATAAAAAATCAAGATATTCACCAAGATAACGTTGACTTCGGAGGCTTATCAGAGCAACAAATATCTGAAGTCAAGAGCTGGTACACTCATGCAGTCGTAAACAATCGTGACTTGGTATTATTTTATTATTAATTTTAACTATTAATAAATTATCCAATAGTTAAAATGACAATAGAATATTAATAAAACTCTAGCTTATATTAAGATAGAGTTTTATCTATTTAACTGAAATTTTTGTAATTTTAAAAATATTATATTTCACACCTAATTTATAGACTCTGTGTATAGTGTGTTCAGAGGCAATGTGAACTCATAGGATCAAAATCAAGTTCTAATTTTTAGAAGAAAAACCGATCTGCTTGTGTCAAAATGCGCCATCCCAACCAAAAAGTCTTAATGTAATGAACTACCAAGCTGCTATTTTTGATATGGATGGTTTGCTCCTTGATACTGAGCGCGTCTGTATGCATATTTTCCAAAAAGCATGTGAAGCCCAGAACCTCCCCTTCTATAAAGATGTTTACCTTTCAATCATTGGTCGCAATGCAGCGGGCATTGAAGTGATTTTTCGTAAAGCTTATGGGGATGATCTTGACCGCTTACACCAAGAGTGGCGCGACCGTTACGACGCTGTGGTTAAGCACCAAGCGATACCAGTAAAAGAAGGGGTGATTGAGCTGCTTGAGTGGTTGAAAAGCCAAGGGTTGCCAATTGCAGTCGCCACTTCTACAGCAAAAGAAGTGGCACAGAAGAAGTTGGAATTAGCGGGCCTAAGCAAGTATTTCGACAACTTAACGACGGGCTGTGAAGTGTCACACGGCAAACCTGATCCAGAGATCTACCTGCTTGCAGCAAGTCGTCTAAGCGTAGACCCAATCAAATGTCTCGCCTTTGAAGATTCAAATAATGGCGTGCGTGCTGCGGTAGCAGCGAACATGATCACTTATCAAATCCCTGATTTGGTTGAGCCTTGTGACGAAATAAAGCAATTAGGCCATACTGTCGCACCTTCACTGCATGATGTGTTGCATGCGTTAAAACAAACTCGCTAGGTTTACTTGTCGTCTGTTCTCTAGAAGCTCAGCAATTTAGCTGAGCTTCTTTCTCGAAACCTCTCCAATACCGTAAAACCAAACAATTCTTCCACCCGTTTAGCGAGATTATTTTCACCTTAACTCTGGCTAATCACGACTTTTGATTTAACTCACGCAATCGCATGAAATAAGGCATTTGAGTGATCAAATAGCGGAACTGACCAGTACAAGCTTGCAACAAAACGTCAATATACCGATTGAAGCACGTTTTTGGAGTGAAAATTGGCTGATAATGAGAACTATTGGATAAGATCAATCCAAGTCAGCCTAAAATACAAAATGGAGAGTGTTATATGTCTTTACGTTTATTAGCAACAACCTTCGCATTAGTAGGAATGAGCTTTGGTGCCCAAGCCAGTGCCGAGTGTGAAGTGTCATTAGATGCTAACGATATGATGCAGTTTTCTACTAAAACATTGAGCGTACCAGCCACTTGTAAAGAGGTAAAACTGACGCTGAATCACACAGGTAAGATGCCAGCGCAATCGATGGGTCACAACGTGGTCATCTCTGACACAGCCAACCTACAAGCAGTCGGTACTGATGGCATGGCAGCTGGAGCAGAAAATAACTACGTAAAACCAAATGATGATCGCGTCTACGCTCACACAAAAGTAATTGGTGGCGGTGAAAGCACCAGCATTACGTTCAGTACTGAGAAAATGAAAGCCGGCGGTGACTATTCATTCTTCTGTTCATTCCCGGGTCACTGGGCAATCATGCAGGGTAAATTTGAGCTAAAATAAAAGATTTAGCCAAGCCAAAAGAAAACTCATTATAGGGAAGCCAAGGCTTCCCTTTTTGATAGATAAAATAGCAATTGAGAAAGGTCTAACACGTCTGGAAACGTGACCAAGAAACATAGCAAGTAAGAAACCCTTGCTCCATTGAGATTAAGTTCTTTTACGAAAACTCATGGGTAAAAATCGGATTTTTGTTTTGCCTTTCCGAGACACTACTAAATGATAAAAGTCATTCAATACCATGTAACTCTTTCCAGTTTCCTGGATGAACCACATAGCCGAACAGAGCATGCCCACCATAAACCAATTCAGTCCCTTCCGGTATCCACAGCATCTGACCTGGGTGCACAAAATGTGTTTCACCATTTGCGGTCAGCTCGAAACAGCCTTCAATCACGAAAATAACTTCATCATAAAGCACTGTCCAAGCCACTTTAGCGCCTTCCCATTTAGCAAAGCCTACACCAATGTTTGGTGAAATTTCTGGGCTTAACGCCCTGGCAACATACGCCATTCCCGGCGTATCACCACGAACATTGAAATCTAAATTTTTACCATCAACGAGTTTGACTTGCTTCATAATTCACTCCGGCTTTGCCATTTTGCTAATTGGATACGCGTTTTTACTCCCAAACCTAAAAAAGGCTCTGGCGGATTCAAACAAGGCATTCCTGTCACTTGCTGTATGTCATCCAATGATTTAGATGTCGCACCAACGACATAGTCAGCTAACAGTGTTCCAGAAATGGTTCCCCACGCAGCACCAACACCATTGTCACAAGCGCTGGCATAAACACCTTCATCTAATTGACCGAAAAAGTTAGTAAAGTTACGAGAGATGGCATACACCCCACCCCAGGTGTGAGTAAATGGTACGTCGGCCAGCTCGGGATAACGCGCCAGAAAGACCTGACGATGATCGTCGCGAATTTGTTCTCTGACTTTATCGTTCATGCTTGAGCCATATTTCGGCACGTGTTTGTAAGTATTGCGGATCAAAATACGTCGATCGGCGGTCATACGTAACGTCGTTCCCGCATGATCAGCTGGAGTTAGGCCCCAATTCAGCTCTCCTCCGTATCGCTGCATTTCTGCGTCAGTCAATGGACGCGTCCAGCTTGCAAACGTCATCACTGGAAGTAGTCTGTTTTTAAGATAACCAAACTCCCGAGTAAAAATGCTGGTCCCAAGCAGCAGTTCAGGGGCTTCAACAGAGCCACTATCTCCATGTAATACCCAGCAACCGTTTTCTTTACTGAGCTTGCGGATTGGCGAGTTCTCTAACACCTCGACGTTCTCTGGAAGGCTTTCCCCTAGCCCACGCACCAAAGCAGCAGGTTGCATTAAATAACCACCTGGCGTGTAAATTGCGCGGCTGTAGTAGTTTGTTCCCAAGACTCTCGCCAGCTCACTGCCATTAACATGGAAGTATGGTTCGCCAAGGTCTTTCATTAGGTGCTCAAAGTGATCGAGATACGCTTCACCGCGCGCCCCTACGGCTCCTTGATATTTGCCCTTTGCTGACCACTGACAAGAAATACTGTGCTTCGACACTAAAGTGTTTAGCTGAGCAATCGCAGAACGGTTGAGTGATAATAACTTTTGCTTGTGCTCAGGGTCGGGATGCTCAAGTGAAAACTTATGAGGCAAATCGATAACAAAGCCCGAATTTCTTCCTGAAGCCCCTTGGCCGATACGTTGCGCATCAATCAGTATAATTCGTGCATTAGGCATAAGTTCAGCTAAACGTCTTGCCATAGCTAGGCCTGCGAAACCGGCACCTAACACGGCATAGTCAGCACTTTGTTTACCTTTTAACGCCGATTTTTCTGGAATACTTGGCAACGCATGGTACCAACCACACGTCACGTCATCATTGGGTAAATGAATCATCTTTTTTCTCCGCTACGCTGCTGACAGTTTCAATGACAATTGATCTAGCCAAGGGCCGCGTAATGACTGTACTTTTCTTCCTAGCAACGCAAAACCGAGCATTGCTCCTTCTGGTGAATAAAACGCAGCGGTCAATTCATCTGCTTGGGTCTCGATGTACCATTGTCCCTGTTCTTCAGCGGCTACCGGGAAAATCGTGAGTGGAAGAATCGGCGTTTTTACAATCACTGGAGTTGGTGTTAACGAGATAGGGGCGACATCGCCTAGCAAGCTTTTCGCTACAGAGGGGATCATTTGATTAATCGGTGCAATATAAGGCTGCCAACCTTGCTCAGTTTCAACACAGTCACCTAGCGAGTAAATATTCTCATCACTCGTCTGGCCGAATTGATTCACTTTAATGCCGCGGCCCACTTCGAGCCCTGCTTGCTCAGCCAGAGAAACATTTGGCTTGAGTCCAACCGCGCTCAGCACTAGATCTGCTTCAATCTGCTTGCCACTGTTTAGATGTAAAACCGCACTAGATTCCGACCTTGGTTCGATTCTGGCGATACTGTCTTGTAGAGCCCATTGCACGCCTCGATCGGCAAGTGCGCTTTGTAATGATTCACCCAACTGTTGCGGGATCAAACGCTCCATTGGCCATTGACCCAACCCGATAACTGTTACTTCATAGCCGCTTTCGATCAGATCATTTGCGAACTCACAGCCAATTAAGCCATCACCTAGGATCGCGATGCGCTTTTTGTCTTGCAGCTCCGCTCTGAAACGGCGGTAATCAACTAAGTCGTTCACACTCATAACCCAAGAGCGATCGCCCTCAATTGGGATTTCAATCGGTGATGCACCTGTTGCCAGTACCAAGCGGCTGTAGGCGTATTTACCGATGGAGGTATGTAACGTTGAATTGGCACGATCGATCTGTTCAACACGGGTATGCGGGTAAACTCGGATATTGAGACGGCTTTCCCACTCCAACGCGCTCTCACTTTGTAGCGCGTCGCCGTCTTTATTCATGACCAGTGCATTAGACAATGCTGGTTTGCTGTACAAAGCGCCATCATCAGCGGTAAAGACAGTGATCGGAACCGTCTCAGATTGCGCTCTAAGTGCCGCCGCCAACTGGTAACCACTGTGGCCACTACCGATGATAACGATAGGGTCATTTGAGAATACAGGTTGAGTAACTTCAGATGGAAGAGGCTGAGCAGTATTTGGCTGAACAGACGATCCTACCGATACCGAAGACACTGCCGCGACCTCTTCTACTGGCGCATCGTCGGTAATTTCGATCATTTCAAAATCGGCCTTACCCACTAAACAGTCAGGACATAACCAGTCATCCGGTACATCTTCCCATGCTGTTCCTGGTGCAATGCCATCGGATGGCCAACCTTGTGCTTCATCATAGATTAAGCCGCAAATAATACAGAGCCACTTTCTCATCACTTATACTCCAACTACCTTGTTCAGAATTTCCGTGTTTACAAACCGCTGTCAGATTTGTTGTGATTCCATCAACCTCGCCCTAGCTTGTGGTCTGAAATCCAAGCCGGTACGAGGTGATGAAAATACAGTTACACGGTAGCTATACGTTGCTGTCTTGCTGCAAACGAATGGCAATATTGCGTGTCTGGACGTAGCTATAAATCGCTTCTTGTCCTTTTTCTCGCCCAAACCCGGACAAGCCCACGCCACCAAATGGTGTTTCGATGCCACCAGCAAACCATTCATTGATGAACACTTGTCCACCACGCAGTTGCTGTGCCACACGCAATGTTTGGTTTAGGCTTTCACCAAAGACACCAGCGACCAGGCCAAAATCGGTGCCATTCGCGATTTCAACGGCCTCTTGCTCGGTTTCAAACGGTGTAATTACCAGTACAGGACCAAACACTTCTTCTTGAGCAATACGCATATCTGGTGAGGCTTCAATCACCGTCGGTGCCACAAAGTAACCCGACAAATCAGGGGCGTATCCACCCGTTAGGATGTTCGCGCCGTCGGCTTTTGCTTGTTCTATCATTTCAAGCACGCGCGCTTGTTGATCAGCCGATACCAACGGTGTTATATCCGGCTGGCTTTCACCTTGACCAATGGTTAGGTCTTGCGCCATTTTCACTACCGCCGCTTTTACTTCTTCATAACGCTCTTTTTGAATTAGCAAACGAGACATTGCCGAACAAACTTGACCAGCGTTAAAGAAAATACCGACTTGAACGCTTTGTAAAAGCGTTTCGAGACTCACATCTTTCAGTGCGATAGCGGCCGATTTACCACCCAGCTCCATCACAGATGGTGTGGCGCGTTGCGCTGAATCTTTCAGTATGCGTTGGCCGGTCGGCACAGAACCTGTAAAGACAATTTGATCAACGTCTTGATGCTGCACCAAGTGGCTGCCAACTACGGAGCCTTTGCCACATAGCAAGTTAATCGCGCCTTTTGGGAAACCCGCTTTTTCAATCGCTTTAATCAACAACGTCATAGCGAGTGGGGAAATCTCTGGCGATTTGATCACCACTGCGTTACCAGCAGCTAATGCAGGTGCTAATGAGCGTGCACAAATAGAAACTGGGAAATTCCACGGCACAATCTGCACCGACACGCCAAACGGCACATATTGAGTGAAGTCGACATAGTCTTTACCCAACGGAATTGACGTGCCTTCCAGCTTGTCGGCCATGCCTGCGTAGTATTCAAAGTAACGTGCCGACTCTAAAAACTCATCTTTGGCATCTTGCAAAGATTTCCCATTTTCACGACAGGCAACTAACCCACCCTCATCAACCATTTCACGAATAGCTGCGGCGGCTTTTAACATCCACTCGGTTCTGACGGCTGGACGAACGTCCGAAAGAAGGCCTTGATTGACCACTCGGCGTGCCGCTGCCATTGCGCGATCTGCATCGGTGATAGTGGCTTCTGCAATCGTCGCATACGCTTCGGCTGTGCCAGGGTTCATGACGGTCAGCGCTTGCTCTGAATCGCACCACTCACCATCAATATAATTAAGGTAATGCATCATATTACTGCTCCAGTGCCGCTTTCACTTGCTTTGCCAACCAGGTTTGGAAGAAATGCGTCGGAACATCCATTTCTGGTGAGAACACACCACCACCAAAGCCAGGTGAGTAACGACCTTCCTGCATGCCCTCGACCGCTCCAATATCTTCGCCGAATACGACTCGCCATGACTCAACGGTAGCAGTACGGCACGCAGCGAACTCATCTTTCGTTGCTTCATCACCCACATAGAAAACACGTAGGTGCTCAACACTCTTATTCGCAGTGATTGGTTCAATCATCATCGCAAAGGCATGATCGGCTTGAATACCAAGCAACACGTTTGGAAAGAGTGCAACATATTCTGCATGACGCAGTTTATCTTCTGGCCAGCTTGGAAATTTAGGTAAGTGTGTTCCTGCAGTATCAGAGAGGTTGTATGCGAGACTACCTTGGCCAGAAAAACGCTCTGCAAACATGATGTTGTAGTGATCCTCTAGGCGAGAATAACTGTTCAAACTCGGATGCACCCAAGGTAAGTGGTAAGCTTCACAGTAGTTTTCTACGGCAAGCTTCCAGTTACTTTTCACTTCTATCTCTAAGTTGCCACCCATGTTCACGCGGCGAAGAAGCCCTAATCCTTCTTCACCTAAGAATTGCTGCCAACGTTGCTCTAGCGGCGCGATATGGTCTTCAAAGCTTTCTGCATTGCCCGATAAGTTGACGAATACCATGTCCATCCAAATGGCTGAACGAAGTGGCTTAAGGCCGTGCTTTTCACACTTAAATCGATCATCTTTGTGTTTTGCGATACCACCAATGTGTGGTGTGCCTTTTAGATTGCCGTCAAGATCGTACGTCCATGAATGGTAAGGACAGCGAATCATTCCTTGAACTTCGCCTGCCTCATGAACCAGCTTCATACCTCGGTGGCTACACACGTTGTGGAAGACTTGGACTTCACCTTGACGATTTCTCATCATGAGTAGTGGAAGATTCATGAAATCAAGTGGCATTACATAACCATTTTTAAGCAGGTCTGATGCAAAACCAATACATACCCAAGTGTTACCAAACACCTGATCACGCTCAAAAGTAAAATACTCTTCGCTGGTGTAGGCCTGATTCGGCATTCCTGTTGCTTCACTGATTGGGTTCAGTACATTATCAACAAGTTCAACAGGAATAATGGTTTGGTTGACATTGCTCATATTCTTATCTCCGAGAGTCGAGTTGCATCCAGTGCGTACAACATCGTGTTGTGTTAGTGGAGATAATTGTGATTAACAACCCGGCAACAAACAAACGACTTTTTCGCCGGGCTTGGATGAGTTTTTGTCATTCATGCATTGATCTCGAACAAAAAAATAACCTTTTAATTAACAATGATCTTCTTGTCATGATTAATACTCATTAACCGATGAGTATTAATCAGTTGAAACACAAAAGCCCTCTCTCTACTCTCTTTCAAAAATTAACAATAACGCAACAAACAATAACGTTAAAACAAACGCACTGTGAGGGATGCCTATGAGAGCAACATCTGGGATATTGAAAGGACTCAATCCGACTGTGACAATCGCATCAAAGATCGTCGTTATCGGTTTTGTACTTTTCTGCGCCATTCTCGCCAATCAAGCGGGCCAATACTTCGAAACGATTTCTGGCATTTTGCTACAGAATATGAAGTGGTTTTACATCGGACTTGTTTCACTCGTTGTCGGTTTTCTTCTTTACCTTATGGTTAGTCGATATGGGCATATTCGTTTAAGTAAAGATGACGAAAAACCAGAGTTTAGTTATTTGTCTTGGGTATCCATGCTTTTTTCCGGAGGTATGGGGATAGGCTTAATTTTCTGGTCGGTCGCCGAACCGATGTGGCATTACGCTGACAACCCATTTACTCAAGGCCTGACCAATGAAGCCGCAACAACATCAATGAAACTGACATTCTTTCACTGGGGTCTACATCCTTGGTCTGTCTTTATCATTGTTGCACTCGCATTAGCTTACTTTTCCTACCGTAAAGATCTGCCTTTTACCCTACGCTCTATCTTGTACCCTTTGATTGGTGATCGTATTTATGGGCCTATCGGGCACACGGTTGATATCCTAACAGTCGCGGTGACAGCTTTCGGTATCTCTCAAACCTTGGGGATGGGAGTTATCCAAATAAACTCTGGTTTGAATCAAGCCTTTGGTCTAGACATTAGTTTGGGGATTCAACTCTTTATTATCGTTTCCCTTTGTACTTGTGCGGTTGCGTCGGTGCTATCTGGTGTAGGAAAAGGTATTCGCCGTTTATCAGAATGGAACATGCTGCTTTCACTCGCACTCGTGCTAGTCGTACTTTACATTGGTCCAACTCGCTATATCTTAAATACGCTACTCGAAAGTACGGGGCTTTATGCACAAAACATTGTCGGTATGAGCTTATGGAGCGATGCACAGAATGACTCTGGCTGGCAAAACTGGTGGACGGCTTATTACTGGCCTTGGTGGATGACTTGGGCACCTTTCGTTGGCATGTTTGTGGCTCGTATCTCTAAAGGACGCACAATACGTGAACTTATCGGCGGTGCTCTCATCGTACCCACGCTGATCACGTTCTTATGGATTTCAGTATTTGGTGGTGCAGCGTTGAAGGTAGAGCAAGACGCTCGTGTTGCTCATCAAGAGCAAGTCACTGCGGCACAAGAAGCCAAACAAACACCACCTGCGGATTTTTCTGGCGGCCCGATTCTTGAAGCGACTAAAGCCGATACGACACGCGCTTTGTTTACGCTATTCGACAATCTAGATACAGGTATGTTTGGTAAACTACTTAGCGTACTTGCGTGTCTATTGCTCGGTACTTATTTCATTACCTCCGCAGACTCGGGTACCTTGGTTCTATGTACCCTCGATGCCGCTGGGCACAGTGAGCCTCCTACCTCTATACGCGTATTGTGGGGGATCATGATCGCAGCCATTGCGGGAGTACTTCTATACGCAGGAGGGTTAAAAGCAATGCAAACGGCCTCCATTATTGCCGGTTTCCCTATCGCCATTTTTATCGCGGTGATGAGCTTAACGCTGTTTCATAGTATTCGACGCGAACCTAAGCCATGGGCAATGCTGCCTGAGCATGTTCACCCAGAGCAAGAGAAACTTGATGGTCCTGTTGAACCGCTTGTTGAAAGCAAAACAGTGGCTTCCGAGCCTATCGCTTCAAGATCCTCACAAAAAAGTGATTCCACACTCAATCAGGGACCAGTACTAAGTTAGTGCGTCGTTTCATCAATCTGACCCGTCCTGATATGGGTTGACACTTTTTAACTAAAACGCTCGATGTACTTCATCGGGCGTTTTGTATTTTAAAGCCGTATGAGGCCTCATTTGATTATAGATATCTACGGACTCTGCT